>JABFFZ010000093.1 GCA_013112725.1 Chloroflexota bacterium
TCCAGACCGGTGCGACTTGAGCCTGTTTCAATTGGGTCTTGACTTGTTGGAGCATTTTCTTAATGAATCCATGGAAATTCCTGTGGCTTTCTCTATGCCGCAGGCATCACATTAAAAATGTACGGTAGTGAAATGTTGTGAAACGGTGTCTACCCGGTCAAAAAAGGGGCTGTTTGGGCGCAAGACAGAGGTGGTTCACACGGCCGTACTCGTCACCCCAACCTATCTGATTTGGGCCGCCGCGAAAGACAATGAAACGCCGGGCGTCCTTTCCGCCAGATTACGGGATGTGCAGGTGCAGGATTACGAAAAATCAGAACTCTACAGGCTTGTACCGGACAGCGGCCTCAACATCACCGGCCTATTCACAAATGCCACCACTCCTGCCAGCAGTTTTATCGGGCTGGGCCAGGAGCTGGCCGCCCAAAAATTCCGGACGATTCTCAAGCAAGCGGTGGCAAACGCATGAGTTACGAACGCAAAAATGATTATTCAAGGTAACGTCGAGGTAGCACGGTGGGCACACCGTGCCACAGCCAGGTACGGCCGTGCCAGTAGCGTTCTTCCCTTTCCAAAGCTACACTAAAGGGGCGGTTGACTTTTGCACGATTGTTTCAAAGGCGAACGACTAAATGAAGATTTATCTGGATACTTGTGTTATACAACGGCCGTTAGACAGCAAAACCCAAATTCGCATCGCCTTGGAAGCAGAAGCTGTCTTAGGCATTTTGTCTCTTTTTGAAGCAGGTGCAGTAGAGATCATATCGTCAGATGCCCTATTGTATGAGACAAATCGCAACCCTACGCTTACTCGTCAACAATATGCTTTAGAAGTGCTGTCCAAAGCCAACCGACATATAAGTTTGAACGATGATGTGGAAAATCGTGCCAGGCAGTTTACTCAGTTTGGTGTGAAGACGTTGGATGCTTTACATTTGGCCTGTGCTGAAGGGGCGGAAGCTGATTATTTCTGTACCGTTGATACACAACTTTTGAAAAAGGCAAAAACAATTAGCAATTTGAAAGTAGTTGTCCTTACGCCCATAGAATTAGTTGAGGAGCTTGAATCATGATGCTGGAAACAAAACCTCTGGCTGAAATTACGCAGGATGCACTACAGGTGCTATACCGGGAAATTGGCATTGTAAACACGGTGCGTTTCTTAAACCAATTTTCTACCGGATTTGGTGATTACACGGAAGAACGAGAAAAATTGTTTGGTCATTTAACGCTAGATGAAGTGATTGCAGAAATCAAGCGCGGGCAAAAGAAGGATGCGGCTTAAATTACATGTCTCGATCATTTAATCGTTTACAACGAGTTTTAGACTTAGAAGCGAAACAGGGGTACAAAAACACGGCCGTCGTCGGCGGTATTCGTCAGTTTGCTACCTTTTGGGTGGGGCAGGCGCGTGACGAGGCCGGCGACGAACTCGACGCCGCCCTGGTGGAACAGATTGCCGACGTGCTGTCCGGATATGACCGGCTGCCCGGCCCGGAAGCCCGCGCCAAAGCCATCGCCGACCTGACGGCGCAGCTACAGCGCCGCGAAGAACGGGTAGGTAAAGCCGGTGACAAGGGACAAAAGCCAAAGGACGAAAAACGGCCTAAAGCCGAAGTCCGAACTCCGAAGTCCGATCACGCATCACGCATCACGCATCACGCATCACCGATTACCCAACCAGAACCAGACGAGCCACCCCCGCCGCTTGAACCGGAAGAGTCGCCCCGTCCCAAACGCGCCTTCAAACAGGTGGAACCAGACCCCGAAGGATTGTCCCAACCCGTCTCCGCCCTCAAAGGGGTTGGTCCCAAAATTGCCGAGCAGTTGGGCAAACTGGGCGCAGCCACCATCTGGGAACTGCTCTACACCTTCCCCCGCCGCTATGACGACTATACTTTGATGAAGCCGATTAACCGGTTGCAATATGGCGAGGCCGTGACGGTCATCGGCACCATTTGGGAGACGCGCGCCCGGCGCACCGGCAACCGGGTCATTGTGCAAAGTACCATCAGCGATGGCACGGGCAACATTCAGGCCACCTGGTTCAACCAGCCCTGGCTGACCGAATCGCTCAAGGCGGGCACACAGATCGTCCTCAGCGGCACGGTGGATCAGTTTTTGGGGCGGCTGGTGTTCACCTCACCGGATTGGGAATTGCTGGAACTGGAGCCGCTGAAAACGCGGCGGATCGTGCCCGTTTACCCGCTGACCAAGGGGTTGAACGGCAACAAGATGCGTGAGATTATGCGCACGGCCGTTGAACAGTGGGCGTCCCGTGTGCCTGATCCCCTACCCAACAGTGTGCGCCAGCGGCAAAACCTGGATTTGCTGCCGGTGGCCCTGGAGCAGACCCATTTCCCGGATAGCCAACAAGAGCTGCACAACGGCCGTCGCCGCCTCATTTTTGACGAACTGTTTCTGCTGCAACTGGGCATGGCTGGCAGCCGCCGTGAGTGGCAGTCACAGCCGGGCATTCGGATTGAGACGGATGAATCCGTACTCACTCCTTTCCGGGAGGGGCTACCCTTTGCACTGACCGGGGCGCAGCAGCGGGTAATTGGCGAGATTGTGGCGGACATGGCTTCTGGCATACCCATGAACCGGCTGCTGCAAGGGGACGTGGGTGCGGGCAAAACGGTGGTGGCGGCGGCGGCGATGTTCACGGCCGTTCGCGCGGGACATCAGGCCGCCCTCATGGCCCCCACCGAAATCCTGGCCGAACAGCATTACCAGGGATTGAGCCGGTTGCTCACCCCATTGGGCATCACCACCGGCTTGCTAACCGGCAGTACACCCGCCACCGCCCGCGAGCAAATCCTGAATGGGCTAGCCGATGGTTCCATCCACGTCGCTATTGGCACCCATGCCCTGATTCAAGAGCAGGTGCAGTTTCACAGCCTGGCGCTGGCGGTCATTGACGAGCAGCACCGTTTTGGTGTGGATCAGCGGCAGGCGTTGCGCGACAAGGGCAGCAACCAGGGCGAAAAATACAACCCGCACCTGCTTTCCATGTCGGCCACGCCTATCCCGCGCACGTTGGCGCTGTCGCTCTATGGCGATCTGGATGTGTCCATTCTGGACGAGATGCCGCCGGGCCGCCAGGAAATTAAGACACGCTGGCTGCCTGGGCGGGACCGGGAACGGGCTTACGCCTTCATCCGCAAAGAGGTGAAGGCGGGGCGGCAGGCATTTATCATTTACCCGCTGGTGGAAGAGTCAGACAAGCTGGATGCACCCGCAGCCGTGGACGACCACAAGCGGCTGGATGAGCAGGTGTTCCCGGATTTAAGGGTGGGATTGGTTCACGGCCGTTTGCCCGCCGCCGACAAAGAAGCGGTGATGCGTGCCTTCAAAGAGGGTGAACTGGACATCCTGGTCTCCACGTCGGTCATTGAAGTGGGCGTGGATGTGCCCAATGCCACGGTGATGCTTATTGAAGGGGCTAACCGGTTTGGGCTGGCGCAGTTACACCAGTTTCGCGGCCGGGTGGGGCGCGGTGAATACCAATCGTACTGCCTGCTCATCTCCGACAGCGAAGCCAACGGTGCAGGCGAACGCCTCGCCGCCTTGGAACAGAGCAATGATGGTTTTGTGCTGGCCGAGAAAGATTTGGAACTGCGCGGGCCGGGGGAATTTTTCGGCCGGCGGCAAAGTGGCCTGCCGGAACTGAAGCTGGCCTCGCTGCTGGACATGGAAATGCTGCAAAAAGCGCAGCAAGAAGCCCGCGCCATTTTTGCCGATGACCCGCAATTAGAAAAACCGGAACACGCCTTGCTCAAAGAACGCATTGCCCGATTCTGGGAGGATGCGACGGATATTAGTTAGCTAAGTGAGACGCACTTTCAAAGTGCGTCTCACTTGAGAGGGAACCCACACCCATGAAAACCAAGCGCGCTTTATACCCTGGCACTTTTGACCCGGTGCATTACGGCCATATTGACCTGATGAAGCGGGCGGCGGCTATTTTTGATGAGTTGGTGGTGGCCGTGTATGACCACAACATGCCCACCAAGTCGCTGCTCTTTTCGGTGGAAGAGCGGGTGGAGATGATTAAAACGGCGCTGGGCGTCTTGGACAACATCCGGGTGGAGCCGTTTACGGGGCTGACGGTGGATTTTGCGCGGCAGGTGGGGGCGGAGGTGTTTGTGCGCGGGCTGCGCGTCTTTTCGGACTTTGAGTTTGAGTTTCGGCTGGCGCTGGCGAACAAGCGGCTGGCCCCCGAAATTGAGACGGTGAGCCTGATTACGGACGAGGAACACACCTTCCTTAGCGGTACGACGGTGCGGGAGATTGCCTCGTTGGGTGGGGATGTGACCAGCATGGTGCCGCCGAATGTGGCCGCTGCGTTGGTTGCCCGGTTTAACGGCCGTGCGCCCCACGAATTCAACCGTCCTGTGCCCCTGCGAGACTAGAGATTGGCGATTCGGTCAACTTCCAGCCTCGTCTCATTTCTCTGAAATGTTCATCTTTGATGCCGCTACAATGAATTCAGTAAGTCCTGTTGACAATTCAATGCCAAAAGGGTAACCGTTCAGTTCCTCTGGAGACTTGACAAGTTTTTGCGCCTGAATTGCGGCAACTGCCTCTGGTAATAAACTTGTCAAGTCTGAACGCTTCTACTGTTACATCATTTTTTGCCGATTATAAAAGATAGAAGACGGCCGTACCCTCGCACTGCCGTCTCTTTCAAATCACAGTTTACGTTTTACGGCTTACGACCCTACTTCTCCACCTCGTCATAAATCGTAAAGCCCCGCGCCTGGTAGTTGGCTAAGGCGCCGGGGTGATCCAGGGTGCAGGTTTGCACCGTCACCCGTTCTGCGTCCCAGGCCCACGCCTGGCGGATGGCTTCGGTGAGCAGCGGGCCGCCATAGCCCTGCCCGATAAAGTCCGGGGCCAGGCCAAAGTAGAGGATTTCCACACGGCCGTGTCCCATCTGTTGCAGTTCAAAATAGCCGGCGGGCGTGCCCCCTTTGTAGGCCACCCAGGTGCGCACATTGCCTGCCAGCACGTGGTCACGCCACTCTTCGTCCGTCCAGCCCGCCTTATCAAACCACTGCCACTGCTGGCCAACCAGGGTGTAGAGGTATTTATTGAAGGTGGGTTGGGGCACGGCCGTTTCCAATACCCGAAACTCAAGATCATCTGTATGCTTCGGCCGTAACATCTCCGGGGAAAGCATTTCCAGGTAGAAAATCTTCATGGGCCGTCAATGTTACAGCCGGCTGCGCCGTCGCGGGCGGGTCGGGAACATTTCAGCTACTTGCTCATCCAGACTATCCGCAATGGTGGCTACATAGCTCATGCACATGAACGCCGCTTCGGGATTCAGCAGCGCCGCCGGTAATTTATAGCTGTACCAAACAATGCCATTATCAGCTTGAATGGCAAAAGCGCCCATCGGCGAAGTCCAGTTATAGGCCAACAAGTTTAAGGCTACCTCGGCTGGCGTTTTCTCCAGATCAACATCCAGAGCCAGGTCTGCCCGAAAATCTATCATCAAGCCAAGTTGGTCATCCATGATCGCCTGAACGGTCAATGTGGTTGTGCCAAATGTCGTGTTATAGCCGCCATATTTGTCTATCTCATATTCGATCCCCCGTTCTTCAAAGACATCGGTGATCAGTTGCTGCGCCTGCTCCATGGTAGAGATACCGGACAGTAATTCTGTGGCTATTTCTAGCGTTAATTTGTGCTGTTCCTTCTCCCAACGCGCCAGGGAACTGAGAACCTTGCGGGCCAGACTATCCGGCGTGGTAAAGGTGGTGCGCACCAGTTGTGCGTCAATTTTGGCCTTAAATTTGGCTAATAGTTCGGCCCCCTTGCCCTCTTCTTTGTATTCGGCCGGCCACTCGTACTTTTCATCCAGCACAAAACAAAAACAAGGTTTGCCTAAACGCCGCGCCTCGTCAAATTCTTGCTGGGTAATGGAGGTTTTACTGCCTTTGGGAATGAAACCATAGCGCCAGGCATAGATGCCCACAAACAGGTCAGCTTCCGCTACTTCATCCAGACAGGCGGCCCTGGCCCCCTCTGCCCGCGCCATAAAATCGGCCATGTCAATGGGGTGATACCCCGCATGGAGCAGCGATTCGCGCACGGCCGTGCGATGCTCGGCTAAATCTCTGGATGTGCTGGAAATAAAAACAGAAGTTGCCATCGGATTCTCCTTTTATGAAATTATTCAGGCAGCAAAGTGAAGTATGACGCAAATGAAGGTCTATAAATTTGGAAATCTCGCCGGTCCACAGTGCAAACGGTTTCTAATTGCAGCCGTTCGGCAACCGCCATCACGGTCGCATCCACAAAGTCAATACGGCTACCGGCGTATTGCCGCAAGATACGGCCTGCCAATTGCAAATCTTCGTCAGTAAGTGGCAAGACTTTCAACTTGCTGGAAGGCAAGAATTCTATAAATCTGACGACCGCTAATTATTCGGCGCGGGATTGAAGCAGATAGGCAATTTCAGCCAGGGTGGTTTGTGGAAGAATGATTTCACCTGGCTGTTTATAGGCGCTGGCAACTTGTTGGTGATATTTGTCACTACGGTTGACCAGGGCAATGACAAATCCCGTATCAGCGACCGCTCTCATTGTTTTATTGTCCAACCGCTGTGAGATGTAATTGCTTCGCGCAAAATCTCTTCGGATTTCTCAGCCAGGTCAGGATAGTGCAAATCGAACAGGCCAATCAACGGATCGTCTTGTGGTGCGACGTATTCTGCAATGGCTCTGCGTACAAGTTCTTCCTGCGGAAGTTTGGTTTTTTTAGTCAGTTTTTTCAGAGCAATTGCCAGATCGTCATCAAGTGAAATTGTTAGCGTTTCCATCGTCATTCACCTTTGTTGAATTTGCCTCTACCATATCACAACACGGCCGTCATATACAGCCCGTCCATCACAAAGTTGTGGTAACGGCCGTAATACGCCCGTGTACCAATGGCGCTGATGACGGCGATCTGGCGGAAACCGGCGGCGCGGGCTATCTCTTTGGCTTTGTTAATGAGTTCCGAACCCAGCCCCATGTGCTGCGCTTCACCTTCGCTGTCGTCGCCCAGGTTCAGCGCCGGGCCGTACACATGCACTTCGCGGATCATGGCGTGCCCGGCCAGTTCGGGAATGGGCAATTCCTGGTTTGGATGCGGGAAGGAGAGGCGCAAGAAACCGGCCAGCCGTTCATCGGCCGTTTCAAAGCTGAGGAAATGCTCCGTCGTGGCATCCGTTTCGTAGGTGGTCACGCGCAATTGCAGTTCCTCGCGGCGCACCTTTTGGCGGCGAATTTCACGGGCGCGGATGTCGTGCAGGGCACGGCCGTCCGCCTCCGCCCGCGCCGTGGCCACCTGCCGCAAATTGGCCTTCTTGTTTCCCGCCACCACATTTGTCGTGGGGAAGTCACGGATGACCCGGTTTACGCGCACGTACCGGGGCACCTGCGCCAGACAATCGGCCAGCAACTGCGTCAGCGTCTCCTCGTCATACGGTTCATATTCGCCGCGCTGCCAGTAGGCGTACAGGTCGGCGTTTTCCACCAGCATACAGGGATAAATTTTTAGTTCATCGGGGCGAACGGCCGGGTCTGACCAGAGCCGGGCAAAATCGGCGCGGTCACTTGCCGGCGTCGCCCCCAATAAATTTGCCATCCAGTGCCCATGAATCTTAAACCCGGCCAGCCGCAGCAGCCGGAAGGCGTCGCGGGTAGACTGGACATCATGCCCGCGCTTGTTAATCGCCAGAATACGCTCATCCAGGCTTTGAATGCCTACCTGCACTTTGGTCACGCCTAGCGTGCGGAACCAGCGCAGTTCATCCGGGGTGATGCAATCCTGGCGCGTTTCCACCACCAGCCCCACATTGCGGCGCGGGCCAACGGCGTTTTTCTCCTGTGCCTCTACCAACGAAGCCGAATCTTCGCCGTTCATGGCGTCCAGGCAGCGCTGCACAAACCACTCCTGGTAATCGCGCCGGTAGCTTGACCAGGTACCGCCCAGGATGAGCAGCTCAATCTTTTCCACCGGGTGGCCGATTTGCTCCAACGCCTGAATGCGGGCGGCGGTTTGGGCGTAGGGGTCAAAGCCGTGCCGCTCGGCGCGCTGCGCGCCTGGCTCGTCGTGCAGATAACTTTTAGGCATGCGCACATCGGTGGGGCAGAAGATACATTCACCGGGGCAGGGATACGGTTTGGTCAAGACCGTCACTACCGTAACGCCGGCCTGGCTGCGGGTGGGCTTTTTTTGCAGAAGGGTGACAAAATCGGGGTCGTAGGTGAGACGGCCGTCGGCACACAGTTGCGCATACAAATACAACACATCACTCTTGCCCAGCCAGGGCAAACCCCGCGCCGCGTAGGTGCGCATCAGCCGTTGGTAGGCAGCGCCCGATAACGACGAACCCGCCCCGGATTCCGGTAGCGCCCGCCCCAACGCCTGCACAAACTGGATGAACAGCGGTTCCTGCGCCGGTTCCAACTGCACCGGCTCATGCTGTGCCAACCATTCGGCCGCCAACTGCTGCACTTCGGCCGGCGGTGTTATCGTATTTGCCTCGTACTTTCTCATAAATTCTCAGGTTTCAACACAGCATATGTGTAATCGAAATATGACCAGGCCAACAATAGTTCATCGCTCCCCACAACCACCGGGGTGGTCTCAACCATCGGGTCTATACCAACGAAGGGCATAATCTGACATTTTAGCCGGCGGTTAAAACCGCGCCTACACGTGCAAAGTCGGCCTTCGCCGACTGGGCCCCAGACCGCGCAGGCGGTCTTTGCACGTGTTGCCGCGAATTCCATTCGCCGGGCAAAATGACACTTTATGGCCTTTGACAGTATAGCAAAGTAACCAGATCAGGCATTAATCCAGTTAATACAATGGCATGAGCCGTATCAAGTTGCCAGAAAGATAACGATCGCGTGCGCACAAAAAGAATACAAGGCATCTGTTGCGATAGCCAGTTTTCTAATTGAGCCAATGAACCTGTCTGGTAAATAACCTCAAAGCCATACCTGGAAAGCCTTTAAATCCGGCCGGAAGGCGTGCCAATATCTGTTGTCCCTAACCATTGGGCTACGTCCGCCTGGTAGAGCGGCTGTTCCCAATAGGCAGCCACCATCGCTACACAAGCCGGCAAACACCAGGAAGGCTTATCTTGTAGAAGATGAGGAACGTTCAATGAGGGCATGAGCACGAGCTTCTATATCGTCCAGGATAAACTGCGTATACAAAATCTCGCCAGACTGCGCATCTACGTCTAGTGTACCCGCTTGCCCCAATGGGCCGGTAGTCGGCAAGGCGATCCACACCGGTACGCGCCACCACAACTTCTCTCCGGCAACCAGATTGGGGCGTTCACCATATAGCAGATTCCCCACCTGATCTAGCAATAATTTGCTGACCTGTCGTTGGGCAGATTGAGCCGTGACGTTTATTGGCGCTGTAACGGTGAGTTCTACTTTGACTTCAGACTGAGATGGTAAAGTGATTTCAGATAACTCAACATTCATGGTTATATTTCCTATGCCAACTCCGCCACTAATTCTACCATTGTACGCAAGGTTTCGACGTCGAAGACGGTGATGTTCATGGTGGTGACGGGGGAGTTGCGCCAGAGGGCCAGCCGCTCTTTCACCCGTTCCCGCGGGCCAACCAGGGCCACTTCGTCAATCAACCCGGCGGGGACTTTCATCATCGCTTCGCCCTGTTTACCGGCCAGGTAAAGGTCTTGAATCTCGGCCGCTTCCGCTTCATAGCCGTACCGTCCGGCCAGGTCGTTGTAGAAGTTGCGTCCTTTTGCGCCCATGCCGCCAATGTAGAGCGCCAGAAACGGCCGTAACATGTTGTAACAAATATCCATATTGTCATTTATCACCACAGACACGGTGGGAGCAATGTCAAAATTCGCCAGCGATTTGCCCCCCGCTTTAGCGAAACCCGCTTCAATGTGGGGTTTGTAAATGTCGTCGTACTTCTGCGGTGAGAAGAAGATGGGCAGCCAGCCGTCAGCAATCTCCGCCGCCAGTTCCACGTTTTTGGGGCCGATGGCCGCCAGATAAATGGGGATGTCCGGCGCCGCTTCCAGGGTGCTTTTCAGCGGTTTACCCAGGCCGGTGGCATCGTCACCACGATAGGGAATCTGGTAATGACGGCCGTCAAATACCAACCGCTCCTCCCGCCGAAAAATCTGCCGCACAATATTGACGTATTCACGGGTACGCAGCAGCGGTTGGGCATAACTTTGGCCGTGCCAGCCTTCCACTACCTGTGGCCCGGAGAGACCAAGCCCCATGAGGAAACGGCCGTGGCTCAACTGATTCAACGTCATGGCCGTCATGGCCGCATTGGCCGGGGTGCGCCCCGGCATTTGCATGATGGCCGTACCCAATTTGATATTCTGCGTCAGCGCGCCCAGCCAGGCCAGCGGCGAAACGGCATCCGAGCCATACGCTTCAGCCGTCCATAGCGCATACACGCCCAACCGATCCGCCTCCTGCACCAGTTCAATGGGCAGCTCAATGCGCCGCCCAGCATAGCCCAACATGATCCCTAGTCGCATCATCCACCTCCTATTGGTAATTGCGTAATTGGGTAATTGAAGTCGCCAATTACTCAATTACCAAATTACCTGAATTGTAAAGCAGCCCACGCCAAACCCCAAGCGTTAACGTTTTTCATACAAAAATCCAACATTTCTCCGATCTGTCGCCAACATTTTTCTAATGGTTGCGCCGGAAAATACGCCCCATACGAACTGATTTAAGCAAAGACCTGTTCAAAAAAGGAGATATGAAAATGACCAGAATTGTACGTTGGAACCGTGTAGACCCGACTGCTCTTTTTGAAGAATTTGTGAACCGCCCGGCGCTGCGTTGGAGCAATGAGTGGAGCGTGGCCTTAGACGTGGCCGAAAATGAAGAAGGGTATCTGGTGAAAGCCAATCTGCCCGGCGTCACCGTGGACGATGTGGAATTGACCCTGGAAGATAACGTCCTGACCATTAAGGGTGAAGTGAAAGCTGACGAAGCCATTGAAGAGACGCAGTATCACGTGCGCGAACGGCGTACCGGCAGCTTTAGCCGCAGTGTCCGCTTCCCGGTGCTGGTGAATAGCACGGCCGTGACTGCCAACTTTGAAAATGGCGTCCTCAGCCTGCACGTCCCCAAAGCCGAAGAAGTGAAACCGAAGCGCATTGAAATCAAAGCTGTGTAATAACACACAATAACTTTCCTCCTCCTTTTTCTGTGAAAAAGCATTTTCTGTGAAAAAAGCGCCAGCCAATCTTGGTTGGCGCTTTTTTGTGTTTGCGGGTTAGATTGGTTCAATCTTGGAGATTGAACCAATCTTAAAATCTGTTACGATAACGGGTAGCTATTGGGAGTAGACGTATGCAAACCATTGGCCGGTATGAAGTGCAGACAGAATTAGGCGAGGGGGCTACTGCCGCCGTCTTTCTGGCGTATGACCTGCAAACCCGGCGGCAGGTAGCCATTAAGGTGCTGCCCTACGGCCGTACCGATGACCCCCTCTTTACCCACCTCTTCCGCCGCGAAGCGGAAACCATCGCCGCCCTTTCCCATCCCGCTATCACCCCCGTCTATGACTTTGGCTGGCATGGCGAACAGCTCTACATGGTCATGCGCTACCTGCCGGGCGGCTCGCTGCTTGACCGGCTCCAAGCGGGTGAAATTGCTCCAGACCACCTGAACAGTCTAATGAAACGTATTGCCGGGGCGCTGGACGAAGCGCACAGCCAGGGCATTATTCACCGGGATGTGAAACCGGCCAACATTCTGTATGATGAGCAAGAGCAGGCGTATCTGGCCGATTTTGGCCTGGCGAAAATCGCCCGCCGCAGTTCTGGCCTGACCAGAGAGTTAGTCATGGGCACACCCCATTACATGAGTCCAGAGCATATGAAAGGGGAGACGCTAGACGGCCGTGCCGACATCTATGCCCTGGGTGTCGTTCTGTTTGAATGTCTCACCCGTCGCCTGCCCTACCCCTACAAAGACCCCGTGCAGGCTGCCAGAGCCGCCCTCCAAGACCCCATCCCCTCCGTCAGCGCCCACCGCCCCGACCTGCCCGTTGCCTGGGACACCATCCTGCAAAAAGCCTTAGCCAAAAACCGCGACGAGCGCTACCAGCGGGCCACTGCCCTGGCGAACGACGTTGATCTGGCGATTACCCGTCGCTGGCATCTACGTGCTTTGGAGAGTAATTGAGTAATTGGGTAATTGGTGAGCTTCCTGAAAAAACCACAGAGGCACGGAGACACGGAGAATTTTGACCAGGGAAAACTCCGTGCCTCCGTGTCTCTGTGGTGGCTTTCTTCAGCGGACTCAATTGGTCATTATTTACCCAATTACCCAATTACTCAGTTACCTGATTACCTCCCCCCGCCAACAGCGCCAGCCCACCAAAAACGAGGGCCATACCGGCCAGGATGGGGACTGTAACAGATTCACCTAGCAGGAAGATGCCCAACAGGGTGGCGGTAAGCGGTTCGGCCAGGGAAAGGGTCACGGCCGTCGTCACCGGCGTTTGCGCCAGGCCTTGTGTATACAACAAATAAGCCAGCGCCGTCGCCCCCAGGCCCAGCCATACAGCCACCAACAAACCAGACGGCCGTGCCAGCCAGCTGATGTCAACAAAAAAGAGGAGAGGCAACAGGAATACTGCACCCAAGCTAAAAACAACGGCCGTCACCGTCTCTGGCGCATGGTCGGCCAATAACTCTTTAGTCATCACCGCAAACAGGGCATAACTGCCCCCTGCCCCCAACGCCAGCAGTATTCCGCCCATATTTACTGTCGCCTTACCACCAGCGAGAGCCAGCAAACTACAACCAGCAACCGCACAAATCGTCGCCGCCACCCAGCGGATTGACGGCCGTACGCCCCCCACTCCCCACTGCCACAGCCCGGCGATCACCGGCGCGCTGCCAATGGCCACCATCGTGCCCACGGCCACGCCGGTGCGGCCCACCCCGGCAAAGAAAAAGGACTGGTATGCAGCCACCGCCCATGCGCCCAGGAGTAACGGCCGTCTGTGCCAGGCACGGCCGTCTGCCAACCGCCCACGCCCCCAGGCCCACAACAGCAGCGCCCCGCCGCCAATGGCTAACCGCGCCGCGCCCACTGCCAACGGCAGTGTGCCGGCCGGAGCCAATGCTTGCGCCGTGCCCGTCGTCCCCCACAGTACCGCCGCCAGCAACACATACCAGACATCGCTCACCGATTAAATACGCGCCTTGAATAAGGTAGGGTAAACAGCCACAGACCGATCACGGCCGTGACCAGCGTATTGACCACCAGCGCCGTAGAGGGGGCGGTCACGGCCGTGAACACCATTAGCGTCAGGTAGCCAAAGAAGAAAAGTGGCAGCACCAGCAGCGCCCAATCTATCGGATTATTCCGTTCAAACCTGCGGTAATAGGGCGCGACCAATGCTGCTGCCAGGATGATCCAGGCCAGCACCATCACCGCCTGCCAGCCTTCGCGCAGCACCGGCGTCACCGTCAGCCGTTCAAACACCGCCAACGCTACAAACAAAATCAACAGTGAAACGACCATCACCCCGAGCAGGATGAGTAATTGTTGTAACAGCCCCTGGGTAATTGCATGAAAACGGCGGCTGGCGGCCCGCCACACATAAGACAAAGCCGTAATCACCACCAGCCAGCCAAAAAAGTTACCAAAGGGAATGCCCAACCAGGGGCCGGGCGGCGTCCAGTTCCAATACCCCAACTGCGCCGCAATCGGGTCCATGCACAGGTCAATACTGATCGCCAGCAGCCCATCCAGCCACGGCCGTCGCGCCCAGGGCAGCCCCAACTTGTCGCTCGTTTGCGTAGCCACATAAAAAATCATGCCCCAACTCAGCGCCACCGGCAGCGGCACCTCACCCGGCAGCATGATGTGAAACTGGCCGTACACATAGGCATGGTAATCGCGGATGTCCATATATTCCAGCAGATAGCCGTACAACATCGCCATAATCAGGGTCAGCAGCATATACCGCCCCTGTTTGCCCGCCTGCCACAACAGCAGCACCGCCAGCACATACGCGCCAATCTCAATACCCGTGAAATACCAGGGAATCGTTGCCATGTTTTCCTCCTGAAAAAGTTTGTAGTGGGCGATTTATCGCCATCATAAGGCGATAAATCGCCTACTACAAACGTGCTAAATCATACTGGCAGCCCAGTTCGGTGAAAATCTGGGCTGCTTTTTCCAACACGGCCGTGCGTTCGGCATGTGCTGGCGGCAGGCGACGGCCGTACTCACTCAACAACAACCCATGTGGATAGGGCATCTCTTGCCTGGTTGCCACCGCAATCCCTTTCCGCCAGACTTTATACGCTTTGTCCGGTTTTCCCGCCAGCCACGCTTCCAGCCCCAGGCACAGATGCAAATAAGGCCGGGCAATGGGAAACGAGCGGGCATACGCCTTGAGTCCCTTCATCGCCTGTGCTACCTGTGCCGGCAGTTCCGGCGCGGCATAACCCGCCTCTTGCAGCCGCAGCAGCACTTCCGGCACGCCACAATGCCCCGGCTGCGAGATAAAGGCAATGGGCAAGGTGTTGGCGATCATGTTGGCCCCTTTCACGGCCGTTTCATACGCCAATCGCTGCTCCCCCATCCGCCAATAGAGCAGCGCCAGCGTGCCATACACACTGATCTCCACCAGGTCATTAGAATACTCTCGCAAAATCTCCACCGTTTCCAGCCCAATCCGCAGCGCCTCGTCCAGTTCACCCAGCGCCAAAGCATTTTCCATCAACTGCTTCAAATTCCACGTGTCGTGCAGTTGATTGCCACTGCGCTGTGAATAAGCCAATCCCTGCCGGGCAAACGCATTCGATTCCTGGAAACGGCCCGTAAACCGGGCCACCGCTCCCTCTAACCCGCCATTGGTTGCCCCTAATTGGGCATCATTCAACTGTTCACAAATCGCGCGAATTTCCGCGCCCAACTGCCGCGCCTTTTCCCACTGGCAGTAACCCATATAGTGAGTGCCTACCCGCAGCATGGTCAGACCGCGCGTCGGCAAATCATCCATCTCCGCCGCCGCCGCCAGCGCCAATTCAGCATATTTGTCGGCCAGTGAGCCTAAGGTCAACAGCCCCATCGTCATCGAGATGCTGGCATAAGCCCCCAACTGTGGTGACGGGTTTGCCAGTTCCGCCACATTCAGGCGGCAGATGGAATAATAGATAGCCGATACAGTCTGGCTGGCATTGAAATACGCCTCTGCCAGGTAATCATACACATACGCCGCCGTCACCAGCCGCTCCGTCTCCACTGCTTTAGCCTGAAGATAACGACGGGGAAAAAAGCGATGCAGCGCCTGGATACCATATTGCCCCACCGTGCCCAGGGCCAACCGCGACGCTGACTCATGTACCGGTAGGCCCAATAAAATGAGCGCCTGCTCCAGGTATGGAATAGAAGCGTCAGAGCGGCCCGATTGCAGTAATGCCTGCCCCATAAACCTGTTCCAGATGCCTTCTTGCAGCCAGCTTATTCCCTGGCGAACGGGGGAATCGGCGGGCAGTTGTTTAAGCAGCGCCAGTAAATTGCCAAAGAATTGGGCAGCCTCACGCATAGCCCCGTTGTGCAACACCTGCATACCGGCTTTGTCCAGGTATTCAATTGCCCTGTGGACTGTTTGGGCATCGCCCGGTCCCAGGCTGGCAGCCAGATGCCAATGATAAGCGAGCAGTGGGTAAATGGAGGAAAGATCATCGGCCAAAGCGATTTCGTACCACTGGCCGATGGCCTGGTGCATTTGCTGCCGCTGCGCATAAAGCATGAGATTGTAGGCCACTTCACGCGAGAGGACGTGGCGGAAAATATAGCTCACTTCTGGGTCGGTGGTGTAGAAGGGTGTGATCTTCAGCCGGTCGAGGTCGGACACGTAGAGTGAAACCTGATCCCGTTCGTCGGGAATGGGGTAGATGTCGGCGAGGAGATGCAGGGCAAAAATGCGGCCAATGACGCTGGCAACTTTCACGGTAAGCTGCTGTTCGGTGGTCAGGCGGCTGATGCGGGTGGTGATGACGCCTTCGATGGTGGTGGGGAAATTGATCTTTTGCAGGTCGCCGGTAACGCGGCAACGGCCGTCTGCCACCACAATATACCCTTCATCGCGCAAAGCATAGGCGATCTCTTCGCTGAAAAAGGGGTGGCCTTCGGCGGTGCGCTGGATCAGATTGGCTACGCTCTCCGGCAGGCTGGCAACGCCTAACCGCTGCTGCACCAGTTCCAGCGCCGCGTTGCTGCCCAGCGGCTCCAGGCGCAGGGTGTGGGTAGTGGCGCTGTTGAGCAGCAGACGCGCTTCGTCAGGCAGGTCGGACGTTTGCAACATCAACGGCCGTGCCGTCAGTAACACCAGCAGTGGGTGAATCTGGTTCCGCGCCGCCGCCACCAATTGCCAGGAAGCGGAATCCAGCCATTGACTATCTTCCACCAGCAAAATATGGGGCTGGTTGGGCTGGCTTTGCTGCTGCAACAATGTCAGCAGCAAATCACGCGTATTGTCGGCCCGGTTTTCTTGGGTCATTTGGCTGGTCACGGCCGTGTCCGGCAAATCCACCGGCAGCAGTGGGTTAAGCAGCGGCAGCAGCGGCAGCAGCGCCGGACTTCCGGCCAGGCGGTCCACCAGGAATTGCTGCACGCCAGACACATCCAACCGGCCTTCATGTTCTAACCCCAACAGGCTGATAAACAACGGCCGCCAGGCGTGATAGGGTGTATGCTGTTCAATGGCTTCAGCGGCCACATACCAGATCGGCGCTTCCTGCCGGATGGCCGTCTGCAACGCCGTTTCCACCAGATGCGATTTACCAATGCCGGCTTCCCCTTCCACCAACAGCAGCCCGTCCTCGCCTCTGGTGATGAGCGCCTCTATGTGCTGCTGCACCAGCGCCAGTTCCTGCGAACGACCCAACAGCGGCCACTGTGCCGCCATTTCCTGCCGGTTTGCCAGGCCTGGCTGACTGGTTGTTTGCGGCTGGTAAACGGTAACAGGCGCCGCCTTGCCTTTAAGTGAGAGGGGTGGCACGGTGTGGTATGTGATGCTGCGGGCTGTTGCCTGGTATGTGGTTTCGTCGCACAGCGCCGTCACGCCCACATCGTTCCCCATGGTAGCGGCGGCAGACATGAGCCGGGCGCTCAGGTTCACCACATCCCCCAGGAAGGTGTATTCGCGCCGGGTTTCATTCCCTTGCTCGCCACAAAAGACGCGCCCGGTGGTAATGCCCAACGCCCCTTGTACGCCCAACACGGCCAACGCCGGACTGAGCGCCAGGCCAAATTGCACACCACGCAGGGGATCGTTTTCATGGGTAAACGGCGGCAGTCCCAGCACCATCAGCAGATAGGTGCCCTTTTCATCTACTACAATGCGCGTCCAATGGCCTTCATAGCGGTACAGCAGTTCTTGTACGGCCGTAACCGCCCGCTGCAAGGTGGCTATAGCGCCCGGTTGATCATAATCAATATCTAACTTCAAGAACAGGATGGTCAGGCGGCGCAGTTCGGCCAGCCAGCCATGGCGGCTGGCGCTGAGGTTATGCTGCACATAATGGGGCACATAGCGGCGCAGGTACTCCTCTGATTCCGGGGGTAAGCTGAGGGGAGAGGGCAGGGGTAACGGCCGTAATTCCTTTATCTCTTGCAGTCGCATCACCCCATCTGCCAGTTGTTCTCCCTTTACGGCATCCCCGGCCAATGCCCACGCCTCGCCAGAGACCACTACCTCGCCGGCCGTTGCCCATGCTGCCACCCGCCCAATTTGTTCCACCATTTCGCCTGCCAGCAGGTATTGCCAGCGCTCACGCAAACCGCCCACGCTGGTGGCGCGCACCTGCCCGGCCGTTACCAGACATTTAATGTGCAGCAGCATCCCCGGCTGCACTGCATAGCCATCGAGCGTGGCTTCTAGCTGCCAGGCACAGTGTAAGGCCCGCCGCCCTGCTTTCGGCAGCGATGGGGTCGCTGTCTCCGGCCAGGCCACAATCACGGCGTCACCCACAAAATGCACAATTTGCCCACCGTGCCCGGTAATAATGGCAATCATCTGGTCAAAATAACGGTTCAAAATGTGGGAAAGCTCCTCCGCCCCGGCCACGCCCCGTACTGCCAGCGTTTCTGTCAGCCGGGTAAAGCCGGAAACATCTACCAGCAACCCGGTCGCCGCCCATTCGTCATAAGCCGGGGCCAGAGTAGGCGGCTGCCCGGCAGCCAACTGCCGTACAATAGGATCAGGCACATAACTTTGCAAAACGGGAATAGGGGAAGTTGTTGACATGGGTTTTACCAATACGTCGGGGAAGGCGGATCCCCTCCAGAGACCCGGCTTCTAAATAACCGTACCGAGGTATTACAAGCATATCGGAAAACGGCCGTTTGTACAGGGTGATCATCTGGATGCGCGGCGCTGCTTTCGGGCTATTTTGTTAACGTTTCCTCAATGAAGCGCCGCCGTTACACCTACGGCCGTGCCCCACGTTTGCGCGCTTCCACCCCCTAAGCTAGAATTTTCGCCGCTCTGGTTACAAACACCAGAGCTAATTTTGCATCAGGCAGCCCCACCATAAGGCGCAATGTGCCAGGGCTGCGATGGAGGAATTGAGAAGTTATGGAAGAGGAAAATACGTCTGCACAGACGCAAGAAACCGTAGAGACATCGGCGGTGGAGCCAACCCCTGATGGCGTTCAAAATTCAGGAAAATCATCAAAGTTCATCGTGATTGGCTTTGTCGTTGTGGCCGTCTTGGTGTTGATTGGCCTGTTTTTGCCGCCTATCTCCCTGGGTGAACGGCTGGGGCTGACCGCTGCTGACACACCAGCTACGGCCGTGGCCAATGACCCCACGACTGCGCCATCGCCCACCGACACAGCCGTGGCCAGCAGCCCCACCATCCCCGGTGAATTTGAAGTGATGGCCGGTGACACGGCCGTTGTTGTGGCCGCTGTCCCCCCTGGCAACCTGTCCGCTGCCGGGCTAGGCGCGCTGCCGGCCAATGTGGCCCCGTTGGGCAGCTTTTACACCATCGCCAGCGAAGGGTCGCCTACCGGGCAGGTAGCCCTCAACTTGCCCACCGGCACAGATGTCCGCGTGGCAGACCTGGTGGGTTGGGATGGCGCCGCCTGGCAGTTTGTGGCCTCTGACATCAACAACAGCGCCGGGCAGGTCGTCTCCAAACCCGGCGCTTTGTATAAAGCCTATGGGCTGGTACAGCCCGGTGCGCCCACCGCTTACATGCTTGCCGCCGAAATCCGGCCAGATGGTGAACTGGACCCCGAACTGGCAGCCGAATTTGACGCTCTCAGCCTGGGTACCCTACGATTGGTGGGTAATGGCGACCTGCAAGGGGAAGTAGCCGCCGCCCCTGAAGGCCAATTTGCCAGATACCTGCACGTCACTAACAGCGGTGAGGTGGTAGATGTGGCCTCCCTGTCCGCCTTCCTGGGCAATTCGGCCGCGCAGGGTAATCAGATCAATGTGCTGGTAAACACGGCCGTTTCCACCGGTTTCAACGGCATCAATCTGGACTACCAGGGAGTAGACCCCTCTCAAAGCGCGGCATTTACCAGCTTCGTGGGCAGCCTGGCTGACGCCCTGCACGCCCAGGGGCTGCAACTGGCGCTTACCCTGGGCACCCCGCGAGATGTGGCCGGGCAATGGGATACCGGCGGCCATGATTGGGCCGCCCTCAGCGCCCTGGCCGATACCGTTATGGTACAAATGCCCTTAGACCCGCAGGCTTACGGCACAAATGGTCTGGCACAGCAAGTATTGGATTATGCCGTGCGCCATGTGGACCGTACCAAACTACTCATGCTGGTCAGCGCCCATGCGGTCTCCCGCCTGGGTGAATCGCTGGTAGAAATCCCCAATGATGTCGCCTTAAGCAACTTTGGCTCATTTGAACAGGCGGATGAAGGGCTGGAAGTGGAACCGGGCACGGCCGTAGATGTGACCCTCACCGGCACTGCCAGCCCCCTGGAATGGGATGGCGTTAGCCAGACCTACCGCTTTAGCTACCAGGGACCGGCTGACCAGACCTATCACATCTGGCTCAGCAACCCTGCCTCCCTGGGACAACGTTTAGATATCGGTGATGGGTACAACCTGTTGGGCGCCGCCCTGCGCGGCCTGGACACAGTGGCCGCACCCGCCGCGTATGC
>JABFFZ010000094.1 GCA_013112725.1 Chloroflexota bacterium
GTGGGGTGGGGGGTTTCCCCCTTCCCCGCTTCCCCCTTAAGAATGTTCTGTATTCAAAGTTCCACACTACATCCGTTAGCCCACCAGTTTTCATCAGTGCGTGTGTGGCTTGCATCATAGGTAACTCTATCCAGGTCGCGTTTCATTTCCACGCGCCGGAACGATTCAAAATAACCAACCTTTTGGAATCCCTGCCAGATGCCGTCATCACAAAAGTTTTCGGCGATGGCGTCCTGGCGTTTGTGGCGTTGGTGCATGGCGCTCAAGACTGATTCGGCCACTTCACAGCGGTCGCCAACGGTTACTTCTACCACAATGCGCGTCAGTTGCAGCAGCCCGGCGTGGTAGGTAATCCAGCCGCGCCCGCCATTATGCAGTTCCACCAGCAGCGCCGACAGGTTGCGCACATTTTGGAAGGTTTCCGTCTCATTCAGCCAGTTGGGTCGTTCTTTGCGGTGCGAAAGCAAGATAATGGCATCTTCGTGGTTGAGAGCGGTCACGCGCTTGACGCGCTCCAGCGCCGCCTGGTTATTATCTGGATTTGGTGGGCGGCGGGCAACGATAAGCTCACGTAAATCTTGAAAACCAAATTTGTAAAAAAGCTGGTGGGCCGGTGTGTTCCCTTTAATGACTTCCAACCAGACTGTTTTGGTGCCCAGTTCTTCGCTTTGGGCTAACAGGCTAGACATGATAGCGGAACCGGTGCCCAGGCGACGGCCGTAAGGCAGCACCCCTAGCCGCGTAATCCAACTGCGCTCTCCCCGCACGCCTAACATGCCCAACCCCAATATCAATTCCGCTTCGGCATCATACACCACACAAGAATTGCGCAGGCTAATGTCATACACCCGTGTATATTCCTGAAAGCGGGCCACATTCATGGGCATGGGCACCAGATAATCCATGCGTGTTTCGTTATAAGCGTCTGTCAGCTCTTCAGGCGTAAACTGGGTGGCTGGTAAAATTTTCATCTTGGTGCATTCAAGAGGCGAGTTTTCAGTTAGTGTTTTCAGGCAAGCCAGGCCAATGGGCGGCTACGATTTGCGTTTTTCCAGATAAGAAGCAACTTCGGCTGGAAAAGTGCGAATATCAATCGGTTTGGTGATGCAGCCATCGCAGCCATAACGCTGTGCAATTTCCATCGCTTTTTCTGGCGGCCAGGCCGTTACCGCCACAATGGGAATGTGCTGCATTTCCGGGATTTGGCGCAACAGGGTGACAACCGTTTGCCCATCTACATCAGGCAGCCCCATGTCCACCAGGATCAAATCTGGTTTTTCTTCAATTGCCAGCGCTACCCCGCTCTCCCCATCGTTTGCGTGGAGCAGGCGATAGTTATGCGGTGTCAATACCCGCTCTACCAGCAGCCGATTGGCGTGATTGTCTTCAATCTGCAATATCGTGATCATACCGTCCTCATTTTCCAGGCTCTGTAGTTGCGGTTTAGCGTTTCATGCTGTTTCGCGCCGCCATTATACCGCAAATAGACCCTAAGGTTTTTTCAAAACCTTAGGGTCTATCAAGAACGGAGTTGTCAGCACCACATGTTTGCCGTGAATTCGTGTAGCGATTATGTTGCGTTAACTTCATCCACCCCCTGCCTGTACAAGGCCATGCAAACTGCTCAACGTCCCGGTCAGATAAGCGTTCACCCTCATTGTCTGGAGACTTGACAAGTTTTCGCGCCTGAATTGCGGCAACTGCCTCTGGTAATAAACTTGTCAAGTCTGAACGCTTAGGGATCAACACACTTCAATCGTCAAGGTCCAGCCGAAGCGGTCGGGGATACGGCCGTACTGAATCCCCGTCAACTCGTCAAACAAATGTTTAGATACGGGGCCGCTCTGGTAATCGTTGATGATGTATTCCTTTTCAGCAAAACCAAACTTACCCACCGGGGCAATCACCGCCGCCGTGCCGCAGCCAAACACCTCCGTAATCTTGCCTGACTCAATGTCTACCAGCACCTCGTGTACGTCCAACAGTTCCTCCGCCACCTCATACCCCAGGTCACGCCCCAGCTCAAGCACCGACTTGCGCGTGACGCCCGGCAAAATGCTGCCCGTCAGCGGCGGCGTCACAATCTTCTGCCCTTCATAGACAAAGCAGATATTCATGGCCCCCACCTCTTCAATAAATCGGCCTTCGATAGCGTCCAGCCACAATACCTGCGAATACCCTTTGGCCTGCGCCTCCTCACCCACCAGCAGGCTGGCGGCATAGTTGCCGCCTGTTTTAGCGTCGCCCACGCCGCCGCGCACCGCCCGGCGATACTTGTCGGAAATGTAAACGGGCACGGGGCTGAAACCGCCCTTAAAATACGGCCCCACGGGTCCCACAATCACGTAGTGCAGATAACTTTTGCTGGAATGAACGCCCAATGCCGCATCGGTGGCAATCATGGTGGGACGAATGTACAGTGTGGCTCCCGGGTAAGTGGGTACCCATTCCTGTTCCAGTTCAATCAACCGGATAATGGCGGTGAGATGCTCTTCTTCGTCTACGGCAGCCATAGCCATGCGCCGGGCAGAGTTGTTGAACCGTTTCATGTTTTCCCAGGGGCGAAACAAGTTGATGTGACCGTCGGGGCGGCGGTAAGCTTTGGCGCCTTCAAAGATTTCTTGCGCGTAGTGAAAGACGGCCGTAGCCGGATCCAACACAAATGGCGCATACGGCCCAATCGTCGCGTCGTGCCAGCCCAACTCTGGCGTGTACTTCTGGCTAAACATGCGGTTGCTAAATTTGTTGCCAAACCCAAAATCATCGGTTGGCGGCGTCTTTAATTTTGTTTCATCCAGGGGGAGAATTTTGATGTCCATTTGTGTTCCTCTGCAATTATTGAGCCAATTCTTTTAAGACTTCAGGGCGCTGCTCGGCAATTCGTAGCAACGTCTTGGCCGGGCCACTGGGTTCACGTTTGCCTTCCTCCCAATCTTGAATTGTGCGTAAACTGACACCGATTAAACCCGCAAATGCGGCCTGGGAAAGGTTCATCTGTGCCCGAATAGCTTCAGGAGATGCTGGCGATTTTATCTCTCGCGTACGTAAACTGACTTTCCCCTCTTTATAAGCCTTGATTTCGCGGATGCCTTCTAGAATCTCTAGTCCAATATTTCGTTCACTCATTTTTGTATTTCCTCGGCAATCTTTCTCAAAATATGGCTGGGAATGGTGCTGGCTTCATTTTTAGTATAAATAGTCAACATCCAGATTTCATCATCTTGTCGTTTCCAGTAATAAATAACCCTGACGCCACCGCGTTTACCACGCCCGGTCATCATCCAACGAATCTTGCGAACCCCACCGCTCCCAGGTATCACATCTCCTGCTTCAGGATGCTCAAACAAGTAGCCCTGCAAGCCAAGATATTCATCATCAGTGAGATAATCATAGATCAGTTTGGTGAACGTCGAGGTTTCGATAAAGACCATACCAAAATTATATAGCAGACCTGCTTTGCGGGCGGAGTTTTACCTGTCACATACGACTTGTTATAACATATGCTCAATCACACCCAACGAACGGCCGTCAGTGTCCCGCCGCAATGCCTGATGATCCCAGCCCGAACCGGAGATAATAAAGTAATACGCCGCGCCTATACCCGGAATCTGGCTGCACAATTCATAAAACCGTTTCGCCTGTTTGCCCTTGTCAATGATTGGCGTTTTCATCTGTGGGTCAGGATTACTGAATTCGGTTATGAACATGAGCTTGTCCGGAAACATGCGCCGATACTTCTTCACCAGAGCAATCGCCTCCGTTTCCACCTCTTGCATCGAGATGTAATAAGCATGAACGCACAGAAAATCGGCGGCGCGCACGGCCGCTTCTGCCTGGTGCAAAAAGGTGACATCATTCAGCCGAAAACCGCGATCATGTCCAAAGTGGTATTCGGCGTCCGCGCCCGGCGACAACCCAGGAAAACCCACTTTGATGCCGGGGAATCGCTGCCGCAGCAGCTTGCGCCCTTCCATAAAGTATTGGCCAAACTCTGCGCCATTGCTCCACGACCCGGCCACGCCCTTGTAGCGCAGCCCTTCGTGCGTCAGATTTGGCTCATTGTGGAACTCAAAATAGGTCACGCCGGCATTCACCAACCGCTCAATGTCGTTGGCGACGGTGTTTACAAAATCTTGCACAGGCACGTGACGGCCGTTCCAACTCTCAAATAACCGGCACATGTAGAACTTTGCCCGGTAATTCTGCATTTCTTCTACCGAAACGCCGCTCATCACCTTCACCGTTTCAAAACGGCCGCGCGCCAGATCCCAATCCGCCTGCACCGGATGGCGGTTAGCGCGATCATGTACGCCAATCAACATCCGGCCAAATTCCCAGGCGGGGCCGGTATAGGTGAGGGCGCCGTCCGTCTGGCCAATGTCGCTCACGGCCATACTCTCTTTCATCGGTTCCACGGCCGGTGGCTGCGCGCCGCGTTGGATGCGCACCCGATCCGAACGGTAAATGAGCGCCGACTTGATCGCTTCCGCCAGAGAACGCCCGGCATACCCATAACGAGCAAGTAAAGAGACGGGACGGCCGTCCGTCGGGTCTAGCACCAGATAATCATTGCCCTGTTTTGCCAGCACAAGCACCCAATGCTGCTCCGTGCCATAGGTGTACGGGTCGGTCGGGTCCTGGTCTACCTGCAAAATTACGGCCTGCCCGGCGGCAATCTCCTGGTCAATGCGGCTGAGCAGGTTGGGATCATGTTTGGCATGGGTCGCCCCCGTATTCGGCAGCGGCATCCAGTTATCGTAAAACTTCACGTGGTCAATCAGGTATGCCGGGGCCATGAAAAAGACGTTGGAACCATCAAAGCCCTGCCCGGCGGGCCGGTTAAGCAGGGCATTGTTCAACGAGAGGGGCGTATAATTTTCACCAAAACCGGTAAGTGCCATGGCCATACAACTGAGCAGGCAGCCAAATTCGCCAATCGTCTTCGGCCCATGCCCCAGCTTGTGGTATTTCCATTGTGGATCGTTTTGGGAGTACGGCCGTATGCCAAATCCATCCACATTTGCCGTAGACTGAATTTTCACCCAAAACGAATCGCCAAACGCCCGGTTCTGGTCATCATGGATGCGCCACGAACTGGTGTATGCTTCTGCCCGCGCGGGCGGCGCCACCATCGGCACCGACAGCACCACCTCCTCACCCGGCACAGCCGGGGGAATCATATGGCTCATCGCCCCGGTCATGCGCGATTCCCCGCCCACCCACACCAACCGATAAGCAGAAGTCCAGGGCAGGTCGCCGTTGTTTTTCACTACCCATTGTTTGGTAAAACTCTTTCCCTCCTGAATGGGTGTACCATCAGGGATGGTGTGGTCGTCAATATATTTGCTGTTGTTGATTGGCCCCGCTGCCGGCTTATCTTCCGCTTTAGGCGGCGCTATTGTCACCAGCCGCAGCCAGATAATGTCGCCAAACGGGTTGCCCTGCGGGTCTTTTAGCTGCCAATCGGTGAAAAAGCGATGATGCGGTTTGGTGGGGGCGGTCATCTCTAACGTAATGTCCACGTTTTCACCGGGGCCTACGCTGCTTTTGGAGGCAACTTCGGCCAGCGTATAGCTGGCCTTACCGGTTAATAACTGGCTGCCTTTATTGGCGTTAATGTGGGCGACGGTATAGCCTTGTCCCCAGGTGGTGGCGCCTACGTTGCGCACCGTCCAGGTTGCCTTGAACGGGGAACCAGCCGGCAGTGTGTCCAGATTGGCATTCGTAGAAAATGAAACAAAAGCCGCTTTATTCATATTAACCTCCTGCTCGTGCAAATATGTGACCATTACCTGGTTCCCCAACCACCCTCATTGTACACGGAATTGCCTGCTGCTCAATACCATTCGCGCCAGGGTGTGGGTTTTTGATAAAATAGCGCTTATGCGTCAACGGCCGTTCCCTCTCCTTTGGAGCGCCGCCATGTTTGTGTATGCCCATTCTGTTTCAGTCAGGCCATAGTCATTTGCAAGGGATTAGTTGACATAATCTTTCTCCTTTATGTGGGGCTATGGCCATAAAAAGCAACGAAATAATGGCACCCCAGATGCATTACTTCGGAAAACAACAAAGCCCCCGTGAGGGGGCTTGCTGCGGAAGAGGAGGAGGATTAGAGGAGAAGAAGTTTGGTTTAGCTGTTGGTAGAATACCAGGAAGCGCCGGGTGATGGTGTTAAGCGAATGACATGCCAGACATATAATCCGTTAACTTACGGCCGTAAATCACCGCTATCGTCGAATCACAGGCAGGTAGGTATAGGAGATTTCCAGCAGCGGCCACGCTTCGGCTGCCTGACCGATGACCTCAATTTCGTTAAGAGCCGCTACATGTTCCCAGTGCCAGCGCCCGGTAACGGCCGTTACCGTCAGGCGCAGGCGGTCAATTTCCACCGGCGTGTTGAAGGTGATGAGCGTGCCGCCGTTTGCCAGAGGTTCAATGCGGCCGGTGTTACGGCCGTCTACCAGCACCCCATTTTGATACAGGTTCAAGGTGGCGTTGTCCACGTAATAGGGGCCGTCTTGACCTGGTTGGCCAAAACCATTCCAATCACCGCCCTGTGGCGGCGGGCCAACCAGCCGGATTTGTTTGATGCGCATGGCCGCGGGCCAGGTCAGTTCCACCCATTCGCCAACGGTACGGCCGTCTTCCGTCAGCCAGCCCAACTCATCATCCTGGTAGGGTTCCCGATAGGCATCATCAAAAAACGGGGCGGGCGGGCCATCAGCCGGGCGGGGAATCCAGCCGCGCCGGTCATTGATCTTTTCTGGGCCAAATGAGTAACCACTGCGGATACTATAGGAACTGGCGCTGGCGTGGGCAAAAGGGGCTACGTTTTGCCAACCGGTTTCAGCGTCAGTCAACACATCATCCAGCGAACCGCTGACGTGCCCCATGTGGCAGCCGGTGCAGGTGACGGTTTCGCCGGGGCGCGCCCAGGCGCTGCCCTGGGCAATGGTGGTGTACCCCCGATTCCAACCACGCACCAGCCGCCCTGCGGCGTCGCGCAACACAAAAAAGCCCATCACGTCAGCCGGCGCCGTCATGGTGAATGCGCCTTCCGGTGTGACTTCAACTTCATCCCAGAGGATGGCTCGTACCTGATTATCGGCGCGGAAATTGGCGCAGGGATTGGGCCAGTCGTTGTAACAGTACACGCCGGTGAACTGGTTGGCGTCAAGCCACAATTCGGCGGTGGCCACGCTGCCGGGCGGCGGCGAATTGTTCACGTAAGGCGACCAGAGGGAAGGGTTCGCGTAGACATTAGGATTGTGAACTGTAGCCGTCTGAATCTCACCAGGGTCATTTTGGCTGAACCAGTAGGCGGGCAGGGTGTTGGGTACATTGCCCTGTATGGGGTCGTCGCTGGCGATGGGATAAGGAGCGTCGGGTAGGGATGACCACCCAACCCGCGCTACAATCGGTTTGGCGTCCATCAGGTCGGCTGTGCCCAGGCCGAAAGGAGCCAGGTCAATGGCGATAGGCGTTTGCCCGTCGCCGCTTAATTCCATTGTCCACAGCCGGTAGCGCACGTTGGAACCTTGCAGGGTCACGCCGTTATACGTGCCGCTGGTAGGCAGACTGTTATCCACTTCAGATTGGGAGTAGAGGATACGGCCGTCAGGTAATCCTGACGGGTGAAGTGCGTAAGGGCCGGAGTCGTCTCCCTGGTTCCACGCTTTGTCATAGCTCAGCCCCGCCAGAGCGTCTACGGCATTAGCGTAGAGCATTTCCACGCCGGGACGGGCCACACGGATGCCGGTTTTGAAGGTGGAATGAACCATTGACTGATCGGGTTGCATAGTATAGGCCACAAAAAGTTGCCCATTGGCTTGCACCACTGCCGGCTGCGCGGCAGCATAAGTGTCACCGTGCCCGGAATCATTGGTCAAATTCCAGAAGCAGCAGGGCGTCCAGGCGTAGCGCTGAAAATGGGTACCGTCGGGGTTGACCGTCATCAGATGCCAGGTGTTGGGCGCCTGGCGGACCTGGAAACCGCCAGGTAGGATCGCCAGCGCTGGGTTAAACGTGGCGTCGGGGTTGGCCAGAATGATGGTGCCATCGGGCAGGGTGGTGTTTTGCGGAGCATTGTCTATGCGGTTGTAGATGCCGGTCTCCGAAGGCTGGTTGAACTGGTTCCACCAGCGGGAGACGAGGATACGGCCGTCCGGCAGCGGTGTGGGGTGCAATACCCCGGCGCGTTCGGTGGTGATGCGGCGCAGGCCAGAGCCGTTGCCGTTGATGATGTAGACGTTGAAGGATTCACGGCCGTCATAATGGGCGCGGGTGGGGTAGCGGGAGGAGTTGAAAGCGATACGGCCGTCGGCCAGGTAGGCCGGGAACAGGTCATGATATTTGCCATAGGTGGGAGTATTGCCCCAAACCCCAGCATTAGGGATGGTGATGCTGCGGTTGGAAAAGGTCAGTTGTACCAGGCTGGCGCCGCTGTAATCACCCACGTTGATTTCATACAGCCGCCAGCCATAGTCGGGACTGGTAGGGTCAATGGTTTTGGCCCCGGCAAACACGATTTTGGTGGCGGTAAAGTTGACATCGGGGGATTGCACATCTACCAGGCCGGGCAGGTTGTAGATATGCAGTGACCCATCGGCGTCACGCTGCACCAGTTTGCTGCCGGGGGCGTATTTTGCCAGACCGGTGCCAAATTGCCCAGCGGGGCCAACTTCATTATGAAACATTGTGTCTTTTGTGGCCAGGTGGGCGCGGGCAACGAAGATGAGGGGCGGCAAGCCGCCATCCACGGGACGCGTATCGGCGAGGGTGACGGCCTTGACCACCACCAGAAAAACGGCAACGATGAAAAACAAAACGGGTAAACGGGATAGGTGATTCATATTCTGCTCCTTTGGCAGGCAAGTTTGGAAACTTGCCCCACTCCGGGCAGATGGTAACAGATGGGGAGATGGGGTTAAACCGGACTTCGGTACTGGGAGGGGGCAATCCGTAATTCGTAATCCGATTACGGTTCACGGATTACGCTCTTCATTCTTTCCAGATAAGCCTGTTCCAGGTCAACCCCGGTGTGGTTGGCTACGTTGAGCAGGTGAATGAGCAGGTCGGCCAGTTCACGGCGCAGGGTGGTGTGATTGGTTTCGGGAGTAACCGGGTCAACGGGCAGTGCAGCATTTAGCTGACGGTGGAAGCTTTGTAAGGTGGGCAAACGGCCGTCTACCGGCAGACTCATTCCGGTGTCGGCAGGGATGCGGGTGGGGGCCTGGGCCGCCAGGATTTCCTTGATCTGGGCGGCGGCATAAGCCACATCTTCTGGTTGGGAAAGAAAGTCGAGTTCGTTGACGGGTAGGATGAGTACGGCCGTGTCTTGCAAATTGCTCAGCCAGGCTTCATAGGCAGCGGCCAGTTGGCGGATGTATTCCGGGTCCATATCCCGTTCATAGGGGCGGTCACGTTGGGCAATGCGGCGCATCACCACCTCATGGTCGGCTTGCAGGTAAACGATCAGGTCTGGTTTGGGGATTTTGTCACCCAGGGCGGCATAGACACGGCCGTACATCGCCAGTTCGTCATCCTTCAAATTGAGCCAGGCAAACAGTTCGTCTTTGGCAAAGGTATAATCGGAAACCAGGTAGCCCTGTTGCAACGCGGCAGGTACCGCTTCATGCTGCTGGTGATAGCGGCTGAGCAGGAAGAATATTTGTGTCTGAAACGCATACTGCGCCCGGTTTTGATAAAAGTCCGCCAGAAACGGATTCTCTTCAAACACTTCCAACAATACGGAGGCGTTGGGGAAATAAGGTGGCAGCAAACGCGCCAGCGTCGTTTTGCCCACACCAATGACGCCCTCAATAGCGATAAATTTGTGGTCACTCATGGTAATTGAGTAGTTGGGTAATTGGCTGCTTTAACTGCACAATTACCCAATTACTTACATTGGAATACCGCTGCTGATAAACTGTCCGCCGTCAATGAGGAAGGTGCTGCCGGTGGTGAAGCTGGAAGCGGGCGAAGCCAGGTAGAGGGCAATGCCGGTCAGCTCTTCTGGTTCGGCCATACGTCTCTGGGGGATGGCTTTCATCACCATGTTGTTGATTTGCTCGTTGCCCCAGATAGCCTGGCTGAAGCGGGTCTTGATAAAACCGGGTGCAATGGCGTTGACCTGGATGTTGGCGTCTGCCAGTTCGACGGCTAACACTTCAGTGAGCATCAGCACGGCCGCCTTGCTAACGCAGTAGATACCCATGCCGGGCTGCGGCTTTTTGCCGGCGATGGAAGCTATGTTGATAATTTTGCCGCCGCCGCGCTGCTGCATAACAGGCGCGCACGCTTTGGCTACCCGGAAATATCCCTTCACGTTGACATCCAGAATTTTGTCCCAGTGGCTTTCTTCGGCGGTCATGATGGGGCCAAAATGGGGATTGGTGGCGGCATTGTTGACCAGGATGTCAATGCCGCCAAAGGTCTTGGTGGCTTGCTGGATGAGGGCGTCTACGGCCGTTTGCTCCCCCGTATGCGCGGCCACAGCCAGAGCCTTGCCACCCTGGTTGTTGATGAGGGCGGCTACTTCGTCCACGCCGCTTTGTTTGCGGCTGGTCAGGACGACGCTGGCCCCGGCGGCCGCATAGGCTTCGGCAATGGCCTGCCCAATGCCGCGTGACGCCCCGGTGATGAGGGCTACTTTTCCGGTGAGATCAAATTGATTCATGGGAACTCCTATGGAAATTATGAATTATGAATTATGAATTATAAATTATGAATTATGAATTATGAATTATGAATTTCTATCCCTTTGGGGTTGTCGTGTAAGTGTTCAGTCCCTCAAGAGACCTGACAGGTTTTTGGCCTGCAAAGTTTCAAGTTGAACTGGTAAAAAACCTGTCAGGTCTGAACGGTTACGTTGTCGTAGGCAATTCATTATAGTCGCCGATGCTATATCGGGCTATGTGTTTGTGCAGGGCGCGGGAAAAAGGTACATTTGGCATGATGAAGAGATGGTTGTTAGTTGGGTTGGTAATGTGGGTGATGATGTGGGGGGCACAGCCGTTGGCTGCGCAGGAAGACCGCATCATGCACACCGTTCAGGTGGGGGATAGCTGGCTGGCGCTGGCTTACCGGTATGGCGTGCCGGTGGCCGATTTGCGGGTGGCGAATCCACAGTTAAACCGGCAGCGGCAGCCAGTGATGGGCACGGCCGTTGCCATTCCCGGCTCTGGTGGGGAAAGAATGGGGGCGTTGTCACGACCCTATGGGAATGTGCTGGCTACGGCCGTGCGCCTGAACCAATCTCCCTGGCAACTGGCTTTGCCCAATGGGTTGGCGACGCCCTATCGCCCGCTGCTGTATGCGCCGCTTTTTGCGCCCGGCGGGGACACACCGCCGCGGGAATGGCCGGTGGGGATAACCGGGCTGGAACTGTCGCAGCCTATACCGCAGCCGGGGCAGGCGTTGGCAATACGCGGTACGGTTGCCGCTGACGAGCCGGTGACGGCCATATTGGGGGCCACGGCGATGGACAGTTTTGTGGCCGACGGCCGTTGGCTGGCCCTGACGGGCACGGGGGCGTTTTACGGCCGTCGCCAGCCAGAACTTACCATTCAGGTGGCCGGGCAGCCGCTCTGGGCGCAGCCCTGGCAATTTGAAGACCCCAACTTGTGGGAGTACCAATCCATTACGCTGACAGGGGCGGCAGCGGCCATTGACCAGGAGTCCATTCGCCAGGAGCGGGAGCGACTGTTTGCCATTTGGGAGCAAAACAGCCCAACGCCGCAATGGGACGGCCCATTCCAACTGCCCATCCGCGACTATCTGGAAATCACCTCGGCTTTTGGCGCACGCCGTTCATACAATGGCGGCCCATTTAGCACGTACCATGAGGGAGTGGATTTTTCGGCGTATGGAGGCACGGCCGTGTATGCCCCGGCGGCAGGTACGGTGGTAGTAGCAGAACCGCTGTATGTGCGCGGCGGCGCGGTGATTCTGGATCACGGGTTGGGCATTTATTCGGGCTATTACCATATGGCGGAGGTGTTGGTCTCGGTGGGTGAGGTGGTGCAGCCGGGACAAACGATTGGCGCGGTTGGTACCACCGGCCTCTCCACCGGCAACCATCTGCACTGGGATTTGTTGGTGAACGGTGTTTGGGTAGACGCCCAGGCATGGCTGGCGCAGGATATGGCCTGTTGGATTTTGGCGGGGTGGGCACGGCCGTGTGAGAATTGACTCCATCTGGGGGTTCATAATCCATGAAGTTGTTTTTGCACTTATTGCTTTATCTCTCTCAAAAAAGTCGCAATCGCATCGGCGGCGAGTTGGTTGCCGGCCTGGTTCCAGTGGGGGTCGGCAAAATGATAGAGTTCCCCGGTTTCAATGCTTTTCTGCCAGAAGATAGGGGTTAAATTCAAGAATTCAATGCCGACTTCGGCCGTGAAATCGCTCAGTAACTGCTCCTGGGCGCGCTGGTTGGCCGTGAACTGGTCATAGCTGAGGTAAATGGGGTCAAAAAGGAGACGGCCGTGATCCCCCTCACTTAACCGCACCGTCACCGTGCGTTCCAGCACATTGTTCACATCCACCTCATCCCACACCCGCGACCACAACACATGCTCCTTGCTGGGGATATACACCACCACCAGCCGCGCCCCTTGCGCTTCGGTTAGCGCCTGGAGTTCTAATAACCCTTCTTTCATAGCCGCGAACTCGTCAGAACGAGCCAGCGTCTCATAATCAGCGCTCAGCGGCAGCAGGTGAACCTCCTTAAACACCGTTTCAATTTCGCCAACTTCCGTGCTGGCGGCGACCGGATAACGGTATTTCACCGGCGCAGTTTCTTCGCCTGGGAACAATTTGTCCCACAGATAACGGGCAAAATGAGGCGTCAGCAAACGGCGGCGCAGGGACACATCTTGCATATCAAATTCGCGCCAGTTCAGGCCGCTGTCCCGCCGCTCCAGATATTGGCCGGTGTTGACCAGATCATTCCCCTCAAAGAACATGAGCAAGACCCATTCCGGGTTTTTGTCCAGGCCAAATTGTTTGATCGCTTCCACCTCGTTGAGCGTACTCCAACTGGGTGCGCCCAGAGTGAGAATGTCACTGCCAGTCTGCTCGGCCAGTAGTTCCATCCACGTTTGCGGCGCGGTACGAATGGTGAAGGAGTCCCCGGCAATCACAATGTTGTAGTTATCTTGCCAGGGGCCGGGTTTGTTAGGAAAACCCATGTCGTCCGTTTCAAATAGATAGGGGAAGGCATCATCGCGGGGAGTAGGGGCGGTGCTGTTTTCGCTGTTAGCCAGGAAAGGGTTGGCCGGGTCCCACATCCCTTCCAAACGGAAGCCAGGGATGTATTTGTAGCCATAGCGAATGGGTTTGTCATATTCAAAGTAGGGCTGGCAGTAATACGTGCCGATGATATGGTCGGCAGCGCATACTTCCATGGGGATGAGCTGGTAAAAAAGACGAAACGCTACTTCCAACGTGACAAAAACAGCCAGAATGGAAAGGCTGAATGGGACCAGAATGTTGAGCAGGCGTGAGCGGGTTTCAGGTGTCATGTTTTCTTTGTCGCCTGATTTCAAAGCTGATCACGGCCGTTGCCGCCGCCGTGCCCAGGGATTGATTGAAGTTGGTACGGCCGTAGGGTATCTGCAAGCGCACATCAGCCTGGCGCAAAAAGGAGCGGGTGATGCCCCGTTTTTCACCGCCAATGAGGAGGAACAACGGCCGTGTCAAATCTGCCTCAAAGATAGAGATTGCCTCCTCATGGCTGGCGCAGGCAATCACCAACCCTTGCTGGCGGAAAAAGGTGGCGGCTTCCGCGGCGGTTTCGGCCACAGCCGTGGGCAGCCATTCCGATGCGCCCGCCGATGCCCGCGCTACCGTGCCCGCCGCCGATAACCAGTTACGTGGCCGCAGCACCAGCCCATCCGCTCCCGCCGCATACAGCGCCCGCACCGCCTGCCCGAAGTTAAACGGGTCTTCGATGCCATCGAGCATGGCAATGAACGGTACGGCCGTGCCCGCGGCCATGCCGGCCAGCAAATCGGCACAGGTGAGAAAACAGCGGGGGCCTACACGGGCTAACACGCCGCCATGGCTGCTGCCGCTAGCGTGTTCGCCAATGAACGCTTCGTCTGCGCTTTGCACCGGGATGTGGGCGGCGACGGCCGTGTCCACCAGCCGCGCCAGTTTCCGATCATGTCGCTGCCGGGCGTCTTGCTGGATGTAGACCGTGTAAATGGGACGGCTATTTGCCGCCAACGCCGCCATTACGGAGACGATGCCTTCCAACCAGGTTTCTGTTTCTTCTGTGGGAGATGCTGTCTCTGCCATACGCCTCATTGTGCCCCAATTAACGGCCGTAGACCAGTCAGAAATAGGACGTGGATTTTCGCGGATACGGCGGATTACCATAGCGTATCAGGGCAATCGCATATTCCTCAATTTGGCAGATAAATCTGCACCAACAGAAGGCGAAGCCCGCCTTCGTGGGCTGTGGCCCATCGGCGAAGGCCGACTTTGGCCTCAGTAGAATTGCGTATGCGATTGTCCTACATAGCGTATTGACTGTGGGCACTAAATCCGCTATGATTTTCCCAAATTAAGTCGGTATCCGACATATAGTGAACGAGATCACAAACGATGCCACACCAGGAAGATGACATTTCCCATCTGCTGCCTCTGCGGGAACCAACCTTCTTTATTTTGCTCAGCCTGAGCGAAGGAGAAAAACATGGCTATGCCATCATCAAAGATGTGGCGGCGCTGAGTAACGGCAAAGTCAATTTAAGCACCGGCACGCTGTATGAGGCGCTGGCCCGGCTGCTGGATCAACTGCTCATTGAACGGGTGGAGGGGCGCGGCGATGCGGGCGGCGATGCGCCGGAGCTGGAAGCACACCCGGGCCGCCCGCGCAAAGCGTACCGGCTGACGCCCAAAGGCGGCCAGGTAGTGCAGGCGGAGATGGCACGCTTGCAATCGCTCATATTGGCGGCCAAACGACGGCTGGCAGGGCAGGCAGGTAGTTAGCCATGAACACGGTCTTTATCCAGCTCTACCGCCGCTGTCTCCAACTCTTTTCGCCTCACTTTCGGCAGGAATTTGCCGACGAGATGGAGGAGTTATTTAGAGAGCGACTCATGTTGGCGGCCGCGCACGGCCGTCTCGCACTCCTGCTATTTCTGGTGCGGGAATTGGCCGGCCTTCTGGCAGGTGGTATTCGCCAGCGCGTCTATGTCTGGCGGGCACGGCCGTTGCTGGCCGTGTCCACCGGCGGCGGCATAACGATGCCCAGGCGCGGCGGGCAGCCCTGGCGGTGGGCCGGGTATCTGTTTCTGGTGCTGCTGCCGCTGGTGATGTTATTGGCCGGCCGTCATCTCTGGTATGTGACCCTGGACAGCACGTATGATGTGCGTCATGTGGCGCTGGGGGATGTAAATGGCGACGGCCGTCTGGATGCTTTTCTTTCTGTCGGCTCGGTTGGCGACGGTTACTGGCGGGCTGACCGGGTGCTGTGGAATGAGGGTGACGGCCGTTTTACCGACAGCGGCCAGGAATTAGGCGAATGGCGCAGTTTTGCTGCGGCTGTGGGTGACATCAATAACGACGGGTACGTGGATATTCTCTCCGGCAGTTACAGCGGACTGATGGTGTATCAAAACGATAGCTCCGGTGCTTTTACAACCACCATCTATGCGCCGGGCGATTTTGTGCATCGCTCGTCACAGTTGAATGTGGTCCTGGCCGACCTGGATGGAGACGGCCGTCTGGATGCCTTTACCACCGGCTGCTGCGGCTGGATTGGCCAGGGTGCGCGTTACCCTGCCTATAGTGAGGTTTGGCTGAATGATGGCGCTGGTGGTTTACGGCGCAGCGGGCAACACATTGGGCAAACCGGCAGCAATGCCGTAGCCCTGGGGGATTTAAATGGGGATGGCATAATTGACGCTTTTTTAGCCAACGGCCGTACCATTCACGATCAAGACAATCCCCTGCCAGCTATGGCCCGATTCAGGCAGTGGTGGCGGGCTATGGCTTGGGGCCTCATGGGCCAAAACATCTATACTTTCAACACTCCCAATACCGTCTGGTTGAATGACGGCCAGGGACGGTTCATGGACAGCGGTCAGCAGTTGGGACAGAGCGAAAGCATGGCCGTCGCCCTGGGTGATATAAACGACGACGGTTTTCTGGACGCCGTGGTGGGCAATAACGGCGCAGACGAGGTGTGGCTCAATGACGGGCAGGGCAATTTCCGCCTGGGGCAGCGATTGGGCCGGGGGCTTACCTGGTCTGTTTATCTGGCCGACCTGGACGGCGACGGTGATCTAGACCTGGTGGTGGGTGGGGAAAACAACGGCCGTGTCTGGCTCAATGACGGCAGCGGCCATTTGCGACGGGGGCAGGGTTTTGGCTACGGCCGTTACCAATCCATTGCTGTCGGCGACGTGACCGGGGATGGTATTGTAGACATCTTCGTGGCTGGCGTCGAGACGTATCAGGTGTGGCGCGGGGTGGGGGACGGCCGTTTTACCCCCGATCCGTGAGGTGGTTGGCAGATAAGCCATCCGGTATACTTGCCGGCTTATGACGCTGAATTGTTCTTTGGGTATTACCGCTTACAACGAAGAAGCCAACATCGGCAAACTGCTGCAACGCATCCGGGATCAGCAGTTACAGCGGGTGACGATTACCGAAATCGTCGTCGTCGCCAGCGGCTGCACCGATGGCACAGAACAGGTGGTGCAAGATTTTGCAGTGCAGGACGGCCGTATTCGCCTGCTTGTCCAGGAGCAGCGGGAAGGCAAAGCATCGGCTATGAACCTGTTCATCCGCGAAGCGCAGGAGGATTTGCTCATCCTATGCAGCGCCGACCTGCTGCCCGCCCTGGACGCCGTGGAACAACTCATGCTGCCCTTCACCGACCCGGAAGTGGGCATGACCGGCTGCCATCCGCTGCCGGTGAATGACCCGGCCACATTTATGGGTTTTGCCGTGCAGCTGTTGTGGCGGCTGCACCATGCGTTGAATATGGCGGGCAGCTTCAAAGGGGGGGAGATGGTGGGGTTTCGCCGCCTGTTTACGCGCATTCCCTACCACACGGCCGTAGACGAAGCCAGCATCGAACCCATTGTGCGCGGCCAGGGCTACCGGGTGCAGTATTGCCCCGACGCCATCGTGGCCAACAAAGGGCCGGAAACGGTGGCCGACTTTTTGCGCCAGCGTCGCCGCATTTATGCCGGTCATCTCGATTTACAAAAACAGGTCGGCTACCAGGTCAGCACCATGTCCGGCGGCAAAATGGTTGGTCTGCTGCTGCGGAATATGGAGTGGCGGCCACGGCCGTTCCTATGGACGTGGGCGGTGGTGGGGCTGGAGGTATACGGCCGTATGCTCGGCCGCCGCGACTACAAAACCGGCGCCAAAAACCACACCATCTGGGAAATTGCCACCACGACAAAGGAGCTAAAGGTGACAAGGTGACGGGATGACACGGTGACAGAGTAGTCACCTTGTCGCCTTGTCACCTTGTCACCATGTCACATTATGAATTCCATGCCCGGCGTTCTCGCCCGAATCCCCCTCTTCCAGGCCTACCGGCGTTTTGGCTGGCCGAAAATGCTGCCGCTCAACCTGACGCTCTCGCCATCGCCCAAATGCAACTCCCGCTGCCTCACCTGTAACATCTGGATGAAGCGGGAAAATGAGCTGACCATTGCCGAATGGGATAAAGTGCTGGCTTCGTTAGGCACGGCCCCCTACTGGTTCACCATCTCTGGCGGCGAACCGCTGATGTTCCCGCATATCGTCGAACTGGCCAAGTTGGCCTACCGGCACTGCAAACCGGGCATCATCAACATCCCCACCAACGGCATTTTGCACAGCGGGCCGGAGCGGGTGCGCGCCATTTTAGAAGCGTGCCCAGACAGCCAGCTGATCATTAACCTCTCGCTCGATGGGGTGGGGGAGAAACACGATTTTATTCGCGGCGTGGCGGGTAACTTTGAGAAGTTCGAGGAGCGGCTGGAGCAATACCTGGCGCTGCGCCGCGAATTCCCTAACTTTGTCGTCGGCATCCATTCCGTCATCTCCGTTTTTAGCGTGGGGCATCTGGACGAATTGATCGCCTACGCCGACCAATCCGGCGCGGATCAGTTCATCACCGAAATCGCCGAACCACGTGTGGAACTGGACACCGTGGGGCTGCCCATCACCCCCAGCCCGGAAGCCTACGCCGCCGCCATTGACCAGCTCATGGCCTACGTCAATAGCAAATCGTACAAAGGGGTGGCTAAAATCACCGAGGCGTTTCGGGTGGAGTATTACAAGCTGGTCAAACGCATTCTGGATGAGCAAGATCAGGTGATTGGTTGTTATGCCGGCTGGGCCAGCGCCCAGATTTACGCCGATGGCACGGTCTGGCCTTGCTGTGTGCGCGCCGATAACCTGGGCAATTTGCGTGACCACAACTATGACTTTAAGGCAATCTGGTTTGGCGAAAAAATTCAGGAGGTGCGCCGCAGCATTCACGCCAAAGAGTGCTACTGCCCACTGGCCAATGCCTCGTACACCAATATGCTCATGGACGTACCTACGCTATCTCGTGTTGGTATCAAGGTCATTCGCCCGGAAAGTATTCAGGTACGTGCCTCTCAACCCCTACCGGAGGAAGTATGAATCAAGCAGAAGTGAATGAACTGTTGCAGTTTGCGCTGGATGCCGTCTGGCAGGCTGGCCGCATTACCCTGGGTTATTTTCAAACCGGCGTGAAAGCGGAACGGAAGGCCGACAATACCCCCTTAACCATTGCCGACCAGTTAGCCGAACAAAAGCTGCGCGAACTGATCGCCGCCCGTTTTCCGGATCATGGCATGGTGGGCGAGGAATACGGCCGTACCCCATCCGATTCGCCCTACACCTGGATTATTGATCCCATAGACGGCACCAAATCTTTTGTCAGTGGCGTACCCATTTACGCCAACTTGCTGGCCCTATTGGACGGCGAAAAAGCGTTGTTAGGCGTCATCAACTTCCCGGCGCTGAACGAGATGGTGTATGCGGTGCGGGGTGGGGGGTGTTATTGGAACGGCCGTCGCTGCCATACTTCCGCCACTGCCAGTTTGGCGGATGCCGTGCTGTTAGCCAGCGATCTCAACTCGTTTGGCCCACGCCAGCCACAGTGGCAGCGGCTTATCCAGGCCACCTATATTCAGCGCACCTGGGGGGATGCCTACGGCTATGCTCTGGTAGCCACCGGCCGCGCCGACGTGATGATTGACCCCATCATGGCATTGTGGGACACCGCGCCGCTGCAAGTGATTCTGGAAGAGGCCGACGGCACATTCACGGACTGGCAGGGAACGCCTACGATCCATCACAACGAATCAGTCGCCACCAACGGCAAATTGCTCAGCCAGGTGTTGGCGCTGCTAAAATAGAGCCATCTCATTCCGGGCGAAGCCTTCGGAGCGCGGAAGCTTTCGTCCTGGCCTGCGTGAAAGATTCCGCGTCGAAGGCCGCTCGAAACAAGAAAAGGCAGGTTAGTTGTCCGGGGTGGGTGAACTTGTTCTCATACCAAATCCATACATAAACTAATCTATATTATCAGGAGTATACTATAACGAGGGTATACCTTGAAAGGGCATAAACTGACATTCTGATCTGAAACCCACTTGGCAGCAAACAAGAGAAAGCTATACTCCGCGGTTTTTATTGAGGAGTTAGAGAAGGACATGATCAAGCTGAGTTTCACACCGGAAATCATAAACCAATTACATCACGAACGTATCCATCACTCTCACCCCCGTGTGCGCCAACGGATGGAGACAGTTTATCTGAGAGCGCTGGGTATTT
>JABFFZ010000095.1 GCA_013112725.1 Chloroflexota bacterium
TCCAGTTTTTGATGTTACTGGATTGTACCTCCTCTGGGCAGTTTGGTGGCCATTTGGCGTATTCGTTTGTCAAGGTGCTATCGAGATGTCGTTATGTCAATAACTTTATGTCACTGCAAAAGCCGTGTACTATCTCTGCATCAGTCAGGACTGTCTGACCCGCACTTCTGTTATAATCCTGTCCTAAAGTATAACCTTTCCATCCCATCCGGTTAAACGATTATGACAATTCGTTTGAAACACCTCCTTTCTAGCTTAATCCCCCTCCTATTTCTGCTTCTTTTGTTGTGGCCGGCCTTCATGCAGGCCGCCCCCGCTGGGCAATCCCCCTCCTTGCCCTTATCTGAGCAAACCGCCGCCAAAATTGACCCACCGCTGTTAGAAGCAATGGCGGCAGCCGCCGCTGACGAACCCCTGCGATTCATCGTCACATTTCCACAACAGGCTGACCTGACACAACTGCCAGAAGGGGCTACGGCCGTCGCCCGGCGCGCTTATATCATCCAACAACTGCAAACAACGGCCGTCGCCGCCCAGGCCGCCACCATTACCCAACTGGAAACCATGCAGCAAGACGGCCGTATTCACACCTACCGCCCCCTGTGGATCATCAACGCTATCGCCGCCACCGGTACCGCCGACGCTATACACAGCCTGGCTGCCAACCCCGATGTGGCCGAAATCCGCCTGGACGCTGTGGTGGACCGCGTCAAACCAGCAGCCGATGCGGCAGCCGATGACCCCAAATTGACCCTGCTGCAAGAAGGCAGCGGCCCACTGGCAGCCCCAGAAAGCGGCTTCCCCTTACCCTGGGGCATCCGCCGCGTCAATACCCCCCACGCCTGGTACGGTCTGGGAATCAATGGCAGCGGCGTCACGGTGGGCATCATGGATACCGGCGTAGATTATCAGCATCCCATACTACTAGACAATTACCGGGGCAATCTGGGCGGCGGCGTCTTCAACCACAGCGGCAACTGGTATAACGCGGTGCTGCCCACCATCACCGTGCCGGTAGATAATTTTGGGCACGGCACCCATGTGGCGGGCACGGCCGTCGGCGGCAACGGGTTTGGCGTGGCCCCAGGCGCCCGGTGGATCGCCGTCAACATTGCCACCCCCTACGGCCTGATATACGCCAGTGACGCCCACGCCGGTTTTGAATGGCTGCTGGCCCCGGCCAATAACCCGGCGCTGGCCCCCGACATCGTGAATGGCTCCTGGGGTGGGGATGGCGGCAACATTGAATTTCTACTGGACATCAACCTGCTGTTAAGCGCCGGTATCTTGCCCGTTTTTTCCGCCGGGAATATGGGGCCATTTACCGCCACCGTAGGCGCACCCGGCAGTTACCCCGGCGTCTTAACCGTTGGCGCCAGCGATGACATAGATGAAGTCGCCTGGTTTTCTTCATTAGGGCCTTCGCCGCTGACCAGCGAAATTAAACCCTGGCTGGTAGCGCCCGGTACACAGACGCTTTCCTCGCTGCCAGGTGGTCTGTATGGCTATTACAATGGCACGTCAATGGCCGCGCCGCACGTCTCCGGCGCGGCGGCGCTGCTGCTGTCGGCCAACCCCACCCTTTCCATTGCCCAAATTCGGCAGCGGTTGGCCGGCACGGCCGTGCCCATTGCGCCCGCACACCCCAATATGGACAGTGGGTGGGGCCGGCTGGATGTGTATGCCGCTGTGCGGCCCAATGCGCCACACGGCCGTCTGACAGGCAACGTCACCAGCAACGGCCAACCCGTGCCGTTGACCACCATTACCATTACCACCCCAGGCGGCGAGGCACTGCCCTACCAGACCGATGCCGGCGGTATGTATGAAGCCTGGCTCCAGCCCGGCGTTTATGCCATTTCCGTCTCCCTTTTCGGCCACCAACCGTACCAGGCAAGTGGGTTAGTGGTCTCTTTAGACCAGACCACCACCCGACATATTTCCCTGGCGCCGCTGCCCACAGGCACAGTTACCGGCCTGATCGTAGACAGCCAGACGCAAACACCACTGCCCGGTGTGCTGGTGCAGGTGCGCAATACACCGGTAACGGCCGTGACGGGCAGCGACGGCCGTTATACCCTGAACCTGCCCGCCGGCACGTATGCCCTTGTCGCCCGCGCCGACCATTATCGCCTGGGCCAAAGTACCGTCAACGTGGTGGTAGGCAGCAGCGTCACCCGTAACTTCTCACTGCTGCCAGGGCCAATGACCCTGCTGGTAGATACCGGCCAATGGTATTTCGAGTCACAGGCGGCTTATTACCAGGCAGCCCTGGAGAACCTGTCTTATGCCTATGACACCCTGACGGTGCGCCATCCCCTGTACGATGTACCCACAGATGACGTGATGGCCGCCTATGACCAGGTTGTTTGGGCCGCTCCCAGAGATTCCCCCGGCGTATTGGGGGCAAACAACGTCATTACCAATTATCTGGGACAGGGTGGCAACTTATTTATCAGCGGCCAGCGGGTTGGGCAGTTTGATGGGCACGGCTTTACCTCCCAACTCTGGTGGTACGATGATCTCAATGCCAGCTTTCAGGGCAAAGCGCCGGTGACTCATACCATCACCGGCGTTCCCAACACCATTTTTGCCGGGCTGTCACTGACGCTGAATGGCGGCAGCAGCGCCAACAACCAGGTATTAGCGGACACGGCCGTGCCCATGTACCGCGCCCTGTCCCGGCAAACATTGTCCTTTCCAGACGGCCGTGGCGCAGGCATGGCTTCCGACTTGTGCAAACCGGGGCGCATTGTGTACCTGGGGTTTGGCCTGGAAGGGGTGTCAACGGCCGTGAACCGGCAGACGTTACTGGAACGCAGTTTTACCTATTTCACCACGCCGCGCCAGCAGTTTGGCCTGCGCTGGCTGCCGGATCGGGTGGATGATTTTGCCGTGCCCGGCGACCATATGGTGTATACGCTAACGGTGCAAAACCTGAGCGAGACGCTCACCGACACCTTTTCACTGACGGCCGTGCCCAGCCTGTGGAGCAGTTCCCTGGTTACCACCACCCTCACCTTAGGCCCCTGCCAGCGCGGGCAGACGGTGCTGCATCTGGACATTCCCGCCAACACGCCCAAAGACTTTTACCACACCACCATTGTTACGGCCGTTTCCGGCAACAACCCCGCCACCAGTAACCACACCATCCTCAGCCACAAAACGCCCGGCCAGATTCTCTTCGTGGATGATGACCGCTGGTATGACGAAGATATTCGCCTCACCAACGCGCTGGACGCCATGGGGTTGGCTTATGACGTGTGGGATACCGGCTGGAAAGATGTGGAACGGCGCGGGCCACCACCGGCCCATTTACTGCTGGAATACGATTTCATCGTCTGGTACACCGGCTATGACTGGTTTGCGCCCATCCTCCCCCAGGAAAGAGACGCCCTGACTGCCTATCTGGCGCGCGGCGGTCGCCTCTTCCTCACCAGCCAGGACTTTTTGTATTACCACCACAAAACGCCACTGGCTAGGGAATATCTGGGCGTGTGGGATTACCGCGAATCGGTGACGCCCACGCAGGCATTTGGCAGCAATTCACCTTTTATTGGCGCGGACCTGGCCGGGCCGCTGCCATTAACACGCGGCTCTTACCTGAACAACGGCGATGGGCTGATCCTGACGCCCGCCAGCCAGCCATTTTTCTGGCACGACAGCGGCATGCCTGCCGGCGTAGCCAAAGCCGGCCCGACCTGGCGCTCTGTTTTCTGGGCTATCCCCTTTGAATGGCTGCCCGATGACCAGGAAGCGGCGACCATGAACCGTATCATGGGCTGGCTCGGTGATTTGGGTGATTCCACCTTTGAAGTAGATGCGCGGGCTGGTGCGTCTACGGCCGTCCGTACCTATACCATTACCTTGCGCAACACCACGTTGGCCCCCCTCAACCAGGTGCAAATGGTGAATGCTTTGCCGCCGGAACTGGCGCTGCTGCCCGGCTCCATCCAGGGCGGGGCAGTGTATGAGGCAGGGCCAAACCGGCTGACCTGGCAGGGCAGCATTGCCCCAGGCGGCGCGCGCCAGATTGTGTACCAGGCAATGCCGGCAGCGGGGCTGACGCCCGGCACGGCCGTGACTAACTCTCTCACCATTCATTACAACCGGCACAATCTGACCTTCCAGCGCACGGCCGTCTTTTGGATTGATGCACCCGATTTGTCTGCGTCCACATTTACGGCCGTGCCCAATCGCCCCCAATCCGCCACCCAGGTGGCTTATCTGCTGACGGTGCGCAATGGCGGGCTGGCAGCCACCGGCGTTATCTCCGCCAATATGCGCCTGCCAGACGACCTGACCGTGTGGAGCGGTACACTGCGAGCAACCGGCGGGCAGACCTGGCTGGAAGGGCATCGTGTGTACTGGCAGGGCAGCCTGCTGCCGGGGCAAGAAGTGATGGTGCGCATTGTGACCAGCCGCCCAGCCGACAATACGTATCAGGATGCCTGGTTGCCGGCAACGGCCGTGCTGCTCGATGGCGTTACCGGCACAGTACTCAAAGAGCAGATTTTGCACCTGCCTGCCCACAAACAGTACCTACCCCTCATGTTCAAAAATTAGATGTATGGTATCCTTCCAGACAAAATCGCTGTCTGGAAGGATACCATGCTTAACAAAGCCCATAAACAAATTCATGTAACCTATGTAGAAGATGAACCCAACATCGCCCAACTGCTGGTCAGCGGTCTGGGGTTATTTGGCATTGTGGTACGCCCGGTTTACATGAGCGCCGAAGATTTACTGGCGCGCATAGAAGAGCCAATTTTTACCGAGGCCGACATCTTCTTTTTTGACATCCGGCTGCCCAAGATGACGGGTGTGGAACTGGCAGAAGAATTGAGATGGCGGGGGGAGACACGGCCGTTTGTGCTGGTGAGCGCCTGGCCTCGTCCCAGCCAGGAAACACTAGACAAGGTCAATGCTGCCTTTTTACCTAAACCCTTCGACTTCCCCGATGTGGTGGAAACCATTCAACAATTGACCGGAAACCATCATGCAGCGGATTAGTGGCTGGTGACTGGTGAGAACAACCAGATGCAACCACTAATCCGCTAAATCAGCCAACTGCGCCCCCGTTACTTTCACCAGATCAGCCACCTTTAGCTTCACATCCAGCCCTTTTTGCCCAGCGCTCACATAAATCTGCTCATGTGACTGCGCCGAGGCATCCAGATAAACCACAAACCCCTTATTCAGCAACGCCAGCGCCGAAATCCCCCCCACCTGTAAGCCGGTCATCGCTTCCGCTTCTTTATGCGTTGCCATTTGCACTTTTTTAGCGTTTACGGTTTGCGCCACCTTTTTTAGATTAAGCTGGCGGTCGGCGGGAATGATGATAAGCAGGGGTTTGGCGGCACGCCCGGTTGTACCCGGCGGCAGCACCACCAACGTCTTGAAGACCTGCCCTGCCGGGACGCCCAACACCACCGCGATCTCTTCGGCGTCACGCATATGGTTGGGATAGGGCGCAACTTCATAGGGAATCTTTTTCCCTTCCAACACCTTCATCGCCAATGTTTTCTCATACGTCATGGTGTCCTCTCCAAATCATAGTGGCTGGTGATGGGAGGCTGGTACTGGCGGCCAGCCACCAGCTACCGGCCGCCTTTTGCCTTCATTTTGGCGCACTCCGCCTGCTTTGACAACAACCCCCCTTTCGTCTACAATCCGCCAGCCGACGGAGAAAGCGACGGAAGAAAAACCACCTACCCGAAAATCCATTTAAACCAAAACTTAAGAGGTTCTTAGCGCATGAAAGAGTACAAGACAAGTCAGATTCGCAACGTAGCTCTCATCGCTCATAACGGCGCGGGGAAGACGACCTTTGTTGAACGGGTGTTGTTCAATACAGGAGCGACGACACGCATGGGCAATGTTCAAAATGGCACGGCCGTTATGGATTTTGAAGAAGAGGAAATTGCCCGAAACAGCTCAGTCACCACTGCCATTGCCCCTGTGGAATGGCGCGACCACAAACTCAATATCCTGGACACGCCCGGTTTTGCCGATTTTATCGGCGAAGTGAATGCCGCCCTGCGCGTTGTAGAAGGCGCCCTGGTATTCGTCGAGGCCGTCGCCGGGGTGGAAGTGGGCACAGAGCTTGTCTGGCACGCCGCCGAACAGCGCAACCTGCCCCGCGTGGTGGTCATCAACAAAATGGATCGGGACAATGTGCGCGCCCAACGCGCCCTGAACAGCGTCAAAGAAAATTTGAAAGGCAACTTTGTGCCGCTGCAACTCCCCATTGGCGAAGGCCCCTCGTTCAAGGGGGTGGTAGATTTGCTTTCTATGGAAGCCCGCCTGGGCGATAAAGATGAACGTGGCCCCATTCCCCCCGATATGATGGAAGAAGCGGAAGCCGCCCACATGGCCGTCATCGAGGCCGCCGCTGAAGGGGATGACGCCCTCATGGAAAAATATTTTGAGGAGGACACGCTGCCGGATGAAGATATTGTGCGGGGCTTGAAGCTGGCCATCAAACAAGGGTTGTGCGTGCCAGTGCTATACAGCGCCCCCCAGGCCGGCATTGCCGTGGTGCCGGTACTTAACGCGATGATGCGTTTGCTGCCGGCGCCAGATGAGGTGGGGCCGTTCACGGCCGTTGCCGCCAATGGCGCTGCAGTCGAATATCCCATCAGCGATAGCTCCCCCCTGGCGGCCTTTGTCTTCAAAACCCGTGAAGACCCCTACGGTAAAATGAGCTACCTGCGCATCTACGGCGGCGTTTTGGAGTCAGACAGCCGGGTGTGGGATGCCAATGCTGATAGCGAAGTGCGTGTCGGTTCCCTACAGATCTTGCGCGGTAAGGAGCAAATGCCCATCCCCCGCTTACATGCCGGCGACATTGGCGCGGTGGTAAAACTGGGCGAAACCGGCACCAATGATACCCTATGTGATCGTGGCCAAAAGCTCAAACTGGAAGCCATCCAACAGCCGCCCCCCATTGCCCAGGTAGCCATCCACCCGGTCAGCCAATCCGACGTAGCCAAACTCAGCCAATCGCTCAACCGGTTGGTCACTGAAGACCTGACGCTGCATTGGCACACCGAGCAGGCCACGCACGAAACGATTCTGTCCGGCATGGGCAACACCCACCTGGAAATAGCGGTCAAGAAGGCCCAGCACAAATTTGGCGTTAACATGACTACCAGCACTCCCCTCATCCCCTACCGGGAAACGATTACCCGCACTGCCCAGGCGGAATATACACATAAAAAACAAACCGGTGGCGCCGGGCAATATGCACGCGTCTTCCTGCGGGTGGAGTCATTGGACGATGACGCCGACTTCGAGTTTGCCTCAGAAATTTTTGGTGGGGCCATTTCAGCGCCGTTTGTGGCCGCCACCGAAAAAGGATGCCGCCAGGCGCTGGATTCCGGACCAATTGCCGGTTATCCTGTCGTCGGCGTTAAGGCGATTGTGTATGACGGCAAAGAACACCCGGTAGACTCGAAGGAAATTGCATTCCAGACGGCCGGGCGTGAAGGGTTCAAAAAGGCTATGATGGAAGCCGGCCCCATCATGCTAGAGCCAATTTACCAGGTCACCATTACCGTTCCCTCCGATAATATGGGCGACATTATGGGTGACTTAAACACCCGCCGGGCGCGGGTATTGGGCATGGACCAGGATGGCACGAAAAGCGTGGTGAAAGCGGAAGTGCCGCTGGCCGAAATGCAATCCTACTCCGCCGATCTGCGCTCCATGACGCAGGGACGCGGGGTGTTTAGCATGGTCTTCCAGAATTACGGCCGTGTCCCCTCCCATATGCAAGAAAAAATTGCCGCCGAAGCCAGGGCGCGCCGTGAAGAACACAATTCACACTAATAAAAAGGGTGTACCGGACAGGTACACCCTTTTTTTATTTCTTGAGCAAATCCCGAATCTCCCGCAGCAGCAGCACATCTTCGGCTGGCGCGGGCGGTGCGGCTGGCGCTTCTTCCTTTTTGCTCGCCATACGGTTGTAATACCGCACGATCATAAAAATGACAAAGGCGATGATGACAAAATTGACAATGGCCTGAATGAAATTGCCATAGGTAATGACCGCATCCCCCGCCTGCACCGTCAGGTCGGCAAAATTCAGGCCACCCAACAGCACGCCAATCAAGGGCATAATGATGTCATTGACCAGTGAATTGACAATGGCTATAAAGGCAGTGCCCAGAATCACAGCCACCGCCAGATCCATCACATTCCCACGATTCAAAAATTCTCGGAATTCTTTTAACATCAGCTTATTCCTCCTATCAGTTTTCGGCCATAATCGCCTGTTCCAGCCAGCCCCGTAAAGGGTGCTCGGCCATCGGCAAGTGCGTCTGTACCGCCTCATTATAAGCCCGCAGGTAAACATTAAGCAATTCCCGCGGCCAGCCATGATTGTCTATCAAAACCAGCAGCCAATCCAGGTTTGCTTCCAGCAGTTCAATATCGCCCAGTTTGAGGGCGGCGCTAATGTCCCGGCCAAAATAACCGTTAATCTCAGACAAAAAATAGGGGGGCATACCGATCTGATCTAAATTGCCCCAAATGGTCGCTTCAATGGCCGCCCGGCGTTGCTCAAATTGGCGCGACGCCGTCTGATACACGGGGTCGGCTGCCGGGGGGGCGATGGGGGGTAAATCTCTGGCAAATATGCGCTGCACCTGCCGGGGTGCATCTACCAGGGTGGTGCCTAGAAAATAGCCGGAAATATGCTCTGCCAGCGTGGGCATGGTGATAAAAGCCAGGCCGCCAAAAGCAAAAGCAATCTGATGGTCTGCCAAAATGTTAGAGATGGTGAGCAGAGAAACGGCCGTAGACAACAATTGCGCCGTAAAAATCACCAGGTCCGGCGCCGTCGCCTCTATCGTCTCAACCAACTGCTCGGTGGGTACGTCAGCCCCCAGATAAACCACATCCCATCCATAACGCCGCAGCAGAAATGTCAGCAATAGCGCACTGAGCGAGTGGGTATCTTTGGGCGCACAACCTACCAGGATGCGTTCCGAGCGGGTGGGCAGCGGTTGGGCCGCTACCAACATCTCTAACCGGCGCATGGCCTGGGCCGACGCAAAGTGCTCCTGCTGCACCGTGGCATCGCCCGTATACCACTCCATGCCAATCTCGGCCACGCCCTTTTGCAGCACCTCCAGACAGACCAATTCAACGGGAAACCGGGAATACGCCTGGGTCATGATCTGGTCAACACGAGCCTCATCAAAGGCGCGACAGGCATCTATCCAGGCCTGGCGCAAATCCGATAGCTGTTCGCCAATCCCCTCCGGTAAATGTGTGACCGACACAAAGCCGGAGACAGGTGAGGCCGCTACCAATGGGTCCTGACCATCGGCCTCCATGTTGCGCCAGATAGAAACCGCCTGGCTAATGGTTACGCCTTCTTTCTGACGCGCCAATAACCACTTCAGCATGTCAATATCCCGCTGCGAATAAAGCCGGTGTTTACCGGCGGTGCGTTTGGGTTCTGGTAAACCGTAGCGTCTTTCCCAGGCGCGTAATGTCACCGGTTTTAACCCGGTTTCCATGACGACGGCTTTCAGGTTATAGGTATTTTTCTGATCATCCATGCTAAACCTCGATAGTTGGACTTTTTTTGATACTTACTTAACATAGCATAAATTTTCCAGTTTGTCATCATTTTGTACAGATCGCGTACATGATTTTAGCAGGCAGGGGGCATATGACCATACGCCCCTACCTGGGTTTTCAGAATCGTTGTAGAAAGGGACACGGCCGTGTGTTACTATTCACCCATGCAACGCAGAAACGCCAACATCTTACCTATTTCCGGTCGCCCCATGCCGGCGGAAAAGGCGTGGCAGGAGGAACAAGGCTTTCTGTTTGAAGCTGGCGTCAAAAGCGCCAAAACAGAAACCACGTACCGCAGTGGGCTGCGCCTGTTTGCTGACTGGCTACAGCATCACGGCCGTGCCGGTTACACCCTCACTGACCCCTGGCCCCTCTCGCCGGCGGCGCTCACCACCAGCGACGTTCTCAACTTTCGCAACTGGCTGCTGGCGCACCGCGCCCGCGCCACCGCCACCACCTATACCTCTGCTGTTATCGGCTACTTGCTTTATCTGGATGGGCAAGACCACCTGCCCCCCGGCGTGCAGTTGGGCAAATTGCAGCAGCAAATCGCCCGGCGACAGGTTGAACGCAATCCAGCCGAGAGCGTCATTGACCAGGATCAGGCCAGACAAGAGGTTCCCCAAATCATCCTGTATTACGATAGCCTGCCTTTACCGGCTGAAAATGACCGCTACAACCGCCGCCTCTCCTTGCTGCGTGACCGGGCCCTGGTGCATACACTGTATGCCACTGCCGCCCGCATTTCAGAAGTGGTGCAGTTGAACCGCGCCCAGGTAAGCCACGGCCGTGCCAGCCACACCACCATCACCGGCAAAGGCAGCAAACCACGCACCATTTACATACGGCCGTATGCCCAACACGCCATACAGGCATACCTGAACGAACGCGCCGATAGCAACCCTGCCCTGTTTATCGCCCACAGCCGCAACGCCCAAAGCGCCCGCCTGTCCATCACCGCCGTCCACAACATTGTAAAAAAGGCAGTCAACGCCTTGGGGCTGGACCCGGCCTTATCCGCCCATGATTTTCGCCATTTCCGGGCCACCCAGTTACTCCGGGAAGGCATGCCACTGGAAGTGGTGCAGGAATACCTGGGCCATGCCGACATTGCCACCACCCGCAACATTTATGCGCCGGTTCTGGGTGTTCACATTGTCAGTGAATGGCTGGATCAGATAGACAAACCACCAGAACTCCTCACAGGCGATCATGCGTGATGCATGATACGTAACCTTTCACGCATCACGCATCACGTTTCACATCGTCGAATTGAATTTTATGTCATATAATTTGCTTAAACTTCTAACCCAGAGTTGAATATATTGTGTCTACTCAAAATGAACTTGAAGAAGCCATCGTCGCCATCGAAGCACAGCGCGGGGTTTTATTCGAGAACGAAGTCGTAGATGTCGCGTTACTGGCCTTGCAAGAGAAGTTGGCAGTGATGCAAGCGCCCCCCACCATGCAGCAGCACGAGAATATCTGTGTGCTGGTGGCGGACATGTCTGGCTTCACCTCCATGTCTGAATTCCTGGACGCGGAAGAAGTCCGCGATGCCATTAACGCTGTCTGGCGCAAACTAGACCGTGTGATTGTCAATTGGGGCGGCGTTATAGACAAACACCTGGGCGATGGCGTCATTGCCTTGTTTGGTTTGCCACCGGCAAAAACCGACGATGCTCGCCAGGCCGTGTCGGCGGCGTTGGATATGCAGTGGGAGCTGGCCTTGTTTAATGAGCAGCAGGCGCGGATAGCGTCTGGCAGCGGCCCATTCCGGTCTGAACGCCGCATCCAGATGCGGGTAGGGCTGCACATCGGCCCGGTTTATTTTGGGCAAGTAGGCAGCACAGATGAGGTCACGGCCGTCGGCGATACCGTCGCCGTTGCCCACAAACTGGAACAGGCCGCCCCCGTAGGCAGTGTACTCATTTCCGGCGAACTCTACGAACGCATTCAACCCTTTTTTGAAGCCGACGAACAGCCTCCCATCTTCCTCAGCAAGAATGAACCCGCTTATTCCACCTACGTGGTACGCCGGGAACTGCCGCAAGCCACCTTTGCCATGAGCAGCAAACCCGCGTCTACCGAAAGCCGGTTTGTCGGGCGTGGGGATGAACTGAATAGTTTGCAGCAGGCATTACAGGTGGCAATTGATAATAGTCTGGCGCAAATCATCACCATCGTTGGCGAAGCCGGCGTAGGCAAATCTCGCCTGCTTTATGAGTTTGAACGGCTGATCAGCCTGCTGCCAGAGTCCATCTGCGTGATGAAAGGCATAGGGAGCCTGGGCATATCTGAAAAACCCTATGGGCTAATCCGTTCTTTGTTGTGCCACCGGTATGACATTCACCCCCAACACAGCCCGGTCATCACTCGTGAAAAACTGGTACGCGGCCTGCTCAATGAACTGGATCATGATCATGACCGGGCCAAAGTTGTCGCTGAACACATCACCCAGTTGTTAGGGTTTGACAGTAAAGAGGTGTTGCCGCAAAAAGCAATCACCAGACCGCTGACGCTCTATTGGGAGGCTTCCCTGGATCAGCGGCGGGAACAACGGGACATTCGTAGTGATGGCTTTGAAGACCTGGCCTACTTACTCACGGCCGTTGCCCAAAATTATGCCGCCACCGTAATCTTTCTGGAAGATTTCCACGCCGCCGACGAAGGTTCGTATGACTTCCTGGACTATCTCATGCAAGTATGCCGCGATCTACCGTTGCTCATTGTCTGCCTCACCCGACCATCCCTGTTTGGCAAACGGCCGTCCTGGCGCATGGTAGAAACCACCGAACGGCACGAAATACAACTCCCGCCCCTCTCACTCATTGATACCCGCCATTTGCTGACCGAACTGCTGCAAAAGCTTGAGGCACAGCCCATGCGGTTGATGGATGTGATTGGCAGCGCCGCCGCCGGAAACCCGTTTGATCTGGAAGAGATGGTTAGCCTTTTCACCGCTGCCGGTGTTCTGGAAGAGAACGAAACACGCTGGCAAGCCAATATGGGCCGCCTGTTGGAACTGCCCTCGCCGCCAACCGTACCCAACCTATGGCGCGGGCAACTGGAAAAACTGCCGGAATCACAACGCCAGATTTTACAACGCGCTGCCATCTTTGGCCCCACCTTTTGGGATGCCGGTTTATTGGAACTGGTGGCTGGTGATTTACTCATGGGCGCGGTGAACCTGGAACATGATCTACAGGCGCTCATACAAACAAACTGGATTCGGCGGGCTGTAGACACGGCCGTACCCAACACCCACCAATACCATTTCCGCCATGATCGCCTGCAGCAGGCCATTTATGCCACCATCGCGCCGCAAACAGCCGCCGCGTACCATACCCAGGCAGCCGCCTGGCTGGCGGGCCAATCGCTGCCCACCACCACCCGCCTGCTGCGCCTGATTGCGCACCAACTGCACCAGGCTGGTGATTACAACCAGGCCGCCGACTGGTACGGCCGTGCCGCCACCCAGGCCCGCATAGACCTGGCCCTGGAAACAGCCACCTTCTACTATCGCCGCGCCCTGGAACTGCTACCGGAAGCAGCCACACACCAGGCAGCGCGCATCAAACTACTGGAAGGCGAAGCGATTGTGCTGCGCAAACAGGCGCGTTTCGACGAAGCCGTCATGGCCTACCAGGCCATGCAGCAGGCCGCTACCGATGGCAGCGATCTAGATCAAATGGCAGTGGCCCGCGCGTACAGCGGCGAATTCCTGTGCCACTTCCTCACCGACGAACTGCGCCACGCCCTGGAAAGCATTCGCCCCATCGAAACCATTGCCCAAAAAATCCAGGATATCACCTTTACTACCATCGCCCAAACTGCCAGAGGGTGGATTGCCCTGGCTGCCGGGCAGTCCAAAGTAGCCGCCGAGATGGCGCGTGAAGTGTATGCGCAAAGCCGTAGTCTGGCGCCCTCACCGGGACGCGCCTTCAGCCGCGCCTTTGTGGGTGATCTGGCGCGAGAAATGGGACGCTATGACCAGGCTGTGGAAATGACGGAACTGGCCCGCGATATGTTTGCCTCCTTTGGCGAAACGATGTGGGAAACATTAATGAACACCCAACTGGGGCAAATTGCCAGGGAGCAGTGGGATTTACCAACGGCCGTCGCCCACTACCACAATGCCTTAGAAGTAGCCCAAAACGCCGGCGACCGCTTTGGCGCCATTCTCTCTTTGCATGGTCTGGGCCAGTTGTATTATCTGCAAGGCACTTACCAACGCGCCGAACAGAGTTACCAGCAGGCGCTGGCGCTGGCCGAACGCAGCCAAAACCAGCTCTACCTGGCCTACCTAGCCAACGATTTAGGCCAGTTACACCTGACGCAGGCGTTTAGCGCCTCGCCAGCCACCCAGGACATTGCCCAACAAGAGGACCATATCAACCAGGCGACCCGCTGGTTTGAACGCGCCCATCGCCTGTCTCGCAAGACAGACAAACCCCTCTTGCGTGTTACTGCCCTGGTGGGCATGGCCCAGCTAGACCTGGAAGACCACGCCCTGGCCGAAGCTCAGGAAAAGGTCCAGGAAGCCGTAACGCTGGCCGAACGCACGCTGCAGCAGCGCCCCATCAAACGAGTGAAACGTGAAACGGCCGTTGCCTGGCGTGTATTGGGCAGCGTGTTGGCGAAAATCCCACAAAAGAATCAACAAGCCATCATCAGCAATAAACCGGTAGATGCCGTAGCTTGCTTCAGCCGCAGCCGCCAGCTGGTGGACGAAACCGGCATCTCTGGCGAATTGGACAAGGCGCGCACCCTACGCGCCTGGGCCTTGCTGGAAATGCGCCGCGACCATATGAGCGAGGCCGTGCCGCTGGCCCAGGAAGCCCGCGCCTTATTAGTAAAATCAGGTCATCAGCAGGAAGCTGATCGCATACAAGAATTAATGACAGATAGTTGATCATGTTAAATTGGTTTCATCTTGAAGATGAAACCAATTTCCACCATTTTGCATGGTAGACCGCAAGCAAATCCAGAAAACCATCGCCGCCATCGAGTCACAGCGAGCCATGTTAGGCGACAGCGTCACCAATACCACCCTGGCGGCGCTGCACGATTTGTGGCAGCGCCCGGCTGCTCGCCCTCTGGAAGCGCCCCTCTCGCGTGATGCCCAACGCAAACAAATCACCGTCATCTTTGCCAAAGTAAGCGGTTTAAGCACAACACCCGGCGGGATGAAGGAAACGGCCGTACTCAACCTCATCAATGCCCTCTGGCGGCGGCTGGACAACGCCATCACCCAACAAGGTGGCATCATTGACAAACATCTAGGCGACGCCATTATGGGCCTGTTTGGCGTGCCCATTGCCCATGAAGACGACCCCGAACAAGCCATCCGCGCCGCTCTGCAAATGCGCGCCACCCTCAGCGATTTTGTGGCCGACCTGAAAAATTCGCTGGACGAAGAGATGATCAGCCAGCTTCCTGATATGCAATCCTTGCGGCTTTCGGTGGGCATCAATACCGGGCCGGTTATGCTTGGCCGGGTGGGTGACAGCGAAGAGTACACGGTCATAGGCGACACAGTCAATGTTGCCAGTCGCCTGGAACGGGCTGCGCCTCCCGGCGGCATTCTCATCTCTCATGATACGTATCTGCTGGTGCGGGATACGTTCAATGTGGAACCACTGGGGCCGGTGGCCATTAAAGGGCGCACCGAACCCATTCAAGTGTACCTGACCATTGGCGTCAAGCCACGCATCTTCTACGGGGCGGGGCGCGGTGTGGAAGGGGTGGAGACGCGCATGATCGGGCGTGATGCCGAGATGGCCGGGTTGAAGGCCGCCTTGCAATTAGCCATTGGCAGCCGCAGCGGGCGGGCCATCACCATTTTAGGCGAAGCCGGGCTGGGAAAGTCTCGTCTCATCCATGAATTCACCACCTGGGCCAAAAGCCTGCCCCAGGAAATACAAGAACTGAAAGGGCGCAGCTATCAGCATATGCGCCAGATTCCGTATGCGTTGTTTCGCACGATGCTGTCCACCTTTTTTGGCATCCAAGACAATGACCCGGCTTCGGTTGCCCGGCAGAAATTGATTCAGGGTATTGGGCAGTACCAACCGGGCGAAGCGGAAGAAGTACGCCAGCGGGCCTTTACCATCGCTCAGTTGTTGGGCCTGGATTTGGGGCCAACGGCCGCAACCGAAGCCCTGCCCGCCACACCCACCGAAACAGACGAAGACGCCGCCCCCCAACTACGCGAGATGGCTTACCAATACATCCGCGAACTGATACAGAGCGTAACGGCCGTTGCCCCTGCCACCCTCCTCTTTCTGGAAGATTTACACTGGGCCGATGAAGGCTCGCTCGATCTGTTGGAATATCTGCTGCCGGTTTGCCGCCAGACGCCGCTGCTGCTCATCATGCTCACCCGACCGGTGGATGTATCCCTGGACAGCGACAACCCGCTGGCCCGGCACGGCAAGCTGATGGGCCAACCCGGCGGCGCTCAGGTGATGTTTCTGCAGTCCCTGAACGAAAGCCAGAGCCGGGAACTGGTGCTGGAAATTTTACGCAAAGCGCCGGAAATCCCCGGCGATCTTTCCGACCTCATCGTCTCTCGCGCCGAAGGCAACCCCTTGTTCGTCGAAGAGATGATCAAAATTCTGATTGAAGATGGGGTAATCATTGCCGGGCAGGATGAGTGGCAGGTGCGCCGCAACCAGATACCATCGGCGCGGGTGCCCCCTCACCTCAACGGCGTGCTGCAAGCCCGGCTCGACCGCCTGTCTGAACTGGAACGGGCCACCTTGCAGCGGGCGGCCGTGGTGGGGCGCGTTTTTTGGGACAGGGCCGTCATTCACATGAATGAAACGGCCGTGCCCGCCACCATGCCCTCCGAAACCCACGTCGCCCTGCAAGCCCTAGAAAAGCGGGAAATGATTTTCAAACGGCAGGTCTCCGGTTTCGCCGGTTTCCAGGCGTATGTCTTCAAACATGCCATCCTGCACCAGGTGGCGTATGAAAGTGTGCTGCTGCGCTTCCGGCCCGGCTACCACAAACAGGCCGGTGATTGGCTGGCCGAACAAAGCGGCGACCGCATCGCCGAAAATGCTGGGCTGATCGCCGAACATTATGAAATGGCCGGTGAACGTACCGCCGCCGCCGAACTGTATGAAATGGCCGCCCAACGCGCCCAGCACGCCTTTGATCCCGAACTGGCGATTGATTACTACCGCAAAGCGCTGGCGTTGCTGGCCGACCAATCCCATTACGCCGAATGGCTGCTACGCCTGCAAGAAGAATTGGGCAAGCTGCTGCAAATGCGGGCGCGCTTTGTGGAGGCGGCCCAGGTGTTTATGACCATGCGCTTTACAGCCAAGGAAGATGGCGACCTGGCCGCACAGGCGCGCGCCTGGAATGGGCTGGCAGCCATTCAACATGACCAGGGCAAATATGAGGCCATGTTAGACAGCGCCCGGCAGGCGGAGCAGGTTTCCTGGCTAATTGGCGCGGAAATGGAACTCATTCGTGCCTTGTTGGGGCAGGGAGAAGCCTATTTGCATATGGGTGATCTACCGCAGGCATTAGCCGTATTTGAACGTGCACTGCAACTGAGCGACCGGCAAGAGGAGATTATAGCCCGCACCAAAAGTCTTTATTTGTTATGCCTGACACATGTCCGCGACGGCCGTTACGATGACGCCCACCAGGCCATTTACCAACTGCAACAGCAGCTTTCTCTGTTGCTTACCCTGGATGAACTCCACGCGGCGGCAGCCACCCATTATGCCCTGGGCAATTTGCAGAACCAATTAGGCCAATACGACGCCGCCGCTACCAGTCTGTTGGCCGCGCTAAAATTATTCCGCAATCTGAATGCCCAAATTGAAACGAGCTGGGTGCTACACCGGCTGGGTGAAACAGCCCAGCAGCGCGGCAATTTCCACGCGGCGGTGCCTTTCTATCGTAAGGCGCTGTCGGTGGCGAATGGGATTAGCTACCGCTACGGCCGTTTAGAAGCAGACACCGATATGGGGCGGGTACTGGTTCAATTGGGCAATTACGATCTGGCCGAAGAAATATTGCAGAATGTGCGCCAGTTTACTGAAAACGAAGGCCTCATGGCCGGCTGGCGGCGGCAGCCCGAACTATATGTCTTTCTGTCGCTGGTGCAGTTGGGCAAATTGCACATAGACGAAGCTGTGAAACTGGCGCGCCAGGGGCATGAACTGGCGCAGCGCTTGGGGGATGCGGAAGTGATTGGCCTGACCTGGCGGATATTGGGCCGGGTATTGGCGGCGCTGCCCATCAATCAACAATGGGTGCAGATAGGCAACGGCCGTTTTGATGCTGCTGCCTGTTTTGCCCAAAGCCTGCGCCTCTTTGAAATGTTAAACGGCGGCGGCGTGGCTTCCCACCGGGATCAGGCGCTTACCTTGTGGCACTGGGCACTGTTTGAAACGGCCAACGGCCAGCCTGAACTGGGCGAACGATTGCAAAAACGGGCCGAAACCCTGGCCCAACCCTTAAACCTGGCCCTGATATGAGCGCATCACCCCCAAAGGGGCACCCAAAGGCGTGGTGATGCGTCACCCCTGTTTTACAAATCGTGCCCAACGATTCCCATTTTCACACCAACGCCTGCGCCTGTGTTAAAGTGAGCATACAGCCGTTGGCCAGCGCCCCCTCTCCTTCATCACCAATAATCGCCCGAATCTCCGCCAAAAACTTCGCCAATCGTTCCTGGTCATAACCATCGGTGGTGGGGTGCGCCTGGGCAAAACCGATGAGGGTCAGGGCGGTTTCGTACTGCTGTTGGCGGATAAACAGGGGCACGGCGCTGGTGAACACGGTCATCACCAGCGGCAGCGTTTCTATACCCAAACTCACCGCCAGCGCTTCCCGGTACAACGGCCGTGCCACTTCATACCGCCCCAACTCCGTCTCTACATCCGCCAGATTGTTCAGGCAAAGCGCCACACCGTAGGTGTCACCAATTTCACGGCAAATGTCCAGACCTTCGCGCATGTAAACAGCCGACTCGGCAAAATCACCGGTGGCAAAGGCAATAACACCTAAATTGGTGAGCGAAATACTGATACCGGCGCGGTCGCCAATCTCTCGTTTCAGGCGCAGGCTTTCCTGATGATATTGCCGCGCCGTCTGGTAATCTTCCTGCCGCTCGGCGATAAGGGCCAGATTGTTCAACGCCATGCTGATGCCCCGCCGGTTGTTAAGCGTTTTGCCCAATTCCAGCGCCGCGTGGTAACAAGGCACGGCCTCCTCGTAATGACCCAACTGGTAATGTACGTTACCCAGGCTGTTCAGGCAGCGGGCCATCAACCAGCGGTCATCCATCTGGGCGGCCATTTCCAGACTTTGCCGGTGGTGGCGCAGCACCTCGTCATTTTCACCCAGGCGGTATTCGGCCGCGCCCAGGCTGCTGAGGGCGCGGGCAATACCCGGCGGGTCATCCACCTGCCGGGCCAGCGTCAGACTGCGACGGCCGTACTCCTTAGAGCGCGCATACTCCCCTAACGCATGGGCCACATTGCTCAGGTAAAACAAGGCGCGCGCCATACCCGCTGCGTCGGCCAACTGCGTATACAAATCCAGGCTTTGCTGCAAATGGGTTTCGGCGGCGGCATAGTCACCGACGCTAAACAAACAGCGCCCCATTTTGCGGTGAATGAAGGCTAACTCGTCAGGTGGCAGTGATAACTGCAACGCCCGCTGCAACAGGCTCATCGCTTCCAGGTAGGCGCTGCCGGTCAGGGCTTGCTCGGCGGCTTGCAGGGCATACGGCCGTTCCCGTTCCGGTTCGTCGGCCATGCGCCAGTGGAAAGCCAGCGCCGTGGCGTAATGGGGATCGGCCGGGTAGATTGTTTCTATCGCCTGGGCCGCCTGACGGTGTAACGGCTGCCGTTCCGCTGCGGCCAGATCAGCCAGCAGGCCATCGCGCAGTTTATCGTGGGCAAAACGCCAGCGATCCTCCTGCACATCGAGTACGGCCGTTTCTGCGCACCGGTTCAACCAGCCCGGCAAATCAACCGCGGGGGAAAGCACCCGCAGCAGGCGTGTATCCACTTCCCGGC
>JABFFZ010000096.1 GCA_013112725.1 Chloroflexota bacterium
AGGATCGTCCCCAACTCATACACTTTTCCCCTCTTGTCTCTTGGGTCGGTCAGTTGATTGAGTTTTTCGGCCAAATCCGCGAGATTGAACGCGATTCCTTCTATTTCCTTTGCTGCCAATATGATACACTGCATGTTTCACCTGCCTTGGTTGGTTTGTTTTGACATACTTATCCTACCAAGTTCAGGTGTTTTTTCATCCTCCTATATTTTTACTGAAAAGCCCTGTATCCAGAGAATGGGGTCGTTTTTCAGTCCGCACAATGGATGAAACGAGATGTTATGTGGCTGGCGAGACCCCACTCCTTGTGCCAGACGCAGATGGCGCAGGCGGAGGATTGGCATATACTTCGCCAATGGTTTGTTATAGGCTCAATGATTTATGGGGTTGTTTTCATGGTTGATGCGATTGTAAATCCGATATTCGGTCTGTTTCTTATTCTGCTGGCGAACGTGATTGTGCGGTTGGAGGATGAGCGGCTGCGCCAGTTGTTTGACGTGGGATTGCTGGTTTTGGGGCTGCCGGTACTGCTAGTGGGTATCTTTTTTTTGCTGGCGGGGGATGCACAGGTGGCGCAGTTGCGTGCCCCCAACGGAGAACTGCTGTTTCCGTTTGTGACGAATGCCGTGGTGTTGGGAGTGGCATTGCAGGTCACGGCCGTATGGCAAATCATCATCAGCCTGCGTTCCACTCGTGTATTTTTGGCCCATTTTCTGTCGCTTGATCCGGCTTCGGCCGTGCATACGCTGGCGCTGGTGTGCGCCGGTTGGCTGGTAGCTGCCTCCTTCATTCAGCTTACCCAAAGCAGTGTGGCCGAAATTGTAGAGGCTATTGGCTCCATTGAAATTAGCAGTCTGGTGTGGCAGGCATTGCTATTTATCCTGGTAGCCGTGGCTGGCGTGGGACTGTTCATCCGCCGTTCGCCACAACAGACGATAACCCGCTTGGGTCTGGAAAGGTTGACTGGGCCACAGGTGGTGATTGGCCTGTTTTGGATTGTGATTCTAGTGCTGGTACAGTGGGCGGCCGGCGCCGTCTGGTTTTGGCTAAACCCGGATGAATCGGCACAAATCCAGAGCCTCAACTTGCAGTTGCAGGCCGGGTTGGATTCGGTGTGGGCGTGGCTGATACTGGCGTTGGCAACCGGTGTAAGCGAGGAGATTTTGTTCCGGGGGGCATTGCAGCCGGTGTTAGGGTTGTGGGTTACGGCCGTGCTCTTTGCCCTGGTTCATATTCAATATGGCCTGCTGACACCGGCCACAGTGGCACTGCTCATCATAGGGCTGGTTTTAGGCATTCTGCGGCAGCGACACAACACCACCCTGGCGATTTTTGTTCATGCCGGTTACAACTTTGCTCTGGGTATGTTGGCGCTGCTGGCAACTGCCCTGGGCATGGGTTAATGGCGAAAGGCGTGACCATCCCCTGGTTCATGCCCCTCATCACCGGCCACCAGTTACCATCTACCACCCCCAAACGTTTGTTGCTCCACCCCTATCGTTTTGTTATAATGCCGGCCGTTCGGGGCATGGCGCAGCTTGGTAGCGCGCTTCAATGGGGTTGAAGAGGTCGTGGGTTCGAATCCCGCTGCCCCGACTGGGTAAAAAAAGAAACGCCACGTGGGATTCTACGTGGCGTTTTTCTTTAGGGGGCATCATGGCGCAAAAGACGTCAGGAAATTGGGAATGAGGACAAACGGTGATAACAAACTACACAAAGTGCAGATGGCCTTGACCCTGCTTTTGTTTATTCTCGGCGTATTGTTAATTGTCTTGTCATTAGGCGCGGATGCAGTAGGGCTGGACCTGACGCCCGGCTTTGGCATTGCCCAGATGTTCCAACTATTAGTGGGCATTACGTGCCTGACGCTGGCGGTATTTTTGTATGTCCGTTCTCTGCGGACAGAGGGCGCGACACAATCGTTGCAGGCCGATATTGGCGTGCGGCTGGCGGCGACAGGGCTGGTTTTTGCTTACGTGGTAGGGTTGGCTGATCTAATCGGTATTGGCACACATGTGAATCCGCGTTTTGAACGGCCGTTTGTTGGCCCATTTCAGTTTGGTGGCCTGCTATTGGCAGTAGGTATGATTATCGTGGGTTTGGCCCTGTACCATACCAGTCGTGGCGCGGGACGGGCGAAATCCTCTATGGAATTTCTGGTCAATGGCAATGGAGACCACCACTGACGCTGCTAAAATCGCAAAAACAGTGGCTAGTGGCTGGCGGCTAGTGGGGCTTGTACCAGTTCCAAGACGCCAACCACTAGCCACCATTGAAGGAGCTTTTAATGCCATTTCAATTTACTCCGCTGGAAATTCCTGACCTGGTCCTTGTTGAAACCAGGCGCTATGGGGATGATCGCGGTTTTTTTATGGAGACGTACCGGCAAGAAGAGTTTGCCGCCAATGGAATCCCCGGCCCATTTATGCAGGATAACTGTTCTCATTCTGCCCAGGGTGTGGTGCGTGGGTTGCATTATCAGATTCCCCCTTATGCGCAGGGGAAACTGCTTATTGTGGTGCAGGGTGAGATTTTTGATGTGGCGGTGGATATTCGTGTTGGCTCCCCGACGTATGGACAGTGGGTGGGGGAGATGTTGTCAGCGCGCAACGGCCGTATGCTCTACATTCCCCCCGGTTTTGCCCATGGCTTCTGTGTCACCAGTGACTCGGCTACACTAACTTACAAAGTAACCAATATCTACGTCCCTGAATGTGAACAGGGTATTTCCTGGAACGACCCGGCAATTGGCGTCAATTGGCCGGTATCTGCCCCGATTCTCTCCGCGAGAGACAGCCAGTTACCCCCGTTGGCTAAAGCCGTTAATCCTTTTGTTTGGCAAGGCGGAGCGATTAGACGTTAATTCTCCACGGTTGCCAGGATACCGTTGGCTACATTCTGTCCAATCACTTTAGCAGCGCCATCAATTTCTATCGTAATCGGCCCTTGAAAGGGGGCTATAGCCACCACCCGCACCTGAGTGCCGGGAATCAGCCCCAGATCAGCCAGATAACGCAGCAGTTCGGCATTGCTATCTTCCAGAATTCGGGTGATGGTTGCCTCGATGCCAGGGGGCACGGCCGTTAACGGCCGTGCATCCACCCAGACCATCGCCCCTTCTCTATTAGGAATTGGGTCGCCATGCGGGTCAAACTTCGGATGATTCAATGCCGCGGCAATACGTTCCTCCAACTTCTCGCTGATGAAATGCTCCAGAATGTCTGCCTGTTCATGTACCTCATCCCAGGTAAAACCCAACGCCTCAATCAGATAAAGCTCAATCAGCCGGTGATGGCGAATCACTTCCAGCGCCACTTTTTCGCCTGCATCCGTCAATGTCACGCCGTAATGTTTTTCGTAATTCACCAGCTTAAATTTAGCCAGCCGTTGGATCATACTGGTGGCTGACGCCGGCTTCACGCCCCGCGCCTCGGCAATACGAGAGGTAGAAACCGGCGATTCTTCCTGCGCCAGCATATAGATCGTTTTCAAGTAGTCTTCAACAGCCTGATGATTGAGATTATGTCGTTGGAGGGAAGTGCCTTCGGGCAGAAGTTCAATTTTGGGCATTATTCACCGCTTATAGCCTGATATATGTTTGTGTCATTATGCGATTATAACAGAAAGAAAGCGGCGTAAAGGGTTAAACCTCTTACCTCCTCTCGCCATTATGCTATTTTTATGGTAGAGTTAGCATCGGTATGTGGTAACAAGAAAACCCTGTGCCAACAAACAATTGAAGTAAAACAGCCAGTATATGTATCGTAGGTGGGTTTATGATTGATGTACCAGACCGCCTGGCAAGGTATTCCATCTTATCCGAAATTGGTCGCGGCGGATTTGCCACGGTTTACGAAGCCCAAGATACGCGCCTGGGGCGGCGGGTTGCCCTCAAAGTCATCCGCGGTGAATTTTCCCAAGACCCCTCGTTCAATAAACGATTCGAGCAAGAAGCACACGCTGCCGCTTCCTTGCATCACCCTAATATCGTCACCATTTATGACTATGGCAATGCCGACGGTATGTCTTACCTGGCCATGCGCCTCATCCGGGGGGTGACATTGCGCCAATATCTGGACGAACACCGACGGTTAACGCTGGATGAAGCCCTGCCCATATTACGCCAACTGGCGGAGGCGTTGGACTATTTGAAAGACCGGCGCCTGGTTCACCGTGACCTCAAACCGGGCAATGTCATGTTGGAAGAAAAGGCCAACTCCCTGGCTGTGACCCTGACAGACTTTGGTCTGGTGCGCTCGCTGGAGCGCAGCGTAGCCATTACCCAAAGTGATGGCATCCTGGGTACACCCGCCTATCTGGCGCCGGAGCAGGTAGATTCCAAGCAGTGGGGCGAAATTTCCCCCCTCACCGATGTGTATTCGCTGGGAGTGATGGCTTATGAAATGTTGGTCGGGCAGCTTCCCTTTGAGGGGCAATTGGTGGCGCTGCTGCGGGCACACAGTGATACACCGCCGCCGCCGCCAGACCTGGATGATGAGCTATCGGAAGTGCTGCTCAATGCCCTGACGAAATCGCCTGCGCAACGATACGAAAGCGCCGGTTTCATGGTTAAGGCGTTGGCGGAAGTGGCCGACAGCAAACAACACAAGGGGATGCAGCAGCTTACCCTTGAAGAGTTAGTGGTGCAGATGCATGACGCATATGAGGCTAAAGAGTGGCTGCGTGTGCAAATGCTTTGTTTGCAGATCATCCACATTGAGCGCAATCATACCGATGCCTTACGCTTGATGGCCGAGGCCACGCAAGGATTGCAGCATGAGACGGATGAGGCGCTGACCCGGCAGTGGCGTGAAAAGCAGTATGAAGATGGTGTGCGCCTGATGGCCGAGGGGGAATGGTTGTTGGCGGCGGAGGCTTTTGCCGAGGTGGTGAATAGTGAGCCGGCTTTTCGGGATGTACAAGTGAAACTGGCACAGGCGCGCGAAGAACTGCGCCTGGCAGGTTTGTACGATAAGGCGTTTCAGGCAGGCCAGGCTGGTGATCTGGTAGAGGCCGGGCGGACGTGGATTGACATTTTGCGTGACCGTTACGATTACCGTGAAGGCGAGGCGGTGATGCAGATGTTGAATGTTATTTCGCCGGTGGTGACACGGTATGATGAGATGATTCGCCTGTTTAAGCAGCAGCAGCGCGATTTGCGCTCGGCGCGGGAAACAATCAACCGTTACCGGCGCATTCTGTCTTGCTGTGAGGGGATGGGGACGGCGATGGAGGCCGGTGAGTGGCAGCAGGTGGTAGAGATGGGGGAGACGGTGGCAAGCCTGATGCCCACCTTGTCTATTACACGAGGGCTGCTGGAGCAGGCGTATAAAATGTTGGGCTGGGCGCATGACCGGCTAACCTGGCGGAAAGACCATAAAGTGATGGTGCGGATTCCGGCGGCGGATTATGATTTTGGACAGATGCACCAGCGGGTGTTGGTGCCGGAGTTTTGGATTGACCGGACGTTGGTGACAAATGCGGAGTATAAGCGCTTTATTGACGCCAATCCGGATCACGCGGTGCCCTACTCGTCGGATAAGGCGGCACGGCCGTATAACTGGGATCGCAAACGGCGTACCTATCCGGCGGGACGGGCCAATTACCCGGTGACGTTGGTAAGCTGGCAGGATGCGGTGGCGTATGCTCGCTGGGCTGGCAAACGGCTGCCCACGGAAGAGGAATGGGAATTGGCGGCGCGGGGCACAGACGGCCGTGAATATCCTTGGGGCAATCAGCCGCCATCACCGGAACGCTGCAACTTTTTCAGCCGTGGCCCTACGCCGGTAGCCACCTATTCGCCGGAGGGAGATAGCCCCTATGGCTGCACCGATATGTGTGGCAATGTGTGGGAGTGGACGGTGAGCAAAATGACCGGGCCGGGGCGTGTGCTGCGCGGCGGCGGTTGGAATTCATTGCCACAGCAGATTTCGGCTACGATTCCTTTTTATTCCACATTGGTGTATGCGCCGGACGTGCATCTCAATTATGTAGGCATTCGTTGTGTGGTAACTCTGGAAGATTTGGTCGGCAAGCCGTAAGGGTCGCCATATGCTGGTTTATTTATCGCAGGGATTGTTGTTAGGCGGGGCGGCGGCAGCGCAGCCGGGGCCTTTCCAGGCTTATTTGCTCTCACAAACGTTACAGAATGGGTGGCGGGGTACGCTTTGGGCGGCGTTTGCCCCTTTGTTAAGTGACGGCCCGATCATTTTCCTGGTGTTGTTTGTGTTGACGCGGCTGCCGGATGGTTTTCTGGTGGGGTTGCAGATTGTGGGTGGGTTTTTCCTGTTGTATCTGGCGCGCAAGGCGTTCCTGGCGCTGCGCCACACGGCCGTGCCTGTGGCAGAACCTCTGGAAACCAAACGATTTAACATCTTTGAAGCGGCGCTGATGAATGCGCTTGGCCCAGGCCCCTATATTTTTTGGGCTACTATCGCCGGCCCCATTTTGCTCACAAGCTGGCGGCAGTCGGCTGATTTGGGTCTTAGCTTTTTAGTGGGCTTCTATGGGGCGCTGATCGGCGGTTTTATGGCTTTTGTGGTTTTGTTTGCCGTGGCAAAACAGCTAGACCCTCGTGTGAGCCGGCTGTTGGCGCTCTTTTCGGCGGCGGCTTTGTTAGGTTTTGGACTGTATCAATTGTGGCAGGGGGGCACGGCCGTGATCGGCCAATAATTGGGTAACGGAGGGCAATGAAGCCAAAACGCGCTCCGGTACACATCTTCTACGCCTCGTCATCTGCTTCAATGTGTTTGGAACCACTGCCATTTGATTGCCCCATTTCCTCGAAAAAGTTCACATGTTTCTGTTTGCGGGTGCTGACAAAGGATTCTGACAGAACAAGTGACTGCGTCTTTTCGTCAATAATGCGCAGCCGTTCCAATTCCGTGAGCCGTTCCATATCTTCCGGTGAAAAAGCGTGGACTGCTTGTTGCAGCCGCTGCAACGCGGTGGCTAATGTGTCGGCGTATAAGAGGCGTTGGTGGGCGTCTCGCAATGTCGTTTCAATTTTGCCCGGCAGTTCAATGGGGCCAATTTTCAAGTCATTGCCGGCGATGCCGGTAATGCCAATGGCTCTGGCGCGGTTGAGAAGTTGGGTGCGGACTTCGTCTTCTAGCTGCTGGATGGCGCTGTTATTGCCGGCCGTTGCATACAGCTCTTGAATGCTTTTTTGCCCCACCACATGCTGCAAAATTTGCAGCATCCGGCCCCCGACCATTTTGTCGGCATAGTCGGGTAAAGCACGGGCCAATTTGTAATCAATGCCCGGTTTGATGCGCCACACCTCAATCCGAAACGAGACTGTCCAGGGGATGGTGATGGGGATGCCTTCACAGGTACGCACGTCTTTGGCGGTACCGCTGGCCTCGAAGGAGCCTTTGCGCAGCCGGGATTTGAGTACCTCAGTAGCCCGGTTGATGCGATGGCGGTTGAGCGGTTTGGCCAGGCGTTTTTCCTTTACAGGAATTTCATCTATACCGTCACCATTCGTGTCGCCATACCAGGGTTCGTCTTCTGTGTCGTAACGACGGCGGATACGGCCGTACTCATTGTCCAGAAAACAGACAAAATTGCCGTGCCGGTCGAACACCACCCCTACTTCCATCTCATTCAACACAACGTAATTTTCAAAGAGTCCGGCAGCAAATAAAGCGCCCAGGGCAACAAGAACTAGCGCGATCAGCGCCCCGATTTCTTCCGCGATGAGGTAGCCGATAGGCACAACGATAAGGGCGACCAGGACAATGATCACGGCCGTGATGATTTTTTCGCTTCGTGTCATATTGATACACCTCCACAATACAGACAGGTTCATTTACCTGCATCTACAGTTTCCGGCAAAGGGGCTGGTTGGTGAATAGGTTAGGTGTACTATGATTCAGATTGCATAGATATTGAGGTGGAATGGCTGAATTGACAAATGAAGTGCGTTAGATAATAATCTAATACGTTAGATTTCAGTCTAATAACCAGAACGCATTATACAAAATAGTTGGTAAGTTTGTCATCATTTGTTATGGCAGGCGCAGTAAAGGAGTGCAGGATGGCGTTATTGGAACTGGTAACAAGACAGGTTGGCCCCTGGGGTATGAATACCTACGCGCTGATCTGCCCGGACACCAACCAAAGTGTATTGATTGATCCGGGCGATGAGCCGGAGGTTCTACAGGCGATGCTGGGCAACAGCCGCCCAATTGCCATTTTGCTCACACATACCCATGTGGATCATATTGGGGCGTTGGCGGAGATGCGCCAACGCCTGGGCGTGCCCGTAGCTGGGAACGATGGGCCGCATGAACCAAATGGACAGGACGTAGGGCTGGATCGGGTGCTGCGTAACGGTGACGTGGTGTCCGTTGGCCTTCATTTGCTGCGGGTGTATTACACGCCTGGTCATATTGGTGATCAGATCTGTTTTGTTTTAGAAAATGACCGGCGGGCCATTGTGGGCGATACCATTTTTGATGGCGGCCCTGGCAAAACATGGGCGGCTGAAGGATTTCAGACGACGTTGCAGACGTTACAGCATGTGGTCTTACATTGGCCGGATGATACCGTTTGCTATCCGGGGCATGGGCCTTCTTTCCGACTGGGTGACAGGCGAGCGCAAATGGAGGCTTTTGTGGCCAAAGATCACGGAAATTTCTTTGGCGATGCCACCTGGGATATGTAGCGGGTTCACTTGATGATAGGTTTCTCCAGACTGACGTTCTGCGTCAGTCTTCTCCAAATCTGTGGGTAGGGGTGTTGGTTTGAGGGAACCAACACCTCTCCTCCCTTTTTTGCGCAGGTTTGGTGAGAATGCCTTTCCAATAGAGCGCATATGTGATATAGCTTTTATGAAGGAGTATTTGTTAATGCTTGATTTTGCCAAAGTGCGCCAAAAAGAGGCGACCTGGGCGGAATTAACCGCCGGTCTCGTGGTAGACGATTTGCGCGATTTAACCAATGAGATGGTGGACACCATGTTGGCACTGATTGCCGGCTGTACTGATGCCTGTGTGACATTTGTGCCAGATGACCCAACGGCGCATGATACGTATGCGGTGAATCAGGATGAAGTGAATATGCCCTGGACGTTGGGTCATGTGATTGTGCATACCACTGCTTCGGCTGAAGAAAGCGCGGCGCTGGCAGCGGAACTGGCGCGAGGCGTCGTTGTTCAGCCACGGCGGTCACGCAGTGAACGGCCGTGGCTCACCATCACCACCATCGCCCAATGCCACCATCGCCTGGAGGAGAGCCGCCGTATGCGCCTGGCCAGCCTGGACATGTGGCCGGATGAACCGTACCTGGACAATTATTATCAGGCGCGAGCGGGTGGGGTGGAATTGACGGCCGTTATTCGCTTTGCACTTGGCCTTTCCCATGACGATAGCCATCTGGGGCAAATTCAAGAAATTGTGCGCCAGGCGCAAGCCGCATTTGAACCAGCTTGAGATGCAAAGCGCCGGCCCTGGCCTTCCGGCTGTGGATAGTGGGTTACCACGGCAGGTATGGAAAAAAAGACAAAACAGTATGGAACCAATGCCAAAGTTATCATGGGAAGTGGGCACCGCCTATGACCTGTTCATCAGTCTGGATGTATTGCATACGCCGGATCGTTTTGCTTTGCGGGGAAATTGGGCAGCTGGTGTTCGTTCACGCCTGCCGGGGGAACAGCGTGAATTTCTACAAGAGGTCATCAAATTTCACCATATCTGGCCTATGCCCTGGCTCATCTCTTTGCCAGCGCCAAAAGACAGCTATACCGTTCTGGAGCGTCTGGCCGAAATCCCGGCAGCGCGCCGTTTGCCGGAAATCACCGGTTTCTACCTGGATGACAGCTTCAAGACGCTTTTGCACGGGGTGGCGGCCCAAGGCGCCTGGAGTAATACTGAGCAGCGGCAGTTGACAGACCTGTACACAGAGAAGCACCGCAAAGAGGGGATGAGCAAAAAAAAGGTGTCGGAAGAAGAAGTGCAGGCGACCTTAAACGCCTGGGCCAATACGGAGCAATTTGGTCTGAAATACCTGGACGCTCTGAAATCTTATTATGAAGTCTTTTTCAATGAGGAGGAAGAGCGCATTTTACCGGCGCTGACCCAGAGCGCCGCCAGGGCACAAGAGTTGGCCGGTACGCTGGCGCTGGCTGACCTTCTCACGGAATTGTCTCAAGGTTTGCGATTTGATTATGAAGATGTGCAAGAAGTGAAAGAAGTGGTCATGATTCCTTCATTTTGGACAACGCCGCTCTCTTATTTCGGTCCGATTGGGCAGGGTAATGAGAAATGGGCATTTTTGTACGGCGGACGGCCTAATGATATGTCGCTGGTGCCGGGTGAAGTAGTGCCGGAGCTGTTGTATAACACTCTGAAGGCGCTGGCTGATCCAACCCGTTTGCGTATTCTCAAACATTTGTCTGATGGGCCGCTGACGCCGGCGGAACTGGCCCGCCGGCTGCGGCTGCGCCCACCAACCGTCATTCATCATCTGGATGCGCTGCGGCTGGCGCGGCTGGTGCAAGTTACGCTCAGCCAGCAAGGTCGCCGTTATGCCGCCCGTCAGGAGGCAATTGAGGCCACTTGTGGTTTGCTGCATCAGTTTGTGAGCGGGGAACAGCCCGATTGAATAAGTGAAGATGAATGAGACTCGCGCTTCTCGTGATCGTACCAAGGGTTATTTTTCCTGTGCTTTTATGATGTTGGCTTTTGTCTTGCCGTTGATCGGGTTTGCGGCAGGGTGGGGGCGATGGGATGCGCAGACGGGGGCCATCATCGGCGGGGGGTTATTTGTGCTGCTGATGGGCACGGCCGTACTCATTGCCTTCACCATCGAAAACCTGAGTTGGCTCTTCACTTTCCTCCCCTTATTGTCCAGTTTCGTTTACACCATTGCGCCCGATTTTGTACCGGGGCCGGTGGAAGACGCCGTTGTCGTCGCTGTCGGCGCTTTTTTCACGCTGACCTTGCTGGTTAAAAAAATAGCACCCAGTTATGTGCTGCTGGCTGTTGTCGTCACCGGCCTCTATGCCTGGTTTGGTCGTGATTGGGTTCCCGGCGTGGTAGATGAACTGGCGCTGTTTCTGCTCGTTTTGCTGCTGGGATTTTTTGTTTACCGTAACTACCGGCGACGGCCGTCTGGTGAAACGTAACCACTCACTATGTCACTAACTGTTCCGGTCTAGTAACGCTTTCAATCGGGCAATTTCTGCTTCCGCTGCGGCGCGTGCTTCCCGTTCTGCCTGTAGGGCGGCAGCCGTTTTCGTCAGTTCTGATTCCGTCTCTGCCAGTATAGATTCCGTTTCTGCCAGCATAGATTCCGTTTCTGCCAGCATAGATTCCGTTTCTGCCAGCATAGATTCCGTTTCTTCCGGCATCCGCAAATAAGCATCCGTTTCTGGATCGTATAACCGCAAATTTGGCCCTTCTGTATGTAGAACCAGCCCCAAGACCTGGCTCTCAAGCTGCCATTCCCCGGTAGAAAGTGATTGTGGCTTCAAGGGATCGTAATATCCCTCGTCTGTAAGCCGGAAGCCTTGCAGGGGCGGGCGCAGGTACTCACGCAAGGGGTCAAATAGGAAGTATTCACGCACCCCCAGGTCTTCATAAATCAGGCGCTTGCGGCCCAAATCTGTTTCAAACGTTTTGCGCGAGGTGAGTTCAAAGACCACGTCTGGCGCACGTCCCTCTTCCCACAATTTGTAGGTGCGCCGTTTCTGTGGAGATACGCCAAAGACCACTAATACATCTGGGGCCACAACTGCGTCCCGGTTGCCCTCTTCATAATAGAAAAACAGGTTGCCAGAAACGTATACATTGCCCTGAGCGCGATACCGGGCGCGCAGCGGGTGTATGAGGGCATCGGTCATTTGAATGCGGTGTTCATCAGTTTCGGCCATGGGCATTCCGTCCGATTCGGGATATTCAATTTCGCTTGTGGGTGCTGTCCTTAACATAGTTTTACCTGTTTGAGAACGATACCAATAGCAAGGAGATTGTACTGCTGCGGCTGCGCTTTGTCATCCGTCAGGTTCTGCCAAAGTTCTCAGCTTAAGCTGCGCCTGGAGGCCGATGATGTGTGCTTCTAGCTCGATGAGTTGGTTTTGCTGATTGGTTAACTTGTCGCTTTCGGCACGAACAAAACGGGCAAAGGGGGCTATGGTGTCTTCAATGCGCTGCGCGCCTCGCCGCATTTCCCGGTCAAACTGCTCTGTGAGGCCGGTGACTAGCTGCTGGCGCATGTCGGAAATTTTGGTTTCCAGCTCGTTTTTGGCTTTACGTTTGCGCGAGGGCAGGATGAGTACACCAACAGTTGCCAGCGTGATGCCGGCAATGATACCGGTGATGTCCAGCATGGAAGCCGTAATACCACCGGCAATCACAGCGCCTAAGGTGGCTACTGAGGCAACACCGGCAATACCCGCGCCGGCTACGGCCGTGCGCGCGGCATCGGCCAGATGCGCTGCTTCCCGCTCTTTGTCATAGCTGTCTACGGCGCGGTGGGTGGCGGTGCTGATGGAGTCGAGCAAACGGGCGCGGTCATAGGCCAATGCGCCATCTTTGGCGCCACCCTGGCCGACAATGCGGTTTTGGTGGGCGTCTTTGCGCTGGGCCATATGGTCGGCAACGGCCGTCCACTGGCGTAAATCTTGCTCCACCATCCAATCCACCAATTCACTCACCCGGCGTTCAATCTGGTCGGGTGTGTCTGCTATCACCTGCTCTTCAAAGGCGCTCTCCACCTTTTTGGCGCGCACCAGGTCAGGAATCCGCCCCAGGCGCAGCATCTCGTCAAAAAAGGCATTACCCCGCTTTTCCATCTCATAGAGCGTATTATCAATTTCGCTCATGCGCGCCCGGAAGTTGCGCTGCATATCGTCATCGTAATAGACCATTTGCCGCTGGATGTCATCAAGCAACTGCCGGTCAGCCTGCAACGAAGCCAGGTCATGGCCGATACTTTCCAACTGTTGGCGGGCCAACTTGAGACCCACACCCAAGGGATTGAGCAGTTTCAGGCGGAAACGGCCGTCGTCGTCCAACGTGTCATGGATAAAGGTCTCCAGCGCCTCAAACCCACTGGTGGCCCACAATTGTGGTTTGCCCGCCTTGGCTTCTTTGGCCTGCCGTGCTGACACCGCAAACAACCCCGAAATTTCCCCCACCAGGTTGTTGGCGGCCTGTGTCACAAACGTCATCACCTGTTCCCGTTCGGCTTCACCAGACAAGATATCCACCTTGTTGATCACCAGGACGATCTTTTTGCCCCAATCCCGAATTTGCGTCAGAAAGGCCCGCTCACTTTCGGTAAACGGCCGATCGGCCGACGTGATGAACAGCACCAGGTCGCTGCGGGGGATGAATTCGGCCGTCAGCGTTTCGTGTTCGCGCATGATGGCATTGGTGCCGGGTGTGTCCACAATGCTGATTTTTTGCAGCAGGTCAAACGGGGCTGTTTTGATCCACACCCCTTTTGGGCCAGGGATTTGTACGCCCGCGTCGCCATACTTGAGCAGGAATATCTGGCTGGTGGTGGGCGTCACGCCTTCTTCTTGCAAAGACTGGCCCAGCAGAGCGTTGATAAAGGCTGATTTACCGGCATTGAACTCCCCGGCGACAACCAGCAAAAAGAGGTCATCAAGCTGGCGAATGGAGTCGGCCAGCGTGGTGCGGTCTTCTGGGGATGCGTTGGCGTCGGTCAACGTCTCGCGCAGGTGGGCGAGGGACTCCCGTGTGCGGTTGAGTATCTCTTCTTGCTCAGGGGTGAGAATGGCTTTCATAGGCTGCCTATTGTGAATGAAAGTGTTTAAGTGTCAAGTGTTTTGGTTTTCAGGTGTTTACGTGCTCATGTGAATACGTAAACACCTCTTGAGATGAGAACCGGATTTGATCTGCCTGCCAGTTACGGCCGTTTTTGTTATACTGCGCGGCTGCAATGCACATACCACAGGCATGGAAGCAGCAAATGGCCCGGTGGATGCACATCCCCGGTCTCCATCGGTTGATGGTGTGGGCCGTTTACCTGATAGTGCCCCGGCATCGGGTAGGTATTAACCTGGTGGTGCTGAATGAACACGGGCAAATTTTGCTGCTCAAACATGTGTTTCATCCTTATGCGCCCTGGGGATTGCCCGGCGGTTGGCTGAATCGGGGGGAAGCCCCACAGGATTGTGCCTTGCGGGAATTAAGGGAAGAGACGGGGTTAACGGCCGTGTTAGACCGTGTGCTTGTTTTGCAAAGGAATTCAGAGATGTCTCAATTGGGCGCCATTTACCTGGCATTCGCCCAGACGCAGCCACTACAACTGAGCAGTGAGATCATCGAAGCGCGCTGGTTTGATCCAGACACCTTGCCCCAGCCGCTTACGGCGATAACAAAGAATGCCATTGCCACGGCCGTGACTCGCCCCAATTAACCAGGCAACCAATTGCCCCGAAGGATTTTCTGAAATCCTTTGGGGCTGTATATTCTGACACCATGTACAGACGATCAACACCCGGCGCTGGACAATGGCTCACCGTCACCTTACTCGTAGCCGCCAGCATTTTCTTGTTGGTAAAACTCTTCCAATATGCCACCATACGCAGCAATTACCCCGCCGGCCTGGTGATTGCCGGGGTGGATGTGGGTGGTTTGTCTAAACAGCAGGCCAGTGAAGTGCTGACCAACCAGTTCATCGAAGCGCCCGTCTTCATCTACCATCATGAAGACCGCTTCGAAATCAGTCCCAGCCAGGCCAAGTTTCAGCTAGACCTGACGACCATGCTTAACCAGGCCGACTATGAACGGGCACAGCAAGACTTTTGGGCCGGCTTTTGGGGGTTTTTATGGGGCCGCCCCATCGAAGTGCATCCGGTGCCGATTGCCGCCACTCATGACCGGGAAGCGCTGCGTGATGTCTTGCTGGATATTGCCACGCTCATGGATAAACCTTCCCAACCGCCGCAGCCGGTACCCCAAAATTTTAGCTTTCAATATGGCGAAGCAGGTACACGCACTGATATTGAAGCCAGTTTTGCCGATGTCGAGGCCGCCTTTTACCGGCCCACCAACCGCGTATCACGTCTGGTAGTGCGGCCTGGGCAGGTGACGCCGCCGGAGAAAAATCTACTGGTACGCCTATTGGTCAACAGCCTGCAAGATTTTGAGCAGTTGCACAACGGCGTGGCCAGCATGTTTATTATAGATTTGGCCTCTGGTCAGGAGATTGCCATTAACGAAAAAGCGCCGATGTCGGGTATGGATATGCTGAAAGTGCCTATCGTGTTGGAAATGTATCGGGTGCTAGACCAACCACCCACGTTAACCCAGCGACAGTACATCTCTAATACCCTGACGGCCACTCAGGACAATAACAGTGCCAACGAACTGCTCAAAATCATTAGTGGTCAGGATGATGCTTATGTGGGGGCACAGCAGGTAACAAACTCAATGCGGCAATTAGGCCTGGTAAACACGTTTATTACCGTGCCTTATGATGAGGAGCCACGCCCCGGCTCGCCCCGGCCAGAAACCGAAGCTAACGCTGCGGAAGATGTGCGCACCAGACCATCCCCCTACGTCCAGACAACGGCCGAAGACATGGGTACGCTGCTTTCCATGATTTATTATTGTGCCGAAGGAGCGGGGGGGATATTCACGGCCGTTTACCGCGATGCTATTACCGCCGATGAATGTAAAGCCATTCTGGCCTTTATGGCCCAAAACAATATCGGCAGCCTTATCCAAGAGGGCGTTCCTTCCCAGGTTCCCATCGCCCACCGTCACGGCTGGATTGCCGATACACACGGTGATGCCGGCATTGTTTTCTCACCCGGCGGTGATTATGTGATTGTGCAGTTCCTTTACAAACCAGACTGGTTGGAATGGGAAGTTAGTTCGCCGCTGCTGGCCAACATGTCCCGCGCCACTTATAACTACTTTAACTTTGACGCTCCGTTTTTAGGGAGCAACTGAGATTGGAGATTAGAGATTAGAGATTGGATGATCTCCAACCTCTGCTCTCTTTTTTTACTATGCTCAAATCTATTCAAAAATTCCTCACCGGTGTCTTGCTCATTTTGCTGCTGTTGTTTTTAGGCTACCGGGCGCTGCAATACTGGTTGGCCCAAGACGAACTGCCAAAGGGTTTGACTATTGCCGGTGTAGATGTAGGTGGCCTGAATGAGGAGGAAGCCGCTGCCCAGGTGCAGCGGGTTTACAGCGCCCCGCTGGTGCTGCATCATCAGACCGAACAAGTTGCCATCAACCCCGCCGACGCCGGTTTTGCCCTGGACATGGAACGGATGTTGGCCGAGGCAGAGGCCTATAAAGCGCAATTAACCCCCTGGCAAGGGTATGCGCAATTTGTGCTAGGACTCTCACTGGAACCGGCCAACATTGTGCTACAGGCCACCTATGATCAGGCGGCGTTGCGCCAACAAATCGAGACAGTCGCTTCTTATCTGGACAAGCCGGCGACTTTGCCCCAACTTGTGGTCGCGCAAGGAGATTACAAACCAGGTGAACCAGGTTATGTGACCGATGTTGAGGCCAGTTTAGCGCTGGCTGAAAAGGCGCTCTTCCAGGCCAAACCGGAAGCACGCCAGGTCAATCTGGTGCTGCAAACGCAGGAACCAGAAGAATTGACCATCCATGTGTTGGAAGAACAGCTGCGCCGTGAGATTGAGCGCGCTAAAAGTTTGGGCCTGTTTGGCAGTGTCTTTATCATGGATTTGCAGACGGGTGAAGAAGTGAATATCAATGCTGATGTGGTCATGTCTGGCTTGAGCATTTTGAAGATCGCCATTTTTATCGAGGCGTACCGGGCATTGGACCAGCCGCCCAATGAATATGAGCAGGAATTGTTTTATGACACGGCCGTGCGCTCCAGCAATTATGGCGCCAATCTCTTGCTGCACATCATCGCCGGCGAAAACAACACCTATGAGGGCGCCGCCAAACTAACCGAGTCCATGTGGCGGCTGGGGTTGGTCAATACGTTCATGGCCATCCCTTATGATGCTGACTTTGTGCCCACTCGACCGCAGACATACGTCACACCTGCCAATTCGCAGCCCAACATACCCACTACCCCCGACATCGCCCGCCAGACCACTGCCGAAGATATTGGCACGTTGCTGTCTATGCTTTACTACTGTTCTAAAGGCGGTGGTACACTGTTGGCCGTTTATCCCGGCGAAATTACGCCTGAGGAGTGTCAGGCCATTATTGATCTGATGATCTTAAACACGGAAGGTAATCTCATTCGCTTGGGAGTGCCCGAAAATGTGCCCGTCTCTCACAAACACGGCTGGGGCGACAACCTGACGCACGGCGACGCCGGCATTGTGTTTTCCCCGGGTGGTGATTACGTCATTGTTACCTATTTACATCAAAACGAAGGGTTTATCCTCTCAGAGGTCACGTTTCCCATTTTGTGGGAATTATCGCGGCTGACCTATAACTATTTTAATTATACCGACCCCTATCTGGGTGATCCGATGGTACGAGCTGAGGCGGCGGTTCTGGAGCGAGAGCAGGCTTTAGCGACGGCTACCGCCCAGGCAGTGGCGGCGGAAGCAACGGCGACGCCGGAGCCGTAATCGGTAATCGGTAATCGGTGGTCGGATTACGGGTTACGCATTACGAGAAAAGGGCAAGGAGAATAATGGAGTACAGAAGATTAGGACGCACCGGTTTGAAAGTTTCTGCCATTTGTTTGGGGACGATGCAGTTTGGTTGGACGGCCGTCAAAGAGGCATCGTTGGCGGTGATGGACACAGCCGTTGCCCAGGGCATTAACTTTTTCGACACCGCTGACGTGTACTCGAATTGGGCGCAAGACAACCCCGGCGGCGTCAGCGAACAGATTATCGGCGAGTGGCTGGCTGGCCGGCGCATCCCGCGTGACCAGATCATCATCGCCACCAAAGTGCGCGGCGAAATGGGCAGCGGGCCCAATGACCAGGGTCTTTCCCGCCACCACATCCTCCACGCCGTTGAAGCCAGCCTGCGCCGCCTGCAAACCGATTATATTGACCTGTACCAGATGCACTGGTATGACGAGGAAACGCCGCTGGACGAAACCCTGCGCGCCCTGGATGATCTGGTGCGGGCCGGTAAGGTGCGTTACGTCGGCTGCTCCAACTATCCCGCCTGGCTGTTGATGAAGTCGCTGTGGATAAGCGATGTGCAGCGGTTGGTGCGTTTTGACAGTTTACAGCCGCATTACAATTTGCTGCACCGCGCCGAATTTGAACGGGAACTGATGCCCCTCTGCCTGGATCAGGGTGTGGGCGTTATTCCCTACGGCCCGTTAGGTGGCGGTTTCCTCACCGGCAAATATCGTCGCAATACGCCGCTGCCCGATTCGGCCCGCGCTGCTGGTGTGCAAAGGCGTTACCTGAATGAACGCGGTTTTGCCGTCGTAGACAAATTAGAGGAGATTGCCCAGGCGCATGAGGCAACCATTGCCCAGGTGGCCATTGCCTGGGTGCTGGCAAACACGGCCGTCACCGCCGCCATCATCGGCGCCAACTCCAGCCAACAATTGCTGGACATCCTGGGTGGTGAACGCATCCAATTGACGGCCGTAGAAAAAGAAGTACTAGACACCCTCACCGCCTGGGAAAAAGCGTAATCAGATGGATAAACATTACCTGCGCGGCAAAATGCAGAGCGCCCAGACCGGGCTGATGCAGCGGTTGGGACGCCAACGATTTGGCCCAGATCAGTTTGAGATTGTCTCCCTGCCGGTGGAAATTCCCGGTTTAGACCCGGCGTTTAGCGGCTACCGGCTGATACAGGTGAGTGACATTCACCTGGGCAATTGGGTCACGGCCGAACGGCTACATTCACTACCGTACACTTTTAAGGGAACGATTTGAAATGTGACCAAATAGAAAAAGCAAGGGTACACTTCTTGATTCAGGACAAACCAAAGGAGTGTACCCATGGGTGATAATCACCAAGTCTATCGT
>JABFFZ010000097.1 GCA_013112725.1 Chloroflexota bacterium
CGCCATGTCCTTGACTTCTTGACGGAAGTTTGCCGGGCCTATGGTTCTGGGTTGCCTATGCCCTCTTTGCTGCCTTCGCCTCAAGTGGACTTTTCTCATCGTGCTTAACTCACAACTGAACGGTTACGATTGAACCAATTTTTATGAAAGGATATGTCAGATGAAGTTATCAGAACAAGATGCCACTTTATTTTTTGATTTGATGTTTTCGCTGCAATTTTTTGTGAAGCAGCAGTTGGGGTTGTTCCCCGAATTGAACACGCTGACCGCTTACCGGGAAGGGGACAGCAAAAAACGGTTGGAAATCCGCAATGCCGTTTGGGATAACCCACACCTGATTCAAGAGTACGCACGGCTGAATCCTGACAATTTGAACCAGGAGCATCTGGACATTATTGGCGGCTGGCAGCAATTCCAGCGCGGCAATTTTGTCATGGAACGTCACCTGAAACAATATACCGTTTTTGTTGGCGACGAGAACAAGGTGTATGGGGTGTTGGGATTACTGGATGAAATCGAAGACGTCATTCCCCGCTATGCGCTGCCGCTGTATGTGCAGGCGGTATTGCTGCCGATTAAGGGAGTTATCGTTTACGATGGTTTGCTGCTCAGTTACGCCTTATCGTTCGGCGGTGGCATGAGGGCCAGCTTCAAGGAGGCGTACAACGCGGCTAAACGGAAAGGGGAAATCATTGTCAGTTTTGACACGGCCGTGCAAGCCCAATCCGCCGCCAAAGCCAAAAAACCGCTCAAGGATTGGCAGCCTACCATCGCGGCGCTCAACGAACAGGCGCAGATTTTACGGGCGCAGGCCGGTTCACCGCCCAGTTGGGGCCCGGCCTTTAGTCTGGTCAAAGCCAGTCTGGCGTTGGCCGAAACGGCCGTAACCAGCCCAGAAGATTCCCAGGCGCTTTGGAATCAATACAACCGCGTCGTTCAGGCGCTCAACCGGCTGGAAAATGGCATTTATCGTATCTTTGATTGACACGACAAAATGGAAAACAACGATGGAAAAGTTAACCTGCAAATTAATTCGGGGGGGTGAAGGGGGCACGTATACGGGAAAACAGGCTTTCACGTATAACGCCGGTATTTATGCTGAAAATACGGGGGCGCAAGCTATTTGCATGCACCTGCTGCACATTCCGCCTGGCGGCCGCGCCAAAGCGCATCTGCACGAAAACCATGAGACGGCCATCTACGTGATCAGCGGCATAACGGAGATGTGGTACGGCGAAAATCTGGAAGAGCATATGGTGATTCAAGCGGGGGATTACCTGTACATCCCGGCGGGGATGCCCCACCTGCCCTATAACCCCAGCGAGACGGAAACGGCCGTAGCCGTCATCGCCCGCACCGACCCCAACGAACAAGAAAGTGTGATGCTGCTGCCCGAACTGGAAGAACGCCACTCAAGACCCTAAGGGTTTTCTGAAACCCTTAGGGTCTTAATCTTGATCAGCTGCGCATCCGCTTCCACCGTATCGCCGGGCTGGTAATAAATCTCCTCGACGATGCCATCACCGGCGGCGCGGATGGTGTGCTCCATCTTCATCGCTTCCAGTTTTAGCAGCGCGTCTCCCCCTTTGACTTCCTGGCCCACCACCACCAACACGGCCAATACAGAACCGGGCATGGGGGCGCGCAGCGAACCACCAGCATCGGCGGCGGGCTGCGGTTCCGGCAACAAGGGCACGGCCGTCAGCCGCACCACCCCCTTTTCTGTTTGCACCCACCAGATGTTTTGTTTGTTCACGGCCGTCAGCCGCTGCCGCCAACCATCCACCGTCAAAATCAACTGGTGTCCCGCCATATCTGTTAACAGTACATCGGCCATATGGTCTGGTTGGGTAGAAAGGGCCACATGAAAGTGGCGCCGCACGCGCGGGACAGGCGTTAGCCGTGCTTCCACCACTTCCCCATCCCATTCGTAGTGATAAATCTGCGGCTGCTGCGGATTATTTCGCCAATATCCCTGGCTGGTTGCCGGTTGTGGTTCATGTTCAAATTGGGCCACCGTGACAGCCATCAGCGCCAACGCCACATCACCAACAGGCGGCTGCCAGTTGGCAAAGTGTTCGGCCAGAAAACGAATGTGCATACGGCCGTCCATCACCTCAGGATGGTGCAGCACATCGGCCAAAAACGGGATATTGTGGGCAAAACCCAACAGGGTGGTTGTTTCTAAAGCGCGGGTGAGGCGGCGCACGGCCGTTGCCCGGTCATCACCATAAGCAACGATCTTCGCCAACATGGGGTCATAATGGATGGAAACCGCGTTACCCGTTTGTATGCCGCCGTCTACACGAACACCGTCACCATCTGGAGGCCGCCACAGCAGCACATCCCCCGTCACCGGCAGAAAATCGTTAGCCGGGTTTTCGGCATACAGGCGAGCTTCAATAGCATGGCCTCGCCAGGTTATTTGCGCCTGCGTGAGCGGCAGCGCTTCCCCTTCCGCCACCCGAATTTGCCACTCCACCAGGTCGAGTCCTGTCACCAGCTCCGTCACCGGATGCTCCACCTGCAAGCGGGTATTCATCTCTAAAAAGTAGAAATCGCCTGTTTCATCGAGCAAAAATTCGACCGTGCCGGCGTTGTGATAGTGGACGGTTTGGGCGGCGCGGACGGCCGTTGCCCCCATCCGTTGCCGCAGTTCTTTATTCACTGCCGGTGAAGGTGCTTCTTCAATCACCTTTTGATGGCGACGTTGCAGCGAACATTCCCGCTCACCCAGGTGAATGAGATTGCCGTGCCGGTCGCCAAAAACCTGAATTTCCACATGGCGGGCATGGATCAGCGCCTTTTCTAAGATCAGTTCATCTGAACCAAACGCCTGCTGCGCTTCCCGCCGCGCCGCCGCCAACGCTTCAGGCAGCGCCGCCGCCTCGGCAACCAGCCGCATCCCTTTGCCGCCGCCGCCCGCCGCCGCTTTCACTAACACCGGGAAGCCAATCCGTGTCGCTTCCGCTAAGAACCGCTCGTCGCTCTGGTCTACACCGCCATAACCGGGGATGATGGGCACGCCAACGGTCGTCACCCGCTCCTTCGCCGCCCGTTTATTGCCCATCAACGCGATGGCTTCCGGCGATGGCCCCACAAAGATAAGGCTGGCGGCAGTGCAGGCGCGGGCAAAATCGGCGTTTTCCGCCAGGAAGCCAAAACCGGGATGCACCGCATCTGCCCCGGCGCGTTGGGTGGCAGCGATGATGGCGGGGATGTTGAGGTACGAATCGGGGGCGGGAGAAGGGCCAATGTGTACGGCCGTGTCTGCCATTTTCACATGCAGCGCATTTACGTCCGCATCCGCATACACCGCCACCGTCCGTATCCCCAGCCGACGGCAGGTACGGATAATGCGGCAGGCAATCTCGCCCCGGTTGGCGATAAGGAGGGAGTGAATCATGGGGGTAATTGGGTAATTGGGTAATTGGGTAATTGGGTAATTGGGTAATTACGCACTTACCCAATTACTCAATTACCTTTACAGTGTCGCAATAAACGAATGCCCGGCCAACCCATCATTCATCATAAACCAGCCGGTGAGCCAGATGCGGCGGAGGGTGAGGAAGGGGGCGATGGCTTCGTGTTCATTTTCGCTTAACGGCCGTTCCGCGTAATACCCGGCAAAAAACGCTTCCGCCAGTTCCGGGTTGTGCTGATGGATCAGGTTGCTGTTGTGCAAAAAGACGGCAATATCATACGCCCGCCAGCCAGAACCGCACCAGTCAAAATTGAAAAAGGTCGGTTTGTTGTTAGCGTCAAAAAAGACGCTGGCACTGTGAAAATCGCCGCCAATTGGCCCCCAGCTATCCGGCGTGTGCTGCTCATTGTTGATCAGCGCCAGCAGATCATCTTTGGCTTCCTGCGCCGAGATGAGCAGCAGTTCCAGATCATCTTTGCGCCCTTCGTCTTCATCCCAATATCGCTTTATGCGCTGCACCGGTTTATCTACTAAAAATTCCAGGTCAAGCACCCGCCGGTCATATTTGTGTTCATAATTGTTAGACACCCGATGAATTCGCGCCATTTCCCGGCCAAAAATGTAAAGCTGCTCTTCATCGTCAATGTTCATGGCGCTGCCTTCGGCCAGGCTAAAGAGCGCGTAATACCGCTGCCCTTCTGGCGCCAGGATGCTGCCCAGGAAACGGCCGTCACGCCGGGCAATGGGATAGGCCACCGGCAACCCCTCCTTTTCCAGGAAATTCAGCCAGTCCAACTCATACAAATAATCCGATTCCTGCCGCTGCAAGCGCGTGCCCAACTGGTATAACCGGGCTACAAACTTCGCCCCGCTGCTGGTCGTTACCAGATAATGATCATTATCCTGGGTGCGCACCATTTTGCTAAACAACTTACACGTCACCGGCCCGCCAAAATCATATTCGCCGGCGATCCATTCCGCGAACGCCTTCGCATCTACAAATGAACGTACTACTTTGATTGTTTCCATGTTTCCTCCATGAATCAGTGAGCAGTAAGCGGTGAGCAATGAGCAGTCGGCCGCTTACTACTTACTGCACACTGCTCACTTCTGCTGTCCCGGTAATATCCCTTCATACTTGGCAATAATGCCTAACATGATTTCGTCTGCGCCGGCGCCAATGGAGAGCAGGCGGGCATCTCGAAAATAGCGGGCCATGGGGTACTCTTCCACGTAGCCCATACCGCCGTGAAATTGCAGGCAAGTGTCGGCCACTTCCCGCGCCAGCCGCCCCGCTTTGAGCTTGGCCATAGAGGCCTCTTTGGTCACATCTTCGCCCGCTACCAGCGTACGCACACAATGGTACGCCAATTGGCGCAAGGCTTCCACTTCGGTAAGCAGTTCACAAATTTTGAAGTGGATCCACTGGTTGTCAATCAGCGGTTTGCCAAAGGTTTGCCGCTGGCGGCAGTAATCAATGGTCATGCGGATGATTTTTTCCATGCCCGCCGTACTCATAATCACCCCCGCCAGTCGCTCCTTTTGGAATTGCTGCATCTGCAAGATAAAGCCCATGCCCTCCGGCCCAATACGGTTGGCCTGGGGTATGCGCATATTGTCAAAGGAGAGGATGGCTGTGTCGCTGCTGTGGTTGCCCAATTTTTCCAGCTTTTTGCTAACGCTAAAGCCGGGTGTATCGGTAGGCACGATGATGAGCGACATACCTTTGAAACCATAGTCGCCGCTGGTACGCGCCAGCAGCGTCAGGTAATCGGCCTGGGTGCCATTGGTGATCCACATTTTCGAGCCGTTGATGATGTAATCATCCCCGTCCACTTCGGCGCGGGTGCGGATGGCGGCTACGTCAGAGCCAGCATCCGGTTCGCTGACGGCAATAGAGAATACGGCCGTACCCGCAATGGCCGGTTTCAAAAATTTCTCTTTCTGCTCGTGTGTGCCATGCATGGCTAAGGCCGGTGTGGCCATATCGGTCTGCACAGCAATGGCCATGGGAATACCGGCGCAATTGGCCCGGCCCAACTCTTCCAGCATCACCGTCTCATACCAGTAATCCAGGCCGCTGCCGCCATATGCTTCCGGGTAGGTGATGCCCAACAGCCCCAACGCCCCCGCTTTAGGGAAAAGCTCATGCGCCGGGAAAATGCGATCTTCTTCCCACTTCTCCACGTGGGGATTGATCTCATTTTCCACAAACCGACGCACCATCTGCCGGAACATTTCGTGTTCTTGATTGAAATAGAGGGACATATGTTTTCCTACTCGTTTGTAGTAGGCGATTTATCGCCTTCTGACGGCGATAAATCGCCTACTACGAACGGTTTTTGAATCCTGCAATTGTCGCCCGCCAGCCGTCTTCATTTTGGCCGGGTATGTAAGGCAGGTAATAGCTGAGGCGGTCAATACGACGGCCGTACCGCTGCTGCACGATATGGGGCAACTCAGCCCAGGTACCAGTGACGGCAATGGTGTCTAGCATGTTGTCATTGATAAGAGCAGGCATATCGGCCCAACGGCCGTTACGCGCCAGCACGCTTAACTCCTTCGCCGTCTCCTGCCAGCCATGTAGTTCCGCCAGCACCCGGTAGGCGGGTGTACTCATGTAGAAGGAAATTTGCTGCCTGACAAACTGTTCAGCCCAGGCGGCATAGTCAGGATCATCGGTGGGGATGGCAAACACGGCCGTGTTCACACTGAAATTTGCCCGCGCCCGTTCCCCTCTTGCCAGCCCCGCTTCCAGGTGCGGCAGGGCGTACTCGTCAAAATACTTCACTGAATGAATGGCATGGACATGCACCCCTTCACACAATTCACCGGCCAGCCGCAGCATTTGCTCATTCACAGCGGCAACGTAAATGGGTGGGTTGGGGTATTCAATGGGACCAGGATTGAAAAAGGGAGTCATCAGCTTGAGCAGGAAAAACTCTCCTTCAAAATCCAGCGGCTTATCATGCTGCCAACAATCCCAGAGGGCATGGATTGCCTCAATGGTCTCGCGCATCCGTTTGACCGGCTTCTCCCATTTGACGCCCAACCGCAGCACATTGTGGGCTTTCACCTGGGGACCAAGACCGAGAATGAAACGGCCGTGACTATACTTTGCCAGGTCCCAGGCTAGATGCGCCAGGATGGTTGGGGTGCGCGGAAAGGCAACAGCGATGGCTGTGCCCAGGTTCACGCGCTGGCTGTGTTCCGCCGCCAGCGTCAGCGGCAGGAAAACATCGTGATTGGTTTCCGCTGTCCAGATGCCGTCAAAGCCCAACGCTTCCGCCGCCTGTGTGTAAGCGGCCATCTCGGCCAGATCATGCACAAGCAAGGTGGTGTCAAATTTCATGATCATGAAAAAGTTCAACTTTTGGGAAAAGTTTAACTTCTAACAAGTGTCTTATTTCTCTCTCAACAAAATGACCATATCTTCCGTGACAAAACCAGGGGTGCCCCCCTGCACGGTGGCATCAAACCGGACAGTGGCGCGCACAACCAGGCCGGGACGAAACTCATGCGGTCGCAACTGGGTGCCATCTTCCACCAGAATTTCGGTAAGGGGCTGCGCATGGATTGTATACGAGATGCCACCGGGAATTCGGACGGTAAAGGTGGGTTTGTCCTGAGGAATAGCATTCACGGCCGTGACCGGCCCTTCCACAATAAATTCGCCCGTTTGTGGCGCCGGGTTAGGGTTAATCTCTAACCCGCTCGCCTGATCAACGCCGGTTACGGCCGTTGGCGAGGGCGTTGGCCCGACTGTGACAGTGGGCGGGGACGAGTCTGAGGGAGAAGCAGACGACGAGGAAGAAGAGGAAGAGGAAGAAGAAGAAGAGGAAGAAGAGGAAGAGGAGGAGGAGGAGGACGGCGCGGTTGATTCCGATGTTGAACCCGATGCCGCCGACGAGCTGTTGCTGGTACTGCTCGTCGCATTGCCGCTAGAGCCGCCACAGGCAGCCAGCCATCCGGCCATCAAGACCATTATCACAAGAACAGCTAACTTTTTCATACGTTTCTTTCCTTTTGTTGAGTAAAATTTTTATGGATGACTAGAATTTACCTGCGAGGTGACGGCCGTGCAACAAATTCATCCCCAGCAATTCTCAATTTACCAAGAGCCAGCGATTAAAATCGCGCCTACAGAGAGCAAAGCCCACCCTTCAACAGGTTCAGGGCAGGCACTGCGTGGGCTGGGTGCCAGTCGGCGCAGGCCGACTTTGCCTTTTGTAGGTGCAAATTTATCTGCCGCCGCAAGCCATATTTCGAATTGCTGAATTCATCCCTCTCCCCTTGCGCGTCTTTACGTCCTTGGCAAATCACATCCGAAACACCCCATAACGCGGCGCGCCCGGCGTCACAAAATCCACATTGTGCGCCACCGACAACCCAATGCTCAATACCTGCCGCGTATCACGCGGGTCAATAATGCCATCATCCCACAGCCGGGCGGTGGCATAATAGGGGTCAGATTCCTTCTCAAACTTCTGTCGCGTCATCATTTGCAGCATTTGAATGGCATTCTGGTCTGGCTCCTGGCCGCGCCGCCGCGCCTGCTGCTCCTGCACAATGGCCAGCACCCCCGCCGCCTGCTCACCACCCATCACCGCCACCCGGCTGTTCGGCCACGTCCACAAAAAGCGCGGGTCATACGCCCGGCCACACATGGCATAATTGCCTGCGCCGTAGCTGCCGCCCACAATGATCGAAAACTGCGGGACGCTGCTGGTGGCCACGGCGTTAATCATCTGGCTGCCGTATTTGATGATCCCCTCCCGCTCATACTTCGTGCCCACCATAAAACCGGTGATATTTTGCAAATAAATCAGCGGTGTCCGGCTCTGGTTGCATAACTGGATAAACTGCGCCGCTTTGTTGGCGCTCTCCGAAAACAAAATGCCGTTGTTACCCAAGATGCCCACCGGCCAGCCATTCAGATGGGCATGACCGCACACCAGCGTCGGCCCATACTCCGGTTTGAACTCAAAAAAGTCGGAACCATCCACGATGCGGATGATGATTTCGCGGATGTCGAAGGGAATTTTGGGGTCGGCGGGGATGATGCCCAACAGTTCGTCGGGATCATAAGCGGGGGGTACGGGAGATTGACGATGTTTGCACTGAGCGTCGTCGAAGTGGCCGTTTGCCTTCTCACTTCTCAACTGGGCCACAATCCGCCTTCCAATCCGAATCGCATCCGCATCATCCGCCGCCAGATAATCGGCCAGCCCGGAAACCTGCGCGTGCATCGTCGCCCCACCCAACGTCTCGTCATCCGTCTCCTCCCCCGTGGCCATCTTCACCAGCGGTGGCCCGCCCAGGTAGGCATACGCCTGCCCGCGCACAAAGACGGTGTAATCGCTCATGCCCGGCACATAGGCCCCACCCGCCGTAGACGAACCAAACACCAGCGAAATCTGGGGGATGCCCAACGCGCTCATCCGCGCCTGATTGGCAAAGCTGCGCCCACCCAAGATGAAAATCTCATCCTGAAACAACAAATTGGCCCCGGCCGATTCCACCAGGCTGATACAGGGCAGCCGGTTTTCCTGGGCAATCGCCTGCGCCCGCAGCGTTTTTTGCAGCGTCATGGGGTAGACCGAGCCACCCTTCACCGTCGGGTCATTGACAAACACCATACATTCCACACCGGACACCACGCCAATGCCGGTGATATTGCCCGCGCAGGGTGCTTCGTCGTTATACATGCCCCAGGCCGCCAGCGGCGACAATTCTAAAAAGGGCGTGCCGGGGTCAAGCAGCAGTTCCAGCCGTTCGCGGGGCAGCAGTTTACCCTGCTCGCGTAGCTTGCGGGCGCCGCGTTCGCCGCCGCCCACGCTCACCTGCGCCAGCCGTGCGTTAAGCTGCGCTACCAACTGCTGCATGGCTACCTGATTTTGTTTGAACTCTTCACTGCGGGGGTTTAAATTGGATTCGTGCATGGTTTAAGAGAAAAAACGCTCAAGATCGAAATTGCCGCTATTAAACTCAACCAGCTTTACCCAATCAATAGCGCCGCGTTCATCGCAAAACCGGTTGATAAATTCAAGGCAAAAGCGATTGATAGCGGCTGATTTTTGCTGGTTGAAAAATTCATTGTGTGCTTGAAGGTGGCAACTAATCCGCTCGATAATAGCAACATAAAATTCTTCGTTCTGGGTGATGAAGTACCAGAAATTTTGTCCTTCGACTTTCAGGCAATAGGGCAGCTGGCTTGTCGCTGCTTTTCCATAACAGCTACCCCAAACTGGTTGTATGGGCATGTTTGGTCGTGATTCTTTTACTTGTTTGACTGCCTGCTGGAAATCGTACTTCAAGTCATCTTGTTGAGAACTATTGCCCCAATCAGGATTGGGTTTAATGGCCACAAGGTAGTAAACGCCATTGGATTCAAACTCAAGGTCTATACCGGGGATGGAGGATTTACGGCCGTTACTCACCACCCCCGCCACAAATATCGCCAAATTCACCAAAAAACTATCAAACAACTCTGTCTCGGACGCTGCCAGGAAATTCTCCAGCAACCCTATCACTAATTTCCCAGCCTCCCCGGTATTTTTGGCCAAAAAGAGATAAGGATTCGTTTCAAGCAAGTCATCCAACTTCAGTTCACCCAAAATTTGGAGACGTTGCCGATAGAAATCTATAAGCTGTACTTCAATGAACTTATCAACTTCCTCGAAATCAAACGGATTCACTTGTCGTCTCCATCTCCAATCAGGCTGAAATTCAGTGCAGAGTGTCCTTGAACGCCTCGGCAGGCGGTTCAATCCCCAGGTATTCCCGGTAAATACGTTCTTTGTACTCACGGCCGATCTCATTAACTGCCTCAATAAAAGCCTGATATGTGCCTATGCCACCGATTTTCTCCCAAAACTCGTCGCCAATTAACACGGCTTTATCCTCTTTCATGTTGAACCACCGTGCCGGGAAGCTCCAGGCATAACCGTATCGCGTACCGTAGGGGTTGTAGGGCAGCGCATAATAGGCGCCCTCGACCTGAGGCGGTTCCATGCAATGCAACTTAAATATTTTCTCTTTGCTGACTTTGGTCTGGTCGCTGTTCGGCAATGGGGCCTTCAGCTCAAAGGCAAATCTTTCGCCTGTTTGCTGATTAACAGCATAAACGTCGCAGATAACGGTAACAGGAATATATTCGCCCTTTCCCTGCTTTATGTAGGCTAATTCTTTCTCCCAATCCGGTCTTTGTCTTTCCTGACCACCTCTTGATCGGTGTTCGAGACGGTTGAGTATCTCTGTAATGCGCTGCAACCTTCCTTCTCTGACTACGCCTCGAATCTGATAGCCAATTTCACCGTGCCCTATCCCCTCATTTGCCGCAACAACTGCTAATTTTTCCCAGGCGCTGCCAAAGGGGGTTACAAATCTGCGTTCAAAATGCGAACCTTTGAATATCTCAGTTGGCACCAAAGCTGCATATAATGGCTTGATAGCCTGAAACTTATCCATGTTAAAAGGATCCTCATAGATCACTTTGTTCATTATCCGCTCCATCATTTCTGTGATGACAGCTTGGATAGCCAGTTTCATGCTCTCTTGTGACATAGTTAATTTAGCCCTATGGTTTTCGCCAGATAAAGATAGACTCGTAAAATTCACTAGAACGCCGGCCGGTACGGCGATTTACATGCCGCTGCAACACTGCTTCCTCGTCAAGCCCAGACAGGCGAGAAATTTCAGGGTAAAGGTCATGCCGATCCCCGGCAACCACAATAATGGGGCTGCCGCCAGCCATCTGCTGCGAAACGTTGCGAAAAACTTGCGCCATATCTTCTTGATACTGCCGTTTGGCTCTTTCGCTGGAACCGGAAGAAGCCGGGCCAATTTCCCGATGGCTGTTGTCGCTCAGGTTTAACAAATGATAGGCGTAAGCGTGCTGGTCATGGTAATCAATCAGGCCCACATAGGGCGGGCTGGTAATGATGCCATCGGCCTGGGGAATTTCAGCCACCCGGCTATCGGCATGACAGACGGTTACATGCGCGTCCGTGCGCACCTGCATAAAAGCCTTGATGCGGTGAATAGTATCGGTCGTGTATCGCACCAGAAACTTAATCGCTTCTTCGGTAGGCTGGCAGGTGCGCGCATGTTTGTAACACCAATACGGTTCGCGCTGCGGCCGTTTGGGAAAATCAAGATCAAAGTGGGTGGTTAAACGCGCCGACCGGGCAGAACGAGTTAGGATGACCTTGAGTAAATCCTTGTATTGATAATCCCCTTGCTCAATAAGCTGGCGATAAGTTAACAATTCATGGAGGGCTTGTGGCGCGTACCACTCCCGCAAATACACGCTGTCAACCTGGGGAATCTCAATATGATTCACCGGCTGTGCCCACAAACTAAGCTGCCCATTTGCCGGGCGATTGGCGTTTTGTGTTTTTTCCAGAACGTCTTTCGCTTCTAATTCCGCCTGCCGGACATCATAATCAGCTGTTTTCACTTTGCACAACAACACATTAAACGCAGAAATATCATAGCCGACGGAATGGATACCCAACTCATTGGCCTGCACCAGCGTTGTGCCTGATCCCACAAACGGGTCCAGGACGGTTTGGCCCGGTTCAAAGTATTTCCGCAAAAAGATTTCCACTAACTGCGGCACATATTTGCCCAGATAGGGATGGAGACCATGAACGTGCTTGGTGCGGTTTTTTTGGGGTAGTTGTTTTTCCGTCCAGTTCAGGTTCAACTGTGCCAGCAATGTAGTCTTGTCCACGTCTCTGGCATTCGTTGGCTGTTCACCGCCTGAATAGACAGGAACTCTTGTTTCTTCGTTTGTCAGCATGGCGGCAATTTTCCTCACAGGTTTCAACTCGTCCCAACAAGTCGGCGGGATTATAGCAGGAATGGGGCAAAACGGCCGTACCTCCCGCCTACCAATCGTATGCCGGCCACGCCCCTCCCGTCGGGCAGTTGAGGCCGAAGTGATCTACACTGTTTCATAGCTCAATTCGTCTATTTAACTGCGGCTGTGGATGCCCTACTACTGGCATCCCAAATGCAGGAGGGATGTAAAATGAAAACGGTAGCCCATTTCGCCCATTTAACACTTTTTGCACTTTTAATCCTGGCGCTCGCCGCTTGTGACGCCAACCGCCAGCCACAAACCGTTGTCCAGGTCATCGAAGTCACGGCCACGCCATCCCCCGCGCCAACCCATACGCCTCTCCCCACCGCCCTACCCGACCATCTCGCCGTTACCCTGCCGGACAATCTGGACACTTTCCACCCCGGCGATCCGCTCGTCCTCCACTTCAACCAGCCCATGGACACCGGCCTGGCCCGGCCGCTGATCTTCTCGCCCACGCTGCGCGGCACGGCCGTGTGGAGCGACGACGCCACTACCCTCACCTTCACCCCGGACGACGGTTTCAGTTCCAACCGCAGCTACACCTTCACCCTGCCCCCTGATCTGCGCAGCGCCAGCGGCCTGGCCTTCGCCGAGACCTCGCGCTGGCAGATGAAAACCCTGTCCGCCCCCTTTGTCGCCGGGCGCACCCCGGCCCGGACAACAACAACTGACCGGCTGCCCACCATTACCCTGCGCTTCAACCAGCCGATGAATGCCGATAGCGTGACCGCCGCGCTGCAAATCGAGCCGCCGTTGGCCTATGACCTGGCCGTCACCACCAACACCCTCACTCTCAGCCTGACGCAGCCCTTAGCCTTTGGCGAATCCTACCAGTTCACCCTGGACAAAACGGCCGTCAATCAAGACGGCACCTCCCTGGCACGGCCGTACACCTGGCCCCTCTACCTGGCCGACCCGCTGGCATCCGTCACCGGCCCTTCCACCCGCGACCCCGAAGCGCCCCTCACCATCCAGTTCAACTACCCCATGGATGCCGCCAGCGTCAGCCGCGCATTGGAAATCAAACCGGCGGTACAGGGCAAGATGGCCTGGAACAGCGAAGGCGATACACTGACACTGACGCCTGACGGCCGTTTGCGCGCCAACACCACCTACACCGTCAACTTCACTGCCCCCCTCTTCCTGCAAGATGGCAGCGAACTGCCGCCATTGGCCGCCGCTGCGCTGACCACGCCGCCGCCCATCCTCAGCTTTGCTCCCAGCGGGCACAGCGTCAGCCCGGCAGCGCTGGTGCAAATTCGCTTTGACCGGCCCATGGACCAGGCCGCCACCGAAGCCGCTTTTGCCATCGAACCGGCCATTGCGGGCACATTTGAATGGCAGGAAACCACGCTCGTTTTTCACCCGGCCGATGGCTTGCTGGCTGAAAACGTCAGCTACACGGTAACATTGGCCGACACGGCCGTATCCGCCGACGGCGAACCCATTTTAGATACGCCGCAAAGTTGGAACTTTGGCACCGGCCGCTTCCAGGAAGTGGCCAACTTTGGTTATGGCCCCAATGCGCAGGTGCTGGACGTACACGGCCGTCGTGCCATCCAATACCAGATCGTCAGCCGCGGCGATCAACAAACCATCGGCTTTGAGCTGTACCAGTTGAACCTGGAACAGTTCCTCGACCGTTACGCTTCCAACTTCAAAGATTGGCAGCCCTGGCGCGATGAAAACAAAACCACGATTGACCTGACCGGCTTCCCCCTCCTGCAAAGCTGGCAAGAAGAAACCAGCCCCTCCCCCAACGAGTGGGCCAACATCCAGGAAGTGATCATCCCCGCCGATGTGCCACCCGGTCTCTACGTCCTCAACCTCACCGTCGGCCGTCTGAATGACCAGCTCATCCTGGTTCTCACCGAAAACACAGTGGCCGTCAAAGAAGCCAACGGGCAAATTGTGGCCTGGGTGACGGACATCAACGGCGATCCCACACCCGGCATCGAAGTCGGCATTTACGCCCGCACTGGCGACCTGCTCAGCAGCGGCGCCGCCGACGAGGATGGCGTCTACCGTACCCAACTGCCCGCCTTTGCCGAGGGTGGCCCACCGGCCATCGAACCGCTCATCGTCGTCGCCCGCAGCGGCGATGACATCACCGTCAGCGGCCTCTCCACGGAGTGGCAAAGTGGCTATGGCTCGCGGCGGCAGTGGTGGGACACGCCGGTGTCCATCACCCAATCGGCCGCCTTTATCACCACCGACCGCCCCATTTACAAACCGGGACATGCCGTCCAGTTCAAGGCCATTGTGCGCCTGGACGATGACGCCACGCTGACCGTACCACCCGCCGGGACGCCGGTAACAGTACGGATTCGCGACGGCCGTAACAATGTGGTGCAAACCTTTGAACTACTCACCAACAACTTCGGCACGGTGAACGGCACATTCCAACTGGCCGATGGCGCTATGTTGGGCAACTACCACGTGGAAGTCGTTGCCGCCGGTACCAGCCACCGCCAGCTTTTCAAAGTGGAAGATTACCGCAAACCGGACTACGAAGTGACCATTACCACCAACGCCGACAAGTATCTGTTGGGCGACACCATCGCCGTAACCGTAGACACTGCCTACTACTTTGGCGAACCGGTGGCCAACGCCAGCATCACCATCCGCCGCTTCACCCAAAATCATGAATGGTATGGCAGCGGCTGGTATGAAGAGTACAGCACGGTGGATCGGCCCATCACCGGGCGCACGGATGCGGACGGCCGTTTCACCACCGCCATCCGCATCCCCCGCGACACCTACCTGAGCGGTGGTTACGATTACTATTGGCAATGGGGCCGCAGCGTTCGCCAGGGCACGTGGGGCATTGAAGCCACCGTAGACGATGGCAGCCACCAGACCGTCAGCGGTTTTGCCGTTGTCACCATCTACGACACTTTGGAAATCATCAACGCCAACTTTGGCGGCTATGTGCAGCGGCCCGGCCAACCCTTTATCGTCAGCGCCGACGTGCAGACCATCTTCGGCGAGGCCGTGGCCAACCGGGCATTAACGCTGGAATTGGCGCGCTACCAGAGCAGTACAGGCGGTTACAATAATGTGCGCCAGAGTGCCAGCCTGACCACCAATGCCCAGGGGCGCACTTCTACCCAGTTCACCATTACCGAACCGGGGCACTACCAGATACGGCTCAAAGGTACAGACGCCCGCGGCCAGACCATCCAATACACCAGTTACATTTATGCCTTTAGCGACATCTATAGCAACTGGTACGGCCGTGACGACAGCGACCTGCGCCTGGACACCGACAAAACCAGCTACGCCCCCGGCGAAACGGCCCAACTCATCATCGAGTCCACCGTCAGCGGCCCGGCGTTGCTGACCTGGGAACGGGGCAGCACTCACCGCGAACAGTTGATCAACCTGACCGCGCCGCTGACGCTGGTGGACCTGCTCATTGCAGAGACGGATGTGCCCAACATTTACGTGGCCGTCAACGTCTGGCAGCCATTGGACACCACCCTGCAGGAACACACGAGTAATAGTTTGCCCGACGGCCGTTTGCTCACCACTTACCATAACATCAGCGTCCCGGCCACAACCAAACGACTCAACGTCACCATCACCCCGGACAAAGAGCAGTACGCTCCCCGCGAAGAAGCCACGTTCACCGTGCGTGTCACCAATTACCAGGGTGAACCCGTCTCCGCCGAGGTCTCATTGGCGCTGGTGGATGAAGCTATCTTCGCCCTCAGCCCAGAACTCTCTGGCCCGATGTACGACGCGTTCTATTACCAGCGCAGCCGGTTGGTGAACACTTACAACTCGCTGCGGCCAACGCGGGAGTTGTGGGGCGGCGGCATGGGTGGCGGCGGTGGTGATGGCGGTTTTCCCGGCGGCCCCCGCGCCGACTTCCCGGATACGGCCGCCTGGTTCCCGGTGCTTTACACGGATTTCAACGGCGAGGTGAAAGTGACCATCACCTTACCGGACAGTCTGACCACCTGGCGCATGACAGCTAAAGCGACCACGGCCGATACCCAAGTGGGCGAAGCGACAGCCAAGGTCACTACCTGGCAGCCCATCATCGCCCGGCCACTGCTGCCACGTGTGTTGACAGCAGGTGACACGGCCGTACTCTCCGCCATTATTCACAATTACAGCGAAGAAGCACAAACGGTGGTGGTGAATTTAGAGAGTGGCGATTTGAGATTGGAGATTGGGGATTTGCCGACGCAAACCATCACAATTGCTCCGGGTGGGGTGCAGATTGTGGGCTGGCCAGTAACGGCCGTAGAAGCAGGCGAGGTGGAACTATTGGTCACGGCAAGACCGGAAGATACAGTTCTCACCGGCGACGCCATTCAACTGCCGCTGACCATCCAGCCGTTGGCGGTGCCGGATGTGACCACCCAAATCGGCCAGTTCAGCACCCGCCTGCAAACAACGGTGGACATCCCCGCCGACGCCCTGCCCATGAGCGTGGTCGAAATTCAACTCAGCCGCTCCATTGCCGGCACGCTGCTGGAAGGGCTGGAATATCTGACCGGCTACCCCTACGGCTGCGTGGAGCAAACGATGAGCCGGGCGCTGCCCAACGCGGTGGTGGGCCGGGCGCTCAACCAGTTGGGCGTGACCAACCCGACGTTGCAGGCGGAACTGCCCGCTTACATCAACGCCAGTGTGCAGCGGCTCTATGGCTTCCAGCACAACGACGGCGGCTGGGGCTGGTGGTTTGACGACCCAACGCACGATTACCAGACAGCCTGGGTCATCTTTGGCCTGGCGCAGGTGGCTGAAGCGGGTTATGAGGTAGACCCTGGCGTAATTGAGCGCGGCGCGACCTGGCTGAATGATAATCTACAAAGCATGGATGCCCGCACCCGCGCCTTTGCCCTCTACGCGCTGGCCGAAGCCGGGCAGCCCAATAAAGAGGCGACGCTGGCGCTGGCGGATAACCTGGATGCGCTGCGAGGGGATGTGTTCAGCCTGGCCGGATTGGCGCTGGCGCTGGATGCAGTGGGCGAACGGCCGTTGGCGCGGCAAATGGTAGATGGATTGGCGGAAACGGCCACTTCGACTGCGCTCAGTGCAGGCGTGAACACCAACAGCCTCATCCACTGGACAGGCAGCGACCACGATGGCTATTACAACCAGAAAACAATGGCTTCCGATGTGCGCAGCACGGCGCTGGCGCTGAGCGCCTTTGTCCAGATTCGTCCCGGACACGAATTGGAAGGCGGCATGGTGCGCTGGCTGATGGGGCAGCGCAGCAGCCAGGGCTGGGGCAGCACCAACGAAACGTCATTTGCCATCCTGGGCCTCACCGACCATTTGCTGGCTTCGGCCTTCAACGAGGCGGCAGCCAGCACCAATTACACGGTTTCGGTGAACGGCACGGCCGTTGCTTCTGGCGCGTTGGGCCAGGGCGCACCCGCGCAAACGGTGACAATTCCCCGCGAGCAGTTGGCCGACGGCGAGAATGTGATTGTGATGACGCACGATGGCGGACGGCCGTTGTACTTCACCATCAACAGCCGCGTCTACATTCCGCAGGCGGAAATCGAGGCCGCCGGGGTCGTCACGGTTGCCCGCGCCTACCTTGACCCCGCCACCAACAAGCCGCTGGAAACCATCAGCGCCGGGCAGTTGGTCAAGGTGCAGCTCACGGTAAACCTGCCCGAAAATGGCAGCTACCTGATCATCGAGGACAAACTGCCGGGTGGCCTGGAAGCGCTCAACGAAGGGCTAAACACCACCAGCCGCATTGCCGATGAGTATTGGGAATACCAGACAGAGGAATGGGGCTGGCAAAGCCTGGGGTACAACTACAAAGAAATCTTTGGCGACCGGGTGAGCTTCTTTGTCACCGAAATGGGCAAGGGGCAGCGTACCTTCACCTACTTTGCCCGCGCCACCCTGCCCGGCACGTTCACGGCGCTGCCCGCCGAAGTCAGCGGCATGTACACCCCGCTGCTCTGGGGCCGCTCCGCCAGCGCCCAACTGACGATCAGCACCGGAGAGTAACGCTCATGGTGGCAGGCACACACAACGTGCCTGCCACCTTAATGGTCTTGCCCCTTTGCTCTCAGGCAAATACTTCTGTGCAGGCAACTTCAAAGCCGGACAAATAGTGGGTATGCACACGCTCCTCATCCTGCAAAACAACAGGTGTGTTCATTGTATAAGCGGCAGGTGGGGGCGTCAACGGCCGTGATCAACCGGCTTGACCACCGCACCTCTCTTGTTAAGTTCAACGTTCCGCGCGGCTCAGGCCTACTAAGGGGCTGAGAAGGGCAAAAACGCCTAAAGCAGCCATAAACGCGCCGGCGGTTACAAACAGCGAATTAAAGTCAAGAAACCTAAAAGAATCGTGAGGGCCTGTATAATAACGCACGATGTTGTAAAATATTCACTACCGTACACTTTTAAGGGAACGATTTGAAATGTGACCAAATAGAAAAAGCAAGGGTACACTTCTTGATTCAGGACAAACCAAAGGAGTGTACCCATGGGTGATAATCACCAAGTCTATCGT
>JABFFZ010000098.1 GCA_013112725.1 Chloroflexota bacterium
AATGCTGTTGGCCGAAGTGGACGCCGGGCATGGTTATGCGCCGGTCTGGTCGCCAGACAGCACCAGCCTGGTCTACGTGCATCGGGGAAACCCGGATGACATTCAAGCGGACCTTGAGCCGCTGGCCCTACGCAGCAATCTGTATCAGGTAGACGTGTATGCCGGTGCGGTAACGCCCATTACCCAATTTGAGGACAGCCTGGTCTATGACGCCGTCTGGTCGCCGGATGGGCTACTGGCTTTCACCGCCGACGATGCTGTTTGGTCGTGGACGCCTGGCGAAACGGCCGTGTTGATCAGCCCACCTGGCATTTACCGCCACCCTGCCTGGTTGTCGTCCCCTATGCCGTAATCCGTTATCCGTATGCCGTAATCCGAAGTCCGATTACCGCTTACTGGTAACCGATTACCACCAAAGGAGTCCCATATGAAACCACAACACCTGTTCATAAGCCTGTGTTACCTGGGGTGGCTATTGTTAATAAGCGGCTGCACCCCCACACCGGAAACGGCGGCCACGGTGCCTGCCACCCGCGCCGCAAGCGCAACAACAATACCCGCTCCGGTTGCTTCCCCTATTTCTGATTCGCCGCTCTTACCACCATCTTCTACACCCATACCCACTCCGCTCCCGACCCTTTCGCTGGCCGAATTGGGGGCAACATACACCGCCCAGGCCGCCGCTTACACTCCCCCACCCACCCCAAGGCCCACCTCTACCTTCACGCCCAGGCCTACTTTCACCCCTATTCCTGGCCCGGTCTGGCCTATCCTTTTCGCTGGTGGGCCATGTGTAGCCGGGTATTCCATTTGCGATCAGGACGCTGTACACGAGTGGGGCTGGTTCCAGATTTACAGTGATGGTTCTGGCTTAAGGCCGGTACCCCAGCTTAACATTCATCCTGAATTCCAGATCCAGTCTATTCGGTTCTCACCCGATGAGACAAAAACGGCTTACTGGACCTGGTCAGAGCAGGGATACCGGCTATTCCTGGCCGACCTGGACAACAACAATCCACTGGAACTGGTAACCACCCCCTTTGAGCGATCGGCTTTACTAGGTGGGTTTGATTTTATGCCGGAAACAGATTGCCTGGTGCTGTATTGGCGATTTGACATCAACCAATCACGGGAGGTTGAGAAAGTTTCCGTGGAACAGGTGTGCCCTGACCGGATGGAACCGCAGGTACTGGACATAATCGAGTTTCCCGATTTATGGCCCCGTTTTGCTCATCGTTATCTATTGTCTCCTCAAGGAGATGCGCTTCTGGTTGCTGGCCTTGATCGCGACTACAACACATACCTGTACATCCAGGAGCTAGGAGTACCCACACCGCCCCTTTTACTTTTCTCGTCGGAGGATGAGCTCGTTCGTATTTCACCCGTGCGCTGGCATCCAGCCGGGCAGTCCATTGAGTTTATTCTAAATAGCTATGACTCCCAGGCCTATGACAAGGCAACCATTACCCATTACGTCATCAGCCGTGATGGGCAGAACGTGGAAACCTTCCTGATATTGCAAGATGCTCCCTTCGGTTTATGCTGTGGCTGGTCTCCAGACGGCCGTGAAATTGTGATTACTCTTGGGAATAGGCCACCAGAGGAGACTGGCATCTACGTATTCAATCTAGAGGACGCCACCTGGCGCCAGATATTACAAGGCTTCTATGATGTGCGACCCCCTATTTGGAGCCCAGAGTTGCCTTAAATCTAATATGGAGAAAAGACCATGATAACCTTACCCCGAAAAAATATTTTGTTTTGCCTCTCCATTTTCTTTGTTCTTCTTATTGGTCTGCATTTTGTGGTCAAAGTCCCTGTAGCGCAGGCACAAATTGCCGGACTACTTACACCACCTTACTTTGGGACCAAATATATCTCTGGTGTATTTGATCATCAATACCCGACCCTTTATACCAGTATGACGCCCCCGGACGTACCTGGAAGCGTCATAAACCGGGATGGCTTTACGTATACAGCAGGTGATTGTTCAAAGTATAGTGGCCACGCCGGAATTGATTATGGCATGATCTATGACTACGTACTGTCAACGCACAATGGTCAAGTTGTGACCGCAGGCTGGCAGCGGCCATCAGATCGCCGTTACGGTTTGGGGCTAATGGTAGAATTGCAAACCTCTTATCTTGGTAGCACATACAAAACACGTTACGGTCACCTTAGCACTTTAATGGTACAAAACAATCAGCTCGTCACGCGAGGCAAAGTCATTGCTATCAGCGGTAACACGGGTAATACTGACGGCCCGCATCTCCACTTTGAAGTGCGAAAATGGCTCCAACCTCCAGGACTTGGAGGAGATTTTTATCCAGTGAATCCATATGGATGGCCAAGTATCAATCCAGACAGGCCAGATGATCCCTGGGAGAATGCAGGGGAGCCAGGCCACCGTCCGGCCAGTGTTAACCTTTGGCAAAATCGCCCCAGTCTATCATCGGTAAAATGCACATATGCCTCTGGCACACCGTTGATGCCAGCCAATGATCACCCCTTAGATCCAGATTTGACCAATCCTGTGCGCCGAATTATAGATGACTTCGACGCTTCCCGGTTTGAGCTTTCGCCCGATCCCTGGAGTTGGCAAGGCTGTATTCCACCAGCCTGTTATTTGAGTGCCTATCACTATATAGCCACAGCCGATGCTTATGCCCAGTGGCGGATGCTCATTCACGACCTGGTTGTAGGACAATATGACGTCTACGCTTATATTCCCAATAACCACGCCAACAGCGACCTGGCTTATTATGAGATTCACCACAATAACAAAGTTCACTACGCGGCTATTGATCAGAGCCGGTTTAACAAACCCGGCCCCCCCGCCTATCCACGCACCTGGGCTTACCTGGGACGGTATGACTTCACGGATGGCATCAACACGGTCGCTCAAAAAGTGCGGGTTTATCATTATGACGAAGCAGAGGAAGGACTGGCGGCTGATGCTGTGGCTCTTGTATTGGCGGATGGGCCGCCAAACCTGAATGTGCCTGTAGTCCAGCCCAGTGATGACGCTGGCCGGCATGGGCAAAATTGTACCCTGGCTGATATAACATATCCGGAAATTTACCTGGGCCGTTGCACAAATGGCGTAGATGTTGTCAGCGGCTTTCGTTATAGCAATATTCCCATTCCGGCCAATGCTACCATTACGCGGGCGCATCTCCAGTTTGTTGTGGATGGGCCTTATGTGCAACCATTACAGGTACGCTTTTATGGCGAAAGCAATGCGTTATCATCTCCATTCAGTACCCTTAACCTGCCGGAAAATCGCCCACTGACAAATGCCTGGAATACATGGCATGTACCCACTCTTGACTCCTGGGTGGCTTACCGTACCCGATATAGCCCAGACGTAAAGCAGATAGTGCAGGAGATTGTGAATTTGCCAGGTTAGCTGCCTGGCGAGTCGGCATTAACTTTTATTGTCAAACCGGCGCCGGACTTTAGTGGAAATGAGTATCGCCGGGTGATGGCTTATGATCGCAGTGGTAGTCCACCACCACCTCCAGGCGCATACGCAGCGCGGTTGATGGTCTGGTATGTTTGTTCAGGTTCGCCCTGCCCGACACAATGGAACAACGACATCCGATTTCGGTAGCCAAAAGTTGCTTGGGAAATCGGATGTCTAAACTCGTGCCACTAATACGGATACCAATACTCCTTCGGCGTGTCGTCAAAGTCCCAATGTACGTGTTTGGTTTCCAGGAAGCTGGCAAGGCCCTCTTCGCCTAACTCGCGGGCGTTGCCGCTCATTTTGTAGCCACCAAACGGCCCGCCGTAATTATCGGTCAACGGGTCGTTAATCCAGATGGTGCCCGCCTGTACCTCTTCAAAGAAGCGTTTGGCGAGTTTGGCATCATTGGTGCGAATGCACGCGCCCAGGCCATAGTCGCTGTCATTCGCCAGGGCGATGGCTTCGTCAAAGGTTTTGTAGCCCATGATGGGGATGGTGGGGCCAAACGTTTCCTGGCGCATACAGACCATGTCGTGGTTGACATGGGTGAGGACGGTGGGTTCAAAGTAAAAGCCGCGATCCAGGTGCGACGGCCGTTTCCCCCCCACCAACACCTTCGCCCCCTTCTGCACCGCGTCTGTTATATGGTCTTCCACTTTAGCCCGGTATTTCGGGTCGGCCATTGGCCCCATGTCCGTATCAGCCGCCAGCCCCGGCCCCAGCCGCAGTCCGCTGACAAAATCGGCCAGCCCCTCGCTGAACGGCTTGAGCATGTGGTCGGGCACATAGACCCGTTCCGTGGAGGTACACACCTGCCCGGCGTTGATCAGCGCGGCGTAGGCGACGGCTTCTACGGCCGTCTCCACATCTGCATCCGGGGCAATGACAAAAGCATCCTTGCCGCCCAGTTCCAGGTGGGTGCGTTTAATGCGGGCGGCGGCCAGAGTGGCAATACGTTGGCCGACGGCCGTAGACCCCGTAAAGGCGATTACGGGCACATTCGGGTGTTTGACCATTGGCTCGGCCACCCGCGCCCCCTCGCCCGTGATCACATTCACCACGCCCGGCGGGAAATGGTCAAAAGCCATCTCTGCCAGCCGCAGCGTGGTCAGCGGCGTCTTTTCCGCCGGTTTGATGATGACGGTGTTACCGGCGGCTAGAGCGGGCGCCACCTTCCAGGCCATGAGCAGCAGCGGAAAGTTAAAGGGCACAATGCACAGCACCACCCCATATGGCTCTTTGAGGACGAAGTTGAACTGGCTACTCACCGCCGGGGCCAGCACCCGCCCCCGGTACGTCCGGGCCATCTCGGCATAATAATCGAACGTGCCAATTGTCCACTCCATCTCTTCTTCATTTTCGGGCAGCGGTTTGCCTTCTTCCAGCGTCAGCAGTTCGGCCAACTCCGCCGCCTGCGCCTTCATTTTGTGCGCCGCTTCGTGCAGCATTTCGCACCGTTCCAGGCCGGAAACCTGCCGCCAGCTTTTGAAGGCGTCATGGGCGGCAGCGACCGCTTTATGGGCGTCGGCTTCGTTGCCGTTGGGCACACTGTCTAGCGCCTCTTCGGTAGCCGGGTTGAGGATGGTCATGGTGTCGCCTGATGTGCTGGGGGTGAAACGGCCGTTGATATACATCTCTTTCATCTGATTTTCCTCCGCAAGAATGTTTGTAGTAGGCGATTTATCGCCCTTCAGGAGTGGGCGCTTTTAATAAGGAACGGCTAAAGCCGTTTCGCTCCTGATTATCCCCTGCTCCGCCTGGATCAACCAGCAAGACCCTAAGGGTTTCAGAAAACCCTTAGAGTCTCAGCAGAAGTAGGACTATAGTGTCACCCCGGTTAGCGGCTGAGGCTACCAGAGGACTATTGAGGATAGACCCCAGACAAACTAATGTAGGGGTGGAAGCAGCTTAATAAAGAACGCCTAATCAAGAACACTTAATAAACCACAGATGAGTAAGTAGCGGAAACAACATGAGATTGGCAATTGGCGTTTGCGTAATCGCCCATCTCTCATCTCCAATCTCGGCGAGGAAACTATTAATGACCAACCAAATTGAACCAAAGCGCATCCCCATCGTCCCATTACGAGGCGGTGCGGTTTTTCCCGGCGTGACGACAACCATTTCCATTGGCCGGCGGCGCTCGCTGGCAGCGGCCCAGGCAGCGATTGAGGCCAATGGCGATCTCCTCATCCTGGTGCAATATAACCCGGATGTGGAACTGCCACAAATGGACGATCTGGCCCCTATTGGCATCCTGGCGACGGTGCGGGACATTTTGCGCGTCCCCCACATGGGCGTACAAATGCTGGTGGAACTGCGCCATCGGGTACGGCTGCAAGACCTGATTGACCATGAACCGTACACGATAGGCACATACCAGGAAATTGTGGATCAATCAGATTCGTCCGACCGGGGGGTGATGGCGACCGCCATTGCCTATCTGGAACAGTATGCAGACACTTTAGGCGAAGCCAACCAACAGGTGATGGCCACCACCCGCAGCAAAACATCAGCCGGGCAGTTGGCCGATTACATCGCCGGACTGCTAAATTTGCCGCTGGAAACAGAACTGAAATTGTTGACCACCGTGCATGGTGTGGAGCGGCTGCAAATTGCCACCGAACATTTGCAGCAAGAATTACGTATTGCCGAAATCCGCAGCAAAATCCAACAAGACGCCCGCGAAGGCGCGGACAAAGCGCAGCGGGAATACCTGCTGCGGGAACAGATGAAAGCGATTCGCAAGGAGTTGGGGGACGACGCCGAAAGTGGCAGCGATGAATTGCAGGATAAGATTGCCAAGGCGGGGATGCCTACGGCCGTGCGCCAACGCGCCGAAAAAGAACTCAAACGCCTCGAATACCAGGGGCCGCAGTCACCTGAATCCAGCGTCATCCGTACCTATCTGGAATGGATGGTGGAACTGCCCTGGAGCAAAAGCACGGAAGACAACCTGGACATTCACCACGTGCGCGAAGTCCTCGATGCCGACCATTACGGTCTGGAAGATGTGAAGGACCGCATTGTGGAATATGTGGCCGTGCGTAAATTGGCCGGCAACAAAATGCGCGGCGCGATTATCAACCTGTATGGCCCTCCCGGCGTGGGCAAAACCTCCATTGCCACCTCTGTGGCCCACGCCATGGGGCGCAAAGTGGTGCGCATCAGCCTGGGCGGTGTGCGTGACGAGGCCGAAATTCGCGGCCATCGGCGCACCTACATTGGCGCCATGCCGGGGCGCATCATTCGCGCGCTGCGTGATGCGGGCACAAACAACCCAGTGGTTGTGCTGGATGAAATTGACAAGGTGGGCGCGGATTGGCGCGGCGACCCAGCGTCGGCGCTGCTGGAAGTGTTGGACCCGGAGCAGAATGACAAATTTACCGACCATTACCTGGAAGCGCCCTTTGATCTCAGCCAGGTCATCTTTATCACGACATCAAACCAGCTAAACACCATCCCCGGCCCGCTGCTGGATCGCATGGAAACGATCACCATGCCCGGCTACATTGAAGAAGAAAAAGCGAGCATTGCCACCGGTTATCTGCTGCGCAAGCAGTTGGAAGGCAGTGGCATTGCCGGTGAGGATGTCTCCTTTACCGACGAGGCGCTGCGCCATCTGGTGCGCCATTACACGCGGGAGGCGGGGGTGCGCAGCCTGGAACGGCACATTGGCCGCATTGCCCGCAAGGTGGCGGTGCAGGTAGCCGGTGGGGCGCAGGGGCCGTTTGTGATTACACCAAAAGATGTGGCCGACTATTTGGGGCCGGAGATATACCGCTACGGTACGGCCGAAGAAAATGATGAGATTGGCGTCGTCACCGGTCTGGCGGTGGGCGGTTTTGGCGGCGATACCTTGCCCATTGAAGTGAGCCTGAGTGAAGGCAACGGCAAGATTACATTAACAGGTTCATTAGGGGATGTGATGCGCGAATCCATCCAGGCAGCATTGACGTATGCGCGGGCTAATGCGCGGTCTCTCGGGCTGGAGCCAACAGTCTTTGACCATGTAAACCTACACGTCCATGTGCCGGATGGCGCGACCCCTAAAGATGGCCCCAGCGCGGGCATTGGCATGGCGACGGCCATTATCTCTGCCTTCACCCGCCGCCCGGTGCGCCGCGATGTGGCCATGACCGGTGAAGTAACGCTGCGCGGCAAGGTGCTGGCGATTGGTGGCCTGAAGTCCAAGACGATTGCCGCCCACCGCGCCGGCATCAAGACCGTGATTCTGCCGAAGGAAAACGCCAAAGATATACCGGAACTGCCGGACAGCATTCGCGCCGACCTGACGTTGATCCCGGTGAGCCACCTCAGCGAAGTATTGGCGCAGGCCTTGCGTGAACCGGACGAGCCACCCTTTACTATTGAGCCAAAAAGTGACCGGCTGCCGCTGCCAACGCCGGTTGTGCCCGGCCATACCGCACCGCTGCGGGCGCAGCCGGAGTCTGACGAATTCAGAACTGTCTGGGAATTTTAGCTGTTACGTGATTTGCCAAATCGCGTTACAAACAATAATGTCACCCCCTGTGCAGGGGGTGACGTTTTTATTTTGGGGGAGTACACTTGGGGTATGGAAAGGCGTTGGCGATTCCCGATTATGGCGCTGGTGATGGCAGCGCTGCTGGCCGGATTGTGGGCCGGGCTGCTGCGGTTGGGGTGGGCATGGCCGGTGTTACGGCCGTTGCTGCCCTCCCTACATGGCCCGCTGATGGTCTCTGGCTTTTTGGGCACGCTTATCTGCCTGGAACGGGCGGTGGCGTTGGGGACAGTGGGCCGTAATCGGTTATCGGTATCCGGTAATCGGTGGTTGGTGGGGGCGGCAGCGACGGGGGTGGGGGCGTTGTGGCTGGTTATTGGGCTGCCGGTGGTGGTGGGGCAGGTGTTGGTCTTGTTGGGCAGTGCGTGGCTGGCGGCCGTTTCCCTTTTTATTGTTCGCCAGCACCGGACGTTGTACACGGCCGTGATGGGACTGGGCGCGCTCTGCTGGCTGGTGGGCAATGGGTTTTGGCTGGCCGGCTGGCCGGTGCATCGCCTGGTGGTCTGGTGGGCGGCGTTTCTTGTCCTGACCATTGTCGGTGAGCGGCTGGAATTGAGTCGGGTGCAGCGGTTGAACCGGGTGAGTTTTTGGCTGTTTGGAGTGGCAACGGCCGTGTATAGTGCCGGTTTGCTGCTTTCCCTGGTGGTGGCCGATGCCGGCATCCGCCTGAACAGCCTGGGGGCGCTGGCGCTGGCGGCCTGGCTGCTGCGCTATGACATTGCCCGGCGCACGGCGCGCCAACCGGCTCTCACCGGTTACATTGGCCGCAATCTATTGGCCGGGTATGGCTGGCTGGTGGTCAGCGGGTTGGCTGGGCTGCTCTGGGGGCAGTTGGTAGCCGGGCCGCGTTATGATTTGTGGCTGCACGCCCTCTTCCTGGGTTTTGCTTTTAGCATGATTTTTGCCCATGCTCTGATCATTTTCCCGGCCATAACCGGTTGGCCGGTGGCCTACCACGCCGGGTTTTACATCCCCACACTCTTGTTGCAGGTGTCGCTGCTGCTGCGGGTGGCGGCGGATTGGACTATGCACAATCCGGCGCTGCGGCAGTGGGGCGGCCTGCTGAATGCCATCGCCATCCTGCTCTTTTTTGGCATGGTGGCGGTGGGGTTGGCGCGGGGAAGAAAAGTAATTGAGTAATTGGGTAATTAGGTAATTACCCAATTACCCAATTACCAGATGGAGTTTGTTATGAACGAAACAGTTATCCAAAATTTACAAGAACTATTGCCGGAGATTACGGCCGAGACGATTGTGAGCCGCAAGGTGTTGAGCAGCGAGGGGGTAAAGGTGACGCTGTTTGGCTTTGCGGCCGGGGAAGAGTTGACGGAGCATACCGCCGCCTACCCGGCCATCTTGCACTTTCTAAGCGGTGAGGCGGATTTGCAGTTGGGCGAGGAGCGGATAACGGCCGTACCCGGTACCTGGGTCTACATGCCCGCCAAGTTGCCGCATAGTGTGTACGCGCGCACGGCCGTGACCATGCTGCTCTATTTAGTGGTGGGTTGAGGACGACGTTAGTGATTCAAAACAACCACCGGGCAGGGTGAACCTTTCAGGATGCGGTCAACGCCCGGTCCCAGAAACAAGCGGTCGGTGCCGGGGCGCACATCCGTACCTAGAATGATGAGGTCTGCCCCTTTCTCTCTGGCGACGGCCATAATCATCGTTTCCGGATCTAGCCCCACACGTACCTCGGTATCTGCTTTGACTTCACGCGCCTCCGCCCGCTGTCGCAGTTCATCCACCATGTGCCAGCCAATCGCCAGTTGTCGCTCTAGCATCTCGCCGCTGGCATCCGGGCTGTAATTGCTCTTGCCTTCCACCACCACGTGCAGAATAATCACCTCTTCACCATTCGTCGCCAGAGCAAAACCGAGATCGGCGGCTTGCTGGGCTGCCTGACTGCCATTGGTAGGGATAAGTATACGCCGGGGCGCCCAGTCACTTTGTACCCGCCGCCCCTGGACAATCATGGTTGGGCAGGGGGCGAGTCGTACCAGGTAATCCACCAGCGGCGTAAACAAAACATCGGTTCCCCGATTTTCCTCTGAGGCGCCCAACACCATCAGATCATAATCTTTGTGAGCTTCATCCAGGATAAACTCAGCAGCATGGTCGCCCTCAAGCACCTTTTTCACCAGTTCGTGTTCATCAAACAGGGGCGATAGTTCGTTTAGATAGGTCTGGCCTCCAGCCCGCTGCCCTTTGGCCGCGATAGTGAGCAGCGTCACCGACAGGTTGAGATTTTGCCCCAATTTCCGGAGCAGTTGTGCTTCAATGGTTTGGACTGCACCGCCCCCTGGCCGCTGGCGCATCGGCAGCAACACGCGATGGATATTGGCAATCAGGCTGCCCACCGCCATCTCTTCCTGGCGCAGTCGTTTCAATTCTTGCTCCTCTGGTTTTACCCGTTTTAACACCCAACGCAGGGCGGGCGGGGCCATCAATGAGGTGGTCATGGCCATGATGACGATAATGGAAAACATATCTTGCGAGAGAATGCCCAGGTTCAGGCCAATGGTGGCGATGATGATCTCCATCGCTCCCCGCGCATTCAGTCCCGCGCCAAAACTGAGGGATGTCCAATGATCCCGCCGGCCAATAACCCGCGCGCCCAGGTAAGTGCCGACGACTTTGCCGCCGGTGGCAACGGCAATGACCAGCAGGGTGATCAAGATCAGTTGCGGGTCGAACAGATTTTGGATGTTGACTTTGAGACCGGCGACGGCAAAAAAGATAGGCGAAAAGATACCCAGCGCCATGCTTTCCAATTTGTGGTGCACCGTCTCTGGCAGGCGGGGCATTTGCCCAAACAAGATGCCCATGACAAATGCGCCCAACACCGCTTCTAAATTGAACGCCTGGGTGAGAGCACCCCAGGCGAAGGTGAAGACCATGACCAGGGTCAGCAATTTGTCACGGCTGATGACGTTATCCTGTACATAGTCGAGTGATTTTTTGACGATCCAACGGCCGATGGTGAAGCTGAGTACCATGAACGCTGCAACGCTACCAACTGTTTGCAACAGCGAACCGGCACTGACGGCTTCACCACTGGCCAGACCGGCGACAACGGAGAGCAGCATCCAGCCGATGGTGTCATCGCTCATGCCGGCGGCGATGATGGTCTGGCCGATGTCGCGCCGCATCAGGTTGAGATCCATCAGAACTTTGGCGATGACGGGGATGGCGGAAATGGACATGGCGGTAGCCACAAAGAGGGAAAACACCAGCCGCTGCGTGGGGTCGGCCAATAGAAAGTCGGGCAGATATTGGCCTAGCAGGAAGCCGGTGCAAAAGGTGACCACAATGCCGCCAAAGGAAACGCCAACGGCCGTGCGTGCGTGACGTTTGATGAGGGTGAGGTCGGTTTCCAGGCCGGTGATGAGCAGCAAAAACATGGCCCCCAGCAGGCTGATGATTTCGAGCAGGTAGCCTTGCACGGCCGTTTGTGGCACAATCCACTCGCCCAATACCGGGAACAGGCTGCTTAACAGGGACGGCCCCAGGATGATACCGGCCATAATCTCACCCACGACGGATGGCTGGCCCAAACGCTGCGCAATTTCGCCCAATGCTCTGGCAGTGAAGAGCAGAATCGTAATTTGTACCAGTAAGACGAGAATATCGTGATGCGATGCCGCGGAAAATGATTCCATAAAAACTCCTTTTGATCGGTGTATAGATTGGCTTAATCTTCAAGATTTGCCCCATTCTGTTTATGAGGGTACACCACAGTTGTGTGGCAGGCAAAACCAGGTGGCGCATTTTTGGGGGGACTCAAGCCGTTATTACGAACCAGATGGGCTGACCTGCCCAAAGGATCAAGGTAATTGATCAAAGGATCGTATGTTTACGTGCCTGATTCAGGTATAAAACCGAAACGGATAAATGACTGGCATTTCTGATGAGGCGTACATGGCGGAACTATTGAAGAATCGGAACTTTGCGTTGTTGTGGACGGCCGTACTGGTCTCCGGCATTGGCGATGTGCTGTACACGGTTGGCATTATGGTCACCATTTTTGAAAGGAGCGGTTCCGCCTTGCAGGCCGCCGGGGTAATGGCCGCCACGTTATTGCCCATCTTTCTGCTCAGTCCGGTGGCGGGGGCCATTATAGATCGCCATTCGTGCCGCCGGGTCATGGTGATGGCCGATCTGGTGCGGGCCACGCTGGTATCGCTGCTGCTTGTTTTTACCTGGAGTGGCCCATTGAACCTGTGGTTAGTCTATCTGGTGGTGGCCGGTTTGGGGGCGATGACGGCGTTTTACACGCCGGCGCGGCTGGCGATATTACCGGCCGTTGTCAACCGCGATCAATTGGCAAAGGCGAATGGTATCATGTCTGGCACGGTGCAGGGGACGCAGGCGTTTGGCTACATTTTGGGTGGCTTTCTGGTAGTGTGGGTCAGTTTGCGGGCGCTGGTGCTGCTGGATTTGCTCACCTTTCTGGCGTCGGCAGTACTGATTAGCGCCATTCATCTGGGCGTAACAGAGCGTGAACGGCGCACGCAGCAAGCGCCCGATGTCTCGCTTTGGCAATCGGTGAAGGATGGCGCAAGGTATTTGCGCCATCACGAACTGGCGCGGACACTGGTGACGATGGAGTGGTTGGAACATGTGCCGCATGGCGTGTGGACCTCGGCGCTGATGTTGGTGTTTGTGGAGCAGGCGCTAAACGCGGAGCCGCAGGTGTGGGGGCTGCAAAATGGGGCGTTTTATACAGGGGTGATGTTGGGAGCGGTGCTGGCGACGGCCGTGTCCGGCATCATCATGCGTTGGCCGGGGCGCATTATCATCATCAATGCCTTTTTAATGGGCCTGTTGACCATTGTTTACGTGCAGACGGCCAGTGTGACCGTTACCATCGTTATTTCCATCATGTATGGGCCAACGTTTGCCCTGCGTGATGTGGCCCAAAATACGCTGTTGCAAACGAGTGTGGATGAAGACAAGTTGGGGCGGGTTTATTCGCTGCGGGAGATGGGCTGGAACGTGGTCTTTTTGCTGTCTGGTCTGGCATATGCGGCATTGGTTGACCTGGGTGTGCCGGTGCGCGCCGTTTATATGCTGGCGGCGGTAGGATATTTGCTCACGGCCGTGTATGCCCTCTCCTCCCGTGCCCTGCGCCGCAGCCGGATTGGGGCGGTGGTTGTAATCGGTAATCCGTAAGCGGCAATCCGTAAGCGATGATCGGACTTCGGGTTACGGATTACGGGTCACGCATTACGCACCACGCATTACGCACCACGCGTCACCATGAACCACAACGATCATGTCAGATTATTACAAAATGGCGTCCCGCACTCCGGTGGGGTGTGGGCTGATCTGGGGGCGGGTGAGGGGGCGTTTACGTTGGCGCTGGCGGAGTTGATAGGGCCGGTGGGTGGTGTGATTTATGCGGTGGATCGAGACGGCCGTGCCCTGCAAGCACTCGCCAAACAGATGCGCCGCTCATTCCCGCAAATTACCTTGTACACTATTCAGGCGGACTTTACCCGCCTGCTTTCGTTGCCGCCGCTGGATGGGGTGGTCATGGCGAACTCACTCCACTTTGTAGTGCAAAAAGAGCCGGTTTTACAGCAGGTGAAGGAGTATTTGCAGGAGGGGGACGGCCGTTTGCTCATCGTCGAATACAACAGCGACCAGGGCAACCATTGGGTACCCTACCCCTTCTCCTACCAGACATGGCGCAAACTGGCGCAACAAACCGGCTTCAGCCACACCGAACAATTAGCCACCTACCCCAGCCGCTTCCTGCACGAAATTTATGCCGCCGCCAGTTGGTGAGGGGGTGAAATTGCTCACCGCTCACCGCTCACCTCTCCCCCGTCTGTACCCGCCACAAACCGGCATAAATCCCCGCATCTTGCAGCACCAGTTCATCATGCGTCCCCTGTTCGCGCAGGGCGCCGTTTTCCAGCACGAAGATGCGGTCGGCGTTGCGGATGGTGGAGAGGCGATGGGCGATGACGATCATGGTGCGCCCCACCGAAATGCGCTCCATCGAACGTTGGATGGCTGCCTCTGTTTCGTTGTCTACCGAGGAGGTGGCTTCGTCCAGGATCAATACCGGCGGGTCTTTGAGTACGGCGCGGGCGATGGAAATGCGCTGCCGCTGCCCGCCGGACAGCTTCTGGCCGCGTTCGCCGACAATGGTGTCATAACCGTTGGGCAGTTGGGTGATGAAGTCGTGCGCTTCGGCCACTTTGGCAGCCTCTACAATCTCGTCCAGGGTGGCGTTGAATGTGCCATAGGCGATATTTTCGCGCACGGTGCCATGAAAGAGGAAGACATCCTGGCTGACCAGCCCGATGGCCCGGCGCAGGTCGTGCGTGTGCAGGGTGCGGATGTCACGGCCGTCCAGACACACCTTTCCTTCGCCCACATCATAAAAGCGCAGCAGCAGCTTGATGAGTGTACTCTTGCCGGAGCCGGTGGGGCCGACGATGGCCGCCGTTTCCCCCGCCGGAATGTGCAGCGACAGTTCTTTGATGACGTGAGGCTGATTATCCGTATACCCTTCATAGTCGCGCCATTTGTAGCGAAAATTGACCGCTTCAAAGGCGACCTCCCCGCGCACATCGGCCAGGGGTAAAGGTTCAAGGCCATCGGGGATGGACGGCCGTGTATCCAGCAAATCAAACACCCGGTTCGTGGAAGCCATGGCCCGCTGGTACAAATCCAACGTCTGCCCCAGGCGCGTCAGTGGCCAGAGCAGCCGTTGGGTCATAAAGACCAGGACACTGTACACGCCCACATTCAGCCGCCCTTCTACCACCAATAACCCGCCAAAAATCATAATAGCGGCGAACCCCAGGACGATGATCATGCGGATAAGAGGGACAAAGGCGGAACTGAGTTGGATGGCAGCTTCGTTTTTCTGCCGGTACAGTTCACTTTGTTCACGGATGCGGCCGACTTCGTAGGCTTCGGCCGTGTAACTTTTCACGGTGGCAATACCGCTCAGGTTATTGCCCAGGAAGCCATTGAGGAAGCCAACCTGTTCGCGCACGGCCGCATACTTTGGCGCTAACTTTTGCTGGAATTTCAGCGTACCCCAAATCACAAAAGGCATGGGCAAAATGGTCATCCAGGCCACTGACGGCGCCAGCACAACAAACGCGCCGCCGATGGCGATGACGGTGGTGATGAGTTGGATGATGTCATTAGCGCCCACATCCAGAAACCGCTCCAACTGGTTGATGTCGTCATTCAAAATCGCCATCAAACCGCCGGTGCTGCGTTCTTCAAAGTAGGCCATGTCCAGCGTTTGCACGTGGGTGTAGGTGTCCAGCCGTAAATCGTGCTGGATGTCTTGGGCCAGATTACGCCACAGCACGGAAAACAGGTATTCAAACAGTGACTCCAGCGCCCAGATGGCCAGGGTAATGATGCCCAGCGCCACCAACTGCCTTTGCACGGTGGCAAAACCCAACCCGGCCATAAAGGAGTCTTCCTGCGAAACGACCACGTCTACGGCCGCGCCGATCAGCACGGGCGGAGCCAGATCAAATAATTTGTTGAGGATGGAGCAGATGGTGGCCAAAATAACCCGTCGCCGGTATTGGCGGGAGTAGGCGGCTAAGCGTTTGAGGGGGTGGGGGGGTGGTGTGTTCATGGGCAGAGTTTACCGGAGGGGGAGATGAACGCAAAACAAAGGGACACGGCCGTTGGCGTAGGATGAAAGCGTTGACGCTCTCCAACTGGCGGTTATACAATGGGCGCATCTGTTTATCACAGAGACGAGGAGGATGTTTATGACCGTAATAGCTCCTGACCAACCCCGTCTGGCAACTGAGATTGCCCAGCTTTGGCCGCCACAAGGCCAATGGACGGAAAGCGATTACTTTAACCTGCCCGATACCAACCGCCTGGTTGAATTATCCGAGGGAGAAATTTTGCTGATGGCGCCACCCAGTTTTACCCACCAAATTGTGCTAGACAATCTCCATTCGGCGTTAAAGAGCTATGTCCGCAAGCACGGGCTGGGGCGTACGGCGTTTGCGCCGGTGGCCGTCCGTTTGTGGCCGGGCAAAATCCGGGAACCGGATATTCTCTTTTATGCCAATGCCCACCTGGATCGCATTGGTGAAATGGTATCTGGCCCGCCTGATCTGGTCATGGAAATTTTGTCGCCAGGAACGCGGCAGACAGACCGGCGGGAAAAGTACGCCGAATATGCTCAGGCCGGTATTGCCGAATATTGGATGGTGGACCCGGAAGAGGAAACGATTGAGGTATTTGTGCTGGCAGAGGGGGCGTACCGGTTGTTGGTGAAAGCGGGCGCGGGCGAAAAAGCAAGGTCAGCTTTGTTAGCCGGGTTTGAGGTGCTGGCGGAAGAGGCGTTTGCCTGATAAAGGCCACGAATGATACGAATTGAGGCGATGAATTGCCCACTACGAACGGGGGTGGTGGAGCCAGTAGTGGGTCACGGCCGTAATCCCCTCCCATATTTTCTCGCGCAGTAAAGCTATCCGGGCCGGGTCGGGCGGCGCAATGGGGGAGTCGCCATGCTGGTAGCCAATATAGAGGGCGCGGTTCAGTTCGATCATGATCCAGGGTTGCTGTGCGTGGCCGTGTGCCCACAAGTTCCAGCCGCCCCAGAAGGGTTGGTTCACGGCCGTGTCCGCCCCCACCGCCGCCAATACCGGCACATCCGCCAGCAGTTTGCCCAATGTTTCCGCCAGAAAACGGGTAACGTCTGGCGGCGCGGACAGATGGCCGCGCGGTGGGTATAACTCGCCGCGATAATCGCCCAGGTTGGCCGTTTGCAGGCGCGGCCGTAATTGCGCCGGATCATCATAGGTGGTGGGGCCAACGGCGGCCATGCTGTGGCAATCAATGACCAGTTTAATGCGCGGGTCGTGCTCAATTTCCGTCAGACGGCCGTGCCAGGGCTGCCAGTAGCGATGAATGAGATATTGCTCCAATTCGGCGTCTGGTTGCAGGCGAGGATGGTAAACGGCCGTACCGTAGCTGGTCATCTGTTTAACCACGCCGTCCCCGTTGCGGTGGTGCAACTGCGAATTGGCGGGGCGGTTCATATCCAGCAGGGCACGGCCGTAGCCAAATGTTTCATAGGCCAGCACCCGCTCTCGAAAGCCGAAAATATCCTCTACGTAAGCATCCGCCTCGTTGAAAATTTGGGCGGGGGTGAGGGCGACACGGCCGTGTAGTTCCGGCGGAATCGCCAGCCCACCATGAGGCAAAATGAGGGCGATGGGTAATGTTTCGTTCATGGGGAATGTGTAATTAGGTAATTAGGTAATTGAGTAATTGGTAATTGCGCAATTACCCAATTACCTCTTATTCACCATCCAGCCCGAAAACCCTTCCAGGAAAGTGCGGAAGTCGGGCAGGTGTTCGGCGGGGAAGTCGTATTGGACGATGGCGCGATCCAGGGTGCGGTGAAAGCAGGCCAGCCATTCCTGGCGGGCATCTTCATCAATGGGGAAGGGCATGTGGCGGGCGCGCATCATCGGGTTGCCATAGCGCATGTGGTAGAGCGGCGGCCCACCGAGCAGCCCCACAAAAAAGGCGGCTGACCTCTCGGCCGAAGCGGCCATATCGGCCGGGAACATACCGCGAATAGCCGATTGTTCTAATTCGCCGTAAAAGTCGGCAATCATGAGGAAGACGTTGGCTTCACCCATACGGCCGTATATCTCCGAGCTGAACGGCGGCACACGAGGCGGCCCGCCGGGGGGAATGTAAATTTCTTCAGGCATGCATACATCCTTGTCGGTTTGATAGGCGGGCATTGTACAGAGGCGGGGCGGGTATGGCAATGGGATGAAGGCGACCGGCGAATCATTTGTTCCTACCTCCTACACACGGCATAATAGGCGTTAGTGCAAGCGCCGGTTCCTTTTGGAGGACAACATGGCAATTCCCGCAAAAATAGGCCGTTACGAGATCCTGTCAAAAATTGCAGGTGGGGGCATGGCTGTCGTTTACCTGGCGCGTGACCCGCGCGTAGGGCGGCAGGTGGCCGTGAAGGTGTTGTATGAACACCTGGCCCAAGACCCGCAAATCCGTGAGCGGTTCAAACGTGAGGCAGAAACAATTGCCACTCTGGAGCATCCGGCCATTGTCCCCCTGTATGATTTTGGCGAAGAGGAAGAGAGTCTCTATCTGGTCATGCGCTATATGCAGGGGGGCACACTGGCTGCGCGCATAAAGGAAGGGGGGATGCCGGTGGCGGAGATAGTGCCCATCATGCAGCGGGTGGGGGCGGCGCTGGCGGAGGCCCACGGCCAGAATATCATTCACCGGGATTTGAAGCCGGGCAACATTTTGTTTGACCACACCAACCGGGCCTACCTGTCTGACTTCGGCATTGCCCGGCTGTTGGAAGCGACGATGACGGCCACGGACGCCATGATGGGCACACCGGCCTACATGAGTCCAGAGCAGGTGCGTGGCCCCAAAGAGGTGGATTACCGCAGCGACATCTATGGCCTGGGGGTGATTTTGTTTGAGATGCTGACGGGGCAACGGCCGTTTGCCGGCGACACCCCCCTGGAACAGGCCACGGCCCGCATCCTCTACCCGCCCCCCTACCCACGAGACTTTAACGCCGCCCTGCCGGAAGGCTGGGATTGGGTCGTCCAAAAGGTATTGGCGCGGGACAAGATGGAGCGGTACCAACAGGTCATGGCGTTGGTGGCCGATGTGGAGGCGGTGGCCGACGGCCGTACCGCCATGGCCTCCCTTTTCCCGGTGACGCCGGCAGCCGCTGCGCCGCCACCGCCCACCATCACCTCTCCCCTG
>JABFFZ010000099.1 GCA_013112725.1 Chloroflexota bacterium
CGCCATGTCCTTGACTTCTTGACGGAAGTTTGCCGGGCCTATGGTTCTGGGTTGCCTATGCCCTCTTTGCTGCCTTCGCCTCAAGTGGACTTTTCTCATCGTGCTTAACTCACAACTGAACGGTTACAAATAATTTGTGCATTTTGTCACAACCCCCGAAATATGACGCACAAGGAGGGGAGGCTTTAGCCGATTCGCTGCCGGCTAAAGCCTCCCCTCCTTTGCATTTAGAAGAGCAAACGGCGCAAAGAAGATGTTTCTTTGCGCCGTTTGTCATTAGACGTCAGATGTTCAACTTACGGTTTGAGAATTACCGGCAGGTAAATGACGGTTCCTACCTCTTCGGCTTCATTTACTACGAAGATAGCGGTGACCACGGCCGTTTCCCACTCATTCACGGCCGTCAACGTGACGGTATACGTGCCCGGCGCGGCATAGAGATGGGTCGGGTTGGCTTCGTTGCTGCCGGCGTCATCGCCAAAGTCCCAGGTGTAGGTAATGGGGCCGGCGCCGGTGGTGGTGTTGGTAAAGATGGCCGTTTCGCCCACCATAATCGGCGTATTGCTGCTAAAACCGGCGGTCAACGCTTCGGGATTGACGATAAAGGTATCGGTGACTACGGCCGTTTCAAAAGCATTCGTTGCCGTCAGTGTGACCGTATACATGCCCGGCGCGGCGTAGACATGAGTTGGATTCTCATCCGTGCTGCTGTTGCCATCGCCAAAGTCCCACTCATAGCTGATCGGTGGTTGGCCGGTAGTGGTGTTGGTGAACACGGCCGTCTCTCCCACCATGATCGGCGAGTTGCTGCTAAAACCAGCTTGAATCGTCTCCGGCGTCGTCAGGAACGTCCACGTTACCGGGAACTGCTGCACGCCCGCATCACCGCCCGGCACACCCACCGACTGCGCCCCGGCCACCGTCACCGTGTAGAAAGTGCCCGTTTCCAGGTCAACGTCCGGCGTAAATGTCACCGTCCAATCGTCATTGTTGTAAACGAATGTGCCAGAAACAGGCCCCGCCGGGCCGGCGACTGCAAAGTCCGTGTCTGCGACCATCGTGATGCTCCACGTCACCGTAATGGTGGTATTAACCGGCACATCGGTTCCCGTCGGCGCATAATCCACCACAATTGGGTCACGCCAGAAGCGAACCGCTTTGTCAGCATCTGCGCCATTGCCCCAATCGGTGGCCGTATTGTCCACCAACTGGGCGCCATCCACGCCATAATCAATCGTCACCTGGCGATTGTTGAAGACAATGATGCTGCCCCACGATTCCACCGTATCCCAGGAACCGCGTGTGTATTTGTATTGCAGTTGTGTCCCATCGAGAATGTTAAGCGTGTACGTCCAGACATTGGTGCTACCTACCTGGTTCATGGGCGCCAGACCGGGATTCCAGGGACCAAGTTCAGGCAAATCACCTACCAGATAAACCGTGCCCGGCGTGTATGCGGGCACAGCCACCTGGAAGGTGACAGCCACCACGCGCGGTTCGGCCGTAGCCTGCACCACATTAGACGGTGCAGCGCGGTTGAAGCTGGTGTCAAAGGCCAGCACGTAGTATTCGTAGGTTTCGCCGGTGGTCACGGCCGTGTCTTCATAGCTGGTCACATTGCCAAACAGTTGGGCGATACGTTCATAACCGGGCGCAGCCACATTCTGCCGGTACAGTTCATACCCGGCCACATCTGGGTCAGCAACAGTCTCCCAACTGAGGCTGATGCTGGCGGCGGTCGTGCCATCCAGATACAGCGTCGTCGCCGCCGGGGCGGTGGTGTCGCCGCTGGGCAAGACGTGTAAGACGCCCGGATTGCCATTGTCGCCGGGGCCGCTCAGGTCAGAGCGATACCAGGTGACGCCGCCGTCGCTGCTCCACCGGGTGATGTAGTGGTAGTCGCCGACCACATCGGGCAGGGGGTTGCCCACATATTGATCGTTGTTTCCCTGGGCGCTGTGGAACGCCATTTCCACCCATAGCCATTGGCCGGTGGAGATGGGGGCTGTACCACTGATGGCGTACCCAATCTGGGCACGGATGCCCTGCGCCGGGCCGCTGCCGCCGGTATACCCATTGATCCACAACTGGCCATAGATGTTTTCGGTGGGGGTAATGGCGCTGATGGTATGCGTGATTTCTTCCGGCCATTGCAGGTTGTACCAGGCGGTAGAAAGGTCGTGAGCGGGAATGCCTACGGCTTCGTTGGAATAACCGCTGACCAGGCCGCTGGCATCATCGCGGCTGACGACCACGTAGTGATACGGGACGGCGTTTTGCAGGCCGGTATCGGTGTAAGTCAGGGTAGTGGTGTTAGCAATCCACACATACCCACCGCCGCTAACCAGGCTGCGGTACACGTCGTAGCTGGTGGCCCCGGCAGCCGCGCTCCAGCCCAGGTCTACTTCCTGGTTGCGCACGGCCGTGACCGCCAGATCAACAACGGCAGACGGCGGCGCGGCAATCGTGCCGCTGAGTACCAGCGCCACCCCACTTTGTCCCGGCACATCAACCGTCAATTGCCCGGCCCCATCCATTACCACCAGGTTATTGCTGAGTACATCTACAAAGTTTGTGCCATAAGGCAGATAACCGCTCAGGTCAAGAGTGACAGTCTGGTCAATGGGCGCGGCAATGGTCCCGGCCCGGTTGAGGATGACAATGACGGCGTCAGAGTGGTCGGCGATTTTACGGCCGTAACCATACAAATCGTTCCCATCATCCACCAGCAGCGTATCAAACGAGCCGGTGCGCAGCGCCGAGTGGGCGTGGCGGGCTGCCGTCAGCGTGGCGTAATAGTCATACAAAGCATCCTGGTTGCTTTGGCTTTGTAAGAAGGTGTAGAACGGCTGCCCGGCCTCATCCAGCCAGGGGAACGGCTGGCGGTTGTAGGGGTCATCTTCCCATTTGCCACCATAGTAATAGGTAGGGCCAACCAGCCCGACCTCGTCGCCGTAGTAAATGGTGGGCGCGCCGGGCAATGTCATTTGCAACAGCGCCACCCCTTTCAAGCGGGCAATGCTGTCGCTCCAATCATAATCCGGGTCAAGCAAGGGCGTGTGGTCGGTGCCGTTAGCCGCATTGTGATCCAGCATGAAGAGCGGACGATTGGTGTCGTGGCTGCCCAGCAGGTTCATCATGGCGTAAAGGGCTTCGGGCGGGTAGCGTTCAATCCAGTTGTGCAAACGGCCGTCGAGCTGCGAAGGTGTCAGCGGCGCCAATTCCCCGGCCGAACTGCCACTGTTGTGGTCATTGTCGGTGAAAGTAGTATCCCGCCAAAAACTGAGCATGGCACTGCTGTACTGATAATTCATGGTGGCGTCCATCTCGTCGCCCAGTAACCAGGCCGAGGCATTGCCCCATTCTTCGATAACCATGTAGCTGTCCGGGAATTGGGCGCGGGTGGTAGCGCGGAACGCTTCCCAGAAGTCGTTGTTTGGGTCATTGGTTACGCCGGGATCAATGTCGCCGCCTACGTCGAAGCGCCAGCCATCGGCATGTTGCAGCCATTGCATGGCTACCGAATTGGGACCACTGGCAAAGATGAGGTCACGCACTTCGGGGTTGGCGGCGTTTAACTTGGGCAGGCTGTCAAAGCCAAACCAACTGGTGTAATTCGCGCCATTAGCCACGCCCGTGGAACTGACACACACGCCGGTTCCGGGCGTCACGTCGGTGAAGTAGTACCAGTCACGGTACGGGCTGGTTTCACTTTCACACGCGCCGACCTGGGCGTAACGGCCGTAGCGGTCAAAATACACGCTGTCCGACGAGGTATGGTTAAAAACGCCATCCAGCACAATGTACATGCCCCGGTTGTGTACTTCCTGGCTCAACGTGATGAAGGTTTGTAAATCGCCGAAATCTTCAGCGATAAAACCGTAATCGGCCGTGTCGTATTTGTGGTTAGACGGCGACTCAAAGATGGGGTTGAAGTAGATGGTGGTCACGCCCAAATCTTGCAGGTAGTCCAATTTTTCAATCACCCCCTGCAAATCGCCGCCGTAGAAGTTTTTGCTGTAACTGCCCGCGCACGGGTCGCCCGTATCGCGCGGGTCGCAAACCACCTGATTCCAGGGGTTGCTCGTGCCGCCCGATGGGTCAGAGCGGAAAATAGTGCCGCCGGGTTCGTTGTAGAAGAAACGACCGGGTGGTGGGTTGTTGCTGGTCTCGCCATCACGGAAGCGGTCGGGGAAAATCTGGTACATGACGGCGTCTTTCACCCAGTCTGGGGTGTTAAAAGCCGGGTCATACATGGTAAGTTGCCAGCTATTGTCCGGGCTGTTGGCATAGGGCTGGCCCCAGCCGCCGTCGCGGGATGGGCCATCTTCGTAGTAGGCGGTGGCTGTGCCATCAATGGCGATGAAGCGGTACCAGTAGATGGTGGGGTCATTGCTCACAGGCAGGGTCACTTCCCACCATTCATATGTGCCATCGTCGGCCACCAGGCTCATGTTTAGGAAGGCTTGCACATTGGTGCGGTCATTGTAGAGGCGCACACGGGCGGCCGTGAGGTCATTGCTGGCGGCACGCAGGCGCAAGGTCACGGCCGTGCCTGCATACACCGGACCACCAGGAGAGCGGAAGAGCGTATCCCGGCTGTCGTGCCCCAAATCATCCCAAAAGATGTTGTTATCGTGCCCGGCGCCACCTGGTGGGGGAGCGATAATGGCCCAACGGCCGTTGTTGCCATCCAGATAAAATTGCACCACATCTCCGGCCGTCCATACGTCAAACTGGGCGGTGAGGGCGTTGTTGCCACGGCCGTCACTGCCGAACTGGTTGGCCCAATCGCCGGTCTGGCTGATTTTGGCCTCATATTGCCCGGCGGCCGCGAAGGTGTAATTGAGCAGGTAGTTATTGCCGCCCAAACTGGTCATCGCCGTGTTGGGGTCACTGTTATTCCAGCCCTGCCAGGGGCCAACAACGGTGAAACTGGCGGGCAGGTCATCCCAGGCGTTGACGATGTTTTGGGTGGGCATGAGCGGTATACCGGCATCACCGCTATGGTCGTTGGCATCAAACGTAAACTTCACCACCTGATTAGACGCGGTGGTGATGGCAAAGGCATTGGAAGAGGGGTAAGCGTTGCCCCAATTGTTACATTCCACCGCTTTCCACTCATTGCGCCCGGCGCTGGCGATGGTGTAATCCAGTGAATAGATACCATCACCGCCAATGAGATCGCCATTTGTGCCATCATCGTTGAGGGGGTCATTGGTATTACTCCAGCCGTTGAAATCACCGGCGACACACCAGTTACCGCTGCCGCTGCCGTTGGCGGTGATGGTGACACGGCCGTGATGCGCATCCAGCAAAAAGACAACCTGCTCGTTAGGGCTGCTGGTGGTGAAATTGATGACGGGGCCGTTGACGGAACGGCCGTCGTTACCAAACTGCTCGTCCCAGGAGCCGGTTTGCACGATTTTGGCCTGGTAAGTTCCCACCGCCGGGACAGTATAAAGCAGCCGGTAATAGCCATGCCCTAAAGCAGTCATAGCTGTGGTGGGATCGCTGTTGTTCCAGGGGGAGGATTGCCAGTCGCCGACGGCCGTCAGACTGGCCGGAAAATCATCGCCGCTGACGTTGACGATGCTGGTGGTGGGTACGGCCGTGGCCCCTGCATCCCCGCTGTGATCATTCTCGTCAAAGGTGAAGGTGACAGTTTGGTTGGGGACGCTGGTGTAAAACCAGGAGTTTTGTGAAGGATGGGAATTCCCCCAATTGCCACATTCCACCACTTTGAATTCGTGACGCCCGGCGGCAGCAACAGTGTAGGCCAACGAGGCCACACCATCGGCGGTGATCACATCGCCATTAACGCCGCTGTCGTTCATGGGATCGGTACTGTTATTCCAGCCCTGGAATGATCCGGCCACACACCAGTTGGCCTGCTGCGGCACCAGGGCGGCTACCTTCGCTTTGACGAGGGAAGCAACCAGGGTTGGTTGTTGGGCGCGGGCCGGTACTACGGCCGTGGCCCACAACGTGAAAACAAACAACGACAAAAATAGCAGGCCGCTTAACAACAGCCTGCTGCTTGAACGTACATGGTGGTTCATTTCTCTCTCCTACTTCGTGACGCGATTTGGCAAATCACGTTACCGATAAAAACAAAAAAAGCCTGCTCAGACTTTGGTCAAGTCCGAACAGGCTTTTACATTGTGGTTGAATTTTGCTGCCCTCTTGATGGACGACAGGTCACAAACATTACGGGTCTCATGTTAGGAAATGGGAAAGCGTGCCCATTTAGTTCAAAATTGATTGCACGCACAGTTAGTTGATATATCAACTGTTGATGTATCAACTATATCATAGGTGGGTACGGCCGTCAACGGCAAAAAGATGACAGGGTGAAGGGATGACGGTTGCGTTAGCGAAGTGGTGGGGTAAACTGCGTCGGGAATGGGGTCACGGATTTTACGGATAGGGCGGATGTTCACGGATTGATGAAGCGGTATTCGTCAAACCTGTGCCATCCGCGATCCCATGATGGAGGCAATATGACAGACGGCCGTTTACAAGACAAGGTAACGCTCATTACCGGGGGCACGTCGGGCATTGGCGCCGCCACTGTCCGGTTATTTGTGCAGGAAGGAGCACAGGTAGCCTTCACCGGTCGCCGCCGGGAAAAGGGAGAAGCGCTGGCGCAGGCCATGGGCCACCAATCCCATTACATTTACGCGGACCATACCCAACTGGCGGATTGTGAACGATGTGTGGCGGAGACGGTGTCCCGATACGGCCGTGTAGACATCCTCTTCAACAACGCCGGCATCGTCACCAGTGGCACGGCCGAGACCACCAGTTGGGAAACATGGCAGGCAACGATGGAGTTGAACGTCACGGCCGTGTGGCAGATGAGCCGCCTGGTATTGCCCCACTTTCGAGCACAAGGCGGCGGCGTCATCATCAACAACGCTTCCGATTGGGGGCTGGTAGGGGGCAAAAACGCGCTGGCCTACTGCGCCAGCAAAGGAGCGGTGGTGCAAATGACCCGCTCGATGGCGCTGGATCACGCCCGCGAGAACATCCGCATCAACGCCGTCTGCCCCGGTGACACCTTTGTGGAACGCTGGGTGGAGAAGGGATACTTTGAAGATAGTGACCCGGTGACAATAAAGCAAGGTCTGGCCGAAACCGGCGCGGCGCTGCCAATGGGGCGGGTGGGACAGGCGGAGGAAGTTGCCAAAGCGGTTTTATTCCTGGCTTGTGGTGATTCGTCATTTATCACCGGCGTTTTACTGCCGGTAGATGGCGGCAACACGGCTGCCTGAAATTTTAGATTGGGAGAAACGAATGAGTTATTGGCAAAGTGAGCGTATTCGCCTGCGGGCAATTGAACCAGAAGATGCACCAATCTTTTTTGAATGGAACCGCGATGAAGAAATGGGGCTGATGGTGGATCGTATCCGGCTGCCCGTTTCACGCAAGGTGGTAACTGATTGGATTGAGAAGACCACGGCGCGTTTTGCGGATGAATCGGACAATTACTATTTTGTGATTGAGATATTGGCCGGTGAAATCGTGGGGTCTATCGATCCACACAAATGTGACCGGCGGATGGGCGATTTTACGTATGGTATTGCTATTCGACGGCCGTTTCAGCGACAGGGTTATGCGCGAGAAGCGATCATCATGGTGCTGCGTTATTACTTCCGTGAACTGCGCTACCAGAAGGTGACGGTGAAGGTGTATGGTTACAATGAACCGTCCCAACGGCTGCATGAAAGCATGGGTTTTATGCTAGAAGGGAGGGTGCGGCGGGCGGCTTTGTACGACGGCCGTTACTACGACGACCTCATCTATGGCCTGACCAGAGAAGAATTTGAGGAGCGGTATGGAGTGCCGGGCGAATGAATTCGCAAGCAACAGAAGGCAAAGCCCACCTGCGTGGCTGGTGGCTTGCCCTCTTCCAGTCGGCGCAGGCCGACTTCGCTTTTTGTAGGTGCAGTTTCAACTGCCCCATTTCAACTGCTCCACCAACCTGCTATACTATCGCCATCGCCACTTGTAAGAGGGAAAATTAAACACATGAGAACCCCATTTACTCAATTGTATGTCCATCTGGTCTGGGCAACCTGGGACCGGCTGCCACTTATTACGCCCGAAATCGAACCTCGTGTTTACGCCTGCATCGCCAAAAAATGTCGGGAACTAAAATGCGTCCCCCTGGCAATCGGTGGCATAGAAGATCACGTTCACCTCCTTTGCTGGCAAATGTCATCAGCAGCGACGGTTACGGCCTGGCAATCGGTGGCATAGAAGATCACGTTCACCTCCTGGCGCGGCTGCACACCACAACGGCCGTCGCCACCCTGGCGAAAGAAGTCAAAGGGGCATCATCCCATCTGGTCACACATGAAATCACGCCGGACGAATTCTTCAAGTGGCAGGGCGCGTATGGCGCGTTCACCCTGCATAAAAGCGACTTACCCCAAGTGTTCGCTTACGTTCGCCATCAAAAGCAGCACCATGCCGACCGATCACTCATTGAAGAGTGGGAACAGGTTTGCGAACCAGAACCGGGCGAGCAAATTCACGAAAACGAATATCTGGTGTAAGATCACGGCCATCTATGAACCACATCAAAAACCTCATTCTCGATATGGACGGCGTGTTGTGGCATGGCGACACGGCCGTGCCCGGCCTTTCCCACTTCTTCCAAACCTTGCGCCAGCAAGGGATCAACTTCGTGCTGGCAACCAATAATGCTTCCAAAACCCCGGCGCAATACGTGAGCAAATTGGCCGGTTTTGGCGTGCCGGTTGCGCCGGCGCAGATTTTGACCTCGGCCATTGCTACGGCCGATTATTTACAGGAGGAATATGCGCCGGGTACGGCCGTGTACGTTCTCGGCGGCGACGGCCTGCACCAGGCAATACAAGAGCGCGGCTTCCGCACTTTGTCGGTAGCAGATGTGATGGAGGAGGGACAACGGGCGGCGGTCACGGCCGTTGGCCTCTGGCGTGAAGCCACCTATGCCGATTTTGCCGCCGCCGCCATCTGTATCAATCATGGGGCGTGCTTCATTGGCTCCAACCCGGATGTAAGCCTGCCCAGCGAATACGGCCCGCTGCCCGGCGCGGGGTCATTCCTGGCCCTGCTCACGGCCGCTACCGGCATCCAGCCTACCATCATCGGCAAACCAGGCATCATCATGTTTCAGGAGGCGCTCAAACGGCTGGGCAGCACACCGGCAGACACAGCCATGGTCGGCGACCGTCTCAGCACGGACATTGCCGGGGGCAAAGCCGCCGGGCTGCACACCATTTTCGTCCTCTCCGGCATCAGCACCCGCAAAGAGTTAGCCCAGCCTGACGCACCACAACCGGATTATGTGCTGACGGATATTATGGAATTAGGAGAGAGATTGAGAGATTAGGAGGTTGAGAGATTCGGTCACACCAATCTCCCCATCTCTCAGTCTCCCAATCTCCCAATCTCATGCCACAACAATCGCTTTACGACCTTACGCTTGACCAACTCACCCAACTACTCACCGACCTGGGCGAGCCAAAATTCCGCGCCCGGCAGGTATGGGAGTGGCTGTACCAGAAATATGTGCCCGATGTGGCGGCCATGGCAAATTTGCCGAAAGGGTTGCGGGAGAAGTTGAGTACAGCCCGAAGCCGCTCCGGGTTGGCCGTCACCCTTTCCCCCCTCCCCATCGCCAGCGAACAATTCTCCAATGACGGCCTCACCAAAAAAGTGCTGTTCCAACTGCCGGACGGCCAATTCATTGAAACGGTGTTGATGCGTTATGACCGGCGGCGGACGCTGTGCATCAGCACGCAGGCGGGCTGTGCTATGGGCTGTGTCTTTTGCGCCACCGGGCAGATGGGTTTCTTCCGCCACCTGAGCGTGGGCGAGATTATGGCCCAGGTCTTGCACTTTGCCCGCGAACTGGCGCCAATGGGTGAACACGTCACCAACATTGTGATGATGGGCATGGGGGAGCCGCTGCACAACTATGAGAACACACTCACGGCCGTAGACCGCCTCACCGACCCCACCGGCTTCAACCTGGGCGCGCGCAAAATCACCATCAGCACTGTGGGGCTGGTACCCGCCATCCGCCGCTACGCCGATGAACAGCGGCAAACCCCCCTCGCCGTCTCCCTGCACGCCGCCACCGACGAAGAGCGCGACAAACTCATCCCTGTCAATCGTCGCTGGCCGATTACGGCCGTGTTGGACGCCTGCCGTTATTACGTGGAGAAAACTGGCCGCCGCCTCACCTTTGAATGGGCGCTCATCGCCCACGAAAACGACACAATAGAGCAGGCGCAGGCGCTCGGCAAACTGCTACACGGCCTGTTATGCCATGTTAACCTCATTCCGCTCAACCCCACCGCCGGGTATGGCGGCCAACCCTCCTCCCGCGAACGGGTCGCCGCGTTCCAGGCGGAATTGGCCCGCTACGGCGTCAGCAGCACCGTGCGTGTCCGCCGCGGTATTGATATTCAAGCCGGCTGTGGTCAGTTGCGGGATCGGGTTGTAGCCGGTAATCGGTAATCGGTCATCCGTCATCCAAAGGGATCGGCTCACCCAAAACAGGCGCGGGTTCACGCCGGAGGACATCCCCCAATGCCTGCAACGTGGCCCCCATCTCGCGGATGGCAAACCAGCGCACCCGGCGATACGGCCGTAAATCAGCCGACACCCCCACCATATCCGCCCCCAACCGGTCACAGATGAACAGCGCCCTGGGCAAATGAAAACCTTGTGTCACCAAAATGGCCTCATCTACCTAGAAAATATGTTTGGCCCGGTAACAGGTGTCGTAGGTGCGACGGCCGCCATCGTCAGGCTGAACGTCGGCCGGGTCAACACCCTGACTCAGTGCATAAGCCAGCATCGCCCCTGGTTCATTATAATTTTCAAACCGGCTATCGCTGCTCACCAACAGCTTCCGGACTGTTCCAACTTCGTAGTGGACAGCCGGAGGAGAGCCTCTAGGCGAACCACGCATCGGCTAAAGCCTCCCCTCCATTCACCTATCATTTGTTTTTAACCGCTCCTTATCTGGCGGACGATGGCCACGGCTTCGGCCGTAAGCCGGGTAATTTGTGCAAACTGGCCGCCGTTGATCAGGGACGGGGCCACCATCCAACTGCCGCCACAGGCGTGAACCATAGGCAAACGCAGATAATCGGGCAGGTTCACGGCCGTGATCCCCCCCGTGGGCATAAACTTCACCCCCCGATACGGGCCGCCAATGGCCTGCAATGCCTTCACACCGCCCGCCGCCTCCGCCGGGAAAAATTTGAGCAGGGTTAAGCCTTTGTTGAGCGCCATGTTGATTTCGGTGGGCGTCATCACGCCCGGCGTCACGGGCACATTCTGCGCCAGGCACCAATCCACCACCGCTGCGTCAAAACCAGGAGTGACGATGAAACGCGCGCCGGCAGCAACGGCCGTTTCCGCCTGCGCCACCGTCAACACCGTACCTGCCCCCACCAACATTTCTGGACATTCGGCCGTGAGCAACCGGATGGCGTCGGTGGCGGCCGCTGTGCGAAAGGTAATCTCCGCGCACGGCAGCCCCCCCGCCAACAGCGCCTGCCCCAAAGCTGGTGCATCATCCGCATCATCAATCGCCACCACCGGCGCCAGACCAAGCTCGCCAATTTGTGCTAATACAGCATCCATCAATCGTATCTCCCGTTCTAAATGTCATGTCACACTGATTTACGGTCGTTACCCCACCTATGCCATAATCGAACGCATGGAAACACAAACGGCCGTGAAACAAATTGATTATGAACAGACCATCATGCGTAAATTACCGCCCGAACGCCTGCCTTATCTGGTGGGGTTTGCCCGCTTTCTCGAATTTCAAACAGCATTCGCCCCTGATAACAACCTGCTGGTGCCGGATGACGAAGTAAAGTGGGACGAGTTATTAGCAAAACCAGACGCAAAACGGTTGATGCGCCAGATGGCCCGTGAAGCGCGGGCTGAATATCTTGCCGGGGAAACCAGTGACATTCAACTGACCGATGACGGTAGAATAGCTCCTGAATGAACTCAAAAACAACTCGCCAATTTTGGAAACTCTACGACAGTCTGCCCCTTGAAATTCAACGACGCGCCCGCAAAGCATACGAACGCTTGTTAAAGTAGCTCATGGTTACCTTTCTTTAATTCCCAATCCGTCGCCTCTGATCTCACGCATTGTATGTCGTCGCCGTCACATCCCCGCCCTGGCCGGTCCAGTTGGTGTGGAAGAATTGGCCGCGAGGCTGGTCGGTGCGTTCGTAGGTGTGGGCGCCGAAGTAGTCGCGTTGGGCTTGCAGCAGGTTGGCGGGCAGCCGTTCGCGGCGGTAGCCGTCGTAAAAGGCCAGGGCGCTGGAGAGGGCGGGAACGGGGATGCCGAGGGCTACGGCCGTGCCCACCACCCGCCGCCACGCCCCCTCCGACGCCTGCACCTTCGCCTTGAAAAACGGGGCCAGCAACAAGTTGGTCAAATCAGGATTAGCGTCAAAGGCGGCTTTGATGCCATCCAGAAAGGCAGCGCGAATGATGCAGCCACCGCGCCACATCAGAGCGATGTTGCCATAGGCCAACTGCCAGCCAAATTCGGCCGTAGCCGCCCGCATCAGCATGTACCCCTGGGTGTAAGAGATGATCTTTGCGGCAAACAACGCCTGCCGCAAATCTTCAATGAAAGCCGCTTTGTCGCCGCTAAAAGCGGGAATGGGCGACCCCAATAGCTTTGCCGCCGCTACGCGCTCCTCCTTCAAGGCGGAGAGGGCGCGGGCAAAAACGGCTTCGGCGATGAGGGTCAGGGGGACGCCGGTGTCCAGAGCGGTCACGGCCGTCCACTTACCCGTCCCCTTTTGCCCGGCGGCGTCCAGAATGTGGTCTATCAGGTAACGGCCGTGTTCATCTTTGTAGGCCAGAATGTCGGCCGTAATCTCAATCAGGTAGGAATCCAACTCCCCCTTGTTCCAATCTGCAAACACCGCGCTCATCTCGTCATTGCTTAACTCCAGCGCCGTCCGCATCAGGTCATACGCCTCGCCGATGAGCTGCATATCGCCGTATTCGATGCCGTTATGCACCATTTTCACAAAATGGCCGGCGCCTTCTTCGCCGACCCAATCGCAGCAAGGTGAACCGTCGGCTACTTTGGCGGCAATGCCCTGGAAGATGGGTTTGACGTGTGGCCAGGCATCCGGGTGGCCGCCGGGCATGATGGAGGGGCCAAACCGCGCCCCTTCTTCGCCGCCGCTGACGCCTGTGCCGATGAACAACAGCCCTTTGGCGGCCAATTCCTGGGCACGGCGGGTGCTATCCGGGTAATGGGAGTTGCCGCCGTCAATAATGATGTCGCCCGGTTCCAGCAAAGGCGCCAGTTGGGCGATGGTGGCGTCCACCGGCGCGCCCGCCTTGACCATGAGCATCACCCGGCGCGGCCGTTTCAGGTGGCCGACCAGCTCTTCCAGCGAGTGGGCGCCGATGACCTTTGTACCCTTCGCTTCGTTTGCCAGAAATTGGTCTACCTTTTCAACGGTACGGTTAAAGACGGCCACAGTAAAGCCGTGATCGTCCATGTTCAATACCAGATTTTGGCCCATGACGGCCAATCCAATGAGTCCGATGTCTGCTTGTGGTTTCATAATTGCCTTTTTCAAGAATAACCCACAGATTGCACAGATTTAATCCGCGTTATCTGCGTTTATCCGCATCCTATTTCTCTTTGTTTGAATCAGTTCCAAGATTGTTTCTATGTCCTCGTCTGCCGGGATAGTGATGGCTTCGTCAGGGTCGGGGGGTTGGAGGGCGTCGAATTGGCTTTGCAGCATGGGGGCTTTCATGCCGTGCAACCGCGCCAACCAGGGCCGGCGGTCTTCATCGCTCAGTGGGTGCCCGCCGGCCATTTTAGCCGCATTTTGCGGCGGATGAAAATGATCGCCATCGTAAACAGCAATTCTCAATTTACCAAGAGCCAGCGATTAAAATCGCGCCTACAGCGAGCAGAGCCCACCCTTCAACAGGTTCAGGGCAGGCTCTGCTCGCTGTAGGTGCAGATTTATCTACCGCCGCCAGCCAAATTGAGAATTGCTGCATCGTAAAAGGGGCAGCCCAACCGGTCGGCCAATGCCTGACCAATGGTGGTTTTGCCACAGCCGGAAACACCCATGATAACAAAAATAGTCATAATAAATGAAGTGGCGGGTTGCCAATGGCGAGTGATTGTAAGACTGTTGCCGGTATTTGTATAGGATATAATCATTTCCATGCAACGACCAGCGATTGAGCAACAAGTGACTTTCTTGTATACGGCCGATCTGGCGGCAACGGCCGTGTTTTACGAAACCATCCTCCAACTTCCCCTGGTGCTGGATCAGGGCGTCTGCCGCATTTATGCCACCGGTGGTGATGCCTATATTGGCTTTTGCCAGACGCTCAGCGCCGAGGCAGGCAATACACTTTCCACCCAGGGCATCATCCTGACACTGGTCTCCCCGGAGGTAGACGCCTGGTATACATATCTACTGGCCCATCACGTCCCCATTGAAAAGCCCCCCACCCACAACCCCCGCTTCCACATCTACCAGCTCTTCACCCGCGATCCCAACGGCTACCTGATTGAAATCCAAACCTTTTTAGACCCACAGTGGCCGAAACCCGTAATCCGTAATCGGTAATTGGTGATCCGTCACCTTGTCACCCCCTCCTACCACCTGTAAACTTCCCCCATGCGCGCTGACCGACTGATTTCCTTGTTAATGCTGCTGCAAACACACGGCCGTCTCACTGCCGAAGAATTGGCCGAACGGTTGGAATGTTCTCCCCGCACCATTTACCGGGACATGGACGCCCTGAGCGCCTCTGGTGTGCCGGTTTATGCCGAACGGGGGCCGCAGGGCGGTTGTATGCTCATGGAAAGCTACCGCACCAACCTGACCGGCCTCAAGGAGGACGAGGTGCGTGCCCTGTTCATGTTTACCGTGCCCGGTCTGCTGGCCGACCTGGGCGCGGACAAAGCGAGCGAAAGCGCCCTGCTCAAGCTGACGGCTTCGCTGCCCGCCCCGTTCCAGCAAGATGCGCAGCGCATCCAGGAACGGCTTTACCTGGACCCGGCAGCCTGGTTCCAGCAGGAAGAGCCGACGCCGTTTCTGCCGCTGGTGCAAACGGCCGTGTTCAGCGACCGTCGCCTGCGCATCCGGTACCGCCGCGCCGACGGCCAATGGGTGAAACGGCTGGTTGATCCGCTGGGGTTGGTAGCCAAAGCCGGCATCTGGTATCTGGTGGGCATCACAAACTTTCCCCATCCGCAAACATACCGCGTGTCACGCATTCAGGAGGCAGAACTGTCCGAGGGTCACGGCCGTCGCCCACCCCAATTTCAGCTTGCCGACTACTGGCAGCAGTGGTGCGCCCAATTTGAAAACCGCCGGGAACGCTATACCGTCACCGTACGTGTGGCCCCAGATGCTATTTCCCACATGCTGCGCTTCTTTGGCGAAGGACTGTATGCCTTGTTGGAACAGCCGGGGATCACCGACGAGCAAGGGTACGCCACCCTCTCGCTGCCGTTTGATTCCAATGAGGTGGCTTGTGAAGCGTTGATGGGATTGGGCATGGCCGTAGAAATTCTTTCCCCGCCGGAATTACGAGAACGAATACGGGCGACGGCCGTGCAGTTAGCCGCTTTATATGCCCGGCATGGTAAGCAATTTGACCAAGCTGCCCTACATCCATCCCCGTAACCTGTAAATCATCATCCCCACATACTCCTTCATCACACTGGTGGTTAGTTCCAAGGATTTGGCCTCTGGCAGCAGGCTCAATCCCCAATAAAACCAGCCGGCATTTTCTCCCTCGTCCCAATCTAGCTGCACAAACTCATAATCGGTGGGCGCCGGGATCACGTCAATGCCCTGCTTTGCAAAAATGGCGGCGGAACGGGGCATGTGGCGTGCAGACGTCACCAGCAAAGCCGTCTCCAGACCATGCGCCTGTAACAACGGTTTGCTCAATACCGCATTTTCATAAGTATTCACGGATTCCGCTTCCAGCAGCATGGCCTCATCTGGGATGCCCATCAGTTGCAAAGCTTCGGCCATCCGTTCTGCCTCCGAGATGGTATTGCCGGGCAGTTTACCCCCGGTCAGCAGCAGCCGGTCGGCTGTACCCTGGTGGTACAGCCAGGCGGCATACCACAACCGGTCGGCAGCTTCATTTAGGCCCACGGTGGTCTGTGGATACCCGGCAATGGTCGTTGCGCCGCCTAATACCACAATCACATCCACTTGCGGCAGCGGCTCTGGCGGCAAGTAACGCCATTCCAGTGACCGCGCCAGCCACAACGAAACTAGCGGATTGGCAGCCAGGTAAAGCAGGAAAAAAGCGATGAGCAGCACGGCCGTTTGCCACCCCCGCCGTCGCCACAAAAAAATCGCCAGCACCAACAGGATGCACACCAGGCCAATGGGATAGATGAAAAGGGGGAGCGTTTTGGAGAGGAAAAAGAACATATAGTCTACCACACCCGCCAGGGCTGGTTTGTTTGCCAGGCCTCTTTGAGCGTAATGTAGTCTTGCAAGGTTTTCATGGACTGCCAGTAGCCATGATGCTGGTAGAGACGTAACTGGCCCTGGGCCATCAGCAGAGGCATGATGTCTGTTTCAAACAGGTCCTCACGGTAGTTCTGGCGCAGGATGTCCAGCACGGCCGTCTCAAACAGCATAAACCCGCCATTCACCCAATGGGGCAGCAACGGTTTTTCTTCAAAAAGGGTGACACGGCCGTCCGCATCCGCCTCAATCAGCCCATATTGCGAATGGCGCTGCACACCCGTCACCGTCGCCAGCGCCCCGTGTGCCTCATGGAAAGCCAACAGCGCTGCCAGATCAATGTTCGCCACTGCTTCACCATAAGCCACAAAAAAGCGGCCCCCAGCCGCCGGCCCATCTCCCAGGTAATCAGCTAATTTCACCAACCGCGCCCCCCGCCCCGTCTCCAGACCGGTATCCACCAACGTCACTTCCCAGGGGGGATGTTCATATGCGCCCTGATAGGTCAGGTGAGGACGGCCGTTATCGTTATCGCCATTGGCCAGATGAATGGTCACATCCCGGCTCATGGCCTCGTATTCCAGGAAGTAACGGCGCACCTGGTCGCCCTGGTGCCCCAGCGCCAGAATAAAACGGTTGTGCCCATACGCTGAAAAAATGCGCATGACGTGCCACAGCAACGGCCGTCCACCAATATCCACCAGTTCCTTCTTCGTCAGCGTATTGCCCATGCGCGTACCTTGCCCGCCGCACATGATGACTACTGGGATGCTCATATTCAGTGAGCAGTGAGCAGTTTAACCGCTTACTGCTTACTCCTCTCCATTTCCACCGCCTTGCGTAAATTCAAGTCAAAAGGGGGGTACACAATGCCCGCCTCGGTGACAATGCCGGTCACATAACGATGGGGGGTCACGTCAAAAGCCGGATTGCGGGCGGTGATGCCCGCCGGGGCGATGGGTTGGCCCAACACCGTCAGCACCTCGTCCATGTCCCGTTCTTCAATGGGGATCAAATCGCCATGCGCCAGCGTCAGGTCAACCGTGCTGGTGGGCACAACCGGGTAAAAGGGCACGCCGTTTTCTTTGGCGATCACCGCCAGTTTGTACGTGCCGATTTTGTTCGCCACATCGCCATTGGCAGCGGTGCGGTCTGACCCCACCAGGACGATATTCACCTGCCCGGTGCGCATGAAATGGCCGGCGGCGTTATCGGCAATCAGGTCAAAGGAGATGCCACGCTGCTGCAATTCCCAGGCGGTCAGCAGCGCCCCTTGCAGGCGCGGGCGCGTCTCGTCTACCAGCACATGAATCTGCTTGCCCTGCTCGTGAGCGGCAAAAATGACGCCTAAGGCGGTGCCCCAATCCACTGTCGCCAGCGCACCGGTATTGCAGTGGTGCAAAATGGTGTCGCCGTCTCGAATGAGTTCCGCGCCGTGGAAGCCCATACGCCGGTTGAGGGCCACATCTTCATCGGCCATACGCTGCGCTTCGGCTAAAACGGCCGTACACCCCTCAACCACCGTTATCACCTCATCTCTGTTGGCTATGCGCAGAATTCGCTGCACCGCCCAGGCCAGGTTCACGGCCGTAGGCCGGGCCGCATTCAACAC
>JABFFZ010000100.1 GCA_013112725.1 Chloroflexota bacterium
GTGGGGTGGGGGGTTTCCCCCTTCCCCGCTTCCCCCTTAAGAATGTTCTGTATTCAAAGTTCCACACTACATCCGTTAGCCCACCAGTTTTCATCAGTGCGTGTGTGGCTTGCATCATAGGTAACTCAATCGTGCCTGCCGTTGGTTCATCCAGCCCACCCAGGCAGTTGAGCAGGGTGGTCTTGCCGCTGCCGGAGCGCCCCTTCAAGGCCACGAACTGCCCGGCGTCAATTTGTAAATCTACCCCCTGCAAGGCGCGTATGCTATTTTCGCCGCTGCCAAACGTTCGTTCCAGGTGTTCGACGTTAATCGCCAATGGCATCATGCTTGATCTGCTCCAAAAAAGTTTTTAGACAGGTAAGAGTTGGTCGGCGCCACCTGCCTTGCCAGTGTACACAGCTTGCCCATTATACTGGTTTTGATGTAGTTGGACAGGGCAGGGTAGGGCAATCGCATATTTCTCAATATGGCCGATAAATCTGCACACTTTGGTAGGTTCAGTGCAGGCCAACAGAAGGCGAAGCCCACCCTTCACAAGGTTCAGGGCAGGCACTGCGTGGGCCGGGTTCCAGTCGGCGAAGGCTGATTTTGCCCTCTGTAGCCGCAGGGCGAAGCGTCGCCTGAGCGGCATTTTAATCGCCGGGAATTGAGTAGGCAATTGCCCTACGGCTGTACCTTTTTGTTTACCCACTGCCAGACTACCATGTATACTTTACGCCTGTGAGACCGTTACCACATAGGCAATCGCCGCTTAACTGGCTAAGGCTTTTACTGACATGGCATTGATAGATTATTTGATTTTATACCTGGCCATCCCGGTCATTGGTGTAGAGATGGCTTTGATGGCGGTTGTTTATCTGGCAGCGCCACAGCAGACTATCAATCGCGCCCTGGCGCTCTATCTATTGGCGCTGATAGTCAGCGCCGGCGGCGTGGTGTTGTTGGTAACGGCGCCTACGTTTGCTGTGGCGGCAGTGGGTATCTGGGTTCATGCTACGGCCGTGTTTTGGGCGGCGCTGATGTTGGCGTTGGTGCTGCTGGGGTTGTTTGCGCCCACTTTTCGTTACCGGCGTCAGTTTACCTGGCTGGTGGCGCTGGTTGGCGTGGCGATGACGTTGCTGCTGGTGGTGGACGCAATCATGCCGATTGATCTGGTCTACCGGTTTGAGGCGCAGGATTATGCGCCGGGCTATTTGCCCTTAGCCGATTATTTAGTGGGGCGGATCGGCCCCTTGTTTTTTATCCTGGCAGTGCGTTCCGTAGATGTACTGGCGCCCTTGGTTCTGTTAGCAGCGGTGCTGGTGGGTGTCGCACCCCTCAAAAAATATAAACCGCAGGAGATGTTGCTGCTGTTGTTGTTGGTTCTGGCGAATGGCATTATCTTCTGGCTGGCGCCGTTGCTGCTGGGGGTGGTAGGCTCCTTATCGATGGCGCTGGTTGTGGCCTGGGTGATTGCGCGTCATCGGGTGTTATCTCCCACGCAGATTGGCGAACGGCAGGCATTGGACACGGCCGTGTTTGGTATATTGGTATTTGATGTCCGGGGAAACCTGTTGGAATGGAACCATACAGCTTGCCGCCTGTTATCGCTTACCGGCCAGGAATCTGACTATCATTTGTTTTCGCTGTTAGCGCAGTTGGCGGAAACGGCCGTAAACCAGGACGGCATTCGTGCTTTTATCCAGGAAACCACCCTGCCCTTTACCCAAAATCGCAGCCTGGGTGTTATTTTTGCAAACCCCACACGCATCAAGCCAACAACCTGGTTGGTGCTGCAATTTTCTGGTTTTTTTGTGGAGGGACAGCCTGTAGGCATTTTGTGTACGGTGGAAGACCAGACGGCCGTGCATGAATCTCAAAACCAACTTGAAGCTGCCAATCAATCTCTGGAGCAATTCGCCTATCGCACAGCCCTGCTTAATGAAATCACCCAAACCGGCGCCAGTGACCTGGACATGGATACCATGCTGCAACGCTTCGCAGACCGGATGGGTGATCTGTTTCTGGCCAAAGGCTGTTATATTACCCTTTGGGATGCCGACCAAAAGATGGTACACCCCGGCGCCGCCTATGGCCCTATGCGCCAGATTTATCCCGCCGTCCCCATCATGGCCGGCAAACCCACGGCCACCGAAACTGTTTTAGAGTCCGGTCGCTGTCTGGTAGTAGAAGATTTGGGAGACTCCCCTTTTAGTCATTTCTATCAAGTGCCCGGTTTTTCCGGCCACTCGATGTTGGCCGTGCCGCTCATTGCCGGTGGACAAAAATTAGGTGCCGTGTTGATCGTATTTAGTCACTCGTACCGCATTGGACCCACCGATATTGATCTGGCTGAACAGGCTGCCAGCCAGATCGCCCTGGCTATTGCCAAAATGCGACTGTTGCAGGCCGAGCGTGAACAACGCGAGCTGGCCGAAACATTGCACGACATTGGCACGGCACTTACAGCCACCCTGGATTATGATGTCCTGCTAGATGTAACGCTGGCCCAAATTCAACGGGTGGTGCCTTATGATACGGCCAATATCACCTTATTGGAACGAGGTGATATTCATGCGGTACGTATGGCCGGTTACGAGGTGTTTGCCAGCCCGGGGCCAGATAAAATGTTAGACCAGCCTTTTTCATTGGCCTCTGTCGCTACTTTTCGGCAGGTGGTGGCCACACGGCAGCCTTTTTGCCTGCCAGATACGCGCCAGTTTGAGGAGTGGGTGGTCACACCGGCCACACGCCACATTCGTTCCTGGATTGGTGTGCCCTTGTTGATAAATGATGAGGTCATTGGTTTTTTGTGTGTGGACAAGACGCAGCCGGGCTTTTATGGTGAAAGCCATAAACAGCGGCTGGCAGCTCTGGCAAACCAGGTGGCGTTGGCGCTGCAACATGCACAGCTTTTTGCCGAATCGCAGCGACAGGCGCAGCGACTGTCAATTCTGAATGATCTGGCGGCGCACATGGTGGGGTTGGTGACAGTTCAGGAGTTAACTGACCTGGTGGTGGAACGGCTGTACGAGGATTTTGATTACGACAATGTTGTTGTGTTTATGATTGACCCTCAAGACCCCGAGTGGTTATTTTTGCAAAGTGTGGCCGGAGTTTATGCTTTTTTTGATGACGGCCGTGATCACCGGCAGCGTGTAGGTGATGGCATCATTGGGCAGGCGGCGTTGCGTGGGGAATATGTGCTGGCGAATGATACGGCCGTGCATCCCGATTTCTTCCAACCGCCAGGATTCAACACCTGTGCCGAACTGGCCGTACCCATCAAAATAGACCACACCGTTTTGGGGGTTTTGAATGTGGACAGCCATGAAACCTATAATTTTGATCAGGCTGATGTTTCCTTGTTAACCATTGTCGCCGATCAACTGGCGATGGCCATTCAAAAAGCCCGCCTGTTTGAAATAACCCGCCAGCGCGCGCTGGAATTAGAGACCCTGAGCATCGTTTCGGCCAGACTGCGCGCCGCCCACACCATGACCGATATGCTGCCCATTGTCTTGGAACACATTGTACAGGCGGTGCATGCGGCGGTGGGGGTTGTGTATTTGTTGGATGAAACCGGCGCGTACGTGGTTTCCCGTGCCGTCTACCCGGAGGGCAGCTACCTGATGGGCTTAAAACATCGCCTGGGGCAGGGTGTTACCGGCCATGTGGCCCAAACTGGCAAAATCTATATCGCTTCTAACTTGCAAGCAGACCCCCTGTTGTATCGTCAGGATGAGGAAACTGAATATCTGAAACATTTGCAAACCAGCGTAGCTCTGCCATTGCAAACGGAGGAACACATTATTGGTGTTGTTCACATTGGCCTGGCGGTCGGGCACGATTTTTCGGAGACGGAATTGCAATTACTGACTTCCCTCACCGATATTGCCGCCAATGCCCTGTATCGGGCGCAGGTAATGGCCTCATTGGAAGAGCGGGTGGAAGAACGAACCCAGGCGCTGCGCCAGGCAAATGTCCGTCTGCAAGAGTTGGATCGCCTGAAATCGAAGTTTATTTCTGATGTGACCCATGAGCTGCGCACCCCGGTGGCTAACCTGAACCTGTATCTGGATTTGCTGCGCATGGGTCGCTCGGAAAAGAAAGAGCATTATCTGGAAGTGATTGAACACCAGGCGTCGCGGCTGACACAATTGGTGCAAACCACCATGCAATCGCCGGAGGTGGCAACCATGACGTCCCCAGAAGAGTTTGTGAATGTGGCCTTTGACGAGGTGGTGCGCACGGCCGTGTCCGCTCAGGCTGACCGCGCTAAAAACAAAGGGCTGGAACTGGTGCAGGAGATTGCCGCCAATCTACCACCGGTAAGAGGCGACGAGGTGCAGTTGGCTCAGGCAGTGGAAGCGATCCTGACCAATGCCGTCAACTATACCGATAAAGGTTGTGTATCGGTCATATTGACCAGGCCGGCTGCCACCGGTATGGTTTGCCTGCAAGTCATAGATACCGGCATGGGTATTGATGAGGAGGATATGCCCTATATCTTTGACCGCTTTTACCGGGGACGAAAAGTAGGGCAGTTGACGATTCCTGGTGTGGGGATGGGGTTGTATCTGGCAAAGGAAATTGTGGAAGGGCACAACGGCCGTATCCATATCGAAAGCACCCCCGGCCACGGGACAACCTGCACCGTCGAATTGCCTGCCAGGCTGAATGAAAATGGGAGTGGTGGTTAGTGGCTGGTGGCTGGTACAAGCAACCAGCCACCAATAAAGGATTACTTATGACTTTGGAAACGATACATGCCGATAACCGGCCCCATGTGGTCATTATTGGCGCCGGGTTTGGCGGCATTTGGGCCGCTAAAGAGTTGGCCGACCAGCCCGTGCGCGTCACACTGCTGGATAAAAACAATTACCACACCTTCCAGCCGCTGCTTTACCAGGTGGCGGCGGCGGAAATTGAGCCAGAGCAGATTGGCTATCCGGTGCGGGGTATTTTGCGGCGGATGCCCAATGTCACCTTCACCCTGGCGGCGGTTACGGCCGTAGACCTGACCGCGCAAACCGTCACCACCACCCAGGCTACGTTGGCCTACGACTATCTCATCCTGGCGACCGGCAGCGTTACCCAATTCTTTGGCACGCCGGGCGCCGCTGCCCACTCCTTTTCGCTTAAGACAATGGAAGAGGGGGTGCGGCTGCGTAATCACATCCTGACTTGTTTTGAGCGGGCGGTTCATGTGCCACCTGCTGAACGCCGCCAATTGTTGACTTTTGTGGTGGTGGGTGGCGGCCCGACCGGCGTGGAGTACGCCGGGGCGCTGTCTGAACTGGTCTACGGCCCGCTGCGCAAAGATTTCCCGGAACTGGATATGGCGGATGTCTCGATTGTGCTGCTGGAAGCGGCCGGCCGGGTGTTGGGCGGCATGTCGGAATCGCTCAGTGCGTATGCCGCCCGCTCGTTGCACAAGATGAAGGTCGTGGTGCAGTTGGAAAAACGAGTGACGGCGGTGACGGGCACGGCCGTGACCCTCCACGATGGCGCCCAAATCCCGACCAATACCGTTGTCTGGGTGGCCGGCGTCGGCGGCGAGGGTTTAGCCAGGGAATCGGGTATTGAGGTGTTGGGCAACGGCCGTGTGTCCGTCTTGCCCACCTTGCAGCTGCCCCAACATGAGCGCGTCTTTGCCATTGGCGATCTGGCTGCTTTCCCGGCTGCCGATGCCGCGAGCGGCCATTTTTTGCCGATGGTGGCCCAGGTGGCTATTCAGCAAGGCATCCATGCGGCGCAAAACATCGGGCGGCATCAGTTGGGCGTGCCTCTAGCCCCTTTTCACTATTGGGACAAAGGCTCAATGGCGACCATTGGCCGTAATAAAGCGGTGGTAGATTGGCACGGCCGTACCTTCACCGGTTTCCTGGCCTGGCTCATCTGGGGCGTTATTCACATCATGTATCTGATTGGTTTTCGCAACCGCATCATGGTCATGCTCAGTTGGGCCTGGCGTTACTTTACCTTTGAACAGACGGTGCGCCTGATCATGCCTTCCAGCCAGGCCGCCTGGTTGGCGATGGCCCCGGAGGAAGTCAATGAAACATCAGCAGATTAAAATGGAAAAAATGAAGCACATTGCCCTGGTCGCCCACGATAACAAAAAGGACGACCTGTTGGAATGGGCCAGTTTTAACAAGGAAACATTACGGCGCCATATGTTGTATGCCACCGGCACGACCGGCTGGATATTACAGGAGGCATTGGGGCTGCCCATTCACCGCATGTTAAGCGGGCCGCTGGGCGGCGATCAGCAAATTGGGGCCAAAATTGCCGAAGGTGAAATTGACTGTCTCATTTTCTTTTGGGACCCATTGCTGGCCCAACCCCATGACCCGGATGTGAAGGCGCTGCTACGCCTGGCGGTTGTTTGGAACATTCCCATCGCTACCAATCGCACCACCGCCGACTTTATCATCTCCTCGCCATTGATGGGCGGCGAATATACGCGCCTGCTGGTGGATTATGAGGAGTACAAAGAGCGTCTCAACCACCAATATGGCGAAGGGGCGTCGCAGTAATTGGGTAATTGCGTAATTGACCGTTCAATTACCCAATTGCCCCAAGCTGAACAGCCAGAAACCGCGCCGCCTGCCGTTCGGCCCACCAGTTAAGCTGGCCGGGCCGGCCTTCGGCAAAACCAACATGACCACCATGCGGGGTGATCACGGCCGTCAGGCAAGGATTGGCCGCCAGATCAGCATACGGGATGTCATCGGGGTGGAACAGGGGGTCATCCAGGGCGCGAATGATGAGCGTGGGCACACAAATGCCAGACACGTAACGGCCGCTGCTGCTCTGTTGGTAATAATCCCAGACATCGGCAAAACCATACAGCGGCGCCGTCAGCGCCTCGTCTAGCTCCCGGAACGTTGTCGCTGCCAAGACCCGCTCCATATCCACCAGCCCATCCAGCAAAGGGGCGCGAGCCTGCATCTTTCGGTGCAAAGCGCGCATGAAATAATCGTTATAAAAGTGGCTGACTCCATTTTCCACCACATCCATACTGCGCCCCAGGTCAAATGGCGGCGAGATAGCCGCCGCTGCCGTGAGTGGACTGTTTTCCCCCTGTTCGCCCAGGTATTTCAGCAGCATATTGGCCCCCAGCGAAAAACCCACAGCGCCCAGGGCTGATTGCGGAAACCATTCGCCCAATTGTTGCAGCACAAAGATGATGTCGCGCGTTTCGCCAGCATGGTAGGTGTATGGCTTGCGGTTGATCTGACCACTGCACGAGCGGTAGTTCATGCCCACGCTGCGCAGACCGCGCCAGGCAAGCTGCCGGTAGGTTTCGTAGGCGTAGCTGGAGCGGGCGCTGCCTTCCAACCCGTGCAGCAGCAGCACAATAGGCGCATCGTCTGGCGGTAGATGCCCGGCCACTTCGGGAAAATCGAGGTCAAGAAAGTCGCCATCGGGCGTGTCAATGCGCCAGCGATGGAAGATAATGCCTTCCTGGGAACGGCCGTAATGTCCGGCGACTGTTTGCATGTGGCAATTGGCAATTCCTCTGGCTGGTCGAAAAGGTTCCGGTTCAAAGGCAAGTTGTGTCATAATACCGATTTTGGGGGATTTTGGCGTATGAGGCAAATGGTAGTGGTGGCTGGGGGCTAGGGGCAGATACTAGCTACCAGCCACACAGGAAAATGACTATGAAGGTTATCTCTGTTTTTGGCAGCAGCGCACCACAGCCAGGCAGCCTGGCGTTTGACGAGGCGCGGTTGGTGGGGCGTTTGTTGGCGGAGGCCGGTTTTGCAGTGGCTACGGGTGGGTACAGCGGCACGATGACGGCCGTGTCCCAGGGTGCGGCCGAAGCGGGTGGGCATGTGATTGGCGTCACCTCGGCGCAAATTGAGCAGTACCGGCCGTTAGGGCCAAACGCCTGGGTACACGAAGAAATCCGCTACCCCACCCTGCGGGAACGGCTGCTGCATCTGGTGACGCAGAACGATGGCATGATCACCCTGCCCGGCGGCATTGGCACCTTGTCGGAAATGGCGCTGGCCTGGAGTTTTTTGCAGGTGGGGGAAATTCCGGTACGGCCGTTTGCCATGCTGGGCGCGCTGTGGCCGCAAACAATCCGCACTTTTTTTGATCCACTGTACATCAAACCCGAACATATGGCGCTGCTCTATTTTGCCGATTCACCGGCAACGGCCGTAGCGCATATGTTGCAGACAGATAGACCGTGATACGTGATGCGTGACAATTATGACTGAGTTATTGTTTCTCAAACTGGGTGGTTCTCTGATCACCGATAAAACGGGCATTGAAGCGGCGCGGGTGGACGTGCTGGCGCGGTTGGCGCAGGAAATTGCGCAGGCGCGGGCGGCACGGCCTGATTTGCTGTTGGTGGTGGGGCATGGCAGCGGCTCCTTTGGGCACGTGGCCGGAGCGCGGCATGGCACCCGCCAGGGCATACACACCGCCGGGCAGTGGTTGGGTTTTGCCGAGGTCAGCGCGGCGGCGCTGCGGCTGAACCGGCTGGTGGTGGAGGCGCTGCTGGCGGCGGGTGTGCCGGCGATGAGTTTTGCGCCGTCGGCGTCGGTGCAATGTGTGGACGGCCGTATCACCAGCATCGCCCTCCATCCCATCGAGCAGGCGCTCCAGGCCGGGCTGCTGCCGGTGACACATGGCGATGTGGCTTTTGATGCTGTACGCGGCGGGACGATTGTGTCTACAGAAGAGGTGATGATGGCGCTGGCCGGGGGGGGCTTACGGCCGTCGTGGTTGCTTTTGGCCGGGGAAACGGAAGGGGTATATGACCTGAACGGCCGTGTCATCCTCCACATTTCGGCCGAAACATTGCCACAAGTGGAAGCCGCCCTGGGCGGTTCACGCGGCGCGGATGTTACCGGGGGCATGGCCTCAAAAGTCCAGGGCATGTTAGTCCTGACCGCCCAATTCCCGTCCCTTTCTGTGCGCATCTTTTCCGGCCTGCAGCCAGGCACTCTCTACCAAACCTTGTGCCAACCAGACGCCGCCACTGGCACAACCATCAAACATGGTTAGTGGCAGGTAGCAAGTGGCAGGTGACGCCCACTGCCCACTGCCCACCCCCGTACTTCTGTACCACTTTCTTCAATCTTTATGCTGATTTTATGGCATTAGTGGTATAACGGGGGCGCGCACGGAGTTTGACAACGACGCCTCTTGTAAGCAATATTCACTACAGGGCGAGAGGAAGGTGGTGTGGTAAAGGCAAGGGTGCTTTATATTGAGGATGATCAGGCGAGCCAACGCCTGGTCAACCGGCTGTTGAGCAGTTCTGGCTATGAGGTGTTGACCGCCTCAGATGGCATTGAAGGGGTAGTCCTGGCGCAGAAGTCACATCCCAATCTCATCTTGATGGATATTAACCTGCCCCAGATGGATGGGCGGGCGCTAACAACTCGTTTGCGCAGTTCCCCCCATTTTTCTGATACGCCAATCGTGGCGCTGACAGCACATCGGGATGCCGATAACCGGAATCTGGCGTTAGCGGCTGGTTGCACTGGCTTTCTGACGAAGCCGATTGACGTAGATACATTCCCGCAGCAAATTGAATCCTTTTTGAATGGACAGCGGCAAAAGCTGTCTGCGCAGGAACACCAACGGCATCTGGAACGGCACACCCAGGAATTGGTGCGCCAGCTAGAAACGAAGATGCGCGAGTTGGAAACGGCCAACCAGCGAATGAAGGAGCTGAATCAATTAAAGAGTGATTTCTTGACGATGGCTTCCCATGATTTGCAGGCGCCGCTGATGTTTACAAATCAATCGTTGCGCGAGCTAGAATCGCTATTGGATGGCGTGGCTGACCAGACGGCCGTCTTCATGCACCAAAACCTGGTACAACGCATGAAAGGGGGGCTGAACCGAATGCGCCGCGTGGCCGACGAAATTAACCAGGTGGCGCAAATCATGTACGGCTTGCTGCGGCTGGATTTGCAGCCGATTCATTTGGGGGATGTGGTGGCCGATGTGGTGGGCGAAATGACGGAGGTGTGTACGTCACGCCAGATGCACCTGTATGTATCCAGCCTAAGCCATTTACCTCTGGTAATGGGAGATGAGGGGCAGTTGCGCACGGCCGTTGCCAACATCATCGGCAATGCAATCAAATTTACTCCCGATGGCGGCCACATTTACATCACTGGCGAATCCAGCCACCAGGAAATACGCCTTTCCGTGCAGGATACCGGCCTGGGCATTCCCAAAGAAGAGCAAGGCTATATCTTTGATCTTTTTTATGCGTTGGGGTCCGTGCAAAATCATTCCACCAGTAAGTCGGCATTTTGTGGTGGGGGGTTGGGGCTGGGTCTGCCTATGGCGAAGGGGATCATTGAAGCGCACAACGGCCGTATTTTACTAGAAAGTGACCCGAACGCTCTACCTGGCAGCACCTTCACCATTTGCCTGCCTGTGTGAATAATGGCATTCATTCACACAGGCCAAAACATCACGGCCGATTCCCCGATCAGCGCATCCCATACATCCCCCATTGTGTCGGCCAAAGCTACCGGCCGTTGCAGACGGTTCGCCACATCTTGCGGTGACAGATCATCCAACGAAATGCGGTCGGGATGATCAAACATCACGCGGGGCAGGATGACCAGGTCGCCATAACCGGCGGCGGCCAACTGATTTAACACATCCTTAGCCATGAGCAGCCCGGCGACGGTAATCGTGGCTCCCAGCCGTTCATTCACCACCGGCAGCACAGACACGGAAACACTGGTGAGTTGGGCAAAAGGTACGGCCGTTTGCCGCAGCGTTTCGGCGAATAAAGTGCCTGTGACCAATGTCACCAATTGAAAATTGTCAATTGTCAATTGATAATTGATAATTTCCTGTTTCACTTTCTGCCAATCATCTAAAAAGTGGCGCACCATGCCCAGGCCGTTTTCGTGCAATTCGTAGCCATCATAAGCTGCCCGTGGCGGCGCCTCCCGGCCCGTCACCAGATACCACTCATCGGTAGGGTAAACAAAACGGATGCCAAACCGGGCCAGAAACTCCGCCTGCAAGGATTCCACGTAGGCCAGCGTGGCCGCCGCTTCCTCTCTGGTGTGGGGGCGCATCCCGTACTTGTGTTGCCGGGTCAGACCCACCGGTACGACGCTGATGGATTGCACGGTGGGGTAGAGCGCCGTCAGGTCTTGGATGGATTGGGTGAGGATACGGCCGTCGTTTACCTCCGGCGTGATGACCAACTGTGTATGTACCTCAATGCCCCATTCAGCCAGTTGGCGCAGTTGGGCCAAAATGTCGGGCGCGTCGGCGTTGCGCAGGTATTGGCGGCGTTTTTCCAGGTCAGTCACATGCACCGAGACGTACAGCGGCGATAGGCGCATGTGCTGGATACGCCACCAATCATGCTCGTTCAGGTTTGTCAGCGTCACGTAATGGCCGAAGAGGAAGGAGTAGCGGTAATCGTCATCCTTGATGTATAACGTGCGCCGGAATTTGGGGGCCATTTGCAGCACAAAACAAAATTCGCACAGGTTGTTACAGCGGCGAATGTCCGTGTCAAAGGTAGGATGGTTGAACTCCAGCCCCAGTGATTGGTGGTAGGCGCGCACGGCCGTGAACGGCAAAATCTCCCCATCGCGGCGAATGGTCAGTTCCAACTCTTCATCGGCCGCATAAAATTGCACATCAATGATGTCTTGCACGGCATTGCCATTCACCGCCAGCAGTTCATCCCCGGCGCGCAGGCCAATGGCGGCGGCCACGCTGCCCGGCTCAATGCCCGTTATCTGCCCACCCTGGAAGGTGGTGAGGTCAAGTTCTTGGAATAATGTCATGTTTGGTGATGTGGGTTGCGATTGGTAATCCGTAACCGGTTTACGGATTACGGTTCACGGCCAACGGCCGTACCATGCCCACAATCTTCGCCACAATTTCGTCCACCGGCCGGCCGGTGGTATCCATGATGATGGCATCTGCGGCCGGTTGCATGGGGGAATGTTCACGGCTGCTGTCAATCTGATCGCGCCGTTCCACATCGGCCAGAATCACATCATAATCGGCTGCGTGACCCTGATCCTGACGGTCTTGCCAGCGGCGGCGGGCGCGTTCGGCAGCCGTCGCTATGATATACAACTTCAACGGCGCGTCTGGCATCACTACCGTACCAATATCGCGCCCCACCATCACCACCCGGCCCCGTTTGCCAAATTCCCGCTGCCGCCGCACCATCTCCTGGCGCACACCTAGGTAGCTGGAAACCTGGGAGACGTTGGCGTCTACGGCCGGGGAGCGAATGTCCCAGGTGACATCTTGCCCATCCAACAGGACGGTGTAGTGACGGCCGTCTGTTTCCCCTTGCGCCGGTAGCACTTCAATGCTGATTTGCTCGGCCAGGCGGGTCACGGCCGTTTCATCCATCACCTTTACCTTCCGCTGCAACGCCGCCAGCGTTACCGCCCGGTACATGCAGCCCGTATCCAGAAACAAAAAGCCCAACTCTTTCGCCACCAGTTGGCTCACCGTAGACTTGCCTGAAGCCGCCGGGCCATCTATGGCAATGACGTTATTTTCAGTCACAAATACTCCCTGTAGTCGTGATGCGTGACGAGTGATGCGTGACCAGTAACCTCACGCATCACTCGTCACGATTTACGTTTTACGTTCTTCTTCGGTTTATGGCTGGCAATTTCACGTTGCAGCGCATGAATTTCTTGCGGCCGTAAGTGCCGCCACTCGCCGGATTTCATAGCCCCCAGATCAATGGGGCCGATCTTGATGCGTACCAGATGGCGCACCGGGTAACCCAACATATTGGCAATACGCCGGATTTGTCGTTTACGCCCTTCGCGCATCACCAGTTCCAGCAGGGTAAACGTGACTTCCTGGCGCAAAACTTTGATTTCCACCGGCGCGGTTTTGCGGTCATCCAGGTAAATGCCTTTTCGCCACGTGTCTAAGACTTCGGCGGGGATGCGCCCTTCCACTGTCACGCGGTAGGTCTTGTTGTGGCCATAACGGGGATGGGTGAGCTTGTGGGCCATGTTACCATCGTTGGTCATCAGCATCAGCCCTTCGCTTTGTTTGTCCAGCCGCCCCACCGGGTAGAGATGGCCGGGCAGGGGGATGAGGTCGCGCACCGTTTTACGCCCTTCATCTAATTCATCATCCAGCGAAGAGAGGATGCCTTTGGGTTTGTTCAGGGCGATGTAGATAAAATCCACCGGGCGGGCGTCAATGACACGGCCGTTGACCTCGATTCGATCCACTGCCGGGTCTACTTTCATGCCCAGTTGGGCGGCACGGCCGTTGACCTTCACCCGCCCATCCTCAATTAACTTCTCACACTCCCGCCGCGAGGCAATACCCGCGTGGGCCATAATTTTTTGTAATCGTTCTTCCATGATATTAAAGCCTTCGTGGCGGTCGCTCCAGTAAATGGGTTTCTGCTTGGGGGCCGTTGATGAACAAGTATAGACGGTTCAGTACATTGCGGCCGAGAATGATTTCTTCTTCATCAAAACCATCTGCTGTCTCATCCACCCCAATAACTTCATACCCGGATAAAATGCCAATTTCCAGATGAATATCCACGAGATAGAGAGTGGTTAACTGCCGTCTACTGAATAAGCCACGCACATAAGCGGAACGTGTTTCCGGGGCATTGATACGCAGCAAGTAGCGTAGGGGAACAAGCGTGAAGTCAGAACCTGTATCTATCAAGGCGCGATATTCGCTTGCGGAAGCTGGTTCACCGGGGCTGCTGAGGCGGAGTGACAGGACTGGCGCTGCCGGATATTTGTGGGTGGTGAAGGGTATCGCCATTTAAGGGTAACGAGCAGAGGTGATGTGGTAAACCGGCATGGCCTGGTCGCCGCCTTCCATAATCAATACGGGCTCACGGCCGTAGCGCTCTTTGACACGATAATGCAAGGCCAGACGTTCAGGGTCGCTATCCACCACCTGGCCGCCGGTAACGGCCACATACTGCCCGGCATAACGTTCGCGCTGTGCTGCCGGTAGACGATACCACGCTTCCGTTTCTGCTTGAATGCGCTTTTGCCGGTGTAGGGCGATGTATCGTTGCACGGCTTCAATAACTACGGCCGTCGCGCTCTGCCCCTCCTGTTCAGCAATTTCCATGATTTCGGCTACCAGTTTTGGCTCTTGTAAAGCAATTGTCGTCATAGGCATAGTATACCACCGGGATAAAGATAAAAAATGAAGACCGACCACAACCAGTCATTTTTCTCTACGTCTTTGCATCTGGGTGCGAGATTTCTTGTTCACTTCAATGACGCTGATCCCGCAATCTCCTCTTTCTCTTCCACCAATTCCGGCAGTTCTTCAAGCATCGTCAGGCCAAAGTGCTGCAAAAATTCTGGCGTCGTGCCGTACAAAATCGGGCGGCCTGGCGTTTCCTGGCGGCCGATTTCCTCAATCAGCCCCTTGCTCAACAAACTGCGCAGCGCGCCGTCGGAATTGACGCCGCGAATCTGGTCAATGTGTGGCCGGGTAACGGGCTGCATGTAGGCGATGATGGCTAATGTTTCCAGCGCCGCCTGGCTGAGCCGGGTGGTTAGTTCCAGCCCCAGGAAGCGTTCAATGGCACTGCTGGCGGCGGGAGCGGTGGTCAACTGCACGGCGTCGCCGCTCCATTGCAGGCGCAGCCCGCGTGTCTGGTAATTGGCCGTCAGCGTTTGTAATGCCTGGCTGATCACGGCCGTGGTCACTTCCAACGCCTTGGCCAACCGCGCCACCGGTACCGGCCCGCTGGAAACAAATAACACGCTTTCCACCAGCGCCGCTATACTCATTTCTCCGTTGCTTTCCATGCCGTTTTTGTTTCGCCCTTTGCTTCGTTATAATCCGGCCGATTATACCTGCTTGCCCTGGCAAAACCGAACGGAGAAATGTGATGTCCAACCCCATAGTGTATGCTCAAAATAATCGTGAACGCCATCTGGCCGAATTGATCGAATTCTTGCGTATTCCCAGCGTCAGCACCCAACCAGAACATGAGCCGGACGTGCAGCGCGCCGCTCACTGGTTGGTGGAATCGCTCACGGCCGTTGGCCTGGAAAACGCACACCTCATCCCCACCGCCGGCCATCCCCTGGTCTATGCCGATTGGTTGCACGCGCCCGATGCGCCCACCGTACTCATTTACGGCCATTACGACGTGCAGCCGGCCGAACCGTTTGACCTGTGGCACGGCCCGCCCTTTGAACCCACTATCCGTGACGACTACCTGTACGCGCGCGGTGCATCGGATGACAAGGGGCAGGTATATGCCCATGTGAAGGCGGTGGAAGCGTTGCTGCAGGGCGACGGCCGTCTGCCCGTCAACGTCAAATTTATTATTGAAGGCGAAGAGGAGATGGGCGGCCCCAGTTTGTCCGCCTTTATTCCGCAGCAGAAGGAGTTGTTGGCGGCCGATGTGGCCTTGGTGTCGGACACGGCCATGGTCAGCCCCACCCAGCCTGCCATCGTGTACGGCTTGCGCGGCTTGTGTTATGTGCTGCTGGACATTTATGGCCCGCAGCGTGACCTGCACTCCGGCACGTTTGGCGGTGGCGTGGATAACCCGCTCAATGTGTTGGGCCATATCATTGCCAGACTGAAGGATGAAAACGGCCGTGTCCTTATTCCAGGGTTTTATGACCGGGTACGGCCGTTGACCGACGAAGAGCGCCATCTCTTGGCCCAGTACCCCTTTGATGAAGCCGGGTGGTTGGCGGAAACCGGCGCGCCGCAGCCTTGGGGCGAACCGGATTACACGTTGGTGGAGCGGCTGGGGGCGCGGCCTACGCTGGATGTGCATGGCATCATTGGCGGCTACACCGGCCCCGGCGGCAAAACGGTGCTGCCCGCCCACGCCCACGCCAAATTTTCCATGCGCCTGGTGCCTGACCAGGAGCCAACGGAAATTCAATCACTTCTGGAAAACTACCTGACTGCCATCATGCCTCCCACCGTTACCTACCAACTGCATTGGCGGGGCGGCGCGCCGGCCAGCATTAGCGACCTGCACCATCCGGCGATGGCCGCCGCCCGGAAAGCGTGTCAGGAGACCTACGGCCGTGACCCCATTTTTATGCGCGAAGGCGGCTCCATCCCCGTCGTGGGCGAGTTCCAAACCTATCTGGGGCTGGAAACGGTACTGCTCGGTTTTGGCCTGGTTAGCGACCAGATTCACGCCCCCAATGAACGCTTTTACCTGCCCAACTACTTCCATGGCATCGAAGCCAGCATCCGCTTTTTGCAGGCGTATGGGGATAGAGATTGAGCGATTGGGAGATTGAGGGATTGCCCACAGCCAATCTCCTAATCTCCCAATATCCTACCTTCCCACCACCACTTCCCCCTCGCCAACAGCCTGGGCATAGGGCATGGCGGTGGTGTTGAAGGCGACGCCAAGTTGGCCCAGGTAATCTATGGCGATCAGGCCCCCTTCGCCGCCGGTGCGTTCCGTCAGCAGGCGCACGGCCGTCTCCCCCGCTAACTGCGCCGAAAAACCCATGGCCACCAGGTCGCACACCTGTTTACTTGTCAGCACCTTCATCAACGATTCACCATGCCCGGTGGCGCTGACGGCGGCGGTGCGATTATCGGCATAACCGCCCGCGCCCACCAGCGGGCTGTCGCCCACCCGTCCCGGCATTTTGTACCGCGTGCCGCCGGTGGAGGTGGCTGCTGCCAGATTGCCATTCGCGTCCAGGGCGACCGCGCCCACCGTATCGCTGGTGGGCGCGGGCTGCGATTGCGCCGCCATTTCTTCTACCCATAGCTCGGCCAGTTCACTGCGCGGAAAACCAATGCTGTCGGCAAAGGCTTCCGCGCCGGCCCCTACCAGCAAGTGGTGGGGGGTATCGGTCATTACGCGGCGGGCCAGGCTGGTGGGGTAACGGACGCGCTGCACGGCGGCGACCGCACCCAGGTTGAGGGTACGGCCGTCCATAATCAGTGCATCCACCTCAATCTCCCCATCCCGATTGGGGTAGCTGCCCCGGCCCGAATCCAGCACCGGGCAATCTTCCAGGATGCGCACGGCCGTTTCCACCGCATCCAACGCGCTGCCACCCGCCAGCAGCACCCGCTGCCCCGCCTGCGCCGCTTCCCGGCACGCATCCATTGCCGTCACTAGCTGCGCCGACGCCAAATCCCAGGCCCCTGCCCCACCATGCACCACGATCACCGGTTTGCCCATCATTGTCTCCTTGTAAATAGTGGCTGGTGGCTGGTACCAGCCACCAGCCACCAACCACGCCTTGACGCAAAGATCACATTTGTTATAATTCCGCTCGCTGCGTTCCTCAGTAGCTCAATGGCAGAGCATGCGGCTGTTAACCGCAGGGTTGTTGGTTCGAGTCCAACCTGAGGAGTAAATTGTCACCAAAGCCGGGCTTTTCTGAAAAGCCCGGCTTTTTTATTTGTCTGCCGTATCCAGCAGCGCCCGGCCGATTGGCGCCGCCTCTTGCACGGCCGTCCCCCCTTCCAACACCACCACTACCAGATAGCGCGGGCTGCCGGCCGGGGCCAGCCCCACATACCAGCTATTGGTGCTGCCGTCCGGCCCGGAAAGCACCCGGTCGCTAAATTCAATACGGCCGTCCGCCGTCAATGCCTGGCGGATGGCCGTATTGAATTTAGCGACCGGGTGCTTTCCGGGCCGGACGGCAG
>JABFFZ010000101.1 GCA_013112725.1 Chloroflexota bacterium
CCCGCCCGCTGCCTTCATGACCAGGTTGACCGCCCCGTTTGCGTTCCCCTTTGGCAACCGGTGGCTTGCGGTTCACCGAGGGCGGGTCGCTGGATGGGGGCTTCGATGAGTTGTGTGCGTTCTTATTTACTTGCTCCGGCAATTGCGCCACCTCTTGTTGCAACTGCTCCACCGTCGCCAACAACGTTAGCACCAACTGGCGCACCACCAGAGGTGTGGCTTGCCAATCGGCCTGGGAGATGGTCCCCGCCTGCGCGGGGAGGGGTGGTTCTGTGGCGCTCATCCTTGCAGTATGCCTCTTTTTCATCTTTCAGGCTATGGGTCTTTTTTGCAATTGACATCTTTCAGACCACACCTGAACGGTTACAATGGGCTGCAATGTGGCTGTTTGCAGTTTGAAGATTGTGTCATTGTGGCGGATGCCCGGTGTGAAGTGTGATACCGGTTTATGGGCCAGGGCTTAGTTTTTCACGGCCGTATACACTATCCACTCATCCGCATCATAAAGCGGCAGGTTGTCCCAAGCGGGGTGGGGGGTCACGGCCGTGAAACCCGTCGCCCGCAGCATTCCCTCGACCTCATCTGGCCGGTACACCTGGTCGCATAACTCCACCACATCCAGTTGGCCCGTTTCCAGGTGCAAAATGTGGTACCGCTCCACCGAAACCTGCTCTTCCTCCAGCCAGAACCGTTCCCCCAGGTGCAAAAACGGCGCGTCCCCCCATAGGCCGGTATCATCCGTAAACCACCAGTTGCTTTCTTTCCTGTCCACCTTCTCCGGGTTGAGCAGTTCCACACACAGGCGCCCGCCAAGACGCAGCGCCCGCGCGGCCCGCGCCAATACTTCCTGTGCGTCTGCCCTGGGCATGACCGCCAGTTGGCCGTAAAGCAGCAGAGCGGCGTCAAAACCGGCCCCATCCAGCGCCATCTGGCGCACATCTTGCTGAATGAAGGCGCAGCGGTCGGCCACGCCCTGCGCCGCCGCCAATTCTTGCGCATAGCCAATAGCAGCCGGACCAAAATCAATGCCGGTGACGTGGCAGCCGCGCCGGGCCAATTCCACCGCGTACAGGCCCGGCCCACAGGTGATGTCTAGCAGGCGGCTGCCGGGTTGCAGCCCCAGATTGTCCCACAGCCATGCAATTTGTTTGGCGCGCTCGGCCGCCTGCCGTGAAGCGGCCCCATGCGATTCATCCAGATGTTCGCGCAGCATCCGGGCAGAAAAGGCGGGGTCATCCCAGGGCAGGTTGCCATCGTGTAGCTGCCAGGGGTACGGCCGTGCCGCCCGGTTATAAATGCGCCACAGGGTTTCGCTTATCTTTATGGTCATCGTAATACTTGATTGGGAACGCAGGTTGCCAGGAAAGAGTTCAAATAGTCAATAAAGTTTGTGACGAGAGTTTTGTTTCAAGCATGTTGATGATGTAATCGAGGGTTAAATTGGAATCAGCTTGTAGGCCTAAGCTTGTGGCCACCCCCATTGCATCAGTGCTATAACGGACGGCAAGATTTAGCCGATAAGACAGATTTTCCTGCTGCTCGAGCGAGTAGATGTGAAAATGCATGGAGTCGCCAATTAGCCCGCCGCTCAAATGCTCAAACTGGAATTCATGTCGCATATATTCCATCAAGCAATCTTGAAGGACTAAAACGAGGTGCTTATTGAGGTTTTCAAATGTCCCGATTTTGTGGTTAAGCTGGATAAGGGTCGTTTTAGCCGTCATCTTCCAATTTCATGCCAAAGGTTTTATTGAAAGCTGTATCTTCAAGTTCAGCTTTTACGCCAACAGCATGCAGGAATTTCTGTCGGGATGGCCAGACAGAACCAGTTGTATCAAGCGCCTGTAATTCTATGCCCACAAAATCTTTGACCCGGTTATTTTTTGTGGACACCAGGAAATAATCCACTGAACCGCCAGGAACCGAGATTTCAGGAACGATATGTAGCTGATTGCCAGGTTCGTGTGAAGTTAGCAGATGGAGACAATCAAGGAATATCTGTCTTTGTTCCAATAGCCGGTTGGGGCAGATGATGGTTGGCCTTCGCTCCCGACTATAAGTTACCGTACAACTGCCGATAGTAATATCAGGGGTACTTTTCCTGATTTTTGTACACTTGCCCGCAATGTATGGACAATGCTGCTGATCATAAATTTTAAGCCAATCAACTGGTTCATTGGGGTGGGTGGGAATTCCATATAATTCCGCGATCTGGTTCATAATAATCTCATGCAACGTTTTTCAGCCATTTCAAGATATTCTTGCGAAATATCAATGGATACTGATTTTCTCCCAAGAATTCTTGCGACCAGCGATGTTGTGCCTGTACCGCAAAATGGGTCTAATGCCACCCCTCCGGGTGGGCACGTCGCCAGGATGGGTATTTTGCACAGGTCTTCGGGGTAGGGGGCATAATGTTGAAACCGTCTCTGCGTATCTTCAGGCAATATATCCCAAACATCCCCTGGTTTACTTCCTTTGGGGTGGTACTTCAGAAAGTAAAATCCTTTCTCTTGAAGTTCTTTGGCGCGCCCTGAGACACTTTCTGAATTGGAGTGCGTGGTTCTCTGTTGGCCCCGTATAACCATCCGAAAATCAGAGATTTCACCAAGTTCAACCTTTTGTAGCATCGAATTTAAGGCTCCCATCGCTTTTCCCTTTTCCTCTACCGTCAATTTCGTTGAAAGTTCAATTTGCCTTTTGTATCTGACCCCGGTAACACCGGTGGCCGAGACAACAGCGCCATTGTGTACCTTAGCTTTCCTGGGTTCAGTGCGAATAGAATCAACATCATAATAATAGCCAGAACTTATCTTAACGAAATGGAACAAGTTTTCGTGAACATTACGGAGACGGTCTGTTGTGTTATCGAGTCCCCCTTTTACCTTATGCCAGATCACATTGTTTCGTAGAATCCAGCCTTGTTCGTCGGTGAGTTTGAGAGCTATGCGCCAGGGAATACCGGCCAATCCTTTGTTGTGGTAACTGTCTCCCATATTGAGCCAAAACGACCCTGGTGTTTTTAGTACCCGACGAACTTCTGCAAAAATAGCCGTTACAGCTTCGATATACTCCTCGGGTGTATCTTCCAGACCTATGCCGCCACTATGATATTCGCGCTTTCCCCAATAAGGTGGGCTGGTCATGCAAAAATCAATGGAATCATCAGGTATGGCGCGCAAAACTTCGCGGGCATCACCTCTTAAAAATAGCGGTTCATTGGAGGGACTGGCCAGATATTTATTGAAAGCGTCTCGATAATCACAAAGTGCAATCGTCATAATAGTTCAGGTTTCATGGGTACTGCTAATGAGGGTGACTTCGAATGTTCTCCTGTATACCCAATAAATCTTTTGGTCAGTGCGCAATAACTTTTTTGATGATCAAAATAGGCCAACAGCCTTTCCAGAGATTCAAGCGGGTCGTGGAACGGGCCACGTTTTTCAGTTTGAGTCATACTGTACCTTTAACCTGGCCCATAATAAAAAAAGTTCCATTTCCCCATCGTCATTCCCCCGCGTAATGCCCAGGCGAGATGCACACTGTTTGATGGTATTAAGCCGCCGCCAATTTTCTGCCGGAGAAGCTGCTTGTAGTTCTCGCTGCTGAATTTCGGCAACCGCTTTCCACCGTTCAACATATGCCCTGACATCCGATGTTTCCATGTGCAAAGTATAACATGGAAGCACCTCTTTCCTAATCGGGATCGCGACCTCGTAACCATGTTTCTCGTCAGGGCCAGGAACATCCGGTAAACTGGAAACGGAAAACTGTGCAGGAGAAAAGGAGAATTTCCCATGGCTTATACACTGATTCACAATGGCACGTTGATTGACGGCAACGGCCGTGCCCCCATTCCCAATGGCGCTGTCTTGGTGCGGGATGAACGGATTACGGCCGTTGGCCGCAAAACCGACATTACGTTACCTGACGCCGACATCCAGATGATAGATGCCCAAAGCGGCACGATTTTGCCTGGCCTCATTGATACCCATGTCCACTTTGTCTTTGAGGGTATCAACCCCTTGCAAATGATGACCACGCCCTTTTCGCTGAACTATTACCAGGCAATTGACCGCATGAAACGCACTGTCGAAGCCGGCGTGACCAGTGTGCGTGACGCCGGCGGCGCTGACCTGGGCATGAAACAAGCGGCGGCGCAAGGGTTAGTGCTGGGGCCGCGGATGCAAATCAGCATTACCGTGTTGTCCATTACCGGCGGGCATGGCGATAGCTGGCTGCCGTCGGGGGCGGATTTGACGTTATTTGCCGAAGCTCCAGGACGGCCGTCCGGCATTGTGGATGGCGTGGATAATGTACGCCGCAAAGTGCGCGAAATTTTGCGCGCCGGGGCGGACGTGATCAAGGTTTGCTCCACCGGCGGCGTCCTCAGCCCCACCGACCACCCCGAATTTACCCAGTTTAGTCCCGAAGAACTGGTGGTGATGGTGCAGGAAGCCACCTACCGGTGTGGCGTCAAGGTGATGGCCCATGCCCAGGGCGCAGAGGGAATCAAAAATGCAGTGCGCGCCGGGATCCATTCCATTGAGCATGGTATTTTTGTGGATGAGGAAGCGATTGAACTGATGTTGGCAAAGGGCACATTCCTGGTACCCACGCTCCTGGCGCCCCTGGCCGTATTAGAAATTGCCGAAGCGACGGGCACAATGCCGGAATGGGGGGTACAAAAGGCGCGTGAGGTGATTGAGATTCACAGCGAGAACATCGGCAAGGCGTATCAGGCCGGGGTCAAAATTGCCATGGGTACGGATGCGGGTGTGATGAAACACGGTACGAATTTGCGCGAATTGGGCTTGATGTGTGGCATTGGCATGACGCCGATGGAATCTATCGTCGCTACAACCAAAGTGGCGGCGGAGTGCCTGGGCTGGCAAGACCGGGTGGGTACGCTGGAGGCGGGCAAACTGGCGGACATTATCATCAGCAAAACCGACCCGTTGGCCGACATCCGCTCTTTAGAGAAGCCGGAAAATATCGCGCTGGTGATGTTGGACGGCCGTGTGGTGAAGAACGTAATCGGTAATCGGTAATCGGTAATCCGTAATCCGTAACCGGTGGCCCGGTGTTATAATTCAACCATATGGTAATAAGTAGGTGAACACAATGAACGAGAGAATTGCAATTGATCCGCGGATTCATTTTGGAAAACCAACGATCACAGGAACACGGATCACGGTAGAAAACGTGTTGGAACTGGTGTGCGATGGCGTCACGTTCACCGAGATTATCGAAAATTGTTACCCTGAGTTGACACCAGAAGATATTCAGGCGTGTATTCAGTATGCGATGGATGTTGTTGCCTAAGGACTATGCCTTTACTCCCTGGAGAATTGCTGCAAAAACGGTATCGCATTATCAACCTGTTGGCCGAGGGGCCGTATGGGACGGTGTATCGCGCCTGGGATGTGGTGGATGGGGTGGACACGGCCGTTAAAGAATACCTCGACCCCGCCGTTGACATTCAAAAACGGTTTCGCCAGCAGGCGCGCCAACTGAGCCGACTGCAACATCCGCAGTTACCCCGGCTGTTGGACCATTTTGCCCTGGAAGAAGTGGGGCAATACCTGGTGTGGACGTATGTGGATGGGGTGGATTTGCGGGCGTTGGGGCAGCAGTACGGCCGTTTGCCCTCTGACCTGATCATCACCTGGCTGCAAGAAGCGTGTAAACCGCTGACCTATTTGCACGAACAGGGGCAGCTGCATCTGAACATCAAACCGGCCAACATCCGTCTGACGGCCACCGGTCAGATTTTCCTGGTAGACAGCGGCCTGCCTGATTTGGGTATCCGGCCGCATACCGACGGTTACGGCGCGCCGGAACAGCAGGCGCAATTGGAAGTGACCGCCGCCAGCGACATTTACAGCCTGGGGGCCACGCTTTATACCCTGTTGACGGGCAAGATACCGCCTGGTGCCTTGAAGCGAGAGAGCGGTCTGGCCGATCTCGTTCCCGCCCGTGAGCTAAACCCGGATGTAGAGCCATATCTCTCCCTGGTGGCCAACCGGGCCATGTCCATTCAACCAGAGGCGCGGTATGCGTCGGCGGCGGAATTTGCAGCGGCGTTGGCCCGGCCTTACGGCCGTAGCGATCCCGAACCGCTGCCCCTGCGCCGCACCGCGCCGGCTGCCCAATTCGGCCACCCCGTCCAGCCCCGGCTGACGCCCCAGGTGCGCCGCCAGATTGAAATGCGCACTATCTACGGCCTGGTGGGGTTGCTTCTCTTCCTCTTGTTGGCCGGTTATGCTCTGGCGCGCAGCAATATCAACCAGCCAACCGTCACCAGCGTAGAAGCCACCGCCACTGTGGAAACGGCCGTGATCGCTGCCATGACTGCCCTGGCCCCTACACCCTCACCGCTGCCCATCCCCACCGAAGCGCCCACGCCTACTCCCGAACCGCTCATCACCGGCACCGGAGCGCGTATGATTTACATGCCCGGTGGCATTTTCAGCATGGGCATTGAAGAGGGTGAACGGGATGAGCGCCCCATGCATCTGGTAAAGCTGTCACCGTTCTTTATAGATGAGACCGAAGTAACCAATGGGCAGTACCAGCTTTGCGTAGAAGCAGGCGGCTGCACCGCTCCCTCTCGCGCCAACCCTACCACGCACCCGGCGTACTATGGCGATCCGGCCTTTGCCGATTACCCGGTAGTATTTGTGAACTGGTACATGGCGCGGGCCTTTTGTGAATGGCGTGGGGCGCGGCTGCCCACCGAGGCGGAATGGGAGATGGCCGCTACGTTTGACCCGGTGCAAGAGATCAAGCTGCGGTATCCCTGGGGGGATGCGTTTGATGGGACAAAGCTGAATTATTGTGACCAGAACTGCCCTTCTAATAACCGCGACACAGCGTTTAATGATGGGCACCGGGATACCGCCCCGGTAGGTAGTTACCCTGACGGCCGTTCCCCCGCGGGCGTCTATGATATGGCCGGCAATGTGATGGAGTGGGTAGCCGACTGGTATGACTTTCGTTATTATACCAGTTCAACAGATACTAACCCGATGGGGCCAACGGATGGGGAGTTTAAATCCCTGCGCGGCGGCTCCTGGTTGTCGCCACGGGACGAGGTACGGGCAGCGGCGCGTGGCTCGTTTGACCCGCGTGTGATTCAGGCCAATCTGGGCTTTCGCTGTGCCCTAACCGGCGGCGCAGAGTGATTTGAGAGATTGGGAGATTAGGAGATTCAAATTCCTAATCCCCTAATCTCCTAATCTCATCTTTATGCAAGCAATTGTCATTGCTCATAACCAGGAAGAGCGGGAGTTTTTGAGTTATGTGCTGCGTCATTCGGGGCTGTCGGTAGCACGCACGGCTGCCGTCAAACTGATTTTGAATTCCCTGCACGCCCATCCGGTAGATTTGATCTTGTTTGCGCCAGGGGATGTGGCCACACTGGCGGTGGAAGCACAGGCAATACGAGAGTTTTCGCAGGCGCCGCTGTTGGTGCTGGTGGATCCGCTAACGGAAGATACGCATTGTGCCATATTGGATGCGGGGGTAGATTTGGTGTTTGTACGGCCGTTGTCTCCCCGTATTCTCTCACGTTATGTCAAAGTATTCTTGCAGCGCGCCGGCCCTGTGCCTCTGTCTATTCTCATGCCCATCGAGATTCAAGGCCTGTCGCTAGACCCTGGTACACGCGCTATACTGCTGCCAGATGGCACCCGCCAACATCTAACACCGCTGGAATTTCGCCTGCTCTATATCTTAATGACCAACCCGGAACAGGTAATCCCGACCGATGTAATTGTGGAGCGGGTATGGGGCTACAGCGCCGAGGGCAGCCGGGAGTTGGTGCGGGGTTTGGTGCGTCGTTTACGTCGCAAAATTGAACCAGACACGGCCTCCTCTCATTATATTCACACCCACCCTGGCATCGGTTATCGCTTCTCCATTTCTGATACCCCCTCGTAAGCGTTCAGACTTGACAAGTTTATTACCAGTCTCCAGAGGAACTGAACGGTTACTACCCCCTCTTTCGGATCACCCCCTCTTTAGCCAGTTTTGGCACAAAATTCACACAGAACGTTAAGTTTTGACACGCGCTTGTCACGGCCGTGCGTCTGTTTTTTACACGGCTCTCTTCTATATTTAGCCGCATGAACCATAGTCATCAGTACACGCAAATTGATGCACAGGATGAAACAATATGACAGCTTTGTCAAAAAATATCGCCATATGCCCTGATTGTGGGTCAGAAGTTCGCTTAAAAAAACCTCCATACCTTGGACAATTGATTACTTGCCATCACTGTGACTCCGTCTTAGAAGTAATCAACCGCTCACCATTGGAGCTAGATTGGGCAGAAGCAGCCTGGGATGATGACGTAAGTTCTAATTTTGATGCTGGTAGAACTGGCCGGCGCAGAAACGGCCGTTAACAAACAAATGCTACGCCACTGTGCCGGCGTTAGACCGTGCCACAGCGAGTACAGCAATCAATCATAAAAGGAGATCAGGTCATGGCAGAAAATTCAACTGCACAGGTAAGAATTGGTATTTGTCCTGGTTGTGGCGCCCGCATTCGTTTTCAGCAGTTTGAACTGGGCGAGTTTGTGGTTTGTGAAGAATGTGGCGACGAATTGGAGGTGGTGCAAACCAACCCCATCAAGTTGGATTGGGCCTATTCCGAACCATACGAAAATGATGATTGGGATGATGACGATGACTTTGACGATGGCTGGGATGATTATGATGACGATGACGATTGGGAGGATTAGCCATCACCCCTGATTGGTGGCTGGTGGCTGATACAAGTAGCCACCAGCCAAATCTTCCTTACTTTCCTAGAACCTGAAAGGCCATATCATCCTCAAAATCGGGCAGGGGGATTACACAAGGTTCGTTAACCGCACACTCAACTGTATAGGCATCCAGATAAGCACCCTGCCAGGTGTGGTACGGCCGTATCTCATACACCCCCGCCGCCATCCCCGCCATAGACACAGACACACCCTGCCGTACCGTCTCGTCGGCGCGCACCTGCTCTATCGGCGCGCCTTCCAGAGAAAAATCCTGCACCCAAAACAGTCCCCCGTCTGCGCCGATGATGCCCCAGCCGCGCACGTCCGGGTCACTGCTGCTGAGGGTCACGGCCGTAGGCTTTAACTGCGCCAGTGGCAAATCAGACACAAACGTGCCCAGCCGGGCCAGGCCGGCCAGCATCTCCGGCGACATGCGCATCCAACCGCCACCGCTGTTCCATTCCGCCGGCGTCATTGCCGCCCCCGTGGCCAGCGCCGCCCAGATGGCGTTGTGAAAGAGTTCCGGGTAATAGGTGTTGCCCGTCACGCCAAACTCCCCTACCCAATTTGGTTTCTCCGCCCGGTTAAACATCAGGCTCGTCCACTCAGCCAATACCTGCGCCGCGCCCACCGCGTCGTTGTCAAAGTCATACAAATGCACCTGTGGCGCATCCATCGCCAGATGTCCCGCCTCCCAATCCACATCCCCAGAGCGGCTGGCGGTGGTGGGGTGGCGGTAGGGGTCGTTGGCTACAAAATAAGCGTTCACCTTCTCGTGCCAGGGGTCAGTGTGGTTGTATGCGTTCGTGCCGTTGATTTCCGAGACGGTTTGCCACAGGCCAATGGCCGGGCTGTATCCCCAACGGGCGATGACGTAGCGGTATAAATTTTCCTGCCAGACCCATGCTTCCGGGTCGGTAAAAAAGGCGTCAATGTCCGTCAGCTTGCTAAAGCCGTTGCCCCCCCAATTGCCGATACCCCAGGCGTGCGTATTGTCGCGCAGTTGGGGATGATCCCAGATGGTGAAGATGAGAAAAACCCCTTTGGCCTGGGCATCTTTAACCACCGCATCTATCAGGTTGAGATTGGAGACGTTGTAGTTGTCATAGCTGCCGGACACCGGTGATGAGGTGTAAAAAGGCCACCAGACCACGTAGTTTTCGCCCGCTTCCACCATGTTGTTAAACAGCCCCACGCCTCGCTCCACTGTAAAACCGTCAATAAGAATGTTCAGGGCATCAGCGTGGCCCAGGCCGTAAAACGGCGTGCCATCGTGATGCACCAGATAATGGCCGCTGTAAGCGGGGTTGACCCAATTCCCCGCTTGCAGCCAGCCGTGATGGTCGGAAGGGGTGACAGTAAATGTGCCTTCAGATGGCTGGCTGAGGCCATTGGCGTCGGTAAGGTGAAGTTGGTAGCGCCATTCACCCTCCTGGGAAGGGGTAAAGCGCAGCCGCCACGCTTCTTGCCCATCCCAAAAGCCGGGCACACGCATTTCTGAGCCATCGGGAGCGGTGAAGAGACCGTCCAGGGACACTTCGCGGGCGTCGTAGGGATTGGTGTACACGGCCGTCACCTCCACCACCATCTCCAACGATTCATACCGGGGTAAGGTGAGGCGGTCGAGGGTCACGGCCGTAATCGCCGGCAAATTCCCGGCCACTGTAGGTGGGGTAGTGATGGTGGCTGTGGGGGGTACGGCCGTTGCCGTTTCCGCCCCCTCACCACAAGCCGCCAACAATACGGCCGTGACCACTAAAAAATAAACAACTCTCCTGTAACTATTCAGCATCTCCATTTCTCCTCAAAAACCGGGTTCTTACTGTTCGTAGTAGGCGATTTATCGCCGTTTGCAGGCGATAAATCGCCTACTACGAACAGTTATCATTCAAAAATCTCGGCCAGAAAAGCGGCAATCATCTCGTTAATTTCCGCTTGGGTGGGGGTAGCGTTCGCCCCGCCCAAGCTGTGGTCACCATTTTGCACAATGACCAGAGTGGCCGGGACACCAACGGCCGTCAGCCGTTCGTGCAAAATCTTGCTCTGCGCCACCGGGACCACCCCATCACGGTCCCCATGCAAAATCAGGAAAGGGGGATCGTCGGCCGTGACGTATGTTACCGGGCTGGCCGCCGCCATTTCCGGCGAACCATCCCCCGCCAGCTTACCAAAAGCATAATAAACCGCGGAGTTGATGCCGCTGGGCAGATTAACGGTGAAATCAAACAGCCCGGCCATCGTAATCACCGCCTGCACCCGGCTGGATTGCTCGGCATATTCGCTTTGGTTCCACACGGCCGTGTCGTCCGCCGTACCCAACAGCGCCACCAGGTGCCCACCGGCGCTGGCCCCCACCGCCGCCATGCGATTCGGGTCAAGGTTATAATCGGCGCTGTGCGCCCGCAAATACCGCACCGCGCACTGCACATCTTCAATCATCACCGGGAATTTGCCTTCGGCCGCCATGCGGTAGTTCACCGAGGCCACCAAAATCCCCTGCTCATTCAGGCCACGCCAGCCTTCCCCTTCCGCTTTATCTCCTTCGCGCCAACTGCCGCCATGCACATAGAGCAGCACGGGCCAGGGGCCGCCGAATGACGGATAGTAGATGTCGAGTTTTTGGGCACGGCCGTCTGGCGAACAGTAGGTCACATCCAGTTCCCCGCTGCCCAATTTGGCGGCATCAAACGTCGGCGTCGGAATTGGAGTCGGCGTAGGTGTGGGTACGAGCGTGACCGTTGGCGTGGGTGTCGTCTCCACCTGACTGCACGCCGCCAGCAACGACAAAATCACAATCCAGGGTGCATATTTCATACGCTTCCTCTTCCAAGACCTCACAGGTTTTCAAAAACCTGTCAGGTCTGATACGTGGTCATTCGTGGGAAATTTCGCTATCATCCCCCTCCATCAGTCAGGGAGATTGATTCAACATGAGCGAAGCAAAATTTGTACTCCATACCGACTATCAAGAGGTTCCCGTAGCGGAAATGCAGCAGCGGGCGGCGGAATTTTACACCACCATGCGGCGGCGGCGTACTGTGCGTGACTATGCCCGCCGCGACGTACCCCGCGAGGTGATCGAACAATGTCTGCTCGCCGCCGGCACGGCCCCGAACGGGGCCAATTTGCAGCCCTGGCACTTTGTGGTCGTCTCTGATCCGGCCATTAAGAAACAAATCCGGGAAGCGGCTGAAGAAGAAGAGCGCGATTTTTATGAGCGGCGCGCCCCCCAGGAATGGTTGGCGGCGCTGGAACCGTTGGGTACCGACTGGCGCAAACCTTTTCTGGAAACGGCACCCTTCCTCATTGCCATTTTTGCCCAGAGTTATTCCGTGAACGCGGATGGGACACATGTAAAAAACTATTATGTGCAGGAGTCGGTGGGCATTGCCACCGGCTTTTTAATCGCCGCCTGCCACCTGGCGGGGTTAGCCACCCTGACGCATACCCCCAGCCCCATGGGCTTTTTGAACGAGATATTGGGCCGGCCGAAAAACGAACGGCCGTACCTCATCCTCGTCGCCGGCTACCCGGTGGAAAACGTACAGGTCCCCGCCATCACCAAAAAACCCCTGGAACAAATCACGACATTTTTGTAGAAAAAGATTGGTTCAACTCTGAAGATTGAACCAATCTTTCCCCATCCCTTATCCTATGCTTGATTAAATCAACTCCTATTCTACAGTACCAGGGTACTATTTTTTTTTTGAGAAAGAGAGTATATAATCGCGCCCGATTTGATGTCCAGTATTGTTATTGATTGTCACTAGAAAATCAACAATTCAACAACATCGCCATAAACGGGGACTCTTCCGAACTTCGTTGCCCAACATGACCACACCTCACCACTGCCTCTGAATTTCCCAAGAGTCCACAAGGGGTGGTTTTTATGCAGGAGTCGTCTCCCCTGGTGCAGGTGGAGCAGGTATACAAAGTGTATGGGGATGGCACGGCCCGGAGCCGCAGCGTTGCAGCAACGCCGTTCGCCGTACACGCTCTGGATAATGTTTCCCTGACCATTGCGAAAGGTGAATTTGTAGCCATCTGCGGCCCCTCCGGTTCCGGCAAATCCACCCTGCTCAACCTGATTGGCACGTTGGATAAACCGACCAACGGCCGTGTCCTCATCAACGGCGTAGATGTCAGCACCCTCAAAGGCAATGCCCTGGCCGACTTTCGCCGTAACACCATCGGCTTTATCTTCCAACTGTTCAACCTGGTGCCCAGTCTGACCGCTCTGGAAAACGTCATGCTGCCCCTCATCCCCTACCGGCGCAAGGCGGGCTTCAACGTACCCGAACGGGCGCGGGAACTGCTGGCCGGTTTGGGGCTGGAAAATCGCCTCAACCATCTGCCCGGCCAGCTCTCCGGCGGCGAGCAGCAGCGGGTAGCCATCGCCCGTGCCCTGCTTAACCGGCCGCAACTCATTCTGGCCGACGAACCCACCGGCAATCTGGATTCGCAAAACGGCAGCGAAATCCTGGCGCTGCTGCAACGGCTGAACCAGGAACAAGGCGTCACCCTGGCCCTGATCACCCACGACCCCGGCATCGCCGCCCAGGCCAACCGGGTGGTGCAGTTGCAGGACGGCCGTCTGCCTGACGTGGAGGTTTAACCTCATGTTGGCCGATTTTTCGTCTTACCTGCTCACCTTTACCCGTCTGGCTGCTGCGTTCATCTTTGCCCTGTCTGCCGCCAACAAGTGGCGTGATTTCCCGGCGTTTACGCAGGCTATTGTTAATTTTCAGATTTTACCGGGCAGGGGGGTAAAACCGGCGGCCGTTTTGCTGGCAACCGCTGAACTGGCCGTTGTCGCTATGATGCTCCTGGGCGGCCCATTCCTGTTGCCCGGTTTTCTTCTGGCGTTGGCGCTGCTTTCTCTGTTTACTGTTGCCCTCATGTCGGTATTAACGCGAGGGTTGCATACTTCCTGTAACTGTTTTAGCGCCACAGCCAGACCCATTACTGCCTTTCAGGTCTGGCGGAACGGGAGTTTTATCGGCTGTATTGCTGCCGGTTGTTTGTTGTTGCCCGCTGCGCCAATGGGGATGAACCTGCTGGAGCTATGTTTGTTGAGCATCGTCGCCGCTACTTTTGTTCTGTTGGTTAACAACCTGGAGGAAATTGTCACGCTGGTTCGCCCTGTGTGATTTTGCTATGGAGGAATAAAGGTGGAAACCTTTCTGCTTTTCAGTGTAATTTTGCTCTGGCTATTAGTGCTGCTCAACATCGTGATGACGATTGGGCTGGCCCGGCGCATCAAGTCCCAGTTGCCCCCGCCCATAGAATTCCTGAAAGCCGGGCAGCCGGCGCCCCCGTTTACCGCCTGGACATTGGCAGGCACACAAGTAACTGACCAGGATTATGCCGGACAATCCATAGCCTTCGTTTTCCTTTCTCCCCATTGCCAACCCTGCCGCGAAGAAATCCCTCATCTGGCCGCTCTACAACCACGCGCCAGACAGGCGGGCATTACCCTGCTGCTGGTAAGCGACAGCAGCGAACAAGAAGCACAAACCTTTGTTGATGAACTCCAGCTTGAGTTGTCTATGCTGATAGCGCCTCGAAACCGCACTCGTTTTTTGAGTGATTACAAAGCCAGTGTAACCCCTTCTTTTTGTCTGGTGGACACTCAAGGAAACATAAAAGCTGCTGGGCCGGGTATGTCAAATCTGGCCCAACAAATTGAGATGATGTTTCCTGGTGCAAATGGAGGTGATGGAATGGGATAACAAATAGAGAAATGGAACTTTGATTAAAAAAGCTGAGAAAAATTGTTTCTGATAGTGGTTGCTGTGAATAGATAACATCATTTACAGCATTAAGGGGAAAATCTAATGTTGAAAGAATATTTGTTAGAAGCTCTAGCATTATTAGCAGAGGCCTTGCTTGGAAACCCACAGCCTGCATCTGCGGGAGGTTGCAGTTATTGTTCTAATCAGCCAGTGACCACTTGTGGAACTTGTGGAGCGGACAAACGTCGTTACGTATATTTCACTTGTTCAGATAGTAATTGTACAGTAGGTTGCCAGGCGACTGGTACGTGTTGCAATTGGTGTTGATTAGCCCAAGCTACCACAATGAGAGGTGAAATAACCATGAGATTTTCCCTTTGTTTGGGAGCAGCCCCTACACCTTGAGGAAAATCTCATGGAAGATCAATGCCTTTCACTGTGGGTATGACGGTTGCCTGTATAGGCCATCACAACCAACCTCGCAGTGGCAAAACGGATAATTTCTATTTGTCGAGGCCACAGAAAGTTTGATTAACCGGCAGAGCAAGTTGTTCCCTCGCACATACATCATATGGATCTATTTATTTTTTCTTTGCGTTCTTTTTTATCGGGAAGAACACGATCGTTATTACTTGCACTTGGGCTTTTTATTATCACAATTGCGCTACTTGTCATTAATGTAATATCACGAACTACCACAGTTACTATTGAACAGAGTTTGAGTAATCACTGGCGTACGACCTATGATATTTTAGTACGACCATCCGGTTCGCGTTCTACAATTGAGACAAAGTATGGTTTGGCAGAGGCAAATCATTTGTCAAGCATCTTTGGAGGTATTACCACAGATCAATATGAAGCAATTAAAAATATACCTGACGTCGAGATTGCCGCTCCTATCGCCATGGTTGGCATGGTGGTAAATCCAATTCCCACCGATGAACTGGCACAACTGTCTGAAGATGGTATTTATCTTTTGGAAGTTGACACTTATATAGATGACGGCTTTCAACTTCAAGAGCATAGACAAAACACATATTATTTTTACGGTCCGGATATGCCTCTTTCACAACGGGACCCTGACTGGCAGAATTATCCCGTCATAAACTGGCAATATCCAATAAATGGATGGATGTTCTGGCCTCTCATGTTTGCTGGTATTGACCCAGAGCAAGAAGCCGCGTTGGTTGGGATCGACGAAGCCATGTTAGAGGGTAATTATCTAGACAGTGACGGTCAATACAGTACACCCCCATTTTTAATTAATGCCACACCTTATATCAGTATTACCATTCACGCCGCATTAAAGAGTGTAGAAATACCGGCCGAGCTTTCTGATTTATCAGAAATTATGAAACAAGGGGGAACAGATTATCTGGCGACGCTTCCAGCGTATAACACCCTGGTAGAACAAGAAATGAATAGCAACGAAGCGTATGAAAAGCTGATTGAACAATTCAATTCAGGTGATATTAAGCTAGGTCTCGGAGCTGTCTCGAGGCCTGGTCGTATTCAGTATCAGGAAATAACACCGACAATTGCATTCAACAAACCTGTCTTACAGTTAATACTTCCAAACGAAGTCCATGATGTAGGGCTACCTTTTTATCGAACCATCAGTCGTGCAAATGATGAGAGCCAGTTTCGTGAAGCCAGGTTTACAGCCGAAGGTGTATTTAATATTGAAAACATTCCTCGGCCATTGGATATCAACCGTGTGCCATTAGAGACTTATTTCCCACCATCAGCAACTCTGTATTTTGATGAAACAGGCCAGGCCATAGAACCTCAACCTTTGAGAACGACCGGTCATCCAGCCGACTATATCCAAAGCCCCCCACTGTTGCTAACAACCATCGAGGCTGCTCAGCGTGTTTGTGGTAACGATTGTATTAGCGCGATTAGAGTTCGGGTAGGCGGCATCAACGAACTCACGCCAGCCGCCCAACGCAAAATTGAGACGATTGCTGGCGAGATTGCCCGGTTGACGGGGCTGGACGTGGATATCATGGTGGGGTCTTCGCCCACTCGTGTGCTGGTACATGTGCCCGGTGTGGGCTATGTGGAAGAACAATGGATTCAGAAAAATATCACCACCACCTACCAGGAGCGGGTACAAACGGGGCACTTGCTTCTGTTAGGTACCCTGCTGGGCATTGGCGGCCTGTTCGTGCTGGATCTGGCCTGGGCAGAAGTGGTGGCCCGCCGCCGTACCATCGCCCTGCAAAAGGCGTTGGGCTGGCGTTCGGCCACCGTTTTCAGGCAGGTGTTGAGCCAGATTTTGCTGGCAGGTGTGGTGGCCACACTCCTGGGTACACTGGTTGCCATTGGCATTTCCCGGTTGGCTGGTTTACCGATGCCTTCTTTGAGCCTGTTGCTGGGGGTGCCATTGTTGGTTGTAGGGCTGTGTCTGGCGGGTGGGGCCTATCCGGCCTGGCTGGCCGCGCACATCCCACCCATTGTTGGTTTACAGCAGGGCAACCTGCGCGCTGCCACCGCCAAAAGAGCGCCATTGCCCACCCGCAGCC
>JABFFZ010000102.1 GCA_013112725.1 Chloroflexota bacterium
TGCCGCCTTACTCACCTAATCTCAATCTCATTGAACGGCTCTGGAAATTTGTCAAGAAAGAGTGCCTTTACTCCCAATACTACGAGAAGTTTACCAATTTCAAGCAGGCCATTGAAGACTGTTTGGCAGAGGTGTCAGGCAAGTTCAAGGAGCAGTTGTCCAGCTTGCTTACGCTTAATTTTCAGACTTTGGAAAATGTCAGTTTATGACCTTTTTCAGTATATCTAAACAGGCAGCATCAATCGTTTGATTGGGTGGTTTATAGGGTGGTTAAAGGCAAAAAAAGGGCGATTTTCAAAATCGCCCTACAGGTCTGTGGTGTGGGGTGGCTGAAAAGGCAACAAATGATGCGAATTTTTCGCCGACGATCCTTCGTGTCTTTCACGAAGACCTTCGTGTCGCTTCGCGCCCTTCGCGGATCAACTGTTGGTGAGGAGTTTGTCTACGGCCGTCGCTAACTGGGCCAGGTTGCGCACCACAAACACCTCGTCACACACCGGCACATAATCCCACATATCGCTGTCGCCGGTGCCCCACTGCTGCTGATGTTCCGGGTTCAGCCAGATGAGGCGACGGGCGCGTCGTTGTAAATCCTTCATCAGGTCAATGCGGGGCGAGTTGTAATTGTTGCGGGCATCACCCAGGATAACGACCGTGGTACGGCCGTCAACCGCATCCAGCCAGTTGTGATAAAACGAGTCCAGACTGTTGCCAAAATCGGTGGCATAATAACCGGGTGGAATGTTGTAGAGTACCTGCGTTACTGCCTCCGCCGCCCGTGCCCCTGCCAGCGTCACACTAATCTCGTGCATGTCCGAATTGAAGGCAAAACTACGCGCCTTGGCCACCTGGTCTTGCAACTCATACGTCAGCCGCAGCATAAACTCCGCCACCGAACGCATTGAAGTCGAGACATCACAAATCAGCACCAGACTGGGCTTCAATTTGTTCTTTTTCCAACGCAGTTCCATGGGCACGCCGCCATACCGCTGGTTGGCGCGGATGGTCGTTTTGGAATCAAATCGCCCCTTCGTCCCCTTTTTGCGGCGCAGCGCCGCCCGGCTGCGCAACTGCGTGATCAGCCGCTGCACCTCTTTACGCAGGGCGTTGGCCTCCTCCTCCGTCAGCGATTGCAGTGGTTTGTGCATCAGGTCAGAGCCATGTAGTTCGTCGTTTGGCCGATTGGCGCGCTGCTCGGCAATTTGCGCCCCCACTTGCTGTGCTACCTGCTGCTCCAGCGCTTCCCGGTTGGCTTCCACAATGCCCAACAGCTTTTGAATGGATTCCTGGCTCATGCCCATCTTTTGCAATTGTTCGATCAATTGTTGCAGTTGCTCTTCGAGATGCCCCATACCCATTTGTTGCAACATGCGCCGTGTGACCCAACGCGCTTCACGCGGGTCGTTAGCCCACTGCGCCCCGGCACGGTTGGCCATCTCTTCCAACTCTTCTTTGGTGGGGCCGTTGCCGCTGGTCAGCCAATCTAATAGCTGCTGGAAACGGCCGCTCATCGCTGCCAACGCCGCCTGTAACATCTGCTGCTCATCGGGGCTGAGGTCTTCCAGCGCATTCTGCAAAGGCGGCCCACCGCTGCCAAAATAAAGCGGGAACAGTTCGTCAAATGCCTGGAAATCATCCTTCTCTTTGATCAGCGTGGCCCGCAGCGAGGCCTGGAAGAGCGATTTGTCGGCCACACCCAGACTTTCCACGGCGTGCAAGGCATCTACCGACTCCGCCAGCGACACGCGCACCCCGGCGGCCCGCAGGCCCCGTATGAATTCGACGACTCGTTTATCCATCTTTCCTCCGTGATCCGTAATCCGTATACCGTAACCCGTAATCGGACGGATTATGGTTCACGGATTACAGGTTACGAATTACCGGTTATACCGCCCCCGCCGGGCCGTATCGCTGCCGCCGCCCATCATGCGGCGGGCTTTTTGCACGTCGGCTTCATATTTCAGCAGGACGGTGAGGGTGTTGGTGAGTGTTTGTTCGTCTATGTGTTCGGCGTTGAGGGCGACCAATGCCCGCGCCCAATCCAGTGTTTCGCTGATGCTGGGGGTTTTGCGTAAATCCATTTGCCGCAGTTGGTGAACAACGGCGACAGCCTGCTTGGCCAGTTCGGGGCGCAGATTGGGCACTTTCAGGCGCACAATTTCCAGTTCGGCGTCCTGAGTGGGGTAGTCTACATAGAGGTAGAGACAGCGCCGTTTGAGCGCCTCGCTGAGTTCGCGGGTGTTGTTACTGGTGAGCAGGACCATGGGTTGATGTTTGGCGACAATGGTACCTAATTCGGGTACGCTCACCTGAAAGTCGCTGAGGACTTCCAACAGGAAGGCTTCAAATTCCACGTCGGCGCGGTCAATTTCATCAATGAGCAGGATGACGGGACGGTCAGAGGTGAGGGCGGTGAGCAGGGGGCGGGGCAGGAGGAAGTTTTCGGAGAAGAAGACGTCTTCTTCCTGGGCCAGGCGGCTGGCGGCTTCGGCCAGGCTTTGTACGTCGCCCAGGACGTTGCGCAAGGTGTCGCGCAGCAGTTGGGTGTAGAGCATTTGTTTGGCGTATTCCCATTCGTAGAGGGCTTTGCTCTCGTCCAGCCCTTCGTAACATTGCAGGCGGATGAGGGGCATGTCCAGGGCGGCGGCCCAGGATTTGGCGAGTTCGGTCTTGCCGACGCCGGCCGGGCCTTCGGCCAGAACGGGTTTGCACAGGGCGTGTGCCAGGTAAACGACGGTGCCGATTTCGGCGGAGGCGATGTACTGCTGGCGGCCTAACTGCTGTCTGACATCATCTATATTTTTAAACATGCGTGTTTCTCCATTTTGTCCGCGAAGTTCGCGAAGGTCTTCGTGAAAGACACGAAGGGCGCGAAGGTTTGGTTTTAGTAGTGCCAGGCACAGGGCAGAAAATGTCCGATGTTCCAGGCCTTTTACCCTGTGCCTGGCACTGCTCAGACATTTTAACGGCCGTACCCCATTTGTCACCCTAGACCTTCGTTCAGTTAATCGGGAAGTCGCCAGACTTGTGGTTGATTGTAGAACGGAAAATGGGAAAGGCAAGGGGGGAGGGAGAGATTGGGAGATTAAGCGATTGGGAGATTGAGAATCTCTTAATCTCTCAATCTCCTGATCGCTACACATCGTAAGCCAGATAAATCACGCTCTCCGTCTGGCGGAAACCGAGGCTTTGGTAGAGGTGGAGGGCGGGTTTGTTGCTGGTCCAGACGCCGAGGGTGACGGCCGTGACCCCCTGTGCCGCTAATTGTGACAAGACCAGGTGGAGGAGTGTACGGCCGTAGCCCTGCCCTTGCTTTTCCGGGATGACGCCGATGGGTTCTAGTTGGACGATGTTGTTTGGTTGCGACCGCAGCCAGACAAAACCGATGGGGAGGTCATCCTCCATTAAAAAGAGTAGCTCTTCGCGGTGGCGCAGCATAGCCGCGACTTCGGCTTCGGTAAACGGCTGATTCCAGGGCAGCCCGGTGAAGCAGGCGGCGTACAATTGGCAAAAGAGGGGGATGGCGGTGGTGGGTGGCAGGTGGTGGGTAGCAAGTGGCAGGTGGGAATTGACAATTGGCAATTGAGAATTGTCAATTCTCAATTCCATCATTTGTTCTTCGTGCTCGATGAAGAAGTCGTTTTTGAGCAGGAAGCAGGCGGCGGGGGTGTGCAGGTGGGGGACGGGATAGGAGAGTTGGGTAACGGCCGTACCCATCAATTCTGCTTTGATATGCGTCAACAGGCGCGTGCCATAACCCTGCCGTTGCCGGGCGGGGTTAACAAACCCTTCCAATTCTACCAGGCCGGGCAGGCCGGGCACGGGCAGGCCGGCGGCGTAGGCGATAGGGATGTTGTCAACGGTGAGCGTCCAGGCACGGCCGTTCACCCGCAAAATCCCGTCTATGTGCGCCCCCCAGCTTTGGCGGGTGTGTGGTTGGTGGGGGAAGAGGGTGTTGTGTACGCTTGTAAGGACGGCCGTGTCAGTTAGTTCATAGGCACGAATCATCAATCACCTGTCACCTTTTTTATCCTGACGTAAAATGGAATGGATTCGATAAGGATTCCGCAGATTATCCCACGAAGGATGAAATTCATAATTTATCCTTCATCATTCATAATTTTTGAAGGAGACGAGTTGAAACAATCACAAATGGTTTTAGAAGCGTTGGCGCCGGTGGTGGATGGCACGGCCGTACTGCTGGGTTTTTTCTTTCTGGCCGATATGAGCGCCTCGTTTGCGCAGCGGCGGGCCACTAATGTGGTCACCCTGACGCTGGTTTATTTTGTCTTTTGCGTAGCCGTATATTTGATTCGCAAGTTGGAACCGCAGTTGACGGCCGATGAAGCAAGGGGAACCATCCCCGCATGGCTGACGGCCCGGCCGACGATGACAGTGTTGGCCGTCATTTTTGGCCTGACGCTGGCGGTGCTGCTGCTGAACCAGTTGGGGTATTGGGAATCCATTTTTATTGTGGATGACCGCCGCTTGGGGGCAGGTGAGTCGTCGGCGTTTTTTGTGTATGCGCCGGGCGCGTTTATCGCTGCCGCTTTGTTCTATATTCTGGTGCTGAGTGCGCCGACACGGGAGACGATTCTGGTACAAAGCCGCCGGTATGTGCCGCTGGCGCTGGTGGGGTTGGCGGGGGTGAACGGGATGATGTTGTTACTCACGGCCGTACTCCAATCCCTCCTCCTGCCCGGGTACTTGCTGCTGCCCGTCCTGCTGCTGCTGTTTGGCCCGCCGCGTGTGTGGTATTTGTTGAAACGGCCGTCATTCCTACCGTTGATCACTTTTTTGTTGATGGTTGCGTTCCTGGCCGTGATGTAATTCTAGGGCTATTGAAAAAATGGCTCTTTGAGAACTCAGGGCACGGCCGTCAAAAAACGTTACCGGTCATCGGGATCATGCAAGGAAGGGGTACGGCCGTGAACCACTCCCGCATCGCCCGCCACAAATGCGGGTCGCCCCGCAGTCCCCACCGCGTCGGCTCCGGCACAAAAAGGTCTTTTCAAAAAGTCCAGTTCTCTTGTTCCATAAACCCTTCCAGGTTCAGACAATGGATACCAAAATGCTGGCAGATGTTGGGTATTCTAGATGAGTTTGGTTTGAGCAATTCTTCTGTGACCACACATCCTTGCAACAATTTCGCTTTGGCAATAACAAAAGGGTCAGCTACTGGCTTACCCTGTAACTGCTCTTGTTTTCGCACCAGGGATTGAAAATGAAAGACGGCAAATATCTGCGCGACAAAACGCAACTCCTCCACTTCAGGGGCATGAAAAAAGTCTGGATGCTTTTTGGCCCATTCTGCCAGGAGATCTTCTTGTTGGCTGATCTCGTTCTTGACCTCTCGCACGGAGATGATGGTTTGGGACTCAACGGCCTGGGCAAACTTCTCCCACAAAGTTGGGAATCGGCTCGGATAATAGTGCTTGAACAGAGCAATTAAGGTGTTGCTGTCAAAAACGTAAGTTACGCTCCTGCTCCCCCTGGCAAGATCAGTGCTTCCATGCCGGGTACACTACTTGCCTTTACCCCCAGATAATCGGCGAGTTGTTCAACAGATATTTTGTTTTGATAGAGACGCCTGAAAACCAACTCCAGATAACGTTCGCCCAGATATGCACCTTGTGTACGATAATAGTCGCCACCATCACTTTGTTTATCCACCACATTGTTGCACCATTCTTCAACCAACTGCTCATAGTGTTGCGGAGTCACCAGCTTCTTATCAAGCAGACGCCGTAGGATGACTTCTCGGCTAACGCTGTATTGATTTGCCAGGGTGCTTATGGTTGCTTCGTTAATAAGCATACCACCGATGCGGCGGTCAAAGTCAGCTTCGGGAACCAGAAAGGCAGCCACAAAACGGTTACAAAGGACTTCGATTTGTTTGTTTCGCCCGCTGAGGCTGCTAATATAACGATCATCCAGTCTATCTATCCCTCCCGTCCCAGATAAAAGGTGAGCCAGTCCGTGAAATAGTGTAAATATCTGTCGTGTGACGGCCGTGCTGTTATTGACATAGATGAGAGGAAAGCGTTTATCATGCAGGCAAAACCCAGAAACTGCTTCTTCTTTGAACGCATCCTTAAAGACAAAAACGCCACAATTTTCCAGGGCATGACGCCATGCCTTGAACGCTTCGTCACGGCTTCTCCATTTGAATTGCTCGGTTAGTTCTAAGCCTAGATATTGACGAACAACATGGGCGAGTTCTTGTACGGGAGTATCAAGGGAAAATTGCAGATCACGCACAATCTGTCGGTTAGCCGGATTTACGCCCTCATACAACTCATAAAGGTTTAGTTGCATTGCCTGGGCACGACGCAGTAGTAAGCGCAAACGCGGTGACAGACGTTGTATTTCAGAATCAGGCAAGGTACGGAAGGCTTGTTGGGGTGTTTCTTCAGCAGGGGGCTGCGGGAAGAAGAAGATGGCAAGTGGCCGTTTATATACCTCATAAGCCAGCCTTTCAAGCTGCACGTAATCGGGTGCAGCCTCACCACTTTCCCACGCTTTAATAATTTCAGCCGTGATCTTTTTGCGGTTTAGTTTCTGCACGACTTCATCAATGGAAAGACCGGCGGTTGTACGTGCCCACTGTAGAACCATTGGGTTAATTGGATTTGTGTCTGTCATATTATTGCTCACGATTGAGTAGTTCATGACGATATATCTTGTGGCTGATTTGGGGCATTATGTGTTTCTCCCAGATTTGGCAACGGCTTTGCGGCCAGGCTGCTTATGTTTGCCCCCACCTGTTATGATACCGGAGGATAGCAGAGGCGGCTAGTATCGGTTATCAGTAATCCGGGATTTGGTGATCGGAAGATTGAGAGATCACCGAGCCACCCCTTTACCCCCTTACTTCCTCACCTAACAAGGTGCGGTGGGTGGCTACGGCCGTCAAAAAACGCCGCCGATCATCAGGATCACGCAAGGAAGCGGCACGGCCGTGCAAAAACGCCCTGGCCCGCTCTAAGACCCAAGCGGCACGGCCGTCGCCCGCTGCCTGTAAGACATGGACGCAGGTCAGGTAAATAAAGGCCGGGTCTTCCGCGCCGCCCAGTGGTTTGTGGGCCAGGTACGCCAGGATTGGTTCAATGTGGCCAAGGGCGGTGGGCAGTTGGCCATGCCGGCAGGCCACTGCCGCCAACCCCGCCAGGGCATCATGGACGCGCGCACCTTCGCCCCACTGCTGCCGCAGCGCCAACAGACGTTCGTAAACGGCCGTCGCCTCATCCAGCCGCGCCAATGCCATCAAGCCGTGCCCTTTTACCGTCAGCGCCACCCCTTCGATGTACGGGTCGTGGGTCAGGGCCAGGCTGAGGGCGCGGTTGCTGTTTTGTACGGCCGTCGCCGCCTCCCCCTGATGCCATTGCAGCAGTGCCAGCCCCACCAGCGCCCAGCCCTCCTTGCGTGGCGCGGCCTGCGCCTGCATGGCCGCAATCGTTTGCCGGTACGTTTGGGCTGCCGCTACCAGATCGCCCATCTGGTGCTGCGCTGCCGCCAGATACACCTGCTCCCATTCCCACTGCCGGTCGCCCATGTGATGGCGAATAGCCACTGCCTGCTCCAGGTGAGCGAGCGCCTGGTCAAACTCCCCTTCGCTCAGGTATAAGTTTCCCAGCGCCAGATAGCCAGAGGCAATGCGCTGCTGGTCATGCACCTCCTGGGCAATGGTCAACCCCTGTCGGTAATGGGCAATGGCCTGGGCGATGTCATCTTGATGATGGTAAATGATAGCTATGTTGTGCAGGGTGCGCCCTTCGCCGGGGCGGTTGGCCGTTTGCCGGTGCAACGGCAGGGCGGCGGCGTAACAGGCAGCGGCGGTGGCAAAATCGCCCAGGTAATAGTGAACCAGACCCAGGTTGGTGTGGGCTTCTGCTTCCAGTTGTTTCAGGCCATGTGTTTGCGCCAGCGTCAGGGCATGGTTGAACCGGTCACGCGCAGTCTGGTGCGCACTTTGATGCCAATGCGCCAGCCCTATTTGCAGATGCGCGGCCACCTGATCGGCTGGGTCTGTTTCGGCGGATATATAACTGAGGGCAGTGTGGGCGGCGGTTAAGGCATCGTCATAGTTGCCCATCCGGTTTTGCAAGCTGCTCAGCGCCAGGTGTAGCTTGAGCCGGGCGGCAGCTTCGGGTTGGCCTGCCAGCGCCTCGATGCCCTGCTGCATCAGCAGGACGCCTACGGCAAATGGCCCCTGGTAGAGGTAGTAGCGGCTGAGTCCGGCAACGGCCGTTGCCAGCAAATCTGCCCGCTGCTGCCGCACCGCCCATTCCCAGGCGGTGTGGATATTTTCCAGTTCGGCCGCCAGTTGTTCCAGGCCATGCCAGACATTGGCGCCATTGAGTTCCGCTTCATATGCATGTACATAGGCACAAAAGTGGGCGCTATGGTGCTGCCGGGCCTCTGCTTCCAGTCCGGCGTTTTGTAACGCTTCGGCTGCAAACTGGCGTGTTAATTCGTGCACGTCATATCGGTGGGCGGTGGGTTGGCGCAGCAGCGATTTGCCAAGCAGAGAACGGAGAACGGCCGTGTTCGTCCCGGTGATGGCTCTGGCAGCGGCAGCATCAAAGCCATTGCGGCACACAGAGAGCTGGCTGAAAACTTGTTGTTCATTCGTGGGCAGCAGTTCCCAGGAGTGGTTGAACATGGCCCGGATGCTGCGGTGGCGGGCGGGCAGGTCGCGGGCGCGACTGCTAAGAAAGTCCAGGTTTTGCTGGATTTGGGCGGCAATTTGCGCCGGGGAAAAGGCGCGGCTGGCAGCGGCAGCCAGTTCAATGCCCAGTGGCAGCCCGTCTACCAACCGGCAAATAGCACTTACGTCGGCCACGTTTTCTAGGCTGAGGGTAAAGTCTGGGTGGGCGCGCTGCGCCTGCTTGACAAAAAGTCCCACGGCGTCATAAGTAAGCGCCGCCTCTGGAGGGGCGTCATGGTCGGGCCAATCCAACCCGTGTAGTTCTAGCACCTGCTCCATGGGTGTATCCAGCCGTTCTCGGGATGTGACCAGCAGTTGCACGCGTGGGGCGGCGCGCAGAATGTCGGTGAGGACGGCCCTGTGCGCCTGCAAATGTTCAAAATTGTCCAGTACCAACAGGCATTGTTTGGGGCGTAGAAAATCGAGAAGCTGCTGCCGGGGTGGTTGGGCGGTAGCAGGCACGCCAAGCAGGCTGTTGAGGGTGGCAAGGAAAAGGTCTGGCGGCGTGCCCGCCAGTGCCAGAAAAAAGACGCCATGTTCGTAGTCGCTGGTCAGGTCGGCGGCGGCTTGCAGCGCCAGGCGGGTTTTGCCCACGCCGCCCAGCCCCAGTAGGGTGAGCAGGCGGGTATGGAGCTGGTCGAGCCGTTGGCTGATTTGCACCAGTTCGCGCTGGCGGCCAATGAAGGGGGTGAAGTGGGTGGGGAAGTGGATGGGTTGCGGCGGGGCGTGGCGGATGCGTTGGTAAACGGCCGTTGTTTCTGGCTGTGGCGCTACCCCTAATTCGGCCGCTAAAATTTGCTGGCAGTTGGCGTATTGGGCCAGGGCGGCGCTGTGCTGCCCGCTGCGGGCCAGCAGGCGCATCAGCAGGCGGTGGGAGGCTTCGTGCAAGGGGTCCATGGCCAGCAGGTGGGTGGCGTGTAGAAGGCCACGCGTGTATTGGCGGTGGTGCAGGTAGTGGGTGGAGAGAGCTTCCAGGGTGGTCACGGCCGTTAGCCGCAGCCGTTCTCGTTCCAGCGCCGCCCATTCGTCAAAAGCATATCCGTCGCGCAAGAAGAATCCCGCCAGAAAATCCCCCTTGTACAGTTCAATGGCGCGTTCAAAACTGACAGATTCTAAAGGCCTGTCAGCTTTGGTACTGGTGAGAGATTCAAACTCGGTCACATCCAGCCAGACATCGCCGGTCAGGTTAAGGGCGATGGTGTGCCGGCTAATGAGCAAAAATTCGTCCAGATGTTGGCGCAGGTCAGACAGGGTTTTGCGCAGGTTGGCCTGGGCCTGGGTAGGGTCACTCTCATCCCATAAGAAGGCAGCTAACTCCTCGCGGGAGTACGGCCGTGCGCCGCAAGCCAGGTAGACCAGCAAAGCTTCGGCCTTACGGGATTTGAAGGTGGTGAGTGGACGGCCGTGTAACTTCACCGTCAGCCCACCAAATAGTTCCATGCTTAATGCGGCCATATCTTGCAGAGGGGGGATCGGGCGATTCTATCGCCAACGCCTGATCCCCAGGGACTATTTTGAGATCGTTTGCCCAAAATGTTACCCATCAGATTATAAATGCCTGCCCCTGGCCGGGCGGTAGATTGGGACTAGAGAACTATGCCAGAAGTAAGCAAGAAGACGCCACAGGCCACGGCCAGGGATGGAAATTCATGATTCATACCTTCCACAAAACAATTTGACCATTTTCCCTGGCGGGCTATACTAGAAAACAAAAGTCCCCGTTCTGAAAGAGGCGGTAAGGCTTTCGCTTTCTCAGATTTACCGAACGCAGCAATACGCTCACCATCAACCCATTATGCATCAAACGAATCTTTGCTGAAAATCGTCGTTATTGGTCTGTTCACACATAGCAATGAACACGGCCGTAGTTGTTGGCGTAGATTAAAGTGGCAGGTGCGACAACCTGAAAGGAGGTGAAGAGTTCCCATACTACCAGAGACAACATGTAATTCATAATGGCTTCAGCTATGGAGACGAAGCCGAAACCCCTTGTAAACCGTTTTTTGGAGGAGAAACATGAATAAAAAACCCTTTGTTTTGATAATTAGCTTATTATTATTTACCCTGATGCTAACCGCCTGTGGCGGCAGCACCCAAACGGTGGAAGTTACCCGTGAAGTAGAAGTAACCCGCATTGTGGAAGTGGCGGCGGAAGCCGCCCCAGCACAACCGGTAGCCGTTACTTTTGCTGAGGGCGGCGCTACCCTCAAGCAGGTGCAGGATCGCGGTGTACTGAAGTGCGGCGGCAACCAGAATGTGCCCGGCTTCGGCTACCTGGACCCGGCCAGCGGTGATTTTACCGGCTTTGACATTGATTTCTGCCATGCTATTGCTGCGGCCGTTTTAAGTGACGCCAGCAAAATTGAAGTGACCCCCACCACCGGTGACAGCCGCTTCCCCACCCTGCAATCCGGCGAAGTGGATGTGTTGATCCGCAACACCACCTGGACATTCAGCCGGGATACGGCGCTGGGTTTTGATTTTACTCCCACCACCTTCTATGATGGGCAGGGCATGATGGTACGCCGCGACAGCGGCATCGAAACGTTGGAAGACCTGCGCGGTGGCACCGTCTGTGTGCAATCCGGCACGACGACAGAAAAGAATCTGGCTCAATACTTTGATGGTATTGGCGTCCGCATTGAGATTCTGGTTTATGAAGATGCCGTAGCCACCCGCGAAGCGTATGACAGTGGCGCCTGCGATGGTTTCACCACCGACAAGTCTGGGCTGGTTTCCCAGCAAATTTTGCTGGCTGACCCGAATGCGCACCAGATTTTGGTGGAAGATATGTCCCGCGAACCGTTGGGGCCGCTGACCCGGCACGGCGATAACAACTGGAATGATATTGTCTCCTGGGTTGTCTACTGCACCATCAATGCGGAATTCTTGGGCGTGAACCAGGCAAATGTGGACAGCATGTTGGGCGGTGATGATCCGGTGGTGGCCGATCTGTTGGGCGAAACAGGTGATCTGGGCCAAAACTTTGGGCTTGCCAATGATTGGTGTTACCAGGTGATCAAGCAAGTGGGTAACTATGAAGATATCTACATGCGCAACCTGGGACCCAGCACACCCTTTAACCTGCCTCGTGGGTTGAATGCACTTTATACAGACGGCGGTATTCTCTATCCGATTCCGTACAAGTAACAGTTGAAAACCTGACAGGTCTGGCCAGACCTGTCAGGTTTCATTCGTTTAGGGAGTGGGTATGTCAGAATCAAGTCACCGCCCGCCCTCGTCAACTTATACAACCCATGAGCGCATCCCGTTTTGGCGTGACGGCCGTGTCCTGGGCGTATTGGCGCAAATCCTCTTTGTCATTGTAGTGGGATCGGTTATTTACTGGTTCATCAGTAATGTAGCCGCCAACCTGAGCCGCTTAGGTGACTCGCAGTTTGTGTGTCTCTATGGCACCACCGAACAATGGTCATACCGCTGCGCCTTTGACTTTTTGTCTTCGGAAGCCCAATTCGACATCTCCGAATCGGTCATCCCCTATCGAACCAGCGACTCTTATTGGCAAGCCATCCGGGTTGGGCTGCTCAACACCGTCAAAGTCTCTTTTGTTGGTATTATTTTAGCCACTATTCTGGGCACAGTCGCCGGCATTGCCCGCCTCTCCCAAAACTGGTTAGTCCGCAACATTGCCAAAACCTACATAGACATCATTCGCAACACCCCGCTGTTGTTGCAGCTCTTTTTTCTCTATTTTGTGGTGCTGCTGTTGGAACTACCGGCGGTTAATGCGGCGCTGCAACCATTTGGGCTGCCGGTTTTCATTAGTCAACGTGGCGTCAACTTTCCCAAAGTTGTTACCCTTAGCTCTTTTGCCATCTGGTTTGCTTTCATTGTCCTGGCCTTGATTCAGGCGCAATTTTTGTGGATGTATCTGGGGGCGCGTGAAGAAAAGACCGGTAAAACCAGCAGCCGGTTGTTTTGGTGCGTCCTTTCTTTTTTCATCGTGGTGGGCCTGGGCTGGCTGGTTGCCAGCAGCACGGTTCACAACGAAGGGTTCCTTGTCGCCAGAGCCGCCCGTGTGCGGGAGTTCTCTGACCTGGAATCGCTGATGGAACGGCGGCTGCGGCTGGATAACATCAGACTGCTGGATGAATACGTGGAAAGGGGCCGTCTGAGCGCCGAAGAGATATCGGCGTCGGCGCTGCTGGTGTGCAGTGTGCAAGATTCGCCTTCAGAGGTAAACCTGACGGTGCAACTACGGGCGGCGGGCATTCCTTACAAGGTGAACCGTTTTGCCCGGCCAGATCAGGCCGTTGATGCGTATGCAGAGGAAGCGACCTGCGATATTTTTGTGGCGCCCAAAGCGACGCTGGCGGCGGAGCGGAACCTTCTAGAAGACAGCGCCAACCATATGATTGTGCCGGTGCGGGAAACGCCGGCCCGTTGGGCTGTTCCGGCGCTGGAAGGGTTCAATTTTGTTGGCGGCAGCCGTATGTCGCTAGAGTTTACGGCGCTGCTGGTGGGGTTGGTGGTGTACACGGCCGCGTTTATCGCCGAGATTGTGCGCGCCGGTATCCTCTCGGTGGGCAAGGGGCAAAGCGAAGCGGCGCGGGCGTTGGGTCTCTCGGAAGGGCAGCGGCTGCGGCTGATTGTGCTGCCCCAGGCCCTGCGGGTGATCATTCCGCCGCTCACCAGCCAATATCTGAATCTGACCAAAAATTCTAGCCTGGCGCTGGCGGTGGCTTACCCCGATTTGTGGCGGGTGATGAGCATTATTGGCAACCAGTCTGGCCGTTCCATTCAACCCATCATTCTGACGGCATTGACTTACCTGACCTTTAGTATTGTCATCTCCTTGTTCCTGAACTGGTACAACAAGCGGATTCAGTTGGTGGAGAGATAATGCGTGATGCGTGACCCAATGTCTCACGCATCACGCATCACGAAAAACATGGCTACCACATCCAAACTAAAAACAGAAACACGCCTTCCCCACATTCATTTTAATTGGAATGAGTGGGTGAGCGACCATATTACCCGCAGCTGGCTGCTGGCCTTGTGGCTGCTGCTGCTCACGGTGATCACGGTGCGGTTTACGCTCTCCCGGCTGGAAATGACGCCGGCGACAACGATTGTGGTGTTGGTGGTCTGGGCGGTCAGCGTGGCGATCACGGTGTATGCGGAAATGATTCACCGGCACACGGCCGTGACCCTCTGGCTGCGTAACAATCTCTACAGCTCCATCACCAATGTCCAACTAACCCTCATCCTCGCTCTGGCTATTCTGGCTATCATCTTTGGCCTGTTTAACTATGCCGTCACCACCGCCAGCTTCCTGACCGTTCCTGCCACCGACCTGCGGGCAGAAGCGGTTTCCTCGATTGGTGATAACTTCTGTTTCCGCATTGGGGCGCAGGATGCAGAAAGCGGTGGGGTGGTGAATGGGGAACCGACCTGTTTTCCGCGCTGGGCGTTTGTGCCCGAACTGTCGGAAACAAACATCATAGAGACGCCATTGGGCGTGACCGCCGCCGCTTTTTGTTTTGATACGCTAAGGGATGATGCGGAAAACGGCCGTACCTGTTTCACCAGCACCGCCGAAAATCCTGCCCTTTATGCCGTCTCCATCCAGTTCAGCGGCGCCAACTGGGGGGCCGTCTGGGCCAACCTGACCAACATGATGGTCTTCCGTTATAACCGCGCCGAATTGTGGCGGGTGTGGTTGTCTGCGGCCTTTGGCCTCCTGTTAGCGCTGGCCAGTTTTGTGGTTTACCGTGATGGCTTCCAAAACAAACATATCCGCCGCGGCCTCACCTACGTCTGGCTGGCCTCTCCCGTCATCTTTTATGTGCTGCTTGCCGGGGTACGACCGGTGACAATTAATGAGTTTTTCGCCCAAGCCATCCCCCTGGTGGGCATCATTGTGATTGCGGCGCTGCTCTGGTGGGCGAACCGTCACCTCAACCGCCGCTACCCACCGGGCATTGGTGAATCAGAATGGGTGCGGCTTGGCCGTATTTTGCTGACCCTCGCTGCCGGTATCCTGGCCTTCCTGGCTTTTTTCAGCGCCATCGAACTGATTTTTCTCTTTTTTGGCCTGTTCAAAACGGGCGAAAAGCCACTCTTTGTGCCGGTGAACCCGGACGTGGACTGGGGTGGTTTTATGCTGACGCTCATCATCACCGCCTTTGCCATTGTGGTTTCCTTTCCATTGGGCGTGCTGCTGGCGCTGGGGCGGCGCAGCACCATTCGCGGCATTCCCAACTGGATCACATACCCGGTCGCCTTTGCCATTATGATTTGGGGGCTGCTGAACAGTACGCCAGAACTGAGAGCGACGGCCCGCAACAACTTTGAATTGCTGCTGGCTTACTGGCCGTTGGCTTTGCCTCTCATCGCCTATGTTTTCCAGCGGGTGTGGAAAGGGAATGTGGTCGCCGGTTTTTGCACCCTGTACATCGAATTTATTCGCGGCATCCCCCTCATTACCGTCCTCTTCCTCTCCATTATCCTGTTTCCCATTTTCCTGCCGCCGGGTATGGAATTTTTGAAAACGTGGCGGGTGATGTGGGCCTTTGCCTTCTTTTCGGCGGCGTATCTGGCGGAAAATGTGCGCGGCGGTTTGCAGGCCATTCCCAGAGGCCAGTACGAAGCGGCCGATTCGCTTGGCCTGGGCACATTTAGCAAATACCGGTTAATCATTTTGCCGCAAGCCTTACGCGCCGTCATCCCGGCCATTACCGGCCAATACATTGGCCTGTTTAAGGATACGACGTTGGTCGCCATTGTCGGTTTGCTGGATATTTTGGGGGTTGCCAACTCCATCGCTTCCCAACCACAATGGTTGGGTGTGCGCCGCGAAGCATACTTGTTCATCGCCCTTCTCTACTTCGTTGTTTCGGCCATTATCGTCAGCTATTCTGAACGGCTGGAACGGCAAACGGGGTTGGGGGAACGGTAATCCGTGATCCGTAATCGGTAATCCGTGACCCGTAATCGGTTATCGGTCTTCGGTTTACGGATAACGGCTTACGGAATACGAAATAGGAGAAACTATGACCACCACAGAACCAATCACCACCACACGGCGGTTAACGGGGGAGTACATCATTGAATGTGAGAATGTGCATAAGTGGTATGGCGATTTCCATGCGCTAAAGGGCATTGACTTGCACGTGAAGTCGGGTGAGGTGATCGTGATCATTGGCCCGTCAGGTTCTGGTAAATCCACCTTCATTCGCTGCCTGAACCGGCTGGAAGAGCACCAGGAAGGGGAGATTGTGGTGGATGGCATTACGCTGAGTTATGACGTGCGTAATATCGCTGAAATCCGGCGTGAAGTGGGCATGGTATTCCAGCAGTTTAATCTTTTTCCCCACCTGACGGTGCTGGAAAATGTCATGCTGGCGCCGATTCATGTGCGCAAATGGTCACGGGATAGGGCGGAAGAGACGGCGATGAAGTGGCTGACACGGGTGGGCATCCCTGAACAGGCAAATAAATATCCGGGGCAGCTTTCCGGTGGGCAGCAGCAGCGGGTGGCCATTGCCCGCACGCTGACGATGGAGCCAAAGATTTTGCTCTTTGATGAACCCACCAGCGCCCTGGACCCGGAAATGATTAAAGAGGTGCTGGATGTGATGCGTGACCTGGCCGGCGGCGGGTATACCATTCTGGCAGTGACGCATGAGATGGGGTTTGCCCGCGAGGTGGCGGATCGGGTCATTTTTATGGATGCGGGGCAGATTGTGGAGGAGAATATCCCCGAAAACTTCTTCAGTAATCCTAAAAACGAACGGACAAAACTGTTCCTCTCTCAGATTTTGCACCATTAAAGAGGTAATTGGGCAATTGAGTAATTACGTAATTACCCAATTACCCAATTACCCAATTACTCTTATGAAAACGATTTATTTGAAGGAGAACGGGCGGCTGCAAGTTGCAAGTCAATCACCCCTGCCCAAGCCCCGCCTCAATCGCATCCGCCTTCATCCGATGATAATACACCTCCTGCCTTTCCTCTGGCAACCGCCGGTAACAATCTAACAGTTCCATCTCCCTAT
>JABFFZ010000103.1 GCA_013112725.1 Chloroflexota bacterium
CCCGGTTGTGGCCGGAAGTGGCGGCGCGGGTGGGCGCCCCCGTGCTGCCGCTGACGACGGTGGATTATCTACTGCGCGACGGCCGTCGCGTCCTCATCTGTGGCGCACCCGGTTCTGGTAAAAGCAGCCTGCTGGCCCACCTGGCGTATCGGCTGGCTGTGGCCGATGCTGCTGCCTCTACCCCGGATAAACCCTTTGCCGGCATCATTCCCGTTTTCCTGCATATGGCTGAAATAGAGTGGACACTGCCAGTGGATGCGGACAAAATCCACCCTGAGCCGGCCGAAGGAACCGCCCCAGACCTGCTGACGCCGTTGATTACTGCCCTGCAAAAGCGGAGCGGCCCCCTGACATCACCGGGTATTGGCGACATGCTGCGCCGCAAACTGGCCGCTGACCAGCTTTTTTTGCTGTTGGACGGCTGGGCAGAGCTGTCACCGGCGCAGCAGCCGGTGGTATTGGCCTGGCTGCGGTCATTCCTGGCGGCTCACAGTAAGACGCGCGTTTTTCTGACGGCAGCTTTGGAGGGTTATGGTGAACTGCTGCCGCTGGGCTTCAGTCGTACCGTCATTCAGCCCTGGCGTATTGGGCAGGTGCAGCAGTTGATGTCTCGGTGGTCAGAGCGATTAGGGCTGACTGCCCCTTCGGCAGGCTCAGGGCAAGCTGTGCCCCCTCTGGAATCTTGCTGGCAGCCCGGCCAGACTGCGCTGGAAACAACGCTGCGTTTCTGGTTGGCCGCATTGGCGGAGAATTCGGCCGACGGCGAAAGGGCTGTTTATCGTGTTAACTGGCTGCCCCTGGCATTGGGTCTTCTCCAACCGCGCAAAAAAGGGGAATCATTGGCGCCACTGCCAGACGATGTGCTGGACTTTTGGCAAGAGATGGCTTATCACCTGCTCAATGGCGGTCAGATGACTATGTCTGTTGACCAGGTGGTGGCATTGGCGACCGCCGCCGCGCGCCCCAAAGATACCGTTGCCAAGATGTCTGATACCGCGACCCCGGCCGAACTAAACAAAGCGCAGGTGACGCGCTTGCGCCGCTCTCTGGCGCAAAGCCGCCTGTTTGTGCGTTGGGGTGGGGGGCAGATGGGCATCCGCAGCACCGTGTTGCGTGACTATCTGGCGGCAGCCTACCTGGCGGGGCAGGGCAGTGGCGGCCTGGAAGAGTATCTGGTAGACGCCCAGTGGCGGCAGGTCTGGCCTCATTTTGCCACGATGACAAACCCGGCGGAAGCGGCTGAGTATTGGCTAAAAGTGGGTGACGACGATCCGGCGCGTGATGGCTGGTTTCAGGTGGCGGCCTGGCTGCCCCATACCAGCGCCACCGGCAACTGGCGGCGGCAGGTGATGATTAACCTGGGGCATCTGGCCCGCCAATCTGACCAGCCGCCGGTGATGCGGCTGCGGGCCATGGCGGCCATGGCGCTGACGGGGGAGGATGGCTTGTTGAAATTTGTGGAGCAGTTGTTAAGCCGCCCTGACCCGTTGCTGCGGCAGATGGGTACGGCCGTCTTACCAGCTTTAACCGATGATCAAGTGGTAGGGCTGCTAACGGAGCGGCTGGCAGACGAGGATATGGTGGTGCGGTTCACGGCCGTGTACGGATTGGCCCTGCGCCAATATGACCCGTTGACGGAAGGGCCGTTGGTGCAATCGCTCATTGGCGATAATGAAGATATTGGTCTGCTCACGGCCGAACTGCTGGCCCAAAATGGCGGGCCAGGGCTAGAAATTTTGCAGGAAGCGGTGAAGGAGGAAGATATTCAGGTGCGGCGGGTAGCCATTCATGGTTTGTCCTTGCTGGATGATGCCTGGGTGGAGGCGCTGCTGGTAGACCTGGAACATAATGATAGTGAATGGTTTGTGCGCACGGCTGCTGCCGGTGGCCTGCAGACCATCCGCCGCCGCCGTTTGCCGCAGCCCTGGCGACCGGTACGCGCCGCCGACCAGCTCTGGTTGGAAGATTTGCTGCGGCTGCAAGGTAAACGAGTGCCGGATGGGGCGGCGGCAGTGGGGGTGGTGACGACCCTCTTTAGCAATTTGACTGACGTGGAAACCCGGCTGCTGGCGGCGCGGCTGCTGGCGCAATTACCGGCTAAAGAGGCGATGCCTGCTTTGCTGGCTGCGGCCCAGGATGCCAACACGGACGCGGCCGTGCGCCACGCCGCCTTTGAAGCCTGGTGCGCCCTGCACCGTGCGTTTGGGGGTAATTGAGTAATTACCCAATTACCGTTCCTATGAAACCCCTCATCGGCACTGACCTGAAACGCTTTTTGCGCGATTATAAACGGCAGCACCGGCCGGGTATTGACCTGGTGGGGTTGCTGCAAAGTGTGGAGTATCCGGCCAATGTTGGCTCGATTTTCCGGGTGGCCGATGGCGCGGGCATGACGGAACTGGTGCTGACGGGCATTACACCCACGCCACCCAACGCTACCATTGAGAAGGTGGGGCGCTATAAAAGTTTGCGAATCCCCTGGCGCTATGAGGCGGACCCGGTCACGGCCGTACAAGACCTCAAAGGGCGTGGGTATCAGGTGGTGGCGGTGGAGTTGGCGGACACGGCCGTGCCGTACCACACCTTTACCTATTCCCCCAAGACCTGTCTGGTGGTCGGCCACGAAGATCATGGCGTCACCAAAGCCACGTTAGCGGCCTGTGATGCGGCTGTTTTCCTGCCCATGTACGGCAAAGGGTTGTCGCTCAATGTGCACGTGGCTTTGAGTATTGTGGTGTACCACATCTTGCATCAAGACCCTAAGGGTTTCTAAAACCCTTAGGGTCTACACGACTCGCATGTTTACCCTCCGCCCGGCGACACAAGCCGACCAGAAGGCCATCAAAGACCTCATCCGCGAGGTGGGCATTAACCCCATGGGGCTGGATTGGCGGCGATTTGTGGTGGCGGAAGATGAGGCTGGGCAGTTTATTGGCTGTGGGCAGGTGAAGCCACACCGCGATGGGACACACGAACTGGCGTCTATTGCCGTGAAAAAGGGATGGCGGCGGCAAGGGGTGGCGCGGGCCATTATTGAACGATTACAGGCGAAACACGGCCGTCCGCTCTGGCTCACCTGCGTCAATCACCTGATTCCCTTCTACGAGCCGTTTGGCTTTGTGGAAGTGACCGATCTTGACCAGATGACGGCTTATTACCGCCGCGCCAAACGGTTTATGAAACTTGTCCAACTTTTGAGCCGCCAGCGTTATTATCTGGCGGTGATGGTGTGGGCGGTGGGGAATGAAGATTGAGAAAGTGGGAGATTAAGAGACTGTCAATCTCTCAATCTCCTAATCTCCTAATCTCCTAATCTCCTAATCTCTCAATTAACGGAGGTTTATGAGTACCTTATCGAACATCATTCGTGAGAATCGCTTCCGGCCGGAGGATGTGCCCCGGTTTGCGGATAAGTTGTTTTATGAGGAGCAGCGGCGACGGCCGTACCTGGAACGATTTTTTGCGCTGTTATTTCTGTCCACCATCATTGCCACCGCCGGTATTTTGGGCGACTCCACCGCCACCGTCATTGGCGCCATGATCGTGGCCCCGCTGATGACGCCCATCATGGCCACCGCCGCTGCCCTTATCATGGGTAATATGCGCCGCGCCATTCAAAGCCTGTTATTGGTGACCATGGGTATGATGCTGGTTATTTTCCTCTCGTGGTTGTGGGGAACTGTTCATCCCGGCGTGATCAGCTTTGAGGGGAACAGCCAGATTGTGGGCCGTATTTCACCGCGCCTGATTGACCTGATCGCGGCGTTGGCGTCGGGGGCAGCCGGGGCATTTTGCCTCAGCCGGGACGATATTGCCGATTCGCTGCCGGGGGTGGCTATTGCTATTTCGCTGGCGCCGCCGCTATGTGTGGTGGGCATTTCCATCTCGGCTGACGAGTGGGACGCGGCAATGGGGGCGCTGCTGCTGTTTGTGACCAACTTCCTCTCCATTTTGCTGGCTGGCGGTGGTGTGTTGGCGCTGTTGGGGTTGAACAAAGCGGCCATGATCGAGGTACACGGCACGACGCGCCGCAACGCTTTTGTTGCCATCGCCATTGCCATTTTAGCCGTGACCGTTCCCCTGACGGTTACCGGGCAAAAAGTAGCGCGGGAAGCGCGCACCGAGGTTCTGAGCCGCCGGGCAGCCGCGGTGTGGGTGGCGGATACGGATTACGATGTGCGCCAGATTCGGGTTATTGAGGATAATGTCTACATTGCGATGCTGGGTAATGGGGCGCAACGGCCGTTTGCGGAGTTGGTCACGGCCGTGCAGCAATCCGTTGACCGTCCGGTGATCGTGACTTTAGAGACGGTCCCTTCCGAAAAAATATCCTCTTCTGCCGAGGAGTGAGGCTAAAAAATGCAAGCGATGATCCTGACGCAGATCTGTGATTTGCAGACAAACCCGACACCGTTGAGACTGGTAGAGTGGCCCGATCCCGTTCCCACTGGGAATGAGATTTTGGTGCGCGTCTCTGTTTGTGGCGTGTGCCATACGGAATTGGACGAGATTGAGGGCCGGACGCCGCCGCCCCATTTGCCTGTTATCCTGGGGCATCAGGTGGTGGGCCGGGTCACGGCTACTTCGGCTGCGCTCAGTGCAGGCGTAGGCGACCAAGTACGTGGTGTGTCCATCGGCCAGCGCGTGGGCGTTGCCTGGATTTATACTGCCTGTGGCGTCTGTTCTTATTGCCGGGCGGGGCAGGAAAATGTGTGCCCGCATTTTCAGGCGACCGGGCGGGACGCGCATGGCGGTTATGCCGAACAGATGGTGGTGGATGCGAACTTTGCTTACCCCATTCCCGAAAGCCTGGCGGATGCCACCGCCGCGCCGCTGCTGTGCGCTGGGGCCATTGGCTACCGCTCGCTGCGGCTGACCGGTTTGCAAGACGGGCAAACATTGGGGCTGACCGGTTTTGGCGCGTCCGGCCATCTGGTGTTGAAAATAGCGCGGTATTTGTATCCGCACACGGCCGTACACGTTTTTGCCCGCAGCGAAAAGGAGCAGCGTTTTGCCAGAGAGTTGGGCGCTGCCTGGGCCGGTGATACGCTGGACACGCCGCCGCAGCCCTGTGACGCCATCATTGACACCACACCGGTCTGGAAACCGGTGGTGGCGGCGCTGCAAAATCTGGCTCCCGGCGGGCGGTTGGTGATTAACGCCATTCGCAAAGAGGAAGTTGACAAGGCGGAACTGCTGCGCCTGGATTACCCCATCCACCTGTGGCTGGAAAAAGAAATCAAAAGCGTGGCGAATATCACCCGGCAGGATGTACGTGACTTCTTGGCGCTGGCGGCGGCCATGAACATTCAGCCGGAAGTGGAAGAACACCCGCTGGCTGACGCCAACCGGGCCTTGCTGGAGCTGAAGCGGGGCCAGATTCGCGGTGCGAAGGTGCTGCGGATAGATCAAGACCCTCAGGGTTTCTAAAATCCTGAGGGCCTTACGCAGCCAGGGGCGCACACGGCCGTACCGTCCGCACAGGCATAGTTCACGTTCATGCCCAGGTAGGGGGAAGGGTCCAGGGTATTGGCGAATTCCAGTTCATTCAGGTAACGGCCGTGTCCATCATCCAGTACAATCGAAAAGTGTAAATGCACCCAAATGGTGCGCGGCGAATTGCCGTTGTAATCGCCCGTATAACCCAACAATGTACCCTGAGGCACAAACTTATCTTGTGTGCCGGGGGGGAAAGCGGCGTCAATAAAACTGTTGCCGGCCTGCCCGGCCATGTGTGTGTAATAGAGCCAGAGGGTGCGCCCCGGTTGCAGGGGGTCATCGGGGATGCGCTGGATGAGGGCGCTGCGCCAGCCATCTTCGCGGGTGATGTAGCCGTCATAGGCGGCATATACCGGCGTGACGCCCGGCGCGCTGTTGCTGAAGATGTCAATGCCCTGGTGCGGATTGCGGGCGGAATATGGCCCACGCGGGTCATTGTAGAGCAGACCGATGAACCCATCGGTGGGCAGGATAAAGGGGGCGCCAGGACAGACTTCTGGCTGCACGGTGACGAGTTGGTCGCGCACGGCCGTGTCCCCCGTTGCCCACTGCCAGAAAGCCCGGTGGCGCGGGTCGTCCATGTTTTGCCAGAGCGCCACTACCTGGTAGAGTGCATAGAGCAGCAGCGTTGTTAGCAAAAGGGCGCTGCCGATCTTTAATTTTTGGTAGGGGGGACGCCATAGCCAACGGCGCAAGCGGTTCAACCTTTTCATAAATGTGTGAATGCCATTGGCTCCAAAAAACGAAAAAGACGGCCGTTTCTATTGCTGTTTTACCTGGAAATTGCCTGATTGTGGGGCGTAGCGGTTGGTTCGTAGATGTCTGAAAAACTTGTTATGTCACGGCCGTTGTCCCCTCTTCATACTTCTCATACAAACGCCGATCCATCACCAGCCGCAGGCGGCGCATCGCTTCGTAGATGTCGTAGTAAGAGGTATAGAGTGGGGCAATACCCAGGCGGATATTATCCGGCTGGCGAAAATCGGGGATAACGTGCATGTCTTGGATGAGCGCCTGGTCAATGCGCCAGCCGTCTTTATGGCCTAAGGAAACGTGCGAGCCACGCCAGGTGGCTTCACGTGGGGAGTTGAGCCGGAAACCTTGTGGCTCCAGCCATTGTTCATACAGGTAGATGAGGTATTCTGTTTGCTGCACCGATTTGGCGCGCAGGGAGGCCATGCCTGCTTCCAGCAGCAGGTCAATGCCCGGCTCAATGGCGGCGATGGACAGGATGGGCGGTGTGCCGGTGAGGAAGTGGCGCAGGCCGGGGTCGCGCTCATAGGTCAGGGCAAAGTCGAACATGTGCTGCTGGCCCATCCAGCCGGTGATGGGGTTGCCCAGTCTGGCCTGTTGGTCACGCCGGATGTAGAGGAAGGCGGGTGAACCGGGGCCACCGTTCAAATATTTGTAGGTACAACCGACGGCCAGATCGGCGTTGGCCTGGTGCAGGTCAATGGGCACGGAACCGGCGGAGTGGCTCATATCCCAGAGCATGAGCGCGCCAGACCGGTGGGCCAGTTGGGTCACGGCCGTTAAATCATAGGTGTAGGCGCTCTTAAAAACGGTATGGGAGAGTGTGACCAACGCCGTGTCTGCGTCAATGGCAGCGGCCAATGCGTCCACGGGGCCATGAATGCCGTCGGGTGACGGGATGACTTGGATGTGTAACGGCCGTGCCACCAGCCGCGCCACCCCTTGCAAAATGTACAGGTCAGAGGGGAAGTTGAGGTCATCGGTAATGATCTTGTGGCGGTCTGGCTGCGCCTGCACCGCCGCCAGCGCCAGCTTAAACAGGTTGACCGAAGTGGAATCGGCAATGATCACTTCATCTGCATCAGCGCCCAATAACCGGGCAATTTTTCCGCCGATTTGTTCTGGCAGCGCCATCCAGCCTTCATTCCAGCCTCGAATCAGGCGGCTGCCCCACTGAGCGGAAATTATCTCTTGCAGCAGAGGGATGCTGCCCTGCGGCTGACGCCCTAATGAATTGCCATCCAAATAAATGAGATCGGGTTCGGCGATGACAAAACGGCGACGAAAAGCCGCCAGTTCGTCGTGAGCGTCCATTTTCTTAGCAAAAGCAGCCTCCGTGGTGAAATTCATGGCAAATTCCTTAAAGTTTGTAGTAGGCGATTTATCGCCAACCAAAGGCGATAAATCGCCTACTACAAACACGAACAGTTATAATTCGGCGCGAATGGCCCACAGGTCGGGGAAGAATGGTTTGAGGGTGGTGTGCAGGTAGCCCACGCCGGACGAGCCACCTGTGCCCCGTTTGGTACCGATGGTGCGTTCGACCATTTTAATGTGACGGTAGCGCCATTCTTGCAAACCTTCATCCAGGTCTACCAGCCGTTCACACACACGCAGGGTGCGGGCGTCCTGGCGGTAAATGCGGATCAGGATTTGTTGCAGGGCGGGCGACGGCCGTACCGCTTCCGTCACATCCCGGTGGATCACCTCACCCGGTAATTCATGCCCATTTGCCACCAGAAAGGCCAGAAACGCATCCCACAGGGTGGGTTGGGCAAAGCGTGTTTCCAGGTGGGCCACGGCCGTGGGATCATCCGCATAATGCGCCATCACCGTGCGCCGCTTGTGCCCCAACGCAAATTCCAATTCCCGGAACTGGTAGGATTGAAAGCCGCTGGCCGATTCCAACCGATCCCGAAATGACAAAAACTCCAGGGGTGTCATTGTCTCTAAAATATCAATCTGCCCTACCAGCGTTTTGAGAATGGTGAGGATACGGCGCAGGGTATGCAATGTGCGCGTCTGGTCATTCTGGCGCAGCAGGTCACTCAGATAATCCGTTTCGTGAAGAATCTGCTTAAACCACAGTTCATATACCTGATGGATGATGATAAAGAGCATCTCGTCATGTTCCGGCCCGGCGGAACGGGGATGCTGCGCCGTTAATATCTGGTTCAGTTCCAGGTAAGAAGAGTAGGTTAGGGACATAGATTCACCTCGGTTTTAGGGTATATGATAATCGGTAATCAGGAAACGGTAAATGGTGAGTAGTGAGCAGTGAGCCGTCTACCGTTCGCTGGCCTGGTAAGCGGGCAGGGTGATAATGAAGGTGGTGCCGGCGCCAGGGGTACTCTGGGCGGTGATGTGGCCGTTGTGGCGGTTGACGATTTTCTGGCAAATGGCCAAACCAACGCCGGTGCCGCTGTATTCCTCACGGCCGTGCAGCCGTTGAAACACGCCAAAAATCCGATCCAGATACTTTTCATCAAACCCTATGCCGTTGTCGCTAACCATAATCGTGTAGTTATTTCGGTCGGCTGGTTGGCTGTGGATGTGAATGACCGGCGGACGGCCTGGCGCTGTGAATTTGAGCGCATTACTCAGCAGATTTAAGAAGAGTTGGGCCATCTGGGTGGAGTCGGCGTCAATGGTGGGCAGAGGGTCAAGCTGGATGGTGGCCTTCTTTTCTTCCAGGCGCATGTCCAGGTCGGTGAGTACGGCCGTCAATACCTCGTTCAAATCTACCGGCGTAAACGGCCGTGCCTGCGTTGTCACCCGCGAATAGGCCAGTAAATCTACAATCAACGTTTGCATACGGGTAGCGGCTTGCTGCATTCGCTGCAAATAGTCTAACCCGCGGGCATCCAGTTGGTCGGCGTAACGTGCCTGTAACCGGTCGCCAAAGGCTTGAATCTTACGCAGCGGTTCTTGCAGGTCATGTGATGCGGCATAGGCGAAATCTTGCAAATCCTGATTGCTGCGGGCCAACTCTTGGGAATGGCGCTGGATGTTTTCATGCAGGCGGGCATTTTCTAACGCGATGGCGGCCTGGGCTGCCAGCAGCGTCAGCAGTTCGGCGTCGGCATCAGTGAAGGCGTTTGGCCGATTTTTGGCAATGCTGATAGCGCCCTGCACGATGCTGCCCCAAAAGATGGGCACACCGACGATGGAAGCATCACCCATTGCCGCCACAAATGCGGGTGTATGGTCGGGGTATTCCCGATAGTTGGATATAACCAGGGGGTGGCCTGTTTCCCATACGGCGCCAATAATGTCCTGGCCTCTGGCCAAGGTCGCGCCTACAGGTATGGCGCCATTGTGGTTGGCTACCATTTTCAGCACGTCCTCGTCTGGTTGGTAGAGCCATAAAGCGCCGCGGTCGGCGTTCAAGATTTCCACAGAATGAGCGATGATGGATTGCAGCAGCGCGTCCAAATCCAGTTGGGCGGTGATTTCCAGCCCAACCTGGCGCAGCGCCTCTAGTTGGACTTTTTGTCGGCGCAGCAGGTTTTCCGTTTTCTTCTGGGTGGTAATGTCGGTAGAAATCCCAGCCAGGGCGTAGGGGCGACCGGTGTCATCAAACAAGGGGAATTTGATGGAGAGGTAGATGACACCATCGGGATTTTCTGTAGGGTTTTCTTCATATTGGATGGGGCCACCACTGTGGATAACGGCCGTATCATTTTGCCGAATTTTATCCGCGATGGCGCGTGGAAGCAGGTCATGATCGGTGCGGCCGATAATTTCGGCCCGGGGCAGGCGGAAGGCCTTTTCAAACGGGGTGTTTACCATGACGTAACGGCCGTCTAGATCTTTCACAAAAATCAGGGCGGTGCTGTTTTCAATTAAACCCTGCAACAATTGCTGATTTGCGCGCTGTTCTTCTTCCGCTTTTTTTCGGTCGGTAATGTCCACAATCTGGCCGATGAGATGAACCGGAAGGCCATCGGCGTCCCGTTCCAATATCACTTGCAGCAGCGCATAAACCGTTTCGCCCGTTTTATGGTTGTACCGCTTTTCCAGGAAGAAACTGGGGATTTCACCGGCTAATAACTGTTGGATCAATTGGATATTGGTTTCCCGGTCATCCGGATGGGTGATGTCTGCCAGATTCATTTGCAGCAGTTCGGCTGTGCTGTAGCCAACGGTGTCACAATAAGCCTGGTTAACGCACAGGAAACGGCCGTCTGGCGCGGCAATGGCCATGCCAATAGGCGCCTGCTCAAACAACAGCCGAAACTGTCTTTCGTTGGCTTGCTGCTCCGCATAGAGCATTTCTGTTTTGTACTGCTGCGTCTCATAGCTGACGAGAACGTACCGGCGAAAGGTGAGCAGCAGCGCCGACATGACCCCCAGCAGCAGCAGCGGTTGTAAAAAGGTGGTGGCAAAGGCGACATGCGGAAGCAGCCAGTAAAAGGACAAAATGAAACCGAGAACAGCCACCATTTGCACCATTGTCTGGCGCAAGGGTAACAAGATGCTGCCAAGCAGTAGGGCGGGCAGCAGCCAGATGAGGGTGTTAAAGACTGACAATGGGGAAAAATCAGCGCGGTTAAACAGAATGGCCAAGGGGAGGGTGGTCACGGCCGTGACTGTCCCCACGGCTGTCCATTTTGCATAGCGCCTGCGTCTAAACAGGGATAACTCCATCTCTATCCGCTTCCAATTCATTCGCCTACTCTTATTACCAGTACACAACTGCCACTATTTACGCCATACTTGGGGGGAAAGTTCAACTTCTACCAGAAATGAAAATTCAGAAAACGGAGGCATGATGGCATTTCATGGCGCAGGCTGGTGGGCCTATATCTCACACGATGAAAAAAATGAACGTCCGACTATATCCAGGGCACTATTATACCGGGTTTGGGAATTTGCACGGCCGTATCGCCTCAAAACCATCGCCCTTATTTTTACCATTTTACTCATTACCGCGCTCACCCTGCTCTCGCCGCTGCTGCTGCGCCAGTTAATAGATGTGGCCATCCCCGAAAAGGATATGACTCGGCTGACACTGCTGGCTTTTAGCATGGTCGCTATCCCCCTGGTAAATGGTCTCATTGGCATCTGGCAGCGTAAACTCAACTCGGAAATTGGTGAGGGCGTCATTTACGATTTGCGGCGCGGACTGTATGCGCATATGCAGCGCATGTCGCTCCGCTTTTTTACCGAAACCCGTACCGGCGAATTGATGTCTCGCCTGAATAATGACGTCATTGGCGCGCAGCGGGCCGTCAGTGAGACCATCGTCACCATTGTTACCAACATCATCTTTCTCATCGGCAGTCTGGCGATTATGTTCGCCCTGGAATGGCGGCTGACGCTGTTAGGGTTGGCAATTCTGCCGCTGTTTGTGCTGCCGGCGCGGCGCATTGGGCGGCGGCTGCGGACGCTGCACCGGCAGTCGTTGGAACACAACGCGGAGATGAACGCCACGATGAATGAGACCCTCAACGTCAGTGGGGCCATGCTGGTAAAGCTGTTTGGCCGTGAAAAACAAGAATTGGCCCGTTTTGGCAAGGATGCGGCCATGGTGCGGAACATTGGCGTGCAGCAGGCGGTGGTCAGCCGTACCTTTTTCATGATGTTGGGCGTGGTGGGGGCGGTGGGCACGGCCGTTGTTTATTGGGTCGGCGGCTATATGGCCATTGCCGATGCGTTGACGGTCGGCACCATTGTTGCCCTGGGCGCTTACCTGACGCAGGTGTACAGCCCCCTCATGGCGCTCACCAATGCGCCGGTGGAATTTGCGCAGAGCATGGTCAGTTTTGAACGCGTCTTTGAAGTGCTGGATATTCCCGTGGAGATTCAGGAAAAACCGGAGGCAGCGGTGCTAGAGGTAGTAGACGGCCGTGTTCAATTCCAAAATGTCTCTTTCAGCTACCAAAAGGATGGGGAACGGGTGGGGTTGGCGGAAGTGGCCCGCTTGGGCGGGGGTGGTGACCGGGAGGCTTACCTGAAACGGGGCAAAGAACGCCAGGCAGAGGGCGACCCGAAGGGTGGGCAAAATGGGCAGTCTGCTAACGAGCATCCCCTCGAAGATATGGGTGATTTGAGCGCGGCGGAATTAACCCCGGAAAAACGGTATGCTCTGCAAGACATTTCTTTCACTATTGAACCGGGGCAACTGGTGGCTCTCGTTGGCCCCAGCGGCGCAGGCAAAACTACCATTACCTACCTGCTGCCCCGTCTGTATGATCCCACCGACGGCCGTATTCTCATTGACGGCCGTGACCTCAAAGACGTTACCCTGGCCTCCCTGGCGGATAACATCGGCATGGTCACGCAAGAAAGCTATCTCTTTTATGACACCATCCGCGCCAATCTACTCTACGCTCGCCCCCAGGCCAGCGAAGCTGACATGGTTGCCGCCGCCAAAGCGGCCAACATCCACGATTTTGTGATGAGCCTGCCGGATCGGTATGACACCGTCGTTGGTGAACGGGGCTACCGCCTCAGCGGCGGCGAACGCCAGCGCATCGCCATCGCCCGCGTCGTCCTCAAAAACCCGCGCATCCTGGTATTGGACGAAGCTACTTCCCACCTCGATTCCGTCTCCGAGGCGCTGATTCAGGAAGCGTTGCAGCACATCATGCAAGGGCGCAGCAGTCTGGTCATCGCCCATCGCCTCTCCACCATCCTCGCTGCCGATAACATCCTGGTGATGGACAAAGGCCGCCTGGTGGAACAGGGCAAACACGAGGAATTACTGGCTCAGGGTGGCCTCTACGCCACCCTGTACGAAACGCAGTTTAAGCCGGTGGAAGTGTCTATGGAGATTGGGGATTAGCGATTGGAGACCCCTCAATCTCCAATCTCCAATCTCTAATCTCCCTATTTTTGCCGCCGCTGTTGAATAGCTGGAATGGTAGCAGCGGCAACGACCAGTAAAAGCGCCAGCGCCATGACAATCAGTCCAATTGGGTCCATATTTTTTATCTCCTTCCGCATGATTGAGTTTATTTCCGTAAGCGTTCAGACTTGACAAGTTTATTACCAGGGCGCAAAAACTTATCAAGTCTCCAGAGGAACTGAACGGTTACTTATTTCCTTCAATTTTAGAGAGGGATTGGCCGATGGGCAATGATTACCGCTCCCTTTTGTAGCCATCGCCACTGATGTACCGATGTCACACGCTGTACATAACACAAAATGGCCGGTGTAAGGTGCAAAGAAGTCAGAGCGTTAGACAATCGTCTAATGCACTGTTATAATTTTTAGTGATACCTGTTGACCATCACTTTTGCAAAAGGAGCAGCCATGAACGTGCAGTTTGATCGCTACTACCGGTATGAAGAGTTGACGGCCGTCCTCCAGCATTGGGCGGCGCACTACCCGAATCTCTGTAAAGTGGCAAGCCTGGGAACCAGCTATGAGGGGCGGGACATTTGGGTTTTGATCCTGACCAACCTGGCAACCGGCCCGGATAACGAGAAACCGGCCTACTGGGCCGACGGCAACATTCACGCAACGGAAGTGTCTGCTTCCACAGCCGCGCTTTACCTGGCGCACAAATTGTTGACGCAGTATGGGCAGGATGACAAAGTGACCTACGCTCTGGACAGCCGCGCCTTTTACATTGTGCCCCGGCTAAACCCGGACGGGGCAGAGTGGGCGCTGGCCGACCGGCCCAAATATGTGCGCAGCAGCACACGGCCGTACCCCCGCACCGATGAACTGGATGGGCTGCACCAGGAAGATGTGGACGGCGACGGCCGTATCCTGCAAATGCGCCTCAAAGACCCCAACGGTTCCTGGAAACCCCACCCGGAGGAACCCCGCCTGATGATCCCCCGCGACCCAGACGAACCACCCGGCGGCAACTTTTACCGCCTGCTGCCCGAAGGGCGCATCAAAAATTATGACGGCGTTCTCATTAAATACGCCCCGTCGTTGCAAGGGCTGGATTTGAACCGGCAGTTCCCCGTTTTCTGGGAGCCAAACCAGCAGGGCGCCGGCCATTATCCCGGCAGCGAGCCGGAACCGGCGGCGGCCATGCGGTTTATTGCCGACCACCCCAACATTACCGGGTCGGTGAGTTTCCACACTTTCAGCGGCGTTTACCTGCGCCCGTCCACCAAAGCCGCCGATGACACCCTGCCCACCCTTGACCTGCACACCTACAAAACATTAGGCAAAAAGGCGGAAGAGCTGACCGGTTATCCGGCCATTTCTATTTTTCACGATTTCAAATATGACCCTAAAGAGTTCATCAAGGGCACGTTTGATGATTGGATGTATGAGCATCTAGGCGTCTATGCCTGGACGTGTGAAATTTGGAGCGTGCAGCGGCAGGCGGGCATTCAAGAGTACAAATACATTGACTGGTTCCGCGAACATCCTGTTGAAGATGATCTAAAAATTCTAAAATGGAACGATGAGGTTTTGAATGGGGAAGGCATTGTGGAGTGGTATGAATTTGAGCACCCGCAGTTGGGCATGGTAGAGTTGGGTGGCTGGCATAACTTTGTCACCTGGCGCAACCCGCCGTACAAGCTGCTGGAGAAGGAGATTTCGCCGCTGGCCGATTTTGCCATTTTCAGCGCGCTGGTGTCACCCCGGTTAGAATGGTACGACGTGACGAAACAGTCACACGGCCGTGTCCACCATCTGCGCGCCGTCGTCCATAATACCGGCTGGCTGCCCACCAATATCAGCAAACGCGCCCTGGAAATGAAAGTGGTGCGCGAATTGGAAGTGGACATCAAGCTGCCGGACGGGGCCAGACTGCTTACCGGGCAGGCAAAGACGATGTTGGGGCAGCTCAACGGCCGTGACCACAAAGGCCAGTTTGCCATGTGGAGCGACGACAGCACCAGCGAACGCGCCAAAGTGGAATGGGTGATCGAAGCGGAGCCGGGCAGCGTGGTGGAGGTCACGGCCGTACACCCCCGCGCCGGTACCATTCGCCAGAACGTTGTTTTGTAATTAAGTAATTGGGTAATTGAAATCTTGTAACCGTTCAGTTCCTCTGGAGACTTGACAAGTTTTTGCGCCTGAATTGTGGCAACTGCCTCTGGTAATAAACTTGCCAAGTCTGAACGCTTACTGAAATCTTTACTCAATTACTCAATTACTCTTATGAAAACGATTTATTTGAAGGAGAACGGGCGGCTGCAAGTTGCAAGTCAATCACCCCTGCCCAAGCCCCGCCTCAATCGCATCCGCCTTCATCCGATGATAATACACCTCCTGCCTTTCCTCTGGCAACCGCCGGTAACAATCTAACAGTTCCATCTCCCTAT
>JABFFZ010000104.1 GCA_013112725.1 Chloroflexota bacterium
GTGGGGTGGGGGGTTTCCCCCTTCCCCGCTTCCCCCTTAAGAATGTTCTGTATTCAAAGTTCCACACTACATCCGTTAGCCCACCAGTTTTCATCAGTGCGTGTGTGGCTTGCATCATAGGTAACTCAATACGCCCATGTGGGGTTGCCCTGAATCTGGCCCGGCATAAACGAATATCCCATCCTGAATTGCCCGAACCTGTGTACTTCCCATTACCCTGGTGGGCGTCGGCGTGTCGGTGGGAGTTGGTGACGGCGTGTTAGTAGAAGTAGCGGTGGATGTCGGGGATGGCGGTATCGGAGTGAGCGTATCATCTGGCGACACAGGTGGAACGGGTGTGTCTGTTGGTGGCAATGTAACGGTACTGGTTGGCGTAACCGGATTGGTGGCAACCGGTGTAGGCGTAAGTGAACCTGAAGAACCGGGTTTTGCCAACATGATGACGGATGGCAACGTGTCCTTATCCAGGTTTACGTATTGGGAATATGTTCCATAGCCATCAACAGAAACCTTGAGCAAGGCTTGTTTGCCGGCGCGCGAACCATCAACCTCGATAAGGGCGTACCCATTGTTATCTGTGTAGTTACTCAACACGGCAAAACTCCCACCCACTGCCAGTTCAACGCGCGCGTTTTTTATGGGCAAGCCGCTTGTATCTTCTACGCGCACTTGATAATTGAACTTGCCCCCGCACCCGATCAAAAGAAAAAGCAATACCAGTAGAATCACATATTGCTTGAATGAACAACGGTATAACAATACCATGGCTTCCTCTCTAGGACGGCGGTGAAGCACTGTGCTTTAAGGCCCTATACTGGTCAATAAAACGACATGGGGTAACTGATTGGGCGTCACATTGATATGCTCTTGTACTGGGGCGTACCCTGCCTTTTCAACTGTGAGCCGGGCCAGGCCTCCGATCAGCTCTTTGTTTAATGGAAATGTGGCTACGCCATTTACATCTGTAAAAGCACTCTCCGGCGCGTTATTCCCGCTTAGAACTAACAGGACTTTTGCGTTTTGCACAAATGAATTTGTATGCTTGTCTAGCACTTGCACTTGATAGACAACGGCCGTTTGCGATTGATACCAGGGTCGCCAAACAAAATAAACCAATGCCGCCAAAACCACGACGCCAATAACAGCCAGTACGATGGGTTTCGCTGAACTAAACTGATTATAACTGGTGGCCTTACAGACCTTCTCAACCTCACGGCTCAAATCCGGTCTGTCGCGTTTAATTTGCTCGCAAAGAGTATCAAGCTGGTTTCGCCGCTGTTGATGTTCGATCAGGCTAATGGTTTTCGCCTTTAAGGTACCCCCTTGCAGGTCTTCATAATTCACATCTAATGCCAGCGCAAGAGAACGCAAATCTGTCTCATCAAGCCGGTTGCTTAGGAGTGTGGCTAATTCGTGTTTGGCACGGCCGTCCATGTTACTACCCTTGCTTTATTGTCTATCTGCAAAACCAGAGAAAGCACACCGGTAGTTTACCCAGATTAACAGCCCATCGCAAAAGTTCACCAGTAGGGCAATCGCATATTCCTCAATGCGGCAGATAAATCTGCACCAACAGAAGGCAAAGTCGGCCTTTGCCGCCTGAAACCCAGCCCACGCAGGTGGGTTTTGCCTTTTGTAGCCGCGATTTTAATCGCCGGGAACTGAGTATGCGATTGCCCTAGTTCACCAGATATCCGGCATTTAGAATCGGCCCTAACAAATGGCGAACTCTTCTTACGCCAATTGTTTCCAACTAATGAATTACCTGGCTTGACCTGAGCGACAAGTGATGATTGGAAAATAGATTGGTGGCAAAACAGGGGGTGCTGTTAGTGGCAGGTTATTGCGTAGGGCAGAGGGTGGACACGGCCGTATCCCACTCTAGCAGCACCTCTGAGCGCATGTGGTCCGCCGGGCCGAAGCTGCCCAACGGGGCGTAGGCCTGCCCACGCAAGACGTTGACTTCTACGGTACAACCTTCCGGGTCTACCAGCCAGTATTCGCGCACACCGGCCGCCGCGTAAACCTGGAATTTGGTCTGCCGGTCATACACGGCCGTGCCCGGCGACAAAATTTCCACGATCAAATCCGGTGGCCCTTCAATATTCTTTTCCCGGACAATATGCAAACGGCCGTCGCTGACAAAGAGAAAATCGGGTTGTACCGTTGTGGAAATTCCCGGCAAATTGACATCTACCGGAGCTGCCAATGCCTCGCCGCCAATTTTGTTTTGCTCTAGAAAATTCCCCATGAGTTTGATGAGATTGAATAAAATGCGTTGGTGTTGAATAGTAGGGGCAGGCGACATGAACAACTCTCCTTTAATGATTTCATAGCGAAAACCATTGTCCGGCAGGCGCAAATAATCTTCATAGCGCCAGGCCCCCTGCGGCGGCGGCCAGGTATGTTTTGTTTTAGTCTGGCCTTGCACGGCCGTCATCTCCATCACCATCACACCATCTCCTCTGCATCAATTGGGCGGTTGATAGGGGGTATTATAGCGGAAAAGGGGAGGGGGAGAACGGCCGTCCGTTACCACCCTCGCCCCACACCATCATATGGGCAATACCCCTTCACGAGGTTTGCTATTACTGCGTCAACGAGGCGACCTTAATCGTCAAATCGTCAAATGTAATGTCCACATCCCCGCCTTCAAAGGCGGCGGCAGCCAGACCAGCAAAGCCACCGGTATAGCTGGTATCCCTGAATTCCGAGACAAATTTGTCATTCACCCACATCCCCAAATAATCCCCGGCGCAGACAGCGCGGATTTTATTGGTGGCCTGCCCTTCGTTAATGGCCGAACTCTCCGTCCAATCTACCAGCGCCACCACATCATCCCCCTGTCCTTTGCGGATGGAGTAGAAACCATCGCCGCTGATGAGGAAATAATACCCATCACCGTCATTGCTGGTATCGGCGCGGCACATCAGACCATAGGCATTGTTGTCGTGGCTGGAAAGCTGCCGGGCGGTCGCTTCTATTTCCACATTCGTATGCTCGGCTTCATTCAGCCCCCAAATATAACCACCCGGCCCGGTTTGGATATGATAAGCGCCATCACTGACTTGCAAATCCGAATCGCCACTGACAAAGGTTTCCCAGGCGCCCGGTTCGCTAAACGTCTCGCTGAGCAGCACATCACCGGCCTCATATTTGGGGGCCGGCTCGCCGCACGCCGCCAATAACAAAACCAGCGCCAGTAGGATTATCGGTAAACTTATTTTTCGAGACATGATTCACTCCTTAAGGTTGTGAGTAGGTAAATAGAGATGGGAGATCAAAGATTGGGGATTGCGGGAACACCGCATCATCGCCTCATCTGATCTGCTTTATCAAAGAAAACCCCTCTCATTGTAAGCGAACGGGTAGTGGAAGGCGACAAATCATCACCGGTACTTTTGTTTTAGGTATAATAGTCTGGTGAAAACACAAAGGAGATGGGTGAAATGGGTCATTGGTGGGTTGGCTATGCTGCTGGCCGTGCTGGCCACACGGCCGTTCCCCCCTCCCATTCATGCCCAGTCCTCCCCCGCCGACAGCGCCTACTGGCGCTACTCCGCCGCCCGTCGCCTGACACACGTCATTCCGGCCGACATGAACGGCGATGGCGTCATGGAACTGCTGCTGGCGGCCGAAAACGGCCGTGTATACCTGCTCAATGCCCACAATGCCCTGCTGGAATGGAGCTACACCGCCGCCGCCCCCGTATTAACCCTACATCCCCTCAACACCGATGGCACTGACCGGTCATTGCGGGAAACGGCGCTGGTTACAGCCGACAATCAGCTGATCTTGCTCAACGAGGATGGCCAGGCAAGCTGGCGCAAACCGCTGGCTTTTACTGCCAGCGACGCCCCAATGCCCACAGCGCGCCAGCTTGTGCCCTATGACATGGACGGCGACGGCCGTGATGAAATCCTTATCCTTTTTGATAAGGGCCTGCTGCAATTGTATGACCAACATGGCGATTTACTGCGCCGCCTGGATGATCACATCAGCCATACCGGCGATGTGGGGCCACAAATGCAGGTGGGCGACGTAAACGGCGACGGCCGTGCCGAAATTCTGCTTGGCCTTTTTAACCCCGGCAAACGATTCAGCGAACTATTCCTTTTTGACGCCGACGGCCGTACCCTGTGGGAAGATGCGCCCGCCGTCTCCGGGCATATCACCGCCGTCACCCTGGTTCCCTTTGGCGAAAATGGCGCCCTGCAAATCGCAGTAGGCACCGATTGGGGCCAGTTGCACCTCTATGATGCCAACCGGCAGCGTCCCTGGTGGCCACGCACCCTCAACAAACCGATCACAGCCCTGACCGTAGCCCACTTTCCCGAAGGCCCGGCGCTGTTGGTGGGCACAGAGGCGGGCATGGTGGTGGCCTATGCCGCCGACGGCCGTCGTTTTTGGACGCGCCGCCTGACCACCGACGCCGGCCGCCCCGTTCTCAGTCTCACGGCCGTGCCCTACACCCCCGACATTCGCAGCCCCATTCTGGCAGCCAACCTGGGGCCACACGCCATCACCGGCGGCGAGCAACAAGTGAAACTGCTAGATCCCAACGGCCTGGAAGTGACCACCTTCACCGCCGGTGAAGGCAGCACCGCCCTTTCCTTCTTGCTCGACATCAATGGCGACCGGCGCAGCGAACTGGTTCTCACCCGTTTTGCCACCGTTGAACTGCAAGGGCTGGGATTAGGCGCAGCCGAAATTGCCCGCGAATGGGATTATTTGTTAGACGCCGACCCAGGCGCCGTACTGGTGGTAGATTTTGACAAAGACGGCCGTGACGAACTCCTCCTGGGTGCGCAAAACGGCAAACTCCATTACCTGGTGAATGGCAATGTGCTGGAATGGCTGCACGCGCCCGGCGGCGCCATCACCCAACTGGCTTATCTGGAACGCACCAGCCTGGCAGCGCCGGCGCCGGCAGTCGTGGTGGGGCGCAATAACAGCGCCCTTGAAACCGATGACCCCACCACTGTGCAAAGCTGGGTGGAACTGCGCCATACCAACGGCGAACGCATCTGGGAAGTGGAACTGGATGCACCCCTGACGGACTTGCTGGTAGAAAATGTTAACCGCAGTGGCGACCCGGAAATTCTGGTCAGCACTGCCAGAGGGGAGATCGTTCTCATTAACGCCGCCGGCGCCATTACCTGGCGCGCCAATCTGGAGCAAACAGAAGACGACGACCACCCCATCCAACAACTATTGGTGTTAGACACACCCGACGGTGAACCGGTCGTCCTGGCAGCGACTGCCCATCATCTCTATGCCATGACCATCGGCTCCCGTTTACAGGCATTACCCATCGCTACCTTTACCGACGCCCCGGTGCAATCTATTTTTAAGCTGAACCAACCCGGTGTGGAATTAGCCAACCGCATCCTGGTGCTGGCCGACCACTCCTATGGATTGAACTGGCGTGGTATTCTGCTGCCCCCCTGGCCACAATCGCTGAACGGCCGTACCCTGGCCATCATTCCCACTAACGATCTGGCACAGGAAGCCTTTGCCCGGAACAGGGCCGAATCATTTCTTGTTTCCACCGATAGCAACGAACTGCTGCACCTCACCGTGCAAGACAACAAACCCGCCATTGCCTGGACCTTAAACGGGCTGGGGCAGCTAACCACGCTCTATTGGGGCGATCTGGATGGCAACCGGCTGGCCGAATTTGCGGTGGGGGATGCCAACGGCCATGTCCGCCTTTTCACCAACACCTCCCCCAAACCCCAATTCCTGGATGAACTGAATCTGACCAGTGGCGTCTTTGCCATCACCGCCCTCCGGCGTGGCCAGGAAAACCGCGCCGATTTGCTGGTCGTCACCGAAAACGGCGAAGTGCAGTTGTTCAACACCAAAGAAAATCGCCCCCCGCTGCTCACCAATCCCACCACAGAAGTGAGTCCGGGGCAGTATGGGTTTAGCGTGGCGGTGATGGATGCGGAAAATGATGCGGTGCAGCTACGGCTGGATCTGTTAGACCCAGAAACGGGCGAATGGACAGCCCACCGCGAATCCGTGCTGAATAATGGCAACGGGCCGGCCACATGGAACGTAGTCAACCCGCCCACTTCTGCCGAAGGCACCCGTTACCGCATTTATTACAACGATGACTCCCACAGCGGTTTTATTTATCCGCCCGCTGGCCCACAACCCATTGCCGCCCTGCTGCCACCTGCAAATTCCACCGCCATCCCCTTCCTGGTGGCTGTATTTGTGGGCCTGGTGGGATTGGTCGCTTTGCGGCAGGTGCAGTCACCGGCCATGCGTACCCGCCGTTTATACTGGCGGCTGAAACAATGGCCGGCGGAAACATTGGTGCGGCTAGAAAGCCGGTACATTAGCACTGACGGCTCACCCGATTTTTTGCTGGCCCTCTCCGGCCTGGCGCGGCAGCGCCATGATGAACTGGTGAGCAGCCTGGCCGATGGCCTCTTTTTGCTGGCCGACCGCCCCCAGGCCGGGCTGCCGCTTATTTTGGCGGCGTTGGATAAAGCATCTCCTCTGGAACCACGCTGGCAAGCGTGGGATCGCTGGCAGGCGCTGTTCCAATCCGGCGCTGAACTGCTGGCTGCCCCCTCGCTGACGGAATTAAGCCTGGAATGGCCGCAGCTGCAAAAATTGCTGGCGTCGCTGGAGAGTTGGGGCTATTGGTCGCCTTCCTTACATGCCCTGTTACCGGCGCTGACCACCATTCGAGACAGTGAGCGGGTAGAGCGCTCCGATGACCGGCTGGTTTATTTGCATGAGGCGGCGCAGCAGCTCACGGCCGTGCGCCAGGATTTGCGCGACTATGACACAGCATTGGAAAAACCGCTGGCGCTGGCGCTGGCCGAACGATGGGCCGGGCTGGTCACCGCCACCATGGAAGAGCTGGAAGGGCGGGCTGAACTGGTGATCCGGCTGAAAACGCGGCGCATTGTGCCCCATGCCGCCAGCCAATTGACATTTGAGATCAGCAATCACGGCCGTGCCCCCGCCGAAAATGTCATGGCCGTCCTCAAGGATGACCCGGCTTACGCCTACACCGGCCTGCCCGAAACCATCCCCTTTCTGCCGCCCGGCCAGACGCGCGCGGTCGCCTTTGACATTCGGCCGCAGGTGATTGACCGCTTCCGGGTGGAACTCACAGTCACGTTTGACGACCGTCACCAAAATGACCGGCAGGTAGCCTTTGGCGACCGGGTCTCCATTTTGACCCCCGCCCACGAATTTACACCCATTCCCAACCCCTACCGGCCCGGAACGCCCTTACGCCAGGACAGCGCCATGTTTTACGGCCGTGAATGGCTCTTTGACTTCATTGCTGAAAACGCCGGCGGCTGGTCGCAGCGTAATATCCTCATCCTCATCGGCCAGCGGCGCACCGGCAAAACCAGCGCCCTGCTCAATTTACAGCGATACCTGCCGCCCCACCTTATCCCGGTCTACATTGACTGCCAGTCCTTGGGTGTTGTGCCCGGCATGGCCGCCCTCTTCCACGACCTGGCCTGGCTTATTGCTGATACGCTGGCAGCGCGTGACATGGAACTGGCCGTGCCGGAACTAAGCACATGGGAAATTGACCCAGTTGGACTGCTGCAGCGCCATTTCCTGCCCGCTGCCCACGCCTTGCTGCCGCCTGACTCCAGTCTGTTGTTGGTGTTTGATGAATTTGAAGTCTTTGAGCATCTGGTGGACGATGGCATTTTGCCGCCCACCTTTTTCAACTTCTTGCGCCATCTGATGCAGCACAGCGAGGGGCTAAGTTTCGTTTTTGTGGGCACGCGCCGCCTGGAAGAGATGAGCGCCGATTACTGGTCGGTGCTGTTTAATATCGCCCTCTACCAGCGCATCACCTACCTGCGGGAGGAGAGCGCCACCCGGCTGATTACGGAACCGGTAGCCCCCTATCTGGTTTATGATGACCTGGCACTGGACAAAATTTTGCGCGTCACCGCCGGGCATCCCTACTTCTTGCAGCTCGTTTGTTATACGCTGGTGCAGCAGGCCAACAACCTGCGCAAAGGGTACGTGACTATTTCCGACGTGAATACGGCGTTGGACGAGATGCTCACATTGGGCGAAGTGCATTTTGCCTTTTTGTGGCAGCGGTCTTCTTATACGGAGCGGGCGATTTTAACGGCCGTCGCCCACATGCCCGAACGCTTCCACCCCTTCCGCCCGCAAGAGTTTGTGCAATTCCTGGAGCCGTATGGCATCCACCTGCAACCGGCGGAGGTCACGGCCGCGCTCAACACCCTGGTCGCCCGCGAAATCATGCGCGAAGTGCGGGAGGGGGCGACCGTGCAGTATGAACTGCGCCTGGGACTGGTTGGCCTCTGGGTGGCCCGGCAAAAGAGCCTCAGCAAACTGCATGCCCAGCCCACCCCCACCAACGGCGCGCCGCAGAACGGGCAGCAGCGGGTGAAGGCGGTGAAGGGGTGAGCAGATGAAGGGGTGAGGGGGTGATGCGGTGAGGGCGTTGAAAGCGATGATGGTTGGAGGGCGGTGACTGGCGTTTTTGTTTGTTGGCGGCGTTGTTTATGTGGGGAGCATATGCTCTTTGGGCAACCATACACACGGCCGTGTTATACCAACGAAGGGCATAATCTGAGATTTTAGCCGGCGGTTGAAACCGCGCCTACAAGGGCAAAGTCGGCCTTCGCCGACTGGTCCCCAGACCGCGCAGGCGGTCTTTGCACTTGTTGCCGCGAATTCCATTCGCCGGGCAAAATGACACTTTATAGCCTTTGACAGTATATTTTCCTGGGCAGTTGTTAGCCTTGGCCTCATCTGGAGGAACAATAAGATCAGAGAAACTCAACTTTTACCGCCACAGGTTTTATCTCCATAACAAGCTGCGGGGCATTTTACCAGATAATGTCGGTTGGCTCATCGCCGCTTTGTAACCGTATCACCTTGTCAGGCACGGATGGGCAACAAAAAGCTAAATGTGCTGCCCTGCCCTGGCCCGGCGCTCGCGGCCGTGATCCTGCCCCCATGCGCCTCCACCACCGCTTTAGCAATCGCCAGCCCCAGGCCCGCGCCGCTCTGGTCGCGCCCCCGGTCGGCTTTGTAGAAGCGGTCAAATACATAGGGCAACTGTTCCGCGCTCAGGCCACGGCCGTTGTCCTGCACCCGCACCGCCACCCCCCCATCCTTTTGCTGCACCGTCACTACCACCCGCCCCCCGTCCAGCGTATGGCGCAGCGCATTGTCCAGCAAATTCAACATCACCTGGCGCAGCCGCGCCGGGTCGCCCTGAATGGGCGGAATCGCCCCCAACAGTTCTACGTGCAGGTCAATGTCACGGCCGTGTGCCAACGGCTTGTAGGTGTCCACCGCTTCCTTCACTACATCCGCCAGTTCCATCGGCTGCCGCTGCAAGGGAAGCTGATGCGCTTCCGCCTGCGCCAGGTCGTGTAAATCCTGCACCAGCCGCGTCAGATGGTGGGTTTGGTCAGAGAGCCGGGCAATCTCTTCTTTAGAGAGCGGATACACGTCATCCAAAATCGCCTGCAAATTGCCCTGCAAAATGTGAATCGGGTGGCGCAGCTCGTGGGCCACGTCCGCCAGCAGATTTTTGCGCAATGTTTCCGCCTGGCTCAGTTGGGCGGCCATCTCGTTAAAAGCCGTGGCCATGGCCACCATTTCCTGGCTGCCGTGAATGGGTACTTGCTGGTTCAACTCCCCCGCTTTAATGGCATTGGCGGCCTGTTCTAGCTGCTGCAACGGCCGTGTCAACGTCCGCCCCACCCACGCCCCCACCAGCAGCGCCGCCGCCGCGCTCACCACTACATACGCCGTCAGGCTGGCAATCAAATCTGCCAGCATAAATTGCATGATGCGCTCGGCCGTTTCTGGCGGTAACGATTCCAATACCTCTGGGAAGAGACGCTCCGTCTCGCTCAATTCTGGCCCCAAAAACGAAAAAATCAGACCCCGAAACAAAAAAGGAGCCAGGGACACAAACAAAATCACCCCTACAATAATCAGGCTAAACCGCACCCAAAGACGATTCATACTGAAAAACCACAGAGGCACAGAGGAATTTGACCAAAGTAAACTCGGTGCCTCCGTGTCTCTGTGGTAACTTCTTCTATGGACTCACTCTTCATTGTTGACCAACCGGTATCCCACCCCATGCACGGTCTGAATAAAAACGGGCTGTTTGGGATTGGGTTCAATCTTCTGGCGAAGGTTGCGGATATGGCTGTCCAATGTACGGTCCAACCCTTCATAATCCGCGCCCAACCCTTTAGCTATCAATTCACTGCGCGTAAAAACATACCCCGCCTCCGTCATCAGCACCCGCAGCAAGTCAAATTCCGTTGCCGTCAGGGTAACCGGTTCACCATTTACCAGCACCTCACGCCGTCCCACGTCCATTTGCAGCGCACCCACCTGGAGAAGTTGCGGCCGTAAGACCTCCGGTTTGCGCAGGCGGGCGCGTACCCGCGCCACCACCTCACGCGGGTTATACGGCTTGGTCACGTAATCGTCCGCCCCCATTTCCAGCCCCACAATTTTGTCCGTATCATCCACCCGCGCCGTGAGCATGATGATGGGCACGGCCGTCAAGCCGGGATCAGCGCGCACAATTCGGGTAATCTCATACCCATCCCGATCCGGCAGCATCAGGTCAAGCAGCAGCAAATCCGGCCGTTCGCGGCGGAGATTGTGCAGCGCCGTTTCGCCATCATACGCCACCAGCACCTTATAGCCCGCCTGCTCCAGATATGCCCGCAGCAGCCGCACCACCTCCCGGTCATCATCCACCACCAAAATCCGCTCTTTCACCTGCCACACCCTGCTGACGAGTGATGCGTGATCCATGACCCGAAGTCTCACGCATCACTCGTCACCCGTCACGCATCACTCGTCACTCGTCACGCATCACCCGTCACTCGTCACTCGTCACGCATCACCCGTCACTCGTCACTCGTCACTCGTCACTCGTCACGCATCACCCGTCACTCGTCACCCATCACTCATACCGCAGCGCCTCAATCGGCCGCAAACCCGCCGCCCGCCAGGCCGGATAAATACCAAATACCAACCCCACCGCCGCCGCAAAACCCGTAGACAATAGTATCGTACCCGCATCCACCACCGTCGTCACGTCCAGCGCCAGACTGGCGATCTGGGCAATGCTCCACCCCAGGGCAATCCCCAACAAACCGCCGAGCACACTCAGCACCATAGACTCCAGCAAAAACTGCGCCAGAATATCCCGTTTCAACGCCCCCACCGCTTTGCGAATGCCAATCTCCCGCGTCCGCTCCGTCACGCTCACCAGCATAATGTTCATAATGCCAATGCCGCCCACCAGCAGCGAAATCCCGGCAATGGAACCCAAAAAAGCAGTCAGCGTCGCCGTAATCGTATTAAACGTTTCCAGCAAATCCGCCTGGCTAAAAATCTGGAAATCATCATCGGCCGCATACACAATGCCATGTTCCCGGCGCAGCGTTTCCGTAATCTGGGCAATGGCCGCATCCGTTTGCGCCTCGCTGGCTGCCTGGGCGATGATCTGGTTAACCGCCCGTTCGCCCGTGCGGGTGCGGTTCGTGTACAGCCGCGCCAGCGCCGTACTCAAGGGAATATACACATCGCTGTTGCCGCTGCCAAAGTTGCTGCCAGAAGCGGCCAATACACCCACCACCTCGTAGCTGACCCCATTGATGCGCACGGACTGGCCGATGGGGAAGGAGTTAGGGAAAAGGGAGGTGGCCGCATCCGACCCTATCACCGCCACTCGCGCCCGTGTCTCTTCATCGGTGGCTGTCAGACCATCACCGCTTTCAAACTCATTCCGGTTGTTCACCTCAAAAAAGTTGGGCGTTACCCCAGACACAGAGGTACGCAGCGATTGGCTGCCGGCAATCACCTCCTGTGTGCCGCCAACTGTAGCTGATACCTGGCTGACGGCGGGCACATTCAGCGGGTCTGACAGGGCGGCCACATCCTTAACGCTAAGCGTCTGGAAACCATCGCTGTTGTCAAAATTGGTACCAATGCTAAGCAGATTGGTGCCAATGGCCTGGATTTCACTGGTCACCGAAGCCGTGACCCCGTTGCCGATGGAGAGCAAGGCAATCACCGCCGCCACACCGATAATCACCCCCAACATCGTCAACACCGAGCGCAATTTGTTGGCCCGTAAACTATCTAAAGCTGTGAGAAAACTTTCCCAGATATTCATAGCTGTTCCAAAGAAGTAATTGAGCAATTGGGTAATTGGGTAATTACTCAATTGCTCAATTACCCATGATGCTCCTGTATCACCCCGTCCCGAATCCAGATGGTGCGTTGGGCTACGGCCGCTACGTCAGGATCATGGGTGATGACGACAATGGTAATGCCCTGGCTGTTGAGTTGCTTGAAAATACCTAAAATCTCCTCACCGGTCGTCGTGTCCAGTGCACCGGTGGGTTCATCGGCCAGGATGATGCTGGGGTTGGTGGCCAGGGCACGGGCAATAGCCACCCGCTGTTGCTGCCCGCCGGACAACTCGTCCGGTTTGTGATCCATGCGCTCATTCAGCCCAACGGCCGTCAGCGCCTCTTTGGCCCGTTTCAGCCGTTCCCCCCGCCCCAGGCCGCCATACATCAGCGGCAGGGCCACCTGCTTCAGCGCCGTCGTGCGCGGCAGCAGATTGAACTGCTGGAAGACGAAGCCGATGCGCTGGTTGCGTACCCGCGCCTGCTGGTTATCGCTCATCTGGCTCACGTCCACGTCATCCAGGATGTACGTACCGCCGGTGGGGGCATCCAGGCAGCCGATAACGTTCATCAGCGTACTCTTGCCGGAGCCGGATGGCCCCATGATGGCCACAAACTCCCCTTTTTCCACCTGCAAATCCACCCCGCGCAGGGCGTGGACTTCTTGTGTGCCCATGTGATAGGTTTTGGTGATGTTTTTCATTTTTATCATAATGAACTCCTGTAAACCGATTTGGTAAATTGGTTTACTAGCCGCCGAACGGCCTGCCGCCCGACCCATTGCCGCCACCTGGCGCAAATGGATTGGTCGCCGTCGGGTCAGGGATGAGCAGTTGGTCGCCGGCCTGGATGCCGCTGGTGATTTCAGTGTAACGGCCGTCGCGCAGCCCAATCGTCACCGGAATCGTCTCATACACGGGCTGGCCCTGGGTATTCGTTTGCACCAGGATGACGCTGTAGGTCCCGTTACTGCGGTCCACCTGGATGGCCCCGTTTGGAACCAGCAGCACATCCTCGCGGCGCGCCAGTTCCAACGCGGCGTTGGCCGTCATGCCCACGCGGATGGGCCGCTCGCTTGCCTCTAGCGTGACGTAGACGGGAAACGTCACCAGGGAGCTGCCCACGCTGGTGGCCGCCGCCGGGGCAATGGCCCGCACGCGGCCAGGGATGGGGTCATCCGGCCAGCTTTCCAGCGTCACTGTCGTCTCCTGCCCCGGGGTTATCTGGCTCAGGTCAACTTCGTTGACATTCAAGACCACTTCCAGGTCATCACTGGCGATCATTTCCACCAGGATGCCGCTGGCGAGTTCACCGGGCTGCACATGCGCGGCCGTGACCACCCCATCAAATGGCGCGGTCACCGTCCCGTTTTCCAGATTGAGCCGGGCGCGTTCCAGGCTGATGCGGGCATTTTCTACCTGCACTTCCGCCGCCGCCAGTTGCGCCGCCGTCGGGCCGCGCTGCAATTTGTCCAGATTGGCCTGCGCCTGGGCCAGGCTGGCTTCCGCTGCCGCAATTTGAGCAGCCGAAGCCGGGGCCAGCAGCAACTCATATTGCGCCTGGGCCAGATTGCGTTGCGCCACGGCCGTGGCCAGAGTGGCCTGCGCCGTGGCCACATCGTTGGGGTTGCCCGTTTGCAGCCGGTTCAATGTCTCCTGAGCTGCCGCTAATTGGGCGTTTGCCTGCAAGACATTCACCCGCGCCGCCAGTTCCGCGTCATCCAGCATCCCCGCCGGGGCGTTACCATCCTGAATGGTCGCCAAAATGGTGGTGTGCTGTTCGGTGGCCTGCGTGGCTGCCACCTGCGCCTGATTCAGGGCGATTTGCGCCGCCTGAATTTCGGCCGCGCCCGCGCCGTTGCGGGTATTGTTGAGGCGGGTTGAGGCGGCGGTGACGTCCGCCTGGGCCGCGGCCACGCTGGCGGCGGCAGAAGCAATTTCCGCTTCGGTGGGGCCGGCCAGCAGGGAATCTAGCTGCGCCTGGGCATTGGCTACGGCCGCTGCCGCGGCCATCAGTTGCGCCGCCGCTGGCGGCGTCTGTAAGGCGGCCAGATTGGCTTCTTGAATGATCAGCGCCTGCGCCGCGTTGGCGACAGCGCGTTCCAGTTCGGCCGTTTCCAACCGCAGCAGGATGTCCCCCGCCTGCACCGCATCCCCTGCCTGCACCCGCACTTCGGCCACCGTACCGCTGGCGGGCAGGGTCAGGCGCGCCGACTGCCCGGCGCTGACCTGTCCCGTCGCCGTCGTCCCGGCTGCCAGGTCGCCGACAAAAGCGGTGACAACTTCCCCAGTCCTCGCCGCCTGCGCCTGCGCCTGGGGCAGCCCATTGCGAACCAGCCAAAACCCGGCCAGGCCGAGCGCCAAAATTACGCCTATGACTATCCATGTTCGTTTCTTGCGCATGATGATTTTCCTTCGTGACGTGTGACGTGTGACCTTTGGTCACACGTCACACGTCACACGTCACGCATCACTTCCCTATTGCCCCGGTCCAAACGTTACCCTGGGCGTCTCATTGCCAATCATCACCTGGTCGCCGGCGG
>JABFFZ010000105.1 GCA_013112725.1 Chloroflexota bacterium
AACCGGCCGCCAACGGCGCCAGTGGCGGCCCGGCAGTTGCGCCTGTTGCCAGCGGCGAGCGCGGCCCAGATTACGTGGCCCCCAAATCCCCGGAAGAAGACCCGGCTTTTATGGGGGTGACGAGCCGGGTGAAGGAAACGGCCGTTGCCGAGAAAGAACACGCCCCGGCTACCGAAAAAGCGGCCGAAGCTGCCGCCGCCGCCGAAATGCCCGCCGCTGAAATAGCCGGACGCGCCCAAAATAACCAGGCGGGTGAAATGGAAAGCGCCCCCACGCCGGACTTTGACGCCGCCGGGTTCAAAGCCCGCCTGATGCAGCGCATCCAGGAAATGGCCCCCAAAAATGCCGAAGAAGCCGACCAGTTCAAGGAAAGCAACAAACTGGATGGCATGAAGGGGGAGGCCACGAACCAGGTGGCAGCCGAGAAGGATAAGAGCAAAACACCGATGAAGGAAGCGGCTGGCGCTGCCCCCGATACCGGCGCCGTGCCACCCAAACCCGTCACCCCTATCCCCGATGCTGATCCCGGTGAAGCGCCGCCGCCGCTGGGGGCGGAAGCGGCCGTGCCCAAAGAAAAGGGCGTGGGCGAGGTGGAGCAGCCGCTCCGCGAAAGCAGCCAATCGCTGGATGACCAGATGGCGGATGCGGAGGTGACAGAGGAGCAGTTAGCCAATTCCAATGAGCCAGAATTTACGGGAGCGCTGGAATCGAAGAAAGAGGCGCAAACCCACGCCAGAGAAGCGCCAACCGAAGTACGCGTGGCTGAACAGGAACACATAACGACGGCGCAGACAGAGGCGACGGCCGTTGCCGAGCAGCAAACCCAGGCGATGCACAGCGACCGTGCCGCCCTGTTGGCCCAAGTGGAGGGCCGCCAGGAAACGGCGCAAACGGCCGATGAACAGGCCCGCGCCAAAGTGGGCGCGGACATCAATACCATTTACGAAGAGACCAAGACGAACGTCGAGGCGATTCTGGACCGGTTGGACGGGGAAGTGGAGCGGGTCTTTAGCGCCGGGGCGGAGGTGGCCAAGAAGGCGTTTGAAGATTACGTGGACGCCAAGATGGAGGCGTACAAGGAAGAGCGATACGGCGGCTGGTTGGGTTGGGCGCGCTGGATTGCGGATAAGCTGGCGGGGATGCCGGGCGAGGTGAATGTCTTTTATGCCGAGGGGCGCAACCTGTTCATCAGCAAGATGGACGCGGTGATTGACAATGTGGTGGCGATTATTGGCCGGGGGATGGCGGAGGCCAAGGCGGAAATTGCTAACGGCCGTAAACGCATTCAGGATTACATTGCCCAACTGCCCCAGGATTTGCAGGCCGTCGGCCAGGAAGCGGCCGACAGCATCCAGAGCCAGTTTGACCAGTTGGAGCAAAGCGTCAACGACAAACAAAATGCCCTCATTGACACCCTGGCCAGCAAATACCAGGAACATTTGCAGGCCGTAGACGCCCGCATTGAGGAGATGAAAGCGGCCAACGCCGGCCTGATTGACCGGGCGCTAAACGCGATTACCGGCGTCATTCGCACGATTCTGGAATTGAAGGAGATGTTGCTCAACGTGCTGGCGCGGGCAGCCGACGCCATTGGCCGAATTATTCAAGACCCCATCGGCTTCCTGGGCAATCTGATTAACGCTATCAAGCAAGGGTTCAGCCAGTTTATTGACAACATCGGCACCCATTTGCAGCAGGGTTTCATTGCCTGGCTCACCGGCGCCTTGGGCGGTGCGGGCATCACCCTGCCGCAGACCTTTGATCTGCCCGGCATTTTGCAGTTGGTGATGCAAATTTTGGGCATCTCCTTTGAGCAGATTATGGGCAAGGTATCCCAGGTGTTGGGCATTGACATCATGGGTATCTACGGCCAGATCATGGAACTGGTGACCATTTACCAGGAACAGGGCATGGTGGGGCTGGCGCGGTTTGGGTTGGAACGGCTGATTGGTGCAGAGGGTGTCGAGGCGCTGATGGAAGTGGTACACATCTTCCAGGTGATACAGAGCGGCGATTTCGGCCAGTTGTGGGAGATCATCCAGCAGCATCTCTCCGACCTGAAGGAGATGATCTTCGGCAAGATTGAGGAGTTTATCGTGGAGCGGGTGATTAAGGCGGGCATCACCTGGCTGATCAGTCTGTTTAACCCGGCCGGCGCGTTTATTCGCGCCTGCAAGATGATTTATGACGTGGTGATGTTCTTTATCGAGCGGGGTTCGCAGATCATGTCGTTGGTGAGCGCGATTATTGATTCGATCACGTCTATTGCGTCAGGCAATATCAGCGCGGCGGCCAGCTTTATTGAGCAATCATTGGCGCGGGCGATCCCAGTGGCGATCAGCTTCCTGTCATCGTTGTTGGGGCTGGGCAATATCAGCGAGAAGGTGCAGGAGATCATTCAGGCGGTGCGCACGGCCGTAGACAATGCCATAGACCGTGTTCTCAATTCACGGCCGGTGCAAATGGTAGCGGGATTTATTCGGCGGGTGATCGGCCGTATCACTTCGTTCGTCCAGCGCGGTGCCGCCCGTGTTGGCCGTGCTCTCGGCCTCGGCGGCGAGGAACCGGCTGCGTCTGCCCCACCAGTCGCCGGTACCACAGGTGTCCCACCTTCACCGGCTACAACTGGAGCAGAAAGCGCGGAAGTAGGTGCTGGCTTGCAGACTTTATATACTGAGGAAGAAAGTCGTGCCCAGGGCGGAGGTATCGAAAAAGAAGAAGCAGAAGCTATCGCCCAAAAAGTGAAACAACAGCACCCCATTTTCACTTCGATTACCCCGGTAGAAGGTGAAAACACCTGGGATTATGAATATGTGGTGCAGCGAGCCAGGGCGACAGGCCACCAACGGCGCAAGGATCCTTGGAAACAAAACCTGACATTTGAAATAACCTGGCCCAAGCCGCCATCAGCCCAATATCCCAAAATTTACCTGGGTGGGCGAGTAGATGAAACTCGTTCCCAATCAGCCATGAAAGGGGCGTATACGAAGGGAAATAGCGTTGGTGGATATCCGGTTAAGGAATACTCCCCGCATCGGAAGGCAACGTTGCCTGGCGGGGAAGAAATTGGTCTTGATTCCAACTTCCGTATTCAGTCTGGTACGGTAGTAGGGCCTCTGTCAAATGATAGCACCCCCGGTGGTGGCAAGATAAACAATATCCTGAAAAAATATGGATTTAGCCCTGGCAATGAAGACCTGGATGGCGATCATGTGTGGGAAATCCAGTTTGGCGGTCAAGATGTGATTGGAAATTTATGGCCGCTAGATGGCAGCCTGAATAGCGGCGCGGGATCCAAACTCAGCAAATATAAGGTTGAGCATCCCGACGATCCCGATGAAGTAAAGAGTGTAGCCGAATTGAAACCTTTGTCTGATCAGTACGAATATCGTTTCAAGATTACGGGTTTTGACGCTTAGAGGTAAGCGTTCAGGCTTGACAAGTTTTTTACCAGAGGCAGTTGCCGCAATTTAGGTGTAAAAACTTGTCAAGTCTCCAGAGGAACTGAATGGTTACGCTTAGAGCAAGGAGCAATAATGAAAATTGCAGCAATCTGGCAACGAATAGATTCATGGCTAACTTCAAATGGGATTGAAGCACACGTGCGTCTGTTACCTGGCGCAAAGAAAGAAGAGATTGAAAAGATAGAAAAGACGATACAGATTGCGTTGCCAAAGGCAATAAAGGATTCCTGGCATATCCATAACGGACAGCACGGTCTGGCAACGGCATTGGTACCGCCCTGGGAGATATTGTCGCACGAAGGAATCATTCGTTTTTGGAACCGAATGCAGAAGTTGATGGCCGATGGTGCCTTTGATGAGACACAGGCTATACCCATTGGCCCTGTGCAGGCGGTATGGTGGCATGCAAGATGGGTTCCTCTGGCTCATAATGGGGCCGGAGATTTGTTATGTGCGGATATGGCGCCGGCAAAAAACGGCCGTAAAGGGCAAATGATTACTGTCTGGCATACGCGCGAGCAAAGAGAAGTGATCGCGGACAGTTTTACCGAATGGCTTAATCGTTTTGCGGATGATCTGGAACAAGGCCGATATCAAATATCTGGTGAAGAGTTAATTCCGATTGAGTTGTGATGTAACACGATTGGCCAAATCGTGCTACACATGCACCGATGAAAAGATCGTTTTCATACGAGTGATTGGGTTCTTGGTGATGGATGCCTCTACCGCGTTCTCGGTTTTGGGTAATTGTTTGATCGCCGATGGTTGGGAGTTGCAACCATCGGAAGCTGACTGGTTATACTTTAGCGGATTTACCCTGGCGGGATTTCGTTTCCCCTATGTCGCCAAAATCTGGCCGGACTTCAACCGGTTTGTTTTTTACATTTTGCTGCCTGGACGCGCCCCCAAATCACGCAGGTTGCAGGTAGCTGAATATCTGACGCAGGCAAATTATGGCTTGCAAATTGGTAATTTTGAAATGGATTTGACGGATGGTGAAGTGCGTTATAAAAGCAGTATCGGCTTTGATGGTGACGCCCTGACACCTGCCCTCATACGGCAGGTAATCTATCCAGCTGTAAAAGCGGTTGAAGTATATTTTCCGGGTTTGCTAAAGTTTGTGCAGGCAGAGCCTGGACAGACAATACAAACCGATTCCTGGACAGATTCGGGTTTGGCCAACGGCCGTCTCGCCACCGACCTGCTAGGCTTCACGGCCGTAGACATCACCGATAACCCTGACCTGGTGGCCCAGCGGTTGGATGAACTGTTTGACGGGATCAAGGCGTTTGTCACGGCCGTGACCGGCAACGACGAGGCGGCTCTTGAATCGGCCCGCCAACAATTGCGCGGTCTGCAAGAAGTTTTGATGAAACATGGCCTGACGACCAATGAACAAATGGCCGAACTGCCGGACAAAATTCACGCTGTCTACCATCAGGATCAGGCAAAAAGGCGGCAAGATATGGCCGTTGGTTTTGAGATGTTGGCAGAGGAGATGATGGGGGTGGCCACGGCTGTGTCCCAACTCCTCCACACCCAGGCCGAAAGTTACAGGCAGGAATAATCCGCGAGAGACACAAAAAACGTGAAGTTTTTTCTCTGTGTCTCCGCGTTAAAAACCGAGGGAAACTATGGCGGAAACAACTATTATCCACCGTTTACAGATTTTGGGCCCGGCAGGAACCTCTACGTATGAACTGCCAATGGGCACGGCCGTGTTGGGACGGCGCGATGCCGACCTGGTGCTGGACGATCCGTTGGTATCGCGGCGGCACGCCCAGATTGAATCTTCCGATGCAGGCTGCACCATTACCGATACAAAAAGCTCGAATGGCACCAAGATCAACGGCATTCGCCTGAAAGAGTACGATCCCCATCCCCTCAATCCCGGCGATGTGATTGAGATTGGCGCATACACGTTGACGTATGAGATGGGAGAGATAGCGGTGGCAGCCGAGGCTGTTGCCCCGCCGCCCGTTCCCGAACCCGTCGCCGAACTAGAACCCCTACCGGAACTACCGGCATCAGGATCAGCGGTTGTCAGCGAACCACCGCCCAAACCCTCCCGCAAAAGTCGCGCCGAAACCAAAATCAACGGCGGGCCGCCTGCCGATCAGCCACCTGTGCCGCCCTCCTTACCGCCCCTGCCCGAACCTGAGGCAGAACCGCCGGCTTATACGCCGCCGCCCGGTCTCTCCCTCACCGAAAGTCGCTATTTGCAATACTTGCCCGGCATTTACCACACCAGCTTTATGAAGCGTTTCCTGGCGTTATTTGAATCCATTTACGCCCCCATTGAATGGACGGTAGATAATTTCGACGTTTTTCTGCATCCGGCGACAGCCCCGGCCGACTTTTTACCCTGGCTGGCCAACTGGTTTGATCTCACCTTTGACCAGAGTTGGGATGAGGCCAGGCGCCGCGCCATTTTGATGGAGGCGCACCAAATTTATGCCCGGCGCGGCACCCGTTGGGCGCTCAGCCGTGTTCTGGAAATCTACACCGGCCTCGTCCCGGAAATTGATGATACCGGCGAAAATTTGGAACCCTTTACCTTTACCGTTACCTTGCCCGCACGGGAGTCTGAGGTCAATGCCACTCTGATAACCCGGCTGATCAACGCCCACAAACCGGCACATACGAGTTATCTGTTGCAATTCAAGTGATCTTTTAGAGATTAGAGATTAAAGAGCGGAGATTTGATGATCTCTAATCTCTAATCTCTAATCTCTAATCTCTAATCTCTAATCTCTAATCTCCGATCTCCATTTTCCCTTACGTCATAAATTGACAATGCCCTGTCCATCCAGTAACATTAAGTCAGGAACAAAAAAGGCAGCGCCTCCCAGGCGGCCGAAAGTGACGGACAGGAAACCTGATTTCAACACTTATCCATCATTGACATATTGCGAAGCAGATTGCGGGTGTATTTTGTATTTTCAGAAAACGACTCGTAACCGGACATTGGGAGACAGGACTTAACCCAATCTCTAATCTCTAATCTTCCAATCTCCACCGCTCCCATCTCCAAAATCTGGTTTTCCACATGGCTGAATCATTCACAAGGTGCGTGTTGTGACCCATTTACAGATTCGGGCGTTGGGCAAACTTCAGTTACAACATGATGAGTGGGTGGTGTCCAGTTTCCCCACTCACCATGTTGAGGAACTGCTGGCTTACTTGTTGTTATTTCCCCGCGCCAAACACAGCCGCTTAAAATTGATAGACTTGCTCTGGCCGGATTGTTCTGAAGAACAGGGGCGGGGGCGGTTGAACACGGCCGTGTGGCGCCTGCGCAAACTGTTTGATGACCTCCACTACACCTGTGACGATCTGCTGTTCACCTCGCGTGATTGGATCAGCCTGACGCCACCGCCCCAGGTGCAGATTGATTTTGTCACCTTTGAAAGCTGCGAGCGCCAGGCCAGAATAGAAACCGATCCGGTGCGGCAAGAAGTGTGGTTGGCGCGGGCGGCGGCGCTGTATCAGGGGGAGTTTTGTGAGGGTATTTATGCCGATTGGTGTTTATTGGAACGAGAACGGCTGGCGCGGCTGCATCTGCGTTTATTGGGCGAACGCATGTTTAGCGCCATGCAGCGAGGGGCTTATGACACGGCCGTTGAACTCGGCCAACACATCCTGCAAATAGACCCCCTGCGCGAGGAAGTGCACCGGGCGCTGATGCACAGCTACCGCCAGTTGGGTCTCTTTGCCCAGGCCATGCGCCAGTTCCACCTCTGCACCGACCTGCTGCAAGCTGAACTGCGCATCATGCCCCTGCCGGAGACCATTGCCCTGTTCAGCCAGATCGCCGCCGAACAGAGCGCCGGTTTGCGCCAGAAACGGGCCAGCACCGCCCCCAATGCCGCTGAATTACAGGCGGCGGTGGCTGAATTACAAATTGCCAGTGACCGGGTAAACAACTTGCTGGTAAAGTTCAATTTTTACTCCACCACAAAGGGTGAAAATTTATAACTGGAGTCTGGCAAATTCTAGAGTTGTCAAATTTTTCTCACCTCTCTGGTGACATAAAAAACGCCGGTGTCCAGTTCATAATTCCGAAGGAGAACTATGCCGTATTCCAGGAGTGTTAAAGTAGTTTTTGTATTGTTATTCTTATTCACTTTGGTAACTACGGTGGGTGCGCAGGGGAGTGGGCCGGTGACGGAAGTCATTGTCACAACGGTGGATGCCTCCCAATTTCCGGTGGTGACGGTGCATGTGCGTGCTTTGAATGCTGCCGGAGAACCCGTATCGGGGTTGACTACAGCCAACCTGCAACTTCAGGAAAACGGCCGTCGCGTAGAACTGACACGCGGTCCGGTGGCGGGCGAAGGGCCACTGTGGGTGCATTTTGTCATTGACGCCGGTTTACGCATGGGGCAGGCTGACCGCTGGAACCAGACCAGGGAAGCCATTCGCCAGTTTGCCCAAAACTGGAAGCAGCCGGATGATTACATAGCCATTAGCGCCATTGAGGGCAGCAATCCCACCCCCGTGCCCCTGTTGGAATTCACCAAAAACGCCAGCGATGTCACGGCCGTACTCGACAGCTACCGTCCCCCCACCTGCGCCAATGCCAATGACTGCCTCTCCGCGCCTATCCGGCCATTGGGCGAGATTTTAACAAATATGGATAGAGAAGCCGGTAGCGGCAACCAGCCTAAGCTGGTTGTGCTTTTTACCAGTGAACTAGAAAAGTTTGATCAGGGCGAACCAGCGGCGCTGGCCAGCAATGCGGAACGGCTGGGCATTCCCATTTACGCCGTATTGGTGGCCAGCCGGGACACGGCCGGGCGGGTATCTGACCTGGCAGTGAACAGCGGTGGTCAGGCGCTTAATCTGGCCGGCCCTGCCTCTGCCGATGATTTTTACCGCACCCTGGCGGCCCGGTTGCGCCCGGTATATGAGATGGCTTATCGCTCGCCGGATGGGCTGGCCAGCACCCGCCCGGTGGAAGTGGTGGTGGATGACGGCCGTGTCACCGGCCTGGGTGAGTACAGTATTGACCAGATCGATCTGCCCCGCGTGACCATTGAAAGCCCCGCCGAAAATGCTCGCATCACCCCAGATGCGACCACCCAGGTGGTAGCCAAAGTGGTCTTTACCGACAACTACACGCGCAACCTGCAACGGGCCACTCTGACGGTCAACGGCGACCCGGTGGATCCCTCGCTGACCAACATCACCAATGGCAATGAAATCACCTTCCCCTTCCCCTGGGACCTGGTAGAGGAAGCAGGCGAAGTGACCTTGTCGGTGGTGGTGAAAGATGAATTTAATCTGGATTCGCGGCCGGCTTCGGTGAAGGTTACGGCCGTGCTACCTACCATCGCCGCGCCTACAGAGGAACCAGGAGTTGTCATGGTAGATGGCACGGCCGTGCCCAGAGCCACCGCTGTAGTAGAGGCGCAAAATCCCGTCGTTGTTCCCTCCGGTACCAACTGGTCAGACATCTTACTACCCATCAGTATTGTGCTGCTGGCCGTAGCCATGATTGCCGTGGTGCTGACGCGCAACCGGGGGCCGGTGCTGGCCGTGCGCCAGACGGTGAACAAACAGATTGACCGCATTACCAAGCGCATTGAGCGCCAGTCTAACCCCCGCGCCTACCTCACGGTGTTGGAAGGGGACGTTAGCGTGGGCAAGAAACTGGAAATCTATGGCACCACCACCATTGGCCGCGCCAAACAAGACGCCGAACTGCTCTTCCAGCAGCACGACGACACCAGCCCCATCAGCCGCCGCCACTGCACCATCATTGACGAGGAAGACCATTTTATGATTCGGGATGAAGACAGCGCCAACGGCACCTTCCTCAACGGTGTGCGGCTGGATGCTATGGCGCCCCGCGAACTGCAAGATGGGGACGAAATTGAACTGGCGCGGGTGGAGCGCGGCGGCGTCAAGCTGCAATTTGAAAGCGCCACCCCATCCTATGGCGGCTACGGCCGTGACCCCTACACCAGCGATACATTTGATTCTGGTCGTAGTACCCGCGTGGTGCGCCGCCCCAACCAGTCAGGGGGAGATCGCTTTTGAAAGGGGCAACGCTTTATCGCGGGCGCTATACGTTAGGCGAACCGATTGCCACCGGCGGTTTTGCCGTCATTTACGCTGCCACCGAACTGGATCGCCCCGAGGAGGTCGCCATCAAAATCTGCAACAAACATGATGACGCCTCTTATTCCCGCTCCATCGTCCGCGAGGCGGAACTGATCCAACGGTTTCACCACCGCAACATTGTCCGGCTGCACCCCATTCCCCGCCCCGGCAAAACCAGCGTCTACTACGCCAACGCCATTGATCTGCCCAATCAGCCCGTCTTTTTTGTGATGGAATATCTGAAAGGGGGCACACTATCTGACTACCTGGAACAGGTGGAACAACTGACCCCACCCGAAGCGGCTACCATTGCCCTGGAAATTGGCCGCGCCCTGGATCACATCCACATCCAGGGATATGCCCATAACGACTTGAAACTGGAAAACATTGTCTTTCGGGAGCCGGTGGAGGCGGGACGGCCGTTTACCCCCGTCCTGCTCGATTTTGGCATCGCCACCCGCGTCCTGCCGCCGCCGGGCGTCACGCTCTACATCATGTCCCCGGAACAGTTACCGCATGGTAGCATCTACTCCGCCCCCGAAATCGGCCAGACCGAATCGGTGAAAATTGACGTGTGGGGGCTGGGCGTGGTGTTATACCGCATGTTGGGCGGCAAACTGCCCTTCAGCGGCCGTAACGAGAAGAGCCTCACCGAACGCATCCGCGAATCCCGGCCTACCTCCCTGCGTACCCTGTCGCCGCTGGTCACCGCCGGGCTGGATGAGATCATCATTGACGGCTGTCTGGCTAAAAATCCGGCCGACCGGCTGACGCTGTTGCAGCTTGGCCGTGAACTCAAACGCATTGCCGGTGATGGTGTGCCCGCGCAAAAAAGCGCCCGCAGCAGCCAATCACGCCTGAGCCGCTTTTTTTCGAGGAATGGCTAAAGTAGAGTAATTGGGTAATTGGGTAATTACGTAATTACCCAATCACTCAATTACCCAATTACTGTTTTACATGAGCAACTCATTACAACAAGTCGGCCAATACCCTCTCCAGTCTGAAATTGGCTGGGGCACAATGGCAACGGTGTACCGTTCACAGGTAGACGGCCGTACCGAACCCCTGGCCATCAAAGTGCTGTCGCCCCGGTTCACCCACCAGGAAGCGTTTTTTGCCCAGGTACAGCAGCAGGTCACGGCCGTGAACCAGTTAGCCCATCCCCACATCGTGCCCGTGTACGAAGTTGGTATTGAAAAAGAGCATGTCTATCTGGTCATGCCCCTCTTTGCCGGTGGTACACTGCGTGACCATCTAACCCAGGGTGATTTGTCGCCGGCTCGTTTGTGGTTGGCCGCCAGCCAGGTAGCTGCCGCCCTGGACGCCGCCCACGCCATAGGCGTCATCCACCGCGACATCAAACCGAGCAACATTTTGTTTGCCAGAGACGGCACGGCCGCCGTTACCGATTTTGGCCTGATCCAATTTCTGGATACCACCATCCACGCTTCCGGGCTGCCGGGCACGCTGGCCTATATGAGTCCAGAGCAGTTCATGGGTGGGGGAATTGACGGCCGTGCCGACCAATACAGCCTGGCTGTCGTCTTGTTTGAGGCATTGGTCGGGCGGCCCCCATTTCAGGGTAACGTCACCCAACTCATGTTCAAACAGGTGCAGGAGCCGCCGCCACTGGAACTGCTGCCGCAGCCGGAATTGCCGCCCATTTTTGCCCAGGCGCTGGCCAAAAAACCGGCTGAGCGGTTTGCCACGGTGACTGAGTTTGTGGCGGCGTTACGGCCGTATCTGGTAACCGGCGAGCAGCCAGAACAACCGGCCGGACCGGAGATCCTACCAACGGCCGGTGATGCCCTGGCCTTAGGCGCTGCTGTTGCCACCGCCGTTCAGGAAGTGGCCGCACCGGAGACCCCACCAGAAGTACCAGCCCAACCATTCGAGGCAGACGCGACGATCATTTTGACCCGGCCATCGCTGGCGGAGCCGCCGCCATTGGTGAACTCCCCGCCTCTGGCGGAAGTGCCGCCTCTGGTAAAAGAACCTCCGGTTGCGCCAGAACAGGTTGTTGAAGAACCGGTCATTGAGGTGCCGGAAGCAGAACGGATTGAACCCCTGGCAGCAGTTACTTTTGCCACCGCCGCCGTTGCTGAGGCCCTGACAGACCGAGAATCCACGTCGTTTGAAAGACTTTCCCCGTTGCCAGAAAGCCCCGACGAAACGGTGGTTATCCGGCCCCCCAAACCACGCCCGGAACAACCGGCAGTGGCCGGGCCATTGGCCGGAAGCGAACCGCCCGAAACGGCCGAAACCCCGGACACGGTCACTTCGTCTGCGCTCAGTGCCGGTCAGCCCACCCCCATCCCCACCGCCTTTACGCCGCCGCCGTCAGAATCGGATGCCGTAGAGCCGCCGTTGGTTCCCCCGTCTCCATCTCAACCGGTAAGCCAATCAGCGGCGGTGGATGTCTGGCAATCTCGTACCGACCCCGAAGCCACCTTTGTGGTGGAACCACCGCCGCCGCGCGCCGAGAGCAGTTGGCGCACCTCGGCCGAACCGGACGCCACCTTTGTCATCGAACCGCCGGACAGATTCCCGCCGCCTACTACCGTCGCCCCCCGCCCGGAACCATCGGCCGTGTGGCCGCCGCCCGTTTCCCCGGATATGACCCTGGCGACGCCCATCAAACGCGGCGCGGGTGGGGTGGTTGACGAACCACGCCGCTCCCGGTTCAAACTCTGGTATCTGGCGATACCTCTTGTTTTGCTGCTCCTGACCGGCGCGGTGGCTGTCTTGTGGCAGCAGGGAGCGTTTGGCGGCACGGCCGTAGCCGAACCCACACCCGAACCCACCGCCACCGTCACCGGCCTCACCATTACCGTCAGCAGCCCTTCCCGCCGCGCCGTCTGGCAAATGGGCGAGCGCGGCGGCCCTTTGGAAGCCGAGACCCTACCCTGGCCCACAGCCGATGAACCTTTGCATCTCATCACGGCGGGTGATCCTGTGTCGCTGGTACTGCCGGATAACAGCCAACTACACCTGGCGCCCGATTCCGAGATAACGTTTAAACCGGCGGCTGAAGCGGAACAATTGCTAGTGGAGATTACCCAAGGGCGGCTGCTGTTAGGGGCGGCCCGCGCCCCCTGGCAGGTTAAAACCGGCCTGGGTTCTATCGCTCAGGTGGAAAATGGCTTGATGGGTATTGGCTACAGTGAGTCCCCGTTTCTGTTTGATGTGGATTGTTTTGCGGGCAGTTGCGAGGTGATGGATTTGGACACGGCCGTTTCCCTGGTGGGTGGTGAACGCAGTTATCTGACCGGCGGTTCACTGGCGGCACCGGAACCGGTACAGCATGAGTTGTATGGGTTTAGCACGGCCGTGGCCACCCCTACCATCGCCCCCACTCTCACTGCCACAGCTACCACCGAACCCACCCACACCACCACGCCTACCCGCACCCCTACCGCCTCCCGTACCCCCACACCGGAACCATCAGCCACACCCACGCTGACGCCCACGGCTACATTAGGTGCGGTGGCGCCCAGCCGTCCCGCGCCTCGATTGGCCGTGTATACCTGTAGCGCACCGGGGAACTTCAACAAAACGCAAATCATCCCCTTTGCCTGGACGTGGAATGACACATTACGCAATAACGAATATATGGAAGTGCGTGTCGGCCCTAAAGGGAGTTCGGCTGCTTTTATGCGCAGCGTGGGGTCGAACGTGGAGCTTAATGGGCAGCAATGGACGATGAACGTGGCCGCCGACCGATTTTTTGATATGAACTTTTTCGATTATGAGTGGGAAGTGGTTATCGTGCGCCCCACCACCAGCGGTCCATCCGTGGTGGCCCGGTCGGTGCGCGGCTGTTTGCATGTGGCACCATGACCGGTAATCCGTGAGCCGTAATCTGTAATCGGATAACGGGTTACGGGTTAGGCAATAGAGCGAACTTGAAATGAACGCGTACCTATCCCGATTCGCCGGCGTAAAACGCCAACACCGGCCCGTCTTCGCCAAATTGAATCTGGCAGCGGTCGCGCAGGCGCACTGTTTCTTTGGGGTTCAGCGTGAACCCGTCCACAATCGTACCGTTGGCGCTGTTTTCATCGGTGAGCCAGTAGCCATCATCGCGGCGCACAATGTTGGCGTGGCGGCGGGAAACCACATCATTACCAGGCAGGCGAGAGAGGTTGATGGCGCACTCTGGCGAACGGCCGACCAGACTGGATTTACCCCGGCAGAGGAACATCTCACCCGTTTCCACCGATTTCAGATAGGCCTGGGCGCTGTAGATGCCGGAGACGGGGCCGATGTTCAGGATGCGGTCGAAGTCAATGCTGTGGCTTTGCACGGCCGTCAACTCCACCACATCCCCATCTACCACGCCCGCCTGCGCCAGCGTCTCGTTGGGGCGAATGATCACCCCCGACCCTTGCAGGCGGCCCACAAAGCGGGCATTTTCCTGGCGCAAATCCTGGTCGGCCCAGTGCATCGTTTCCAGCACAATCGGCGCCAGCATAAACAGCGGCACACTCAACGGTGTTTCCAGGTCGGCCTGTTGTTGTTGGTAGGTTAAAGTAATGACGGCGTATTCCATAAACAAAACATTTCCCGGCAGACCTGACGGCTTTCAAAAAACTGTCAGGTCTGCCATAATCACCATAACTTTAGTGAGGAGATCGAAAAATGACAACATTACATTTTGACATGGACGCCGGTTATCAAACGGCTGACCAGATCAAAGCGTTCCGTGAAAATGTGCATGAACAACTGCGCGCCCTGTCCGCCCGCGTGAATAACCAGTTTGTGGGCGGTGAATGGCAGGGGCAGGCCGCCGAAGCGTTTCGCACCGAGTTCAACGATTGGGCCAATTACCAACTGCTGCCCCAACTCAACGCCCTGGAAAGCCTGGAACTGGCCCTGCGTACCCATGTTGATAATTGGGGTCAGACCTCCTCATCGTTTATGCCCTGATGGGGGAATCAGGAGATTAGGATATTGGGATATTGATGATTGGCTATCCCTCAATATCCCAATATCTCAATACCGCAATATCCTTTGCAATTGTTGAACATGACCTTATGGCGATAGCAAACCCCACCAACAAAGACCAATATATCGTCCGGCCAGGGGGTATGTTTCTCAAGCTTCCTGACCCTTTTTGTGATACCTGCACTCTATC
>JABFFZ010000106.1 GCA_013112725.1 Chloroflexota bacterium
AATCGGGTCTGTCCCAATTCTCCAAGGTCATGCCTTCCGGCGCCATGTAGCCATCGAGGCTAAGTGAAATGTTGACGAATACTTTGCTCATGAGTTTCCTCTCGTATGTTTGGCTGTCGGCCTAACGCCACCGTCAGGTGCGCTGGCGCAGTTGACCAGAGACTTTGCCATTCACCAAGTAACAAGCCATCTGAGGCACCGCGCCAGCGTCACCTGCACGGAATGTTAGGCTGCCAGTGCTAACGGCCGTATTTCTTGCTTGGGTCGGTTCATAGCCAAATCATAATTTGCCTGTAAATTGAGCCAGAACTGTGGTGTTGTCTTAAAAGCACCTGCCAATAACCAGGCGGTTTCCGGTGTCACACCTCGTTTGCCGCGAATCAATTCGTTGATCCTTTGCGTAGGAACTCCCAAGTGTTTAGCAAGAGCAACCTGCGTAAGCCCCAAAGGGATTAAGAATTCTTCTTCTAGTATAACTCCTGGATGAGTCGGAATGCGGTTTTCGGGAATCATTTTGTCACACCTTTAGTGATAATCTACCACTTGAACGTCATAAGCGTTTCCGTTTTCCCAACGAAAGACGATGCGCCACTGTCTATTAATCCGAATGCTGTGAAAGCCTGCCCAATCGCCGCCAAGAGCCTCAAGACGATTGCCAGGTGGGGAACTCAAATCCATCAAGTTCTGGGCTGTGTTAAGTACGTCTAATCTAACCAAAGCGCGATGCAAAATATCATGAGGAAATCGGCAAACTCGACTGGTACGACGTCCATGATACAGGTCGGCTGTAGCTTCATCAGCGAAGGAGACAATCATACCGATGATTATACATCTTCACGGATACCGTGTAAACACCCTTTTGATTTTTCGGAGAACAAGATCGGTTTGCAGCCCTAACGGCTCGCGTTTCAGCCGCCCGCGTAGCGGAGCGAAGCGCAGCGGAGCGGGTCGGCTGGAAACGCTTGTTGGGCGGCTATTGTTTGATAAACAGACATCGCTTTCATTTGCGGATAACTCGCACCTGAGCCATTATCTGTATCCCTTGCGGTAGAGGCTCAAGACCCTTGAACTCTGAACCTGATTGAGCAAAGTACCCACGTATGGCAGCGCTACCTTGCTGATCAGCCAACGCGGCAATCAATATGAACCCTTTACCTATATCAATCGGATCATCCAAGCCTGCATATGCACTTGCGCTCCAATTACCATCACTTGAAATCACAACAGGTCCTGTCTGCGGGTAATATGCCGTTACACCTTCGGGTACTACAAACAGCCATAATTCTTTTCCATTCGGGATATGACAGGCTGTTCCTTGAACTGTTACTAATCGAGGTACGCTTGTGCCAGACACAGGTGAGGTGATATCGACTCTAGTCGAAGCAAATGGAGGGCAAGGCGAAACGAAAAACGGACTTAGCAAAAAGTATCCCAAAAGCACTCCAGCAATTCCACCGACTCCTGCTTGTAGAAATGTCAGCAACGGCCGTTTGGGTTTACTCTCTATTGGACTGCTTTTGAATGCAGGAATAATCACTTGAGCCGTTAGAGGAGTAATCACGGCACTGAAAAGTCCTGTGACAATAGCTACTATGATCTGAGTATCCATTCCACGTTCTCCTTACCCTGCTCTTGGTTCGCAGGAAGCCGCCCAACTATTTATTACCCTGCACCGATTGCAGGGTATTCTTTGAAGGGGAATGATACCTTGCGATTTCAGGAGTGCAAGCATTTGTGTTTGGGTGATTACCCTGCAATAATAGGCAGGGTAATCACCTTTAACGGGTTAAATACCCTGCAACCATAGGCAAGAAAGCTGTAAAGGGAATCAGCATGGAATCAAAACCAAAAAAACTGCTTGATCAGGTGCGTGACAAAATACGCCTGAAAAATTATTCATATGAAACAGAAAAAACTTACGTTGATTGGATCAGGCGATTTATCCTCTTTCATGATAAGCGCCACCCTACTGAAATGGGCAAAGTGGAAATTGAAGCCTTTCTGACTCATCTGGCAGTGGAGAAGAATGTGGCCGCTTCGACTCAAAATCAGGCCTTGCAAGCGATTTTATTTTTATACAGAGAGGTGTTGGAGCAGCCGTTGGCTTTTAATATCCAGGCTATGCGGGCGAAACGACCGCAGCGTCTACCCACTGTCTTGAACAAGGACGAAGTAAACCTGGTTATAGCCGAGTTATCGGGTGTGCCAAAGCTGGTAGTTCAATTGCTGTATGGCGGCGGTTTACGAGTAAAAGAAGCATTGGCTTTGCGGGTAAAGGATATTGATTTCAAAAGACAGGAGATTGTGGTTCGTGCGGGTAAAGGAAACAAAGATCGGGTAACGGTTCTCCCCGTTACATTGATAGTGCCACTTCAAGAACATTTGCGCCAGGTAAAACGCCAACATGAGCGCGACCTGGCGCGTGGTGAGGGGCGGGCGCCCCTGCCTTATGCCCTGGCCTCCAAATATCCCAACGCCAATCGGGAATGGAGCTGGCAATTCATCTTCCCTTCCAGCACCTTGTCAACCGATCCTCGTGCAGATGATGGCGTGTTGTACCGCCATCACTTGCATGAAAGCGCAGTGCAACGGGCTGTGAAGGCCGCCGGGCAACGGGCAAAGATTACTAAACCGGTCAGTCCCCATGCTTTTCGGCACAGTTTTGCTACACATATGTTGGAAGCAGGGTATGACATTCGCACGGTGCAGGAGTTGTTGGGCCATAAGGATGTGAAGACGACAATGATTTATGCACATGTCCTAAATAAAGGGCCTTTAGGTGTACGCAGCCCATTGGATGGCTGATATTTTGACTCAATTTGGCCTGAAATTGTTCAGCTTCAGGGAACCCACCAGACTCACACCAAACGGTGGCTGCTTTCCGTGCCCGGCGCGTCCGTGAGCAGTTCCAGGGCGTGGGGCAGGACGGGCAGCAGCACCTCCAGGTTTTCCCGCGCCGCTTTGGGGCTGCCGGGCAGGTTGATGATCAACGTCTGCCCGCGAATACCCGCCACCGCCCGCGACAACATGGCATGGCGGGTAATCTGCAAACTCTCCGCCCGTAATGCTTCCACAATGCCCGGCGTTTCCCGTTCAATTACCCGTTTTGTCGCTTCCGGCGTCACGTCGCGCGGGGCAAAGCCGGTGCCGCCGCTGGTCAGCAGCAAATTTACTCCCTCGTTGCACCAGCGGGTCAACGTTTCCACTATCGTAGCAAAATCGTCAGGAATGACAGCTTGATGGGTAATGGGCCAGGGGGTGTGGGTGTGCAATATCTCGGCAATCAATGGCCCGCTGCGGTCTTCATACTCGCCGCGCGCCCCCCGGTCGCTAATGGTGAGAATGCCGATGTTCATTGTCATCTGTCATCCGTAATCGGTAATCGGTGATCTGTAATCCGATGGCTCACGGATTACAGATCACGGCTTAGGGATGACGTTCCCTCAATCAGTGGCAGCCAGGCATCATTCAGCCCGCTGTCCGTCACGCCGTAGTAGATGTGAACGGTGTCCCCTTCACGTAGGGCCAGGTCATACCAGATGTTGTCATCTTTTTCGCGCTTGTTGATGAGGGCGATATCGCCCTGCCATTTGATCTCTTTGGGTTTGGGCTGCCCGGCTTCTACCTGGGAGATGGCATAATGCCACAGTTTGCGCGCCGAGGAACGGGTGACGTTTTTGATCAGGCTGCCATTACGTAAATCACGCACGGTGTGGTAATAGGTGCCGCTGCGCTTTTCGCTTTCCACCACTTCCACGCCGGTGCGCGGCGGTTCAATCTGTTTGGCTGCTTTGCCACCAGCTTTACCGGTTGTGGGCGCAGGTACGGGTTCGGCCGTAGAAAGCGACCCAGGGCCGGGTTGGACTACAGGGGCAGGTTGTGAGCCAGGGATGGGGAGCGGGGGCAGTACACCAATTGGTTCGGGGGTCTCCTGGCGCAGGCTGCGTTCCACCAGGCGCACAATTTCATCACGCACAGCCACGCTGGTTTCGGCTTCATCGCGCACGTAAAATTTATTGTCGTCAATGGCGTAAGGGGTGTCTGAACCGGGCTGGACGGTGATGCGCACAATTTGGGCGCCGCGGGAAGGCAGGGTGTCTATGTGGATGTCGGGGGTGGGGGTGATGCGGTTGCTCACGGCCGTCATCAATTTTTCCACCGCCTTGCCTGCTTCCTTCACTCCTTCCGGTTTTGCCTTCGGGTCGGCGCTGACGCCCACATAAATCGCGCCGCCGTTGGTGTTCGCCATGGCGCAAATATCTTGCAAAATACGGTCTTGATGCCCGCCCCGCTGCACCAGACTGGGATGGAATGCCTGGACGATGGATTCCCCCTCCTCCTGTGCCAACTGTACAAAATCAATGGGATTGGCCGGGCCGCGATACGGCCGTGTCAACGATAAATCATTCCCCTTCAACACTGCCGCCAATGCCTCAAACGTCAATTCCGGCAGCAAAACCTCCGTCACCCGGTCGCCCACGCCCAGGTGTTTGGGCTGCGCCGGGTCGCGCGTCAGTCGGTGGGCGTCTGAGCCTTGAATGCAGCGCATGGGGCGCGGATATTCCGGTTTGGAGCCGTCAAAAAAGCGGCGGGTGGTGAAGCCCCGTTTGTCCAGGTCGGTTATTTCCAGCGCGTGCAGATAGGGGTCTTGGGTGTAAGCAATGCGCGTCTGCCCGCCAAAGTCCAACCCACGCATGGCAACGCCGTTGCCGGAATTGGCATGAGCGGCAATGACAATGCCCCCGGCATCATGGATCACGCGATAAGCGGTTAATACGTCGCTGGTCGCGCCCACATTGGCACTGCCCTGGTGCAGCACAACCGGCGGTACTCTCAGCGTCAGCAGCAAATGTTCCAAAAAGCTGACGGGTGTTTCTGACGGGAATATGCCTATAATGTGGAAACCAAAGGTCGCCGTAAATTCAAAACCGGGCAGCACCAGGATTTTGGTGAGCAGCCGCCGGTATTCATCCAGCCGCCGCTTTTCGTCCGGTTCAATGCGCCGCCGCTCTTCCAGCCAGAGCAACTGCTCAATTTCCTTTTTCATAGCGGCAAAGCCGGCCATGGTGTTATGGTCGGTGAAGGCAATGATGTCCAGGCCGCGTACTTCGGCCTGGCGCAAAATGTCCAGATAGCTGACTTCGGGCTGTTGGTAGTCGTTGGAGCCGGGGGTGTGCAGGTGTAAATCCATGCGCCGCCATTGGCGGGAGGGGGTGTTGTTTTTTGAAGTGGTACGGCCGTGTCGCCGCCCTGATTTTGTAGCCAAGATGTGTTTCCTAAAGAGAATTATGAATTATGAATTATGAATTATGAAGTGAGCAGGGAGGCCAGGAGTTTTGATAGTTCATCTGGCGGGTAGGGTTTGAGCAGGAAATGGTTAGCCCCGGCCGCTAATGCTTCTTGTTCGCGGCGGTGGTCGCCAGAGGAAATGATTACGGCCGTGTCCCGACTGGCTGGTGTTTTTCCCTGACGAATAGCATGTAATAAGTCTGACCCACTGGCATTGCGCTCCAAATGCCAATCTATGACAAAGGCAAAGGTATGAGGGGTAGTGAGTGAAATAGCTTCTGGGATATTCGTACAGGCGTTTACTTTGAAACCATCCAGTTCCAACAACATTTGCAACAGTTGGACATTAGTGATGTCGTCATCTACAACCACGATGTTGAGCATAGTATGAACCTGAATCGTGCTGCGTGAGATTTCCTGTTCACGCAGTAAGTATTACTTTTTCTTTTTGCTCGATTTACCGTCGGCCAGCGAAGCAATGCCGCGCACGATGCCGATGATAGAGATAGCCAGCCCTAACGCTTCGGCCGTAGAGACTTCCGGGGCCTCACCGCTGCCGCTTTTGTCGGCGTTGCGGGTGAACAAGGTGGCTGCGCCCAGGCCAATGAGCGCACCGACAACAGTGCCTACTATCATTGCTTTGGTTTTCCAATTGATGTTGGACATCTATATTGTCTCCATGTGCAAAAGAGATTAGGAGATTGAGCAATCTCTCAATCTCCTAATCTCTTAATCTCTTAATCTCTAATCACCAATCTCCTCAAAGTATCAAGCCAGGATTGGAGATACGCAAACCAGCCATTGAACCGGATGATGGGGCGGGTGATCCGGTGGCTGTAAGAGCGTAATTGGGGCAGGACGATGAGGAGCAGCAGGCTGTCAAGGCGCCAGAGCAGGGTACGCACACGGCCGTAAGGCGGCGCAGGTGGTATCGGCCGGTCAGCTTCATCCATAAAGAAGTTGTAATACACATAACCGCCAATCACGGCCGTCATCACCAGCCCAAAGATCAGCACCACCGGCAGCAGCATCATGATCAGCACAAAGTCGGCCAGCCCGGACAGGAAGAGGTAGGTTTCTTCTGTAGGGGGGAAGAGGGCCAGGTAGAGCAGGTAGAGAAAGGTGAGCAGGACAACGGCCGTAACCACTCCCACCGGCGCATACACATACAGCCGGTTAAACCGGCGCAAAGCCGCCGCCCGTGACATCTGTTCCTCACTGGGTTCAAAGCCGCCGGTCACGGGGGGCAGCAGTGAGGGGTTTGATGGTTTGAATGAATTGCCTGGGGGCATCATACGGATCCTGATTTCCCTTTTGCCTGTTTGTTCCAATTGTTGTAGATTGTATCACAATTCATGTTGAACAAGCAGTACTCCAGGCAATTGCCCAGCAATTCTCAATTTACCAAGAGCCAGCGATTAAAATCGCGCCTACAGCGAGCAAAGCCTACCCTTCAACAGGTTCAGGGCAGGCTCTGCGTGGGCTGGGGCCCAGTTGGCAAAGGCTGACTGGGCCCTTTGTAGCCGCAGGGCGAAGCGTCGCCTAAGCGACATTTTAATTGCCGGGAATAGGGTGTGCTCAAGGTCTTGTGATCATCGGCAGGTAAGAGGACAAACCCTGGTAGGTGACATGCAGTCCCAGGACGAACATCTTGCCGGCGCAGGTGTCGTTAACATCGTCGGCACGGCGGGCCAGCAGCACGGAGACGGCGTCACCGGGCTGGAAGTTGGGGTTGCCGCTAAAGTCCTCCCCGGCCAGAGTGACAGTCGTACTCCGCACTTGCTCGGTGACATCTGGGGCCAGCAGGGTGATCTCACTCAGCCCGTTGGGGAAGGTGGAAAGGGTTTGCATGTAGTACGGTGGTCCATCAGGGCGGAAGCGGGAGACGCCGTTCACCTGCATCCGAAAGCCACAGCTGATGGCGTTAAAGCGACTGTTACCCCACATCATCTGGAGTTCAATGTCGGTACCGGGAGCATAATCGGGCGGGATGGCAAAACCGGTGGCAAAGCGGGGAATGACCTCATTACCGGGCAAGACCAGGCCGCTCAGGTCGCCGCCACCGTTTAGCTCATAGCTGGCGCCGTTGAGCGGGATGGCAGATTCCGGCGACAGGCTGATGAAGCGGGGCAGCAGGCCGCCGCCCATTGGTAGTTGGGCGACGGTGGCAGTAGGACGGCCGTAGCCACTCCCCACCGCAAAACCAACCACAATCAACAAAACAATAATCATCGGTTGTAACCATGGGTAAACCCGTTTGTCCTTCGTGTTCATCTCTCTCTCTTATTTGGTTCGTAGTAGGCGGTTTATCGCCATCACAGGGCGGTGAATCGCCTGCTATAAAATGTTTCAGGCGGTGGCGCCGCCGCGCCGGTTGTCGCCGGCCGCTTCCAAACGGCCGTCTGCCGCCCGCGCGGCGGAGTGTGTTCCGCCAAAGTAGATGCTGCGGTGGGGCCAGCGATTGACGGGATAACCCATGGCCGCCAGGTTGGCAACAGCCGTTTCGTCATATCCTGCCTCACATTGCAAAACCCCATTCTCCACATGCACCCGCGCCCGGTTCACAGCTTCGGCCAGAGGCAGGTGATAATCCAACACATTGCTCAACGTTTGTAAAATGGCGCTGCGGATGCGAATGCTGCCGCCGCTGCCGGTTACCAGCCGTGTTATGCCGTTTTGCAGGACAATAGCCGGGGCCATCATGGTGGGCAGGCGTATACCCGGCGGGCGGCTGTGAAACCCATGCGGGTGCAAATCTTCTTCGCCCATCATGTTGTTGGGGATGAAGCCGGTACCGGGCACAATGTACCCGGCCGATTCTCCGGCGGTGGTGGTGAGGCCAACGGCCAATCCGTCGGCGTCTATGACGCTGAGGTGGCTGGTGTGGTTGGGGCCATCTGCTTCGGCAGCGGGCGGTGAGGGACGGCCGTGCCGCAGCGCCGTCTCAATCTGGGTGGCATACGGCCGGCCAAAATCCTCACTCAAGAAGCGGGCAATGGCCGCCGACAGCGGTAGGGTGTTGCTCCACTGTTCCCAATATGGCCGTGCCCGGTTGGTTGCCGTCAGCACTTCATACAGTAGTTGCAGGTGGCGGGCGGAACTGTGGCGGAAGTGGGCCATATCGAAGTAGCAGAGCAGTTGCAGCGAGAAAGCAGTGAGGACGCCGCCGGTGGAACTGGGCGGCGGCAATAAAAGTTCATAGTCGCGGTAGGGAATGCGGATGGAGTTTACTTTATTTACCTCATACCGATCCAGGTCGGTGGCCGTGAGCAGGCCGCCGTTTTGCTGCTGGTCGGCGATAAGGGTTTGGGCCAGACGGCCGTGCCGCAGTAACCCCTCTCCCTCCTCTGCCAGCGCGGTGAGTGTGTCTGCTAAATGGGGAATGAAGAGGCGTTCGCCGGGTTGGATGATACGGCCGTGTGGGGCAAAGATGGCGCGCATATCGGCGGTGTGGGTGTAGAGGGGGGAGAGCAGGTCGCAGGTGTTAGCCTGGAACGTTTCCATGATGACGCCATCGCGGGCCAGTTGCAGCGCCGGTTCGAGCAGGGTGGGCAGGGGCAGACGGCCGTAGTCAGCCGCCAGTTGGCATAGCCCAAAGATGTTACCGGGCACGGCCACGGCCGCCCGCCCCAGGTAAAAATCCTGGGTGGTTGCGCCGAAATCCACTACCACTTTGGCAAAATCCAGATATGGCGGCGGCACGGCATCTAAACCGGGGGTATTGCTGAAAAAGTCATAAACAATGGACTGCTGCTGCCGGGGATCATACAGATGGGCAATGCCGCTGCCACCCCAATGCACCACGCCAATTTCGGCGATGAAGGAGACAAAAGCGGCCGCCACGGCCGCATCTACCGCATTCCCGCCTTGCTGCAACATGGCTGCCCCTGCTGCTGCCGTTAGCGGTCCCCCCGCTGCAATGACTCCAGCCATATTTAATCTCCTGAAAGTGAGGGGGAGATTGGCGAGTAGAGATTGGAGATTAAGGGCCTCAATCTCCAATCTCTACTCGCCTACAAATTCGGTAATTGCCGCTGCCATCAACCGGGCATTATCGCCAAATAACATGGTCATGTGATTGCCGGGAACGGAGACCAGGCGGCAGTGGGGGATGATGGCGGCGGTTTGTTGGGCCAGGTCGGCGGGTACAATGGCTGGCGTGTCGGGCGTTCCATAACCTACCGGGCCATTGAGCAAGAGGGCCGGTTGGGAAAGCCGGGCCAGCATTTCCAGCCAGTTTAGCCCCAACCCTTTGCCGGCGGCTTCGGCAATGGCGGCGGAGGTGGGGATTGGCGTAACCGTACCGTCGGCATGGTGGTACACGTCGGCGCGATAATAGGCTTCGATGTCGTCGTCCCACTGCCCCTGCCAGTACACGGCCGTTTTGACCATATCGCGGTACACCTCCCAGGAAGGGTAGGTCTGGCCCAGCCGCGCCAACGAAGGGCTGATGAGTTCACGCACCCGAGGGTGCATCAGGCCGGCGTCTATGAGGATACATTGGTGGATACGCTGGGGGTGGTGTATGGCCGTGTATGCCGTCAACAGTCCGCCAAATGAATGCCCACCCAATACCACCTGGTCTAATTCTAAGGCATCCAGCAAACCGAGCAGGTCGGCGGCATGGTCGGCCATACTGTAGCCGGAAACGGGCGCATCGCTCTGGCCGCGCCCGCGCAAATCAACGGCCAGCACCCGATAAGGCAGCGCCGCCATTAACGCGCCAAAACAAGCAGCATTAGCCGTCAGGCCATGCGCCAGCAGCAGGGTTGGTTCTGTGCCCTCTTTTTCCAGGTAATGCAGGCGGATGCCGTTGGTTGTTACAAAATGATTCATATACTCTCTAATGATGCGTGATGCGTGATCGGAGACAAATCACGCATCACCTCATTCCTATATTTTTGTCTCCTGATCCGCCCAATAAGATTCACGCATGACGCGCTTGAGCGTTTTATCGGCGGTGGAGCGGGGGAAGTCGGTCATAAAGACGACGCCGCTGAGCTTCTGGAAGCGGGCTTCGACGCGCTCGTTCACCCAGGCCAGCAGCTCTGCTTCACTGATGCTGCCCGGTTCGTTGAGGATGACGGCGGCCAGGGGCGTCTCCCCCCAGTGGGCATCAGGCACACCAAAAACGGCGGCTTCACGCACGGCCGTGTGCTGCACCACAATCTCCTCAATATCCCGTGGATACACATTCACCCCGCCGGAAATAATCATATCCTTTTGCCTGTCTACCAGGTAGAGAAAGCCCTCCTCATCCAGATAGCCCAGGTCGCCGGAGTGCAGCCAGCCGTTGTGAATGGCCTGCGCCGTCAGGTCAGGGCGTTTGTAGTAGCCGGGCATGGTCATCGGGCCGCGTCCCACAATCTCGCCTACCTCGTGCGGGTCACACAATGACCCGTCGGGGCGTTCAATACGCATCTCCATGAAGGGGGGCGGCGTGCCCACGGAGTTCGGTTTAGCGGCAAAATCCAGTTTATCCAGAATGGTCATAAACCCTTCGGTCAGGCCATACAGTTCATAAAAACGGCCGGGCAAAACGCGGGCCAACTCCTGCTTATGTTCCAGGTGCAGCGGTGCGCCCACCGAGCCGAGCATTTCCAGCGAGGCCAGTTTGTCTGGGCTGAAATTAGGCGCGTGCAGCAGGGCGATGATTTGCGAGGGCACCATTTTGATGTGGGTCACCTTTTCGCGGGCGATCAGTTCGATAAGGGCAGACGGGTCAAACTGCTTCATCAGGATGAAGGGCGCGCCCAGGAACATGGCCGGCATGAGGGTGAGGAACGCGCCGTTGAAAACGACGGAACCGGCGTGGGCCATGACGCTTTCCGGGTTCATGCGGTAGGCGGCGGCGAAGGTGGTACAGTACCAGGCGCGGATGCTGTGGGTATGGACGATACCTTTGGGCAGGCCAGTGGTGCCGCTGCTGTAGATGATGTTGTACGGGTCATTGCCGACGATTTCCACGTGGGGTGGTTCGCTTTCGGGAGCGGTATTGACCAGGTCGTGATAGTTTTGATAGCCGGGGGCGTGCCCATCTGTCAACAGATAATGGCACACCTGGGGCAAATCGCCACGTACTTTTTCCAGGTGGGGTACAAACTCCTGGTTGGTCAACACCAACACACTATCCGAATCATTGAGCAGACGGCTAAGGCCTGTGCCCCGCAGCATAGGGCTGAGGGGCACGACCACCGCGCCTGTTTTGGCCACGGCCCAATACATGGTCAGTTGTTCCAGGCAGTTGGGCAGAATGGTCGCCACCTTATCCCCCTTGCCCACGCCGAGGTGGTGCAGGGTATGGGCGAGCTGGTTGACACGGCCATTGAACTGCCGGAAGGTCAACCGCTCCTGCTCAAACACCACTGCCAGATGCTCCGGGCGATAGGTTGCGTGTCGGGGTAACAGCAAGCCGATGTGTGTCATCGTTTTTCTCCTCCACGTTCGTAGTAGGCGATTTGTCGCCCCCTAACGGCACTAAAGTGCCTACTACAAACAAGACGATTTTAACGAGGTTGGTTAGGGGTGGCAAACAGGATTGTGATATACTCCGCGTCCATGAAACTCAAGAACGACAAAGCAATTGCCAGAATGCGTATTTCTGGCCGGATGGTAGCGGAATGTTTCCAACTATTGGGTGAAAATATCAAGCCGGGCGCGAATCTGCGGGTACTGGATCAAATGGTCGAGAAATATATTGCTGACCAGGGTGCAGAGCCACTCTACAAAGGCTACAAAGGCAGCGCCAACAACCATCCGCCTTTTCCCGGCGTCATTTGCGCCTCCGTCAACAACGAAATCTGTCACGGCCTGCCCAACGACCGCTTCCTCAAAGAAGGCGACATTGTGGCCATTGATATTGGCCTGCGCTACAAAGGGTTCTGCGGCGACGCCTGCTACACTTTCCCGGTGGGCAAAATCTCCGCCAGAGCGCAGCGGTTACTAGACATCACCCAGGAATGTTTACGGCGGGGGATTGAAGCCGCGCAGCCAGGTCGCTTCTTGAATGACATTGGTCGCGCCATTCACGATTATGCGGACAAACAGGGGGTGGGTGTGGTGCGTGAGTGGGGCGGGCATGGCCTGGGACGCTCCCTGCACGAGTCCCCCTCCGTCTCCCATGTGCGCCAGCCGCAGCCAGGGCCGCGCCTACGCCCTGGCATGACCTTCACCATAGAGCCAATGATTAACGAGGGTACGCACGAATGGCTGCTGCTAAATGACGGCTGGACGGTGATTACGGCCGATGGCAAATGGTCGGCCCAGTTTGAACACTCCATTGCCATTACGCCACACGGGCCGGAGATATTGACGTTGCCGTAAGAGGCAATTGGGTAATTGAGTAATTGGGTAATTGTCCCCCCGCTTTGCCTTAAAGATACCGTTCAGCCTGCATCTGGTAGAGCCGGGCGTAACGGCCGTTGTGTTGCCGCAATTCATCGTGACGGCCGTACTCCGTTATCCGCCCATCTTCCAAAACCGCGATCACGTCCGCCATACGCACGGTGCTGAAACGGTGGGAGATGAGCAGGCTGGTACGGCCGTGTACCAGCTCCGCAAACTGGCTGTAAATATCATACTCCGCCTGTGCGTCCAGCGCCGCCGTGGGTTCGTCCAGAATCAGCAGGTCAGCCTCACGCATGAACAGGCGGGCAATGGCTACCTTTTGCCACTCCCCCCCGGAGTTCCACCCCATCCCCATTTTCGCCAAACTCCCGGCTGAGCATCGTCTGGTAGCCTTTGGGCAACCCGGCCAGCAGTGCGTGAATACCCGCCTTTTCCGCGGCCCGGTGAATACGGGGCGCATCGGCCGCAAACTGCACCTGGCCCAAAGCAATGTTTTCCTGCGCCGAAAAAGCGTAACGGCCGAAATCCTGAAACACCGTCCCCATACGGCCGCGCAGTTCTTCCGGGTCAAACTCCCGCATATCCACCCCATCCCACAAAATCTGTCCCGCTGTGGGGTCATACAGGCGAGTCAACAGTTTCACCAGCGTCGTTTTGCCGGCCCCGTTCAGCCCCACCAGTGCCAGACATTGCCCCGCCGGTATCAAAAGATTGACATCTTGCAGCACCCAGGAATGGGCCTCGCTGTAGCGAAAAGAGACGTGGCGTAGTTCTATCCCCTGCCGCAGTGGAGAGACCGGTCTGGCTGGATCTGGCGCCGGTACCGGTGAGGGCAGCGCCAGCACCTGCTCATAGGTGGCAAAGAACAGGGTATGTTCATGCAGCGTGGAGACGGCGGAGACAAGGCCCATCAGCGCCCCCTGTATACCGCGCACCGCATTGGTATATAACGTCACATCACCCAGGCTCAAACGGCCGGCAAACGCCTGCACCACCACCACCACAAAGATAGCCGTAGATACCAGGGTTGCCAGCAGTTCCAGAAAAAGCGACCAGCGCAGTTCCCGCAATTCCTGCCGCCGCTGCGCCTGGTGAACGGTAGCGCAAAGCTGCCGCCACTGGTCTAGAAAATAATTGGCCAGGCCAAACAGGCGCACTTCTTTGGCTGGGTAAGGGCTGGTGAGTAAATGGCCATAATAAAACAGCCGCCTTTCGTCGGCGCTGAGGGTAAACGCCAGGCCAAAGCGCTGGCGGCCGATCTTAAGCTGGATGACCAGCTGCGGTAACGCCGCCAGCGCCACCAACACGGCCAGCAGCGGGCTAAAAGCGACCAGAATCATCACAAAACCGGTTAACAAAAGCAGGTTTTGTAACAAACTTGCCAGCAGATGGAGGACATTGGCCGGCCGGAACTGCGCCCCCTGGGTGGCCAGTTGCAACTGATTATGAAATTTGGGATCCTCAAAATAGGCAATGCCCGCCAAATGGCCGATCTTCTGGTAAACGCCGCTCTGTATCATCAGGGTCAACCGGCGGCCCAATTCGGCGTTGAGGTAGCCGCTTACCGATGGCATCATCTGGCTCAGCAGCATCAGGAGCGCCTGCCCCACCAGGATCAAAACCAGTTGGCGCACCTGGTCAGGCGAAAAGTTGCCTTGAATCACCAGCGCCAACAAGTCAAACAGCAGCTTGGTCAACCAGGCCGTGGCCAGAGGCAAAATGCCCTGGACAACGGTGAGCAGTACCAGGCCAGAACAAATAAATGGCTGCGCCTGCCAGGCCAGCCGCGCCATGTGGAACACGACGGCCGTAAAACGAGGGAATTGCTGCCACCATTGCCGCATCAAGATTGCTCCGGTTCAGTCGGTTTAGGGATTTCTA
>JABFFZ010000107.1 GCA_013112725.1 Chloroflexota bacterium
TGGCTCATGGCGTGCGCGATGTGCCGCACGGCGCATTAACCGCCCGGCTGCTGGGGCCGGTTATGGAATACAACTATATGGGCGAACCACAGCGTTTTGCCCGCATAGCCCAGGCGTTGGGCGAGGATATACGCGGCCTGTCCATTTGGGAAGCGGCAGAGCGGGCGGTCACGGCCGTGTACCGCCTCACCGCCGATATAGGTATTCCCTCGCTGCAAGAACTCGGCTTTAACGAGGATGAAATCCCCCTGCTGGCCGAACTGGCCGCCAACGACCCGCAAACCATCGGCAACCCCCGCGACATTAACTACCAGGGCTACGTCCAGGTCTACCAACGCGCCTTTGCGTTAGGGAAGTAAGGGCCTTGTTATGCGCTTATTTGAAAAACTATTGAGCGTTTCGGTTGAGAACGTTAAGCTTGAACTCAATGGGTTTGGCTCTCTTGAATGGTCAAATTTTCTGCTGAATCCGCGCCGTTTGCGTGGCAGTGATTTTCTGATGCGCTGGTCACAAGGCGTATGGAGCGAAGAAAGGGTCATCCAGGCATTGAACGAAACGGATAGGTTCTTTGCCATCCCCTATGGCCCCAGTAGCACAGCGCCAGACGACGATGTACGCCCCTTTGAACTCTATTTTGAGCGATTGGAAGCAGCGGGTTTGGGTGCTGTTAAGCGTCCTGATTTATTGGTTTTCCAGAAGACAGACCAGCAAGCCATTGTTGAAATGGTTGACAAACTTGGTGGTGTCACAGATCTGCCGTTTACAGTTGAAGATCACCCGTCTATCAGGGCAATCCTATCGAAAGCTGTTGTGGCTGTGGAATGTGAAAACAGCCTTTGGCAAGCGAAGTTGATGCCGGATTATGGGGCTGAGTTAAAACCACAAAAACGTTTGGGTGGCAAAGCTGGCTTAAAGAAGAGTGCCGTTTTGCCTACAATCATTATCAAAGAAGAGGATAGAGGCCCTTTACAAGCGTGGCAAATCGCCAACCACGTTCCCATCCATGTCTGGCATGTTTTTTATGATGTGGCTTATGCTATTGCTTTTGATAAAGCACAAAGCTTGATTGAAGAAGGGTTTATCCTGCCGACCGAGCAGACTTTTCAAGCCCCTGGGGGAGCAACCACAAAGAAATCCTTTTACAAGTTCTATTATCATTATGGTTATCCGCTAGGTGATGCACGCGAAGAGCCAACCCTGACAGCAAAACACATTGTTGATAAAAATGGCCATATCCTGCCCTATGTTCATTTTGTGGGTGGTCAATTGGTTTTGCGTGATGAGGCGTTACAAGTTCTTCAGGAAATAGCAGATGCAAAGGATTGAGGCATACAAACTTCCGACCTCTGGTGTAGCCAGAGAGAAATTGCGTGAAAAAGGTCAGTTTTGGACACCTGATTGGGTTGCCGAAGCTATGGTGGAATATGTCCTGACTGATACCGGTATCACTTTGTTTGATCCTGCCGTTGGCGCGGGCGCCTTTTTTCTGGCCGCCAAGAAAGTTGTAAAAGAGAAAGGTTTTGATGTTGCCCTTGCGGGAATGGATATTGATTCAGATGCGTTAGATCAGGCCACTCGTTTTGGTTTGACACTTGATGATGTAGCGCATGTAAAGGTTGGCGATTTTATTTGTGAGTCACCATCAGAAAAGCTTTCGGCCATTGTGTCTAACCCACCATATATCCGCCACCATCGTCTTGCTCCAGAGTTGAAAGAACAACTTAGGCGGCTGAGTTTGCAAACGACAGGCAATGTTTTGGACGGCCGTGCCGGTTTCCATATCTATTTTCTCATTCGCGCTTTGACGTTGTTGGCAGAAAACGGCCGTCTAGCCTTTATCATGCCGGCGGACACATGCGAAGGTAAGTTCGCCAACGATTTGTGGCGTTGGATCGCTGCCAATTTTGCTCTGGAAGCCGTTGTCACCTTTGCCCCCAAAGCATCGCCGTTTCCCAAAGTAGATACAAACCCCCTTATCTTTTTTATACGCAACACTCCACCAGAAGAACATTTTCAGTGGGCAATCTGTTGTGAACCACAAACGGCCATGCTCAAGGAGTGGGTGCAATCCGGCTTTGCCAAAGAGTTTGACCAGGGATTAACTGTTGTTCAACGCGAATTACACGAAGGACTGGAGACGGGTTTATCTAGATTACCGAAAACAGAAAAGAGCGGTAAATATATTCTTGGTGATTTTGTGCAGGTTGTTCGCGGTGTAGCTACAGGGTCCAACGACTTTTTCTTTTTGACAGAAGAGCAGAAAAAGAAAACTGGCATTCCAGATTGCTACTTCGTCAGGGCAGTAGGCCGAACCAGAGATGTTCCTGGTGATGAAATTACTCAAGAGACTTTAACCACTCTCCAGACAAAAGGTAGGCCAACATTTCTCCTGGCTCTGAATGGTGATGAGTCTGAAGGTTATCCGAAGACGTTGAAAAATTATCTGTGTCAAGGTGAGGCCCTGGGTTTACCCAAACGGCCGCTTATTTCGCAGCGAAAGCCCTGGTATAAGACGGAATCCCGTCAGATACCACCATTTCTGTTTGCCTATTTGGGGCGGCGTAACGTGCGCTTTATCCGTAATACGGCTGGAATTATTCCCCTGACCAGTTTCCTGTGCCTCTATCCAAAGTCTGGCACTGAAGAACATTTAGAACGCCTGTGGCGCATTCTCAATCATCCCGATACCATAGCCAACCTGGCGATGATTGGCAAATCATATGGGGATGGCGCGATAAAGGTCGAACCCCGTGCACTGGAAAGATTGCCTGTTCCTGATCACGTCATCGCCGCCTATGGATTGCCGCTGCAATTGCGTTTATTGGAAGAAAAACCAGAGTACGATACAACCAATTAGCAGAGTAAACATATGACGACCTATCAAATTTTGTACTGGCATGATATTCCTGTTCAGGTGCGGGTCGGAGGGCGGCGAGACCGGGTAAGCCGGGAACTGCCGCCGCGCTTTCAGGCGGCGATTGACAGCGCGGCCATGGCTGCCGGGCTGACGGGCACGGATGCCTACCTGGATGGTTTTGCCTGGAGCGAACCACACGAACGGGAGGGTTTGCCGGAAGAAGTAGTGGCAGCGGTACTGGCCGAATTAGACCGGCAGTATGAGACGATTGATTGGCGGGGCACGGCCGTGAGCCTCGTAACCCGTTATCCGTGAACCGTGTCGGATTACGGCTCACGGATAACGGATAACGAAGTGAACGTATGACCACACAAGACCCCTTCGTCATTTTCATGCCCGCCGGGCGGCGGGGCCGGGTAACGCCGGGCCAATCGCTGCTGGATGCGGCGCGGCAGGTGGGGGTGGAGATTGAGAGCATCTGTGGCGGGCGGTTGACCTGTGGCAAGTGTAAGGTGGTGGTGGAACACGGCCGTTTCGAGAAACACGCCATCACTTCCACCGCCGACCACCTGACGCCGCCGGATGATGAAGAAGTGGCGCTGCTGGCGCGCATGGGGGTGAATGGCGACGGCCGTCTGGCCTGCGCTGCCTGTGTGACCGGTGACGTGCTGGTCTTTGTGCCCGAAGAGAGCCGGGCGCACAAACAGGTTATCCGCAAATCGGCTACAGAGCGGGTCATTGAAGTGAATCCGGCCATTCGCCAGGTGTATGTGGAGGTGGACGAGGCCGAACTGGGTGAGCATCGCGGGGATTGGGGGCGGCTGCAAGCGGCGCTGGCGCAGCAGTGGCAGTTGACCGATTTGGCAATTGATTTATTTGCGCTGCGGAAACTGCAAGAGACGCTGCGGGCGGGCAAATGGAAAGTGACCGTGATCCTATGGCAGGAGCGAGAAGTGATAGATGTGCTGCCTGACTACCATGAGGGCATTTATGGAATTGCGGTGGATATTGGCAGCACGACGATTGCCGGGCATTTGTGCGATTTGCGTACCGGGGCCATTTTAGCCACCGAATCCAGCATGAACCCGCAGGTGGTGTATGGCGAGGATTTGATGAGCCGCGTTTCCTATGCCATGACGCACAAAGACGGGCTGGAAAAGATGCACACGGCCGTACTCGACACCCTCAATAAGCTGGCGGCGCGGGCAGCCAGGATGGCCGGGCGCCAGAGCCGCGATATGCACGAAATGGTGGTGGTCGGTAATACCACCATGATGCACATTTTCCTGGGCATCAACCCGCAGGAGTTGGGCGGCGCGCCTTTTGCATTGGCCAATCGGGAGGCGATGGACGTGAAGGTGCGGGAGTTGGGGCTGCGGCTACATCCGGCGGCCAATGTGCATCTCCTACCCGCCGAAGCCGGGCATGTGGGCGCGGATAATGTGGCCGTGCTGCTGGCCGAAGAGCCGTATAATCAGGACGAGATGATGCTGATTGTGGATGTAGGCACGAATGCGGAGATTGTGCTGGGCAACCGGAAGCGGTTGTTCAGCGCCTCCAGCCCTACCGGCCCGGCGTTTGAAGGAGCGCAAATCAGCTATGGGATGCGGGCCGCGCCGGGCGCGATTGAACGGGTGCGCATTGACCCGGAAACAAAAGATGCGCGTTTCCGGGTAATTGGCGAGGAGCGGTGGTCGGACGAGTGGCCGGTTGGAGAAGCTGCGCTGGAAGAGCAGGCTACCCATCTGGCGGCGGGCATTTGTGGGTCGGGCATTATTGAAGTGGTAGTGGAGTTGTTCGTAGTAGGCATTTTAATGCCCGACGGCCGTTTCAGCCCCGCGCTTGCCGATCACCCCAGAATGCAATGGCACGGCCGTAAAGGGGCCTATATCCTCGCCACTGCTGATCAAACTGCTACCGGCCAACCGATTTTGGTGACGCAAGACGATGTGCGCAACATCCAACTGGCCAAGGCGGCATTGTACGCGGGCTGTAAATTGCTGATGGCGCGGGCGGGCGTTGAGCGGGTGGATCGCATTTTGCTGGCGGGGGCGTTTGGCAGCTACATTGACCCGCAATTCGCTATGATTTTGGGGCTGATTCCTGATTGCGACCTGGCGCGGGTAACGGCCGTCGGCAATGCGGCGGGCGATGGGGCCAGAATTGCCCTGCTGAACCGGGAGAAGCGGTTGGAGGCGCAGCGGGTAGCCAGAGAGGTGACGTATCTGGAAACGGCCGTACATCCCAACTTTCAGGATGAATTTGTAGCCGCCCTGCACCTGCCCCACGCCCGCGACCCATTTCCGCATTTACATGGATTGTTGCCGGAGATGGATTCCCATGTCCAGAGAACACGTTCCCGGCGACGTAATCGTTGATGACGAATCAAGTCCACCACAGAGGCACAGAGAGGAGGGTGCGAAGTGAATATTACGCGATCTGAAAAGCTAAGAATCAATGATTTGACCGGCAAGATTATTGGGGCAGCCGTTGAAGTTCACAAGGCGTTTGGGCCAGGATTACTGGAGTCCGTTTACGAAGACTGTATGGCCGTTGAACTGAAATTGCAGAGACTACCTTTTGAGCGACAGAAACCGGTATCGTTAATATACAAAGGCCATGAAGTAGGCGCTGACCTAAAGATTGATTTCCTGGTTGTCGATCTGATTGTAGTTGAACTTAAATCGGTCTTTGCCCTGCTGCCCATCCATGAGGCGCAACTCTTGACCTACTTAAAACTTACCGGCTGTCCCGCCGGTCTTTTGATCAACTTCAATGTGCCGTTGCTAACCAAAGGCGTCAAACGGATGCTCAATGGAGTTACTGTTTAAAAAACCAACCGTTTTATCGGTTATCTCTGTGTCTCTGTGGTAAATATTATTGCGATCCTGATGAGGTGTATATATGAGCGACGAAGAAGAGATTATCCTGGCGGAACTTTCGCGGGAAGAGTTGTATGAGTTGATGCACGAGGATTTGTATGACGGGTACGCGGCCGAGATTGAGGCGGAGGTGCATGAGGCGCTGTCCAGAGGTTACACGCCGTATGAGATTTTGACGGATGGGCTGGTAGCGGGCATGGACATCGTAGGCATAGATTTCCGCGATGGCATCCTCTTTGTGCCGGAAGTGTTGATGGCGGCAAAGGCAATGAAGGCGGGTATGGCTATTTTACGGCCGTTGCTGGCCGAAACCGGCGCACCCCGCATTGGCAAAATGGTCATCGGTACCGTCAAGGGGGACATTCACGACATCGGTAAAAACCTGGTGGGCATGATGATGGAAGGCGCCGGTTTTGAAGTGATTGACCTGGGCATCAACAACTCGGTGGATAAATACCTGAACGCGATTAAAGAACACGAACCCGACATTCTGGGTATGAGCGCCTTGTTAACCACCACCATGCCTTATATGCGCGTAGTCATTCGGGCGCTCAAAGACGAAGGCATTCGCCAGGACATCATCGTCCTGGTGGGCGGCGCGCCGCTGAATGAGGCGTTTGCCGAAGACATTGAAGCCGACGCCTACTGCCGCGATGCGGCCGTTGCCGTGGAAACGGCGAAGAAATTTATGATGATCAAACAAAACAATAGTAAACAGTGAGCAGTAAGCGGTGAGCAGTAACTTCTGCACTGCTTACTGCTCACTGCTCACTTTGCATAAGCAATGAACGTCTTACAAAAACAACTTGCGACACAGAATTACCTTATTCTGGACGGGGCCATGGGCACGATGTTGTTTGCCCTGGGGTTGGCGCAGGGTGGGGCGCCGGAGTTGTGGAATGTGGAACACCCAGAACGCATTCAGGAAGTGCATCGTCGGTATATTGAGGCGGGGTCGCAGGTGGTGTTGACCAATTCGTTTGGCGGCACACGTTACCGGCTGAAATTGCATGATTTACAAGACCGGGTGTATGAATTGAACAAGGCGGCGGCGGAAAATGCACGTCAGGCCGCCGACGCTGCTCCCCATCCCGTGCTGGTGGCTGGTTCCATGGGGCCAACGGGTGAACTGCTGGAACCGCTGGGCAACATGACTTTTGCCGACTGCCGTGCCGCTTTTGCCGAACAAACACGGGGACTTGCCGATGGTGGTGTGGATATTCTCTGGATTGAGACGATGAGCCACCTGGATGAAGTGCGGGCGGCGGTAGAAGGGGCGCGGCTGGTCTGTTCGCTGCCCATTGCCGCCACGCTGAGTTTTGATACCAACGGCCGTACCATGATGGGCGTCACGGCCAAACAGGCAATTACGACCATGCGCGAGTGGAAGCTGGCTGCGGTGGGGGCCAACTGCGGCAACAACCTGCCGGACACTATGGCTGCCATTGCCGCCATGCGTGCCGTTGACCGGGAGATGCCGTTGATTGCCAAAGCCAACGCCGGCGTTCCCCGCTGGGGCAGCAATAGCGCGCTGGAATATGATGGCACACCAGCCGTGATGGCCGGGTATGCGTATCACGTCCACCAAATGGGGGCGCAGTTGATTGGCGCCTGCTGTGGCAGTTCGCCGGAGACGATTCGGGCGATGACGGCCGCGTTGAAGGGGGAGATTCCTGTCGTGCAGTTGGTGATGCCGGTGGGAGCGGGTGGGGGTACGGCCGTGAACAGTCCTCCTCCGCCACGATCGCGCAAACGGCAACGGCCGTAGTCATTTGGTTTAATTCGAGATGCCTGACCCCGTAGTTGATTCGCTCTCTGGCTTTCAGTAAACTCTCCAAAGAGTTGGCGACAATATAAAACATCATTTGGAGGTGTTATGATTGTAAAAGTGATAATCGAACGTAGTGAAGATGGGCATTTTGTAGCCCACAGCCCATCTCTGAAAAGCTGCTGGTCGCAGGGCAAGACCCGTGAAGAGGCGTTGCAGAATATAAGGGAAGCGATTGATTTGTACCTGGAGCCTGAGGTCGCCGGGCTAATTGAAACGATCAAGTGATGTAATTGCTTTGGCAGCGTGGGGGGAACCAAACCCTGGTGAATTTGGAGAAGGTTTGTTATGAGTATTGTCATCGAACGGCCGTACCCCGTTACCGCTACCGTCATCATGCGCAGCAGCCTGTTTGCGCTGGCAAATATGGGTGCGAAGTTGCAGGCGTATAACGAAGAGAGCGGCGTGATTGTGGCTACGGTGACGCGCCGGATGGGGCTGCAAAAAGAGGAGATGGCGGTGCGGGTCCGGCCGTTTGCCGATACCTGCCAGCTTGAGGTGGAAGCGCCAGACCCCGGACGCGCCCACGAATTCCTCAATCTGGTTAGCAACTATGTGCGCGATGGCTCCAAAGTTCATGCCAATGCCACCATGCAGTGGATTGACATGCAGCGGCAGGCAGAGGGGCAGGCGCGCCGCAGCCAGTTGATCAGCAAAGCGAAAAATTTGCTGCCGGGTGGTGGGAATACGGGCGCGGCTATTATCCCCGCCGGGGAACCGGAAAGCAGCGCCCTGGTCACGGCCGAAGAAGCCAATGCCTTAGCGCGTATGCCCATTCCCGACAATCCCGGTGTGTTGGTGAAAAATCCACAGGATCGCATGGTAGAGATTAAAATTGATCCGGAGGTTTTTACCGACCGCACCGCCTATTTGCAGGTGTGCGAAGGCTGCCAGGCGACGATTTTGAAAGGGAGTATGTATTGTGGCAATTGTGGACGGCCGTTGACGTTGGAAGCGGTGCAACCGGAACTCCGCACGGGGGCCAGCCAGGCCGCCGGTTCCAGCCTGAGGTACGGCCTGGTGGCGGTGGCGCTGAGTCTGGTTCCCTTTCTGGTGCTGGTGCTGCCGGTTCTGTTGGATGAAAGTTCCCTCTCCTTTCTGGACAAGTTGGGGGAATGGGTGACGCCGTTAAAAATCGGCATTAGCGCCATTGTCGGCATTGCCCCGGCTATTTTCCTGGGCATTCAGGCCATTTCACGGGCGCGGCAGGCGGCGTGGTATATGAACTTGCGGGCGGCAGTGGATGCCGGCGGGCGTACCCGCGCCGGCCTGGGCAGTGCGCTCGGCTGGCTCGCTATTTATGCCAACATCGCCTGGATTTTGCTGATTGTGCTCACGGCCGTGACGGGAGGATAGCAGGTAGCAAGTAGCAGGTTGCAGCCAATCTCCCAATCTCAGTTCTTTTAAGTTGGCGCCCACACCTTTTCTCCATTGAGAATGCGTTGGATATATTCGCCAAACAACGGGCCGTTGATCGGTTTGCCCAGAAAGCCGTCGAAGCCGGCTTCGCGGGCGCGCTCCACATCTTCGCGCATCACGTTAGCCGTCACGGCTACCACCAGAATGTGGGCCAGGAGAGGGTTCGCCCGCATTTCCGCCAGAATGGTGTACCCGTCCTTGCCCGGCAGTTGTAAATCGAGCAAGACCAGGTCTATTTCCGGCGTCAGGTGGGAGCGCAGAAAGGGCAGCGGATCCTCTGGCAGCATAAAAATGTTATCGCCATTAACGCCCTCCACTTGCAGCAGCTTGCGCGTGACCATGCGATTATTTTCATCATCTTCCACAATCAGGACGTGAATGTTAGCCAACGATAGATTTTTCATAAGCTGGAAGTATAACGAGACCACCCAAAAAGGGTAGCGCGATCTGCCAAATCGCGTTAAAACTATCGTATGATTACACCAGCGGGAAAAGAGTGTCGTTTTTACTATCAAGATTTTCATCGAGGCCATTCGTTACAAGAGTGCCGCCTGGTACAGGCTAACCTCAAGTCCAAACCGTGGAAATCAACGGACTGCCAGCAGTGCCCGGTTCCGGAAATTTTGCTGGCAAACAGCAGCCCCAATCTGGTATTAGAAGGGGGGATTAAGGTGGGGATCATGGGCATGAACCGGCGCATGGAAGTGAATGCATTTTGCAGCAAACATCTGGTGGACGTGCCGGAACCGCAGGTGGGTTGTAAACAGTGTGCCCTGGAAAAACCGGGGCTGCGGGAGCTGTTTGGTGAGGGGTAGGGACGGCCGCCGGTGATCCGTAATCGGTAATCGGGAATTGGCAAAGGGGAGATCTCAATCATGATTGAAGCCGTGCTATTTGATCTGGATGATACGTTGTTGGGGAATCATGTGGATACCTTTGTGCCCCGGTATTTTAAGCTGTTAGGGGCGTTTGCGGCGGAACTGTTACCGGCGGAACAATTAATCCAGGCGTTGCTGGCCTGTACCAGGATAACCATTCAGAATGTGGACAGAACTCGCACGAATTATGAGGTCTTTTGGGAAGCATTTACGGCGCGGACGGGCCTGGACACGGCCGTTGCCGAACCCTTCTTCGCTCGTTTTTATGAAGAGGTGTTTCCCCAATTGCAGGCGGTGACAGTGGTACGGCCGTTGGCCCGCCCTCTGGTGAAAGCCTGCCTGGATGCTGGAGTCAAGGTCGTGATCGCCACCAATCCTCTGTTTCCACGCGCCGCCATCGAGCAACGGTTGGCCTGGGCCGGTACACCGGTTACGGATTTTGATTTCGCCCTGGTAACAACAATGGAAAACATGCACACTACCAAACCCCACAGCCTGTATTACGCCGAAATTTTGCAGCGGATTGGCTGCGCGCCGGACAAGGCGCTGATGGTGGGCGATGACTGGGCCAACGACATTACACCGGCAGCGGCGCTGGGCATCCACACATTTTGGACGCCGCCCTCGGCTGGCCCCGCTCCCGACGCCAACTTGCTGGCGGGTCAGGGTACATTGGATGATCTGTATGCGCGGGTGCAAAACGGCTGGTTGTCGGCTATAGAGTAAAATAGGGATATTGGCACAATCAATATCCCCATACCCCAGTTACAGTAAAAACTGGCTGAGATCATGGATTTCGCGCCGCAGTTTGGTAATAGCGGCGGCGCTTTGTTTGTCACTAAACAGGTGGTGATGGTGCTTTTTGTAAGCCAGTTCGCTGCAACGATGAAAAAAGTGGTTGGCCCGCCGGTTAGCGCGCCATCCTTTGTTCAGCAGCATTTCCAGGTTGAATAACATCCGTTGGTGCCCAGAGCAGGCCAGCCGGTATTGGTTCACGGTGAGCGTGTTTTGGGTCACTTCATCCGCCAGGTAGTGCTTAATCCAGTTTTGTTCTTGCAGCAAAGCCCACAGGATGATGACCAAAATCAGGCAGATGCCGCCCCAATCGAAGACAAAGCTGAAACATACCAGGACGCCGCCAGTGGCCACGGTGAGATTGTGCATGAAGTGGAGGAACACGGCCGTGCCCCAACCCAAAACCGGCGCGGCGAATTTGACTGCCAGCCGGGGCGAGAGGCGGGCGACGGCAATGCCCAGCCCGGTGAAGCTGGAAAAAAGGGCATGGTTTAGCCCAAAGATGACCGTGCGCAAAAACACATTGATCCCCCAGGCTGCCGTGCCGCCCAGCCAATACTCGCTCATAAAATAGTAGATATTTTCCACCATGGCAAACCCCAAGCCCACCATGGCGCCATAGATGATGCCATCCAGCGGGCTGTCAATCTCCTGCCGCCAGAAGAGGAAGATTGCCACCAGCGCCAGCCCCTTGACGCTCTCTTCCACCAGGGGCGCACCAAAAATGGCAACGGCCGTGTCTGCATACGGCCCATTACTTGTCAGCAGATACAAGGGCAGCCCCAACAGACTGTTGAGCAAAAATGCCAGCAGTACACCGGGCACGGCGCCCCAAAAAAACGTAGCTGCCAGCAGCCAGGCCGGCTCTTTCTCATAGCGGTCTACCCAATACACAATGCTCACATAAAAAAGAGTAGGGATGAGGGCGGCAGTGGTGGAGATGAGCAGGAGGGTAGCGGTTGGCATAGACAATGACCCTACAAGATGAGCATGGCGTCACCAAAAGAGAAAAAGCGATACCGTTCGGCAATGGCTGTTTCATACGTCTGGCGTACCAATGGCTGCCCGGCAAAAGCAGATACCAGCATCAACAAACTGGACTGTGGCAGATGAAAATTGGTAATCATCATATCCACTGCCCGAAAGCGGTAGCCAGGGTGGATGAAAAGATCGGTTGCGCCTTCAAACGCCATCACTGGCCGCCAGGGGCAGAGGTTGCTGGTTTCGCCGCTGGCGTCATGCTGGCTGATGGTTTGCAGGCTGCCGGTGAGACCGGCGCTGCGGCAGGCGGCCGTTTCCAGGGTGCGCACGGCCGTTGTGCCCACCGCCACAATCCGCCCACCCGCCAGTTTAGCCTCGTTAATGCGCCGGGCCGTTTCTGGCGTCAGGCTGGCCCATTCGCTGTGGATGATGTGTTCACTGACATACTCTGCGGTCACCGGCTGGAAAGTATCCAGCCCCACATGCAGGGTGACAGTTTCCAATATGACGCCAGAATTGCGTATAGCCAGTAGTAGCTCCGGGGTAAAATGCAAACCTGCTGTGGGCGCAGCCGCCGAACCGGGCGGGTGGGCATAAATGGTCTGGTACCGTTCCGCGTCGGCCAATGGTTCATGGATATACGGAGGCAGGGGGGTGTGCCCCAGTTCATTCAAAAAATCGTGGATGGGGTAATTGAATTGTAACTCGCGGCGCGCGCCATCTAACACGGCCGTGACCACCGCCTTAAATGCCGTTTCCTCGCCATCCTGCCCGGTGATGTGGATTTCTGCGCCTGCGCCCAGCCGCTTGCCGCCGACCAATGCCTGCCAGCGGGTGTCATCCAATTGGGCCAGCAGCAGGATTTCTACCTGCCCACCGCTTGCCTTACGGCCGTACAAGCGGGCCGGTATCACCCGGCTGTTGTTTACCACCAGCACGTCGCCGGGCCGCAGATAGTGTTGGATGTCGCTAAATTGTTGGTGCTGGATACAGCCGTCGCTCCGGTGCAGCACCAACAAACGGCTGGCGTCACGCTGCGGCAACGGCCGTTGGGCAATCAATTCGGGTGGTAGATGGTAATCAAAATCGCTGGTTTTCATGCTGGCATTATCCTTTATATCGTGTTTGCACTTCAGCGGTAGTAATGTAACGCACGGCCGTTTGCGCATTTGTCCAGCCAAACCAGGCCATCAACTCATCCACGCCATACCCCAGCCGCGCCATTTGGGTAGCGCAGTAATGGCGGCAGTCATGCGCCGACAGCGGCACAATGCCGGCCTGCCGACCCAACCAGGCGACTCGCTCGCTGATGCGCACCCGGTTCAACGGCTCACCGAGAAGCTGTCCGCCTTCGCCATTTTTTAGCAGGCGCGTGGTTGCCAGAATAAGCGCCCCGTCCGGCAGCAGATCGGTCGGATAGTGCCAGGATAAATAATGGCGCAGAATGGGGTATGTGACCGGCGACATGGCATGGGTAGTCCATTCGTGGGCCGTGCCTTTCACTTTAGGGCGGTAAAAGGTGAATGTGCCCCCCTCCTGGTCAAAATTCGCCGCTTTCAGCAGCGCCACTTCACTGGCGCGCAGACCATGATCCAGCAGCAGGCACATGAGTAGAGCATCTCGCCAGGCCTGGGGGGAGTTGTTTTGTACGCGCTTTAGGGCATCGGCCTGCGCTGGCGTCAGAATGGTAGGCTCGGCCTTTTTGGTTGAGCGCCGCTCCACCACGATGCTGTGTCGTTTGCCTTCGGGTTTGTAGGCGTAGGTTACATCGGCAATGCGCGTTTGGGGGCGCTGTTCGTCCACATTAAGCTGCCCGGTGCGCGAAAAACCGCGCACTGTCTGGATGAGCAACCCCTCTTGTTGGTCTAATGCGCCGGTGCGGGCAGCCAACTGCGCATAGACCTTGACGGTGGACAGCCGGGCATTGACCGAGGAAATGGCATATCCCTGGCGCAGCAGCCATTGCACAAAACCTTCCACCAGCCCCCAGGTGACGCCGCGCCAGGCGAGGGGGTTGGTTTGAAAGTCGGCGCCGCCTTCGGGCATGACGCCTACGTCTAGCAGGTATTCGGCGAACAGTTCCAGGTCACGGCCGTGCCGCTTGAGCGTATTGGCCGACTTTTCACTGAGGTAGCGTTGAAAGACGGCCTGCTCGGCAATATGGTTTGCCTGCCGCCCCGCTTCTGCCAGCGACGTATAAGCGATAGGGTGTGCGCGATTGGGCTGGCTTATCAGGGAAGCATCATCCGGCTTTTTAGTCATGCCGTGAATTATACACGTAACAAATGGGTTAGCAGGTCGCCCTTGTTGGGTTGCCCGTTATTGGCAGCAGATTGTCACGAATGGAGCAAATGAAGTGTGCGGGCGCGGGCGACGGCCTGGGTACGATTTTGCACATCCAGCTTGCTCAGGATGTGGTTTATACCGTCAACGGGCATAATCTGACATTTTGAGCCATCGTCATCTTGGCCAGCAATTCTCAATTTACCAAGAGCCAGCGATTAAAATCGCGCCTACAGAGAGCAAAGCCCACCCTTCAACAGGTTCAGGGCAGGCTCTGCGTGGGCTAGTCACCAGTTGGCGCAGGCCGACTTTGCCTTTTGTAGGTGCAGATTTCACTACCGTACACTTTTAAGGGAACGATTTGAAATGTGACCAAATAGAAAAAGCAAGGGTACACTTCTTGATTCAGGACAAACCAAAGGAGTGTACCCATGGGTGATAATCACCAAGTCTATC
>JABFFZ010000108.1 GCA_013112725.1 Chloroflexota bacterium
AGGATCGTCCCCAACTCATACACTTTTCCCCTCTTGTCTCTTGGGTCGGTCAGTTGATTGAGTTTTTCGGCCAAATCCGCGAGATTGAACGCGATTCCTTCTATTTCCTTTGCTGCCAATATGATACACTGCATGTTTCACCTGCCTTGGTTGGTTTGTTTTGACATACTTATCCTACCAAGTTCAGGTGTTTTTTCATCCTCCTATATTTTTACTGAAAAGCCCTGATGAAGAAAGGCAAACTGTGGACACGCGATGAGCTGTTACTCGCACTCAACCTGTATTTTAAGATCCCTTTTGGGCAATTCGACCAACACAATCCAAAAGTGATCAACTTGGCAAAATTGATTGATCGCACGTCAAGTTCTGTGGCAATGCAACTCAGCAATTTTGCTAGTCTCGATCCGTACCATCAAAATCGAGGCGTCAGTGGGCTTCGTCCACCAGGAAAATTAGCGCAACAACTTTGGGCAGAAGTGCAAAGTGATTGGGAAAATGTCATTTTGGAAAGCGAAAATCTATTAGAGGCTTTGATGCAACCACAGTCAAAAGCCGAAGCAGCTACGAAACTCGCTGACACAAGGGCTTCATGAATATATGGCGCAAAGCTACCCGAATGCTTCTGAGTTAAAGCATCTGAGAGCGCAAGTTAAAGCAGTTATTCGGCAAGAAAAATTGGCGGTTGAAGATAGTGAGAATGCGGTTCAATCTATCCAGAGGCTCCTCACAGCATACGATGAATTAACCCCTCAAGATGTTGAGCAACTGGTTCAGGCATTGAACCGTCTTCAAATTGTTCGGGAAAGCGAACAACACCTTTCGAGCTACATTGAAGATTTACGCCATCATGCTATTTGGAATCATCACGGAGCAAATGATGCAAAGGGTGCAACGTGGTCAGCTATTGCTGCTGAAGCAGGTCGTCTTAACTACAATTACCCCTTTCTGGTCTATTTCCTCAAGTTGAAAAACAGAAACAATGGTTGGCAAATACTTGGAACGCCGTATACGCCCGTCCCAATTCCATCAATTCAAGAGTTTATTGAAATCCTTGAAGTACGGCGCGATCAAATCAAAGAAGTGATTGACACGGGTAACTTGTCGCTAAAATGGAAATGGCCTGCTGAATGGGGATACGTTCCCTGGAGTGGCCCAATTGTTACTGAGAGGATTCAAGATTTATCGGATAAATGCTATCTTGACAATGCGTTAAGAGAATATTCGCAAACTGAAGTTGCTATAAACCAATACCGAACAGTGCACAATCTATGAGGTAGTGATGATTCAACGCTTACCATGCTACCGGTTTTGTAAACGTCCCTTGAGAATCGGTCAATGAGGTTGGGAAAAGGCTCTTGGACAAAACTCCTTTGCGAATGTTCTTGACGAAATCCGCGTTGGCAATCAGCACTTTACTGGGGTGTTTTTGTGGGTTGAGAATACCAATTTTCTTGCCCAATTCCTTTTTGGCAAATTGAATGGGCAGGAGCAAGTCAGAATCATTGGAGACAATCACCGCAACATCATAGGCGTTTTTGTAACCATCGCTTAAAAGGTGAAGGGCGAGGTTTACGTCAGAGCCTTTCTCTTCAGTCTTGATCACTTTAACATAACCGTTTTTCGGCGGAGCAAGAGGCATCATAATTTCATGGGTCAAAAAATGTCCGTAGATGATTTCAAGGTTAGGAATCGTTTGCAAGGCACGGAGATAAATTTGTTGGCGGGTTAATTGATCAGGATCAGTAGGACGTGGATTGACGAGAGCTGTGAAGTATTTAATCTGACTGATAGTATCGCGTGGTAACATCAAGCGGCACAATTTAACAATGTCCAACCAACGGAACGGCGTATTTTTCAAAGCACCGTAGTAAAGATTGAAGCCGTCAACATAGATGCTTGCTTTCAAGAAGAACTCCTATAAACACAGAAGCCGCCCTTTCGGTGCGGCCTCGTACCCTTTCGCCGAAGCTACCGGGGGGGATATGCAAGCATTATACCACAATGTTTAGTTTGGCAAAAGCGCGATTTAGAGACCGAGCCGCCCAACATTCCGTGCAGCCGACGCTGGCGCGATGCTTCGGACGGCTTGCTATTTGGTCATTGGCAAAAACTTTGGTCAACCGCGACAGCGCGGCTGACGATGGCGTTCGGCAATCTACCACTACTTTTTACACGAAGCAGTGAAAAATGGATTGATGATTTACAATAACCACCCTATATTGTTACCAGATAGATTCGCACCTGCGAAAGAATTCTTGTACATTCATCATAATCAGTATTTTGTCAAATGATTTCTCCACCAAGACATACTGCTTTAGACGACCAATCCCCTAAATAACCTGATTACTTCTCGTGGAGCCAGCGGATAAAGGTCTTTGGCCTTGTGATGAACAGCGAAATTGGTTGGCACAAAACAGGCAATATCAATGACAATGGAACACTACATTCAGCGCTTTGCCCGCCTCAATGCCAATAAAAACCGGAAAATGTGGACGGCCGTCACCACCCACCGCGCCCCTCACAAACCGCTTCTCCTTCTGGCTGTCCTCGATCTTTTTGCCCAGGATAGCCTTACCACCAACCTCATCGAACTCTCCCCGGAACTGGTTGAGATTTTTGATCTGTACTGGCACAAAGTCCGCCCACCCAGCCAGCGCGGCAGCATCCTTTACCCTTTTTACTACCTGCAAAGCGAAGGTTTCTGGCATCTGTTACCGCACCCTGGTCAAGAATCTGCTCTGGCCGTATACCGTCCCAATGCCGGCCTGTCTGCTTTGAACACTCTGATCCTGGGCGCCACTCTGGATGATGACTTATACTGGTTGCTCTGCACGTCAGAGTCACGTCATTTATTACGCACCGTTCTGATTGATACCTATTTTGCCCCGGAATTACATGCTCTCCTCCTCGAACAGGGAGCGGTAAATGCCGCTGCCTATCAATACAGTCAGGAACTATTGACTAAAGCTCATACCGTTCTCAAGGAAAGTACACAAGAGGTAAACGACATCCCTCCCCCGGTGCGTGATCAGGGTTTTCGTCGGGTTATCGTCCGTGCCTATGACCATCGCTGTGCCATTTGTGGAGTACGCATTCTCACGGCCGATGGGCACACGGCCGTAGCCGCCGCCCACATCATCCCCTGGTCTGTCAGCCACAACGACGACCCCCGCAACGGGCTGGCTTTGTGCCACCTATGCCATTGGACGTTTGACCAAGGACTGGTCACATTTTCCGACCAGTATCAGGTGAAAACATCCCCCCAACTGGCGAGTACCCCAAACTTACCCGGCCACCTGCTTACCTTTGCCGGCCGCCCCCTTATTGGCCCGATGGATGAGGCGCTACGGCCGTTTGTGGACTCCATTCGCTGGCACAGGCAGGAGGTGTTTCACGGCCGTTAGGATCATGCGTTGTAAAGCTACTCCCCTGTGGCAACTTGCTCCAGAAAAGCCGCAAAAGCCAATAGCTCCGCCTGCACCTGCCCCCAGGCCGGGCGCATCTGGCTGACCAGCCGTGCAATCCGTTCAGGATCAAACTGAAACGCATAGATATTCCGCACCACATGGCGAAAACGAAGAAACTCATCCAGCATTTTCATGGCTTCTGCGGACAAGACTGGCGGGCGCAGGTCTGATACTTCCATACGCATCTGCTGTAACAACTCCTGATGCCAGTTGTGCCCACTGGGAACATTTCCATCCACTATAGACCCAATCTGCTGAAAAATACGTTCCAGGCCAGAATAAAAGTCATGCAAATTCAAGGCCGCAGAATCTATATACAGGTCTTGGTCTTCAGGACGTTGACGGGCAGCATAAACACCTCGTTCAGCGCGAACAATAACTCTTTCCAGGTCATTCAATTCCTGATGAATCCGGTCTACCAGATCCAAATAAGCGGCAATCATACCGATACGCCATCCCGTTCAATAGCAGCTAGTAGAGTGGGTCGGGCTGTATTCACATCTACCAGGTTTACCGGAATGTCCGTCTGTAAATCCATGACAGCCCCCATAGCGCGAAAGGTGTCTTCTGGCGACAGCCCCCACGCGGCAATATCTATATCTGACCATCGGGTAAAGCCACTGTTACGTGCCAGTGAACCAAAAACAACAACACGCGAGGCATTAAATTCTTCGCGCAACATATTGGCTGTTTGCCGGGCAATTTGCCACGCCTTTTGACGGCGTTGGCTCATTTCTGCCGCTTCCTGGGACTGGCGTTTTAACGCTGTGGCCCGGTAACGGGCAATTTTTTCGGGGGGAATATCTATATGTATCGTCATTTTACGCTCTGTACACAAGCTGGCAAACAGTAACCATACTGGCTTTGTTCAAAGTGGGGAACGGGTAACAAGACGGCGGGCATTTTTTTGGATCTCCTCCACCAGAAGCTCTGTGATGTTTAGCTCCCCTGTTTTCACATCCACATCTATTATGCCCACCTGCCCAATACGGCCGCTTTCGCCGGTGGCAATGACCACTGGCACTCGCCAGACAGCCCGTTGCGCCTGCAAAACGAGCGTTGGCTGCTCGCCATAGAGTAAATCGCCGATGGTGTCACCCACATAGCGCATCACCCGGCGGCGTGCCGTGGCGGCATTCACTTGAATATCTACCGTTTGGTGGATATTGAGTTCAGACAGCCCGCTTTCAGGAAGATCAACCGCTTCAAGTGTGATGGTCATGTCTTCAATCTCCTTCACCCGGTTTTGCCCGTGGCCTGTGAATTATAACATAACCGCAAAGAGGACGATTTAGCCCCTCAACGCGGCTATCACCCAGACAGCACATCCCCATCCAACTGCCAGAGGCGCACGGCCATATCCTCTTCCCCCAACGTCGCCAAAATCGGTAAATGGGGGTGGAAGGCCAGCCCGGCAAAGAGTGTGCCCGAATGGGGTTCCGTCAGGGTGGCGATCTTTGTCCAATCGGCGCAGCGCCACAGACAGACCGTGCCATCGGCCGCCTTAGACGCCAGCCAACGGCCGTCTGCCGCAAAAGACAGCCCCGTCACCGCCCCCGTATGCCCCGCCAGCCCACACACCGCCCCCCGGTCGGCCGCCCGCCAGATTTGCACCCGGCCGTCTTGCCCCGCCGAGGCCACTACCGCCCCATCCGGCGATTGCGCCAGCGCCAGCACTTCTTTTTTATGGGCGGCTATCTGGTCAACCGGCTGCCCGTCCGGGATGCGCCAGAAACACACCTGCCCCTCCGCGCCGCCAGACACGGCCGTGACCCCATCCGCCAGCGCCAGGGCACAGTTCACCCGCCCCTTGTGTGCCGCTATTTGGGCAGTGGGTGTATCTGTCGCCAGATGCCACAGGAACAGCCTGCCCTCAAAATCGCCGGTCACGGCCGTCTGGCTGTCTGGGGTGATGGCGATGGCATACATGTAGTCGGCGTGGCCGCGCAGCGTGCGTGATTGGCCCGTCCCGGTCAGATCCCATATCTTGAGTGCATTTTTCGAGGAAGAGAGGAGAAGACGGCCGTCCGGCGCGGCCGCCACCGCAAACACCGAACTACTGTGCCCGATCAACTTGCGCATCTCCCGGCCACTCATGATGTCCCATAACCGCACCGTCTGGTCATAAGAAGCCGTCGCCAGGGTAGCCCCGTCCGGCATCCAGGCCAGCCGGGTGATGTGGCGCTTGTTGGCGCTGAAGGCATGCAAGAGGGTGAAACCGGGAGGAATGTTGTTCATAAATGAGATATTGAGATGTTGGGATATTGGGGTATTGCAGAAATATCCCAATATCTCAAAATCCCAATAACAAATACCCAACCAACAAAGCAGCAAAACCGCCAAAAACAGAAGCCAGAAAATTCACTAGATCATTGTTCATCCAGGCCCAGCCGCGCCACGGCCGTGTCGCCTGCCCACAATGCGCCCGTTTTTCCGTCTGCTTCTGGCAAACGGCGCAGACGTAAATTTGCTGCACGGTGGCCCCCAGGAAGCTGTCAAACAGCGAGCCAAACAGGCCGCCCAGCCCCCCCGCCAGGAGCAGCGCCCATTGCCCGGTAAGCAGCGCCGCCGTACCGCCCATGAGCAGCCCACCGACAAGGGACACGGCCGTGCCAAACACCGACACGCCGCCCGACGTACCCACCGCCACCACTTTGCCGCTGGTGATCAGGCGCGGTGGGCGTTTGCTCAGTGTGCCCAATTCTGTCGCCCAGGTATCGGCCGTCATCGCCGCCATGGCCCCCACAAACAGCGGCAGCCAGACGGGAGATGGCGCCAGTACATGCGTCAGGGCAAAAAATGTGCCCGCGCCGCCATTGGCAAACACCTGCCAGATGTCGCGGCGATGTCCCTTGTCAAACTTTTCGGCCACCGCCTTCTTTTCGCGTTCTTTATAGTGGGAAAGCAGGCTGGAACTGATGAAAAAAATCGCCAGCAGCACCCCCCACTGCCAGCCGCCAAAGCCAAACGTCACCGTACCCACAATCAGCGCCCCCACCGCGCCGGAGTTCGAGAGCGAACCCCGCCAAAAGGCTAAAGCGACGATGAGGACGCTGAGAAAAAATGCCAGGAATAACTGCTGAGCCATGATGCATCCAGAGATGAAGATGGCCGCAAGTTTACCAGAGGGGGAGGTAATTGGGTAATTGAGTAATTGAGTAATTGAGTAATTAAGTAATTGCCTGATTACCCAATTACTCAATAATCCCCAGATCGATCAACATATCCTGCGTCCCTTCCAGGTCGGCCAGGTCGGCCAGGGAGATGTCCAGCGCCAGTTCATCCAATTCGGCCAACGAGGGTGTGGCTTGCGAGCGCACACCTGCAATCACCGGATATTCAAACGTCTGGGCAGCAAAGTATTGCTGGCCGGGCGCGGAGAGCAGAAAGGCGATAAACCGCTCCGCGTTGGCCCCATTGTTTGCCCCTTGCAGAATGCCCGCACCGGAAACCATCAGCAGCGAACCGGGGCCACCGGACGGCAGGAAGTAATTGCGCGCCGTAAACGCTTCTCCTTGCTCGTTCAGGAAGCGGTAGAGGTAGTAATGGTTGACAAAACCCACTGCCACTTCGCCATTTGCCACCGCTTCCACAATGGGCGTGTTGCCTTCAAAGACACGCGGATTGTTGGCCTGAATGCCTTGCAGCCATTCGCGGGTTTTCTCTTCACCCCAGGCGACGCGCATAGCCGTGACCATGGCCTGGAATGAACCGTTGCTGGGCGCCCAGGCGATACGGCCGTTCCACGCCGGATCGGTGAACCCCCACATATCATCCGGCAGCTGCGTCGCCGGGTCAGTAATGGCGTTGGTGTTGTAGACCACCACGCGCGCCCGGCCAGAAATGCCTACCCAGGAATCATCTTCGGCGGCAAAACGAGCCGGAACCTGGCCGATGATGTCGGCGGGCAACGGCCGTAATAACCCCGCCTTTTGCACCGCGCCCAACCCGCCAGGGTCCTGGGCATAAAAAATATCCGCCGGGCTGTTCGCCCCCTCTTCCAGCAGCACCCCGGCCATTTCCGAAGTGCTGCCATAACGCACCTGCACCTCAATACCGGTAGCGGCGGCAAACTGATCAATGATCGGTTTTACCAGGCTTTCGCTGCGGCCCGAATAAATCACCAGCTTACCGCCCGTTGTCTGCCCGCCTTCTTGGCCACCTTCCGATTGGGCAGTGGGTGGTGTGGTGGGCACGGCCGTAGCGGTCGCCCCCCCGGCTTGGCAGGCGGCGAGCACTACTGTTAGCATCAATAAAAACAATCCAAACATACGTTGCATGGGTCAATCTCCTCTTGACAATTATGAATGATAAATTTCATCCTTCGGGGTTCGATTATGGAGATTTGTGCAGGAGGCAACAAGGTCAGAGGTTCATTTGCAAATTGACAGGGGCTTAAACGGCCGTTGACGGCCGTTAAGCGGAAATCGGGTGAGGGTTAAATTGAGGATTAACCAGGGTTCACAGGTTAGTTTTAGAGGGAAAGCACTTCCACAGTAATCTCTTTACATTTGCTTAAACGGCCATCATTTGTCAGAAATAGATCACATTGACCGACAATAGCGGCTGCCAGATGGATAGAATCTGGCGTCTTAAAGCCATACTGCGCCCGTAGCACAGTAGCCTGATCCACAATAGCACGAGATAAATAACGGCACAAAATCACTGATAATGTCGGCAAAGTAGGTATCAAATGCGGTGAGCAAAGCTATCTCGCCATCTCGCAAAGGTTTGACTCGACATTCCATGCGCGTGAGGTCGCTACATACCTGTTCTACATTGGGTGCGGAAAGGCGTTTAGTCAGACTTTCCGCATAAGGAGTCACATCTTCAATCAGGTAGATGAGAGGCGCAGAATCGAGATAAAGGCGCATACTCATTCACCCCAACTATCTCGTTCAGCCTGAATCTGGTCATCAATCTCACTTTTAGTGCGTGACTGGTATCCACTGGCTCGCAAAGCTCGCTGTAACGTGTGTAGTTTCGCCAGAAAATTCTCACCTGTTGGTGGAACCATGATCCTTTCCACCGTAATCCGCACCCGACCAACCGGAAGAGGGATTGGCCCATCCAAAATCAGTGTGTTCTTATCGGATATTGTTCCCGTTGTGGTGTAGTAATCATTCATACGTCATCTCCACCTTTAGTATACCATATCACGTTAACTGCCAATGAGCCGGTGAATCTGCGACACGGCCGTGCCCGTATCATGATCCGCCACCACCACGCTGATGCTGCACTCAGACGACCCCTGGGCAATGGCCACCACATTCACGCTGGCATTGCCCAACGCCATAAACAGCCGCCCGGCAATACCCGGCGTGTGCCGCATCCCCGCGCCCACGACGGTGACAATGGAGACCGGCTCCAGCGCCCAAATGCGGTCAATATCCTGCCGCTTCAATTCCTCGGCAAACTCCGCTTCCAGACTGCCGATAATGGTCTTCGTGCCGCTTTCCGGCGCGGCAAAACAGATAGATTGCTCCGATGACGCCTGGCTGATGAGCAGCACACTCTGGCCGCCACGCGCCACCGCGCCAAAGGTGCGGGCGGCAATACCGGGCACACCCAGCATCCCCTTGCCCTCCACCGTAATCAGGCTGAGCTGCTTGATGGCCGTCACCGCTTTGATGCCACCGTTGGCCGCCCCTGTATCGGGCACAATAACGGTACCAGGATGTTCGGGGTTGAAGGTGTTTTTAATGCGCAGCGGGATGTCATTTTCAATACACGGCCGCATCGTTTTGGGGTGCAACACCCTGGCGCCGTAAAAGGCCAGTTCGGACACTTCGCGGTAGCTGAGGCTGGAGATGCTTTTGGCGGTGGTTACAATACGCGGATCGGCCGTCATTACGCCGTCCACATCCGTCCAAATCCATACCTCGTCCGCTTGCAACGCCTCGCCCAAAATCGCGCCGGTGTAATCGGAGCCGCCGCGCCCCAGGGTAGTGGTGACGCCGGTTTTGGTAGCGCCAATGAAGCCGGTGACGATGGGAATGGTATTGGCCGCCAGCAACGGCCGTAACCGCGCCCGTGTCTTCTCATTTGTTTCCGCTTTTAAGGGGGAGGCGTTCAAAAAGTTGTCATCCGTCACAATCAGTTCGGTGGCGTCAATCGCTTCAGCGGCCTGCCCCTGCTGGCGCAAATAGGCCGCCAGGATGCGCACCGCCATCTGCTCACCCATGCCGCCAATAGCGTCCAACGCCCGTGGGCTGAGTTCGCCCAACACAAAGACGGCTTGACATAACGCCTCATAGCGATCTATGAAACGGCCGTTCTCCGCCAGCACCACCTGCCGTTCTCCATCTGGTTCCAGCAATCCGTCAATCGCTTCCCGGTGAATCTCACGCATCAAGGTCGCATTGCGCCGAAACGTATCGCCATCTCCCACCGCCGCCGCGTGCGCGCCATTTAGCAGCAAGTCGGTCACTTTTTCCGGTTTGCTGCCCATGCCCGAAGCCACCACCACCACCTGCCCCCACGCCTGTTTCGTTTGGGTGATGAGCACGGCCGTGTCCCGCATCGCCGCCGCACTCCCCACCGATGTACCACCAAATTTCATAACCAGGGTCATAGTTCACTCCATAGTCAGGTAATTGAGTAATTGAGTAATTAAGTAATTGAGTGATTACCCAATTACGTAGTTACCCAATTACCTCTAATGCCTGCGCCAGATCCGCCACTATATCCGCCGTATCTTCAATGCCAATGGCAAATCTGACCAAATTATCTTTGATGCCAATCGTCAATCTTTCCTCGGGCGAAAGCTCATAAAAGGACATATACGCCGGCTGCTCAATCAGGCTTTCCACGCCGCCCAGGCTGGGGGCAATGTACGGGATGGTCATGGCGTCAATAAACCGGGACGTGGTATCCGCCGGATTTTCGCCGGGTATGGGGGCAATCTCAAAGCTGACCACACCGCCAAAGCCGCTCATCTGCCGCCGGGCAACGGCGTGGTCAGGGTGCGACGGCAGCCCCGGATACCAGACCCGCGCCACACGCGGCTGCGCTTCCAGGAATTCGGCCACCGCCTGGGCGCTGCCGTTTTGCTGGCGCACCCGCAGCGCCAACGTCTTGAGACCACGCTCCACCAGCCAGGCGGCATGGGGGTCGGCCACGCCGCCCAACATGCCCTGGCTCTGCCGCAGGGCGTGCAGCAGCCCGGCCTCACCCACCACCACCCCGGCCATTACGTCATTGTGCCCGCTCAGGTATTTGGTGCCGCTGTGGATGACGAGATCAATGCCAAAGGTCAACGGCCGTTGGTTCACCGGCGTGGCAAAGGTGCTGTCAATGATCGTCTTCACCCGTTTGTGCTGCCGGGCAATGGCCGCCAACCGTTCCAGGTCGGCCACGCGCAGGTAGGGGTTGGTGGGGCTTTCGCTGAGGATGACGCGCGTCTCCGGGCGAATGGCTGCCGCCAGGGCCGCGTAGTCGCCCATGGGCACCGGAGAAGTTTCTATGCCCAGCCGCGCCAGGAAGGTATGACAAAACTGGCGCGTTTTGCGGTAACAGTCATCGGTCATGACGATGTGGCTGCCGGTGGGCAGGATGGAAAGCAGGGTGTGGGTGACGGCCGTCATGCCCGTGGGAAAGAGCAGGGCATCACCGCCCCCTTCCAATGCCGCTATCCGTTTTTCCACGCTGCGCACGGTGGGGTTGCCGTAACGGCCGTATTCGCCCCGCTCCTCACTGCCGCCCCACATCTTCGCTTCCATAAAAGCACACAAATCGGCCGTGTCTTTGAAGGTGTACGTGGCTGTCTGGGTGATGGGGGTGGTCAGGCTGTGGTGTGGCTGCCAGACGCGCCGGGCAACCTCCCCATGGACGGCCTGGGTGGAAGGGCCAAAAGGAGGTGGGGGGGATACGGCCGTGTCTGCTTTGTTCCCATTGGATGAAAAGATAATTGTGGTCATGTTTACTTCCTTGAAATGAGAGATTGGAGATTGAGAGATTGGTTCATCCCCAATCTCTCAATCTCATAATCTCCCAATCTCCAAATAAAAACGCCCTTTCTGGTAGATGTCAGAAAGGGCGTCCGGGTATCATTCCTGTGCGCCACTTGCTCATCTCCCAGAAGCGTTGGTAGCTTGGTGTGCTACCCTTCTGCCGGATTTAGCACCATTTCCCGTTGGCTGCGCCGCCGGGCGGTTGCTGAGGTGTCATCGGGCCGGTCCCTCGACCTCTCTGGATAAGAAGTGTTTTATTTTTCTATTCAGTTGTGCGCCAAATGGTAACAAATGACCCACAGGTTGTCAAAAGCAGATGACCAATTTCTGCCTCATTCATCATACCAAACCAGCAACCGTGCGGCGTGTGTACCCGGCGGAAAGTAAGGCCGTTCATAAGCTATTACCCGGCGATACACATTGCCGCTAAAGTCGGGCGCCGGTTTGACTATAAACGTCAGCGATTTGCCCGGCAGCCAGGCGAAGTGATTCACTATCTCCTGCACCACCGGACCCACATTTGGGCTGTAGCGAGTTTGGGGGAGCAAGGGAACCCACTTCCACTCATCGGCAGAAGGGACATACCAGTAGCTCCAGGCATTGGTCAGCGGGCGGTCTTCCGGCCGGTTATTGCTGCTGAACGTTGGCGAATTTGGATTGGGCTCGCCATAGAAGCGCAGGCGCAGCGTCTGTGTATAAGTCCCGTCCACTGTCAACAGGAGGTGCGCCCGGGTGATGGTTGCGTTGGCCGGGAGCGCCACGTTGCCGTAACGAAAACCACTGACGAGATTTGCACCACTGGCGCAGCGCCCCAGGTAGATTTCGTTGTGGGCCGTGGAAAAGCCACAACCGGTACTGGCATTACGGCCGGCGTCGTCGCTGCCCACAGCAATGGGCAGATTCAGGTCTGGCGGGCCGTCGGCCAGCACCAGGGCGATGGCGTCAGCGGCTACGTCCTGGCCAACATCGCCATTGTGATAGACAACGATACGCTGGGGTTGGAGTACATTTATGCCATCACTGAAGTCATACCGGCCCAGGTAGGCCCAGGTACGGGGGCGGTCTGGTTTATGAAACTCGCTCTGGGCGATACGCGCACTGTGCAATTTACTATTGTGATGAATCTGGTAATACGCCTCCGCGGAATTGGAATGCGCGCTGGGAATGTAGGCATAAACATCATAGCTGCCCACTGCCAGATCATGCACATACAACTGCCAGGTGGCGCTGTAGTTTGGGAAGCTAGACGTCCGTCTCAACCACCAATAGGTACCGCCATAACACTCACCTGCCGCACAATCTGGGACATGTACCCAGGGAATGTCATGGGAAAAGCGGCCATCAGTGTCGTCAATTACTCGGTGTACCGGATTGTCCAAGTCGGGGGTAAACGGGGGTTTATCAGATGGCGGTAGTGGTGTGCCAGAAGCATATGAACACAGTTCTGTTGAAATACTGGGCCGATTTTGCCACAAATTTACACTTGCCGGTCGCCCATCTTCCGCATTTTCCCAGGGATCGTTTAGCCTTTGCGGGTTGACACTAGCCCATCCATACGGATTCACAGGGTAGAATCTTACATTACCGTTCTGATGCACGTGTCGCTTTTGCACCTCAAAATGCAAATGAGGGTCTGTAGAATTGCCAGTATGACCACTCATGCCGATGATTTCCTGCTGGACGACAGTTTGCATTTTTTGCACTACCAAGCCGCTGAGATGCCCATAACGTGTCCTATAAATGTCGCCTGGCCCCGTCGTTTGTATTTCTACACGTAATCCTAGCCCGTCACGACGGTTTGCTGGATTTGACCAACCTGCCTCAGTAACGACGCCATCATGTGTTGTTAAAACGTAATCATACGTCACGCCATAATCAATCCCCGCATGGCCACTGTATCTCGAACAATCACCGGTTGTATGTGTAAAACCATCCCGGTTTACGACGCTACCATCTATGTCAGGTGGCGTCATCTGGGTAAAGCGGGTTGGATATTCGTGGTCAAAGACGGCATTGAGCGTTTTTGTGCCAAAGTAAGGCGGGGTCAAAAAGGTGACAGCCTGGGCTGCTCTTAGCGCTGGGGGGCTTATAAATTGGTAGACAGCAATCAGGCTCAAGATACAAATAAACAGAAAAATTGTTTTTCTAGCCGTAGTGGACACAATTACACCTCCTCGTATGATATAGAGTAACGGGATAAACCCTGTTGCTAATAAAACTAATTTTTGAGATGCTGAAACCAGCCCCAGAAATGAGCGCATGGTTTCCGCAATAACACGCACTTATGGCATCTCCGGACTCCAGATTGGCCCTCTATCGAGTTGAAATCCTGGCAGAATTTGTCGCCAACTGGCATCTTCCAGATTAAACACGTATATGCCATTTATCTCTGATGGTCTGTCAAGAAGGGCGATTACAATTTCACGGCCGTCTGGCGACCAGTCACAGCACAAACCAAAAGGTGCGTCTTCCACAAGAAGATAACTTTCCACCGTTTGCCCATCTC
>JABFFZ010000109.1 GCA_013112725.1 Chloroflexota bacterium
TCCAGACCGGTGCGACTTGAGCCTGTTTCAATTGGGTCTTGACTTGTTGGAGCATTTTCTTAATGAATCCATGGAAATTCCTGTGGCTTTCTCTATGCCGCAGGCATCACATTAAAAATGTACGGTAGTGAATCATTTGGTTACGGTGAAATGTCAACACAACCTAGCGTCAATCTCCAATCTCTAATCTCCAATCTCAAGGAAAAAGAACATGAGACTCACCACCAGCAATGAAATACGTACTGCGTTTTTGGAATTCTTCAACGAAATGAACCATGAAATCGTGCCCAGCGCCGTGCTGCCGCAGCATGATAATCCCACGCTGCTCTTTACCAACGCCGGCATGAACCAGTTTGTGGATGTGTTTTTGGGAAAGGAGAAACGGCCGTACCTCCGCGCCACTACCGCCCAAAAATGTATGCGCGTCCAGGGCAAACACAACGATTTGGAAAACGTTGGCCCCTCGCCGCGCCACCACACCTTCTTTGAAATGCTCGGCAACTTCTCCTTTGGCGACTATTTCAAAGAAGGTGCTATCTTATTCGCCTATGACTTTCTTACCAAAGTGTGTGGCATCCCGCCGGAAAAGCTATACTTCACCGTGCATACCAGCGACGACGAAGCGTATGCCATCTGGCGCGACAAAGTGGGCGCGCCGGAGGACCACATCCTGCGCATGGGCGACAAGACCAACTTCTGGATGATGGGCGATGTTGGCCCCTGCGGCCCCACCAGCGAACTGCATTACGATTGGGGGCCAGAGGCGTGTACCTGTGGCCGTCCCGACTGTTCCGTGCTGCTGGACAATGATTGTGACCGCTGGCTGGAAGTGTGGAATCTGGTCTTTATGCAGTTTGACCAGGCGGCCGACGGCACGCGCACGCCACTGCCCAAGCCGGGCGTAGACACCGGCATGGGGCTGGAACGGCTGACCAGCGTCATCCAACAAACGCCGGTCAATTACGACAACGACCTCTTTACCCCGGCGATGGATCGTGTCCAGGAATTATTGAGCGATACGGCCGAACAGCGCACCGAAAAATATGTGGGCTACCGGGTGATTGCCGATCACGGCCGTGCCGCCACTTTCATCATCGGTGATGGCGTGCGCCCCGGGCCGGATGGCGCGGGTTACGTGCTGCGTATGATTATCCGGCGGGCGGCCCGCTTCGGCCGTTCCATCGGCTTCAACCAGCCCTTCCTGGCCGAAGTGGCCCAAGTCTATATTAACCAGATGGGCGATGCCTACCCGGAACTGCGCCAGCGCCGCGACCACATCTTGCGCACCATCACCCAAGAGGAGGAACGCTTTGCCCGCACCCTGGATAACGCCCTCATCCATTTGTACGAAATTGTCACCAGCCTGCGCGAAAAGGACGAAAGCGTCATTCCTGGTGAGGTTGCTTTCAGCCTGTACGCCACCTACGGCCTGCCGCTGGAAATCACCAAAGATGTGATCAAAGATTGGAACGTGACCGTAGATGAAGCGGGTTACGTGGCGGCGCGGGAAGCTCATGCACGGGCCAGCGGCTCCGGCGCGTTTAAGGGATATGCCCAGGATGCGGGGGTGTACGGCCGTCTGCTTACCCAACTTATCGCATCCGGCCTGGAAGAAGGGGTGGAATACAACCCATACGAAGATTACCGGCTGCAATCGGAACTGGTAGGGCTGATTAAAGAGGGCGAATTGGTCAATGAGGTGCAGGCGGGCGACAAAGTAGAACTGGTCACGGCCGTGACCCCCTTTTACGTGGAAGCGGGCGGTGAAGTCAGCGATACCGGCTCTATCACCCATGACAACTTTACTTTCCGCGTGGATGATGTGCGCAAGCCGGTAAACGGCCTGGTGGTGCATGTGGGGCAGGTGGAAGACGGCCGTGCCACCCTCGGCGATTACGTGCAACTGGTGGTGGACAACGGCCGTCGCAGCGACATTCGGCGCAACCACACCGCTACCCATATTTTGCACCGTGAACTACGCGCCCACCTGGGCACACACGTCACCCAACAAGGTTCGCTCGTCGCCCCCGACCGGCTGCGCTTTGATTTCTCCCATGGCGAAGCCGTCAGCCGCGACAAGTTGACCCAAATTGAAGCGGACATCAACCGGGCCATCCTGGCTAACTACCCCGTCAACATCAAATTCATGGGGCAAAAGGAAGCGATCAAAGCCGGGGCGATGGCCCTTTTTGGCGAAAAATATGGCGACATTGTGCGCACCGTGCAGATTGGCAAAAATGGCGACCTGTACAGCTTTGAACTGTGCGGTGGCCTGCACGTCAGCGAGACCAACGACATTGGTCTGTTCCGCTTCACCAGCGAAGGGGCGGTGGCCGCTGGTGTGCGCCGTGTGGAAGCGGTGACCGGGCGCGGCGCGCAGCAGCTCATCGCCGAACGACTGGATGTGTTGGATCGGCTGGCGCATAAACTGAATGCGCCTGTGCCTGAACTGGAAACCCGACTGGAATCACTGCAACAAGAAAACCGTACCCTGCAAAAACAAATTGAACAGTTGCAGCAAAAACTGGCGGCGGTGCAGTTTGAGCGTGTCATGCTGCAAGGGCAGGATGTGGCCGGGGTGCGGGTGGTCACGGCCGTAGCCGAAGGTGTAGACAGCGAAGGCTTGCGCATCCTGGCCGACCGTTTCCGTGACAATAATCAGACGGCCGTAGGCGTCATCGGCGCTGTCCACGACGGCAAACCGCTCATCGTCGCCGTCGTCACCAAAGACCTGATCGCCCGCGGCCTCAAAGCGGGTGACATTGTGCGCGAAGTTGCCAAAATAGTCGGTGGCGGCGGCGGCGGCCGGCCCGACATGGCCCAGGCCGGCGGCAAAGACCCCGAAAAACTACCCGAAGCATTAGCCATTGTGCCCCGGCTGGTGGAACAGGCTTTACAGTGAAATGAGGTAATCGGTGAACGGTAATCGGTAATTGACAAATCGGTGACACGTTCACCGACAAAACTATTCCTTCAAAGTCAAGAGATGATGTCGCCTTCAGAGGATAGCGGACAACATGAAAGACGAGTTTGATGAGGCTGTACCAGATAAGAAATTAACTATTCAAGAACCAGGAACAGATTACGTGCGCCATAAAACTATCCCCTTGTTTTTTGGTCAACCCATGCACAAAGGCACTTTTTTAGGTATTGATCCGTTGCACATCAGCCCGGATTCGCCTGAGTTGTATTACACCCACCCAAATGGTGAGATATGGATAGGAGACGCTACTATCTGGCTTTCTTCTTTAGAGAGCGCGTCAGTTGACCTTGTTTTTGCCGACCCGCCTTACAACATCAAAAAAGCCGAGTGGGATACATTTCAGTCGCAAGAACAATATGTGCAATGGTCATTGCAGTGGATAGAACAGGCGGCGCGGGTTCTAAAATCAGACGGTACCCTTTACATTTGTGGCTTCTCTGAGATTTTGGCCGATATTAAGTTGCCTGCCTTGCGTTATTTTGAAGGCTGTCGGTGGCTGGTCTGGCATTACAAGAACAAAGCCAATCTTGGTTCCGATTGGGGCCGTTCGCACGAAAGTATTCTTCATTTCCGCAAAAACAGGAAATTTACGTTTAATGTGGATGATGTGCGCATTCCCTATGGCAACCACACCTTGAAATATCCTGATCATCCTCAAGCTGAAACCAGCCAGTACGGGCGAGGAAATGACGATAAAAGCAGGTTGTGGCGGCCGCACCCAAAGGGGGCCAAACCCAGGGATGTGATTGAAATACCCACAACGTGTAATGGGATGCACGAGAAGACCCCACACCCTACGCAGAAACCGGAAGAGCTATTACGCAAGCTAGTTTTAGCGTCGTCAAACGCTGGCGACTTGATTGTTGATCCGTTTCTGGGTTCAGGGACAACGGCCGTTGTCGCCGAACAACTGCGCCGTAAGTGGAAGGGTTGTGATGTTTCCCCAGAATACAGCCAATGGGCGGCGCAGAGGATTGAGTTGGTAGAGGAATGGCCGGTTGAAAAGTGGATTCAATATGACCTGGATAATGCCGAAAGAAGGAAATCCATTCGATGACGGCCGTGACCTTACACGACTTGCAGGTTAGCGTTCAAGACAAAACCGCTTTTACGACGCTGGCTGATTATGCCCACATCGGCCAGACTTTTTTGGAACTTATCAGCAGGATACAGCCTACCCGGATCATCTCGCCCACGCACAACAACTACATTTTTTATCAATATGACGAACCGTATGGCTACAGAGTCACGCGCCCATTGAATACCGACTTGTTCATGGAGTCATCCCATGAATTTGAGTTGGCGTTTGCCAGGTTCATGACGTTTCTAGCCGATGTCAGACAATATGAAGATGCTGTCACCGGACGAAAAAGCACCCAGGCTTATATCGCTGCCAACGAAATCAACAAGGTCGTTTATACCGTTCAGCAATCCATTGGCAGTGTTGGCGACTCATTTGGGAATCCCAATCAATCACGCAAACGCATTGGGCAGTTATTTGAGACATTGATCAAGCTGATCATTCAAGAAGTGGGTTTGGAATGTGAGCCACGAACCATCAAAATACCCATTCCGGGTTATCCAGATCAGGTAATGCCTTATGAATTGGATCTGGTTTTCTCCAGGAATAAAGCTCTTGTTACGGCCGAATCTGGCTTTATTGACCTCACCGAAATTGTTGGTTCTGTCAAAACCACCAGCAAAGACCGGATTGATAAGATTTTTTTGGACAAGTTCCTCTTAACCAAATTACTTGGCAGAGAAGTTCCTGTTGTTGCCATTTTTTTGCACGATGTACAACGAGCCGTAAAGGGAAAGAGCATTTTTGGCGTCAATTCCACTTTCAAAAGCAACCACTTTTTAGGCTACACTGTTGCCTTAAACAGCCTGGATGGTGTGTATTATGTGGATCCCCGGCCAGATATGATCGCCAACCAGCGACTACGAGAGCAGATCGCTGATTTTCAAACGTTCCTGGTGCAAGATTTATGGCGGTTGTCGGGGTAGGGCGGGTTAGCCATATGAAAACCATCCCCCTGACGCCGGAAGACGACATCGTCTCTATTTGTGATCACCTGGACTGGGCGCGGGAGCAGCAGGTGATTTTTGTTTTGCCGGAGAATGGCGGTGTGCTGCGCGAGGGGTTAGACCTGGTGCGGCTGCTGCGCCATGCCGACAATATGCGCGCCGAAATTGCCCTGGTTACGGCCGATTCCGACATCACCCGCCAGGCCAGAGCGTTGGGCATTCCCGTCTTCCTGACCATTGGCGCGGCGCGGCAGGGCAAACGGGACTGGCGGCGTGGCCGTCGTCGCCGCGAAATTGTCGGCCTTTCCACCATCGGCGATGAGCGATTTACCGATTACGAAGGACGTATCCGTCCCGACCTGGCAGACCAGGCCGAAGCGCACAAACGGCTCTCGCCGCAAAGCGAACGGCGGCGCTGGCTGTGGCGGTATGCGGCTATCTTTCTCTTTTTCCTGACAACGGCCGTACTCTACATCGCCTTCCTCTACCTGCTGCCCTCCGCCCATATCACCCTCAAGCCGGAAACGCTGCCGCTGCAGGTGGAACGGCCGATCACTGCCGATCCCGCCGCCGCCGTCACCGACTTCCAAAACGGCATCCTGCCCGGTCGCCTGCTGCAAACGACCCAAAACTGGCAGGCGGGAGTCCAAACGACGGGCACAGTAGAAACGCCAGAGACGCCCGCCCGCGGCAAAGTCATCTTTGCCAACCTGCTCGACCAGCCAACCGTCATCCCGGTGGGCACACGGGTGCGCACCTCAGACGGCACCGACCGCGTTTACCAGACCACGACTGAAGTGACCCTGCCCGGCGCGGTAGGCGGCACGGCCGAAGTGGATGTCATCGCCATCACCCCCGGCCCGGCCGGTAATGTAGACGCCAATCTGGTCAATCAGGTGGAAGGGTCGCTGGCCATTCAGGTAGAAGTGCGCAATCTGGAACCAATTGAAGGGGGAGATGTGCGCCAGGCCCCGGCCGTCACGCAAGAAGACCGCGACCGGCTGCGCGCTCAGGTGGTGCAATTTTTACTGGCGTTGGCGGCCTCCGAAATGGAGGCGCAACTGACGCCGTTTGAATTTTTAACGCCGGACTCTTTGCGCGTAGTCAATGTGTTGAATGAGACCTATTCCCATGAAGTCGGCGAACAGACGGGACGGCTGACCCTTTCGATGTGGGCGCAGGTGACGGGCACGGCCGTGAACACTACCGCTGCCTCTGACCTGGCTTATTACGCCCTGGGACAGCAAATCCAGCCCGGTTACGTGCTGTCGCCGGACAGCATTCGTTTTGCCAGCGGCCCCATTACCGGCGTGGACGAAGCGGGGCGGGTCTACTTTTCTATGCTGGCTTCCGGGCTGCTGGCGCGGGAATTGGAGCCATCGGCGGTTATAGCAAAGGTGACAGGGCAGGAGGTGGGCACGGCCGTTGCCTACCTGCACCAACAACTCCCCCTGCGTGAGCCACCCCACATCCGCGTCTGGCCCACCTGGTTTGACCGCATCCCCTACCTGACCACCCGCATCAGCACCGAAATTCAAACGGAGGAATGAGATGATTTGTGTGGCGGTGGACACGGCCGTATGCTATTAACAAAATAGGCGAAGAAACGTAGGTGAAATGGTGGGTCAGTACAGCCGTTTTATGAGATTCTTGAGTCTTGACTTTTGGGATAGGATTCCTCATTCCGAAGAGTTCATTTGGAATGACAGTTGAGAAAACTCGTTCCTTTCCAAAATTCGTTGTACGCTTGCACAGTATGGAAGAACACATCTTCGAGAAAAAAGGGTGCGTCATGGCGCTGGATGTGGGCAGTAAACGCATTGGAATTGCCATCAGCGACGCCACCCGCACCATCGCTGGTTCATACGGTGTGGTGCCACGTCAATCGCGCCAGGAAGATTTTGCTCGTTACCGGCGCATTATCGCTGAAGAGGAGGTAACGCTGCTGGTTGTGGGGCTGCCCACCCGCAGCGATGGCTCAGACAGCACCATAGCCGCCTGGATTCGGGATTATACGGCCGCTTTCAGCCAGACCACCTCCATTCCCATCGAATTTTGGGACGAAAGTTTTACCTCCATGCAAGCGGAAGAAAGTCTGGCACTGCGCGGTAAACGGGGCAAAAAGGCGAAAGAGCGGGTGGATGCCGTAGCCGCCGCCTTTATTCTGCAAAGTTACCTGGACGCACATGCTTGAGCAGTTGAGGGGGTGCTGAGGTGAGCAGGTGATCGCCAATTACCCAATTACTCAATTACCAAATATCCAATGACCAACAACAAAACCCCAACCAAATCCATACGCCAGAACCCATACAAAGAACAGGGTGGTTGTTACAAATCAGCCGGATGGATTTTCCGGGGGGGATTGTTACTGCTGGTGATGGTGGTGTGCCTGACGGCTGCTCTGGTGCTGTATGCCCGCTGGCTAAACAGTGGGCAGGGTGGGGTGCGGCTGGAAGGGGGCGGCGCGCACCTCAATCCGGCGGAACAGCTTTATTTGCAGACCTATCTGGCAGCGCGGGCGGAACAGTTGCAGGGGCCGGCGGGGGTAGGGAATACGGCCGTACCTTTCACCATTACCCCCGGCCAGACGGCTGGCGAGATCACTGTGAACCTGGCCGCTGCCGGTCTGGTACGGGATGCCGAACTCTTTCTGAGCTACCTGCACTACTTTGGTCTCGATTCCCGGTTGGAAGCAGGCGACTTTTTGCTCGACCCCACCTGGCCCTTGCCCGAACTGGCGGTCGCCCTGACCGATGCGCGGGCACGGGAAATCACCTTGCGTTTCATTGAAGGCTGGCGGCTGGAAGAGATGGCCGATTCCCTGCGCCAGCTTCGTCCCGCCAACATCAACGCTGACGAATTTCAGGCCATCGCCCAACGGCAGGCACCCTTTGACCTGAGCCGTTACGATTTTCTTTCCTCCCTGCCGCCGGACGCCACGCTGGAGGGCTACCTTTTCCCCGACACCTACCGCGTGCCGTTGGACGCCGACGCTGCTTATCTGGTAGACCTGATGTTGACCAACTTTGGCCGCCGGGTGATGCCGGAGATGCGCCAGGCGTATGGCGCGCAGGGCTTGAGCCTGCGGGAGGCGGTGACGCTGGCTTCCATTGTACAGCGCGAAGCCGTTATTGCCGACGAAAGGCCGCTCATTGCCGGCGTTTTTCTCAACCGGTTGCGGAAGGGGATATTGCTGCAAGCGGACCCAACGGTGCAGTATGCCCTGGGCTACCAACCGGACAGGCAAACGTGGTGGAAAACGCCACTCTTTCTAACAGACCTGCAATTTGATTCCCCCTACAACAGCTATGTCTACAGCGGCCTGCCACCCGGTCCCATTGCCAGCCCCAGCCTCAGTTCGTTGCAGGCGGTGGCTAACCCGACGGCAAGCGATTTTATCTTTTTTGTAGCTTCGTGTGATGGCATGGCCCCCGGCAGCCACGTTTTCAGCGTGACTTATGAGGAGCATCTGGCGAATGTGGAAAATTGCCGGTAATTGGGTAATTGGCGTCTGGCGCAGATCAATTACTCAATTACCCAATTACACAATTACCATCTTTCTCTTTGTGGTTTTGGTTGGCTGTTCCTCCGTTGACCCCGTCGTCAAAATCGGCCTGGTGGCCCCGTTTGAAGGGGCGCAGCGGGCGGTGGGTTATGACGTGATCTACAGTGCGCGGCTGGCGGTGCGGGAGATTAACCAGGCAGGTGGTATTGGCGGCTACCGGGTGGCGCTGGTGGCGCTGGATGACAGCGGCGATCCGGAACTGGCGCGGCAAACGGCCGTAGCTTTAGCTGCTGATCCCGCCGTTGTGGCCGTATTGGGTCATTGGCTGCCGGAAACAACGGCCGTTGCTGCCCCCCTCTACGCCCAGGCCAACCTGCCCTTCATCCACATGGGCGCGCCCCCCTTTGGCCCGGCCGACCCGGCCACGCTGCCCGCCGATTTTGTGGCCCGGTACACGGCCGTGACCCCCTTCGACGAACAACCCGGCCCCTACGCTGCTTCCACCTACGCCGCCTTCCAACAACTCTGGCAAGCCCTAGAGCAGGCGGAACAACAGCACGGCCGTCTCGACCGGGCGACTGTGGCTAATTTACGCTAAATTCAGGTAGGCAGCTACTGAGCAGATGGAGTATGTTCTCAGGAAAAAGGGCCATTTTAAGCTGGGAGCCAGAGGAAGGCAGAATCACGGCCGTGTCCACCTCAAATTTCAACACCACGTCCGCCACTGTGACGGTGATGATCTGGTAACGGCCGCGGAAAGAAACCTCTTGCAAGGTGGCGGTGATGCTGTTCACGGCCGTGTCTGCCTCATCCACCAATCGGGCCGCTTCCGGGCGGATGAGCAGTGTCACCGTTTCGCCGGGTGTGACCCCGGCTACAGCCAATTCGCCAATCGCCGTTTGCACCCGGTCGGGGGCTATGGCCGTGCCACTCAATATGTTCTCCATGCCTAAGAATCGGGCGACAAAGGGGGTGGTGGGACGGCCGTACAGTTCTTGTGGCGGGCCAATTTGCTCCAACCGTCCCGCGTTCATCACCGCCACCCGGTCGGCAATGGCAAACGCTTCCGCCTGATCGTGGGTGACATAGACGGCCGTCATCCCTTGCGGTTGCCCCAGCATCTCCCCCGCCGACTTGAGGATGCGGCGCAGTTCCAGCATCAGTTGTTCGCGCAGCGCCCGATCCAGCGCGCCCAGCGGTTCATCCAGCAGCAGCAGGCGCGGCGCGGGCGCTAATGACCGGGCCAGCGCCACCCGCTGCTGCTCGCCGCCGGACAGTTCGTGGATCGGCCGTTCGCCAAAACCGGCCAAACCTACCAGCGCTAATACCTGCGCCACTCGCTCCTGAATCGCCGGTTGGAGCAGATTTTGCATCCGCAGGCCAAAGGCTACATTTTGGGCCACGTTTTTGTGGGGAAAGAGAGCGTAATCTTGAAAGACAAAACCAAAACCGCGCCGGTGGGTGGGTTGGTTGGTGATGTCTTGATTATTGAGGTGGACACGGCCGTGATCCGGCGTTTCCAGCCCGGCGATGATGCGCAGCAGGGTAGTCTTACCGCAGCCGCTTGGCCCCAGCAGGGCCACAATCTCCCCCGCTGCCACCGCCAGCGACACCTCGCGCAGCACCGGCTTGTCGCCAAAACTTTTGCCAATCTCCTGCAATTCTAAAAACATGGGCCGCAATCATATCGTTTTATGTGGGAATGTGCAGATTCCACCGATTAAAAATCTGCGCTATCCATCCAAAAGTGCTATCATCCCTTACCAGAGACGCCGACCCAAAACGATTCCCTTTGCATCTCCGCGTCTCGGCGTTAAGTTGCTTCTTGTAACGCGATTTGCCAAATCGTGTTACGCCTCGAAGGAGATTGGTATGGGTATTCACCAACTGGCAGGCCAACCCGCCCCCCGCGAACTGTTGATCAATATCCCCCGCCTGATTGCCGCCTACTACACCCACAAGCCAGACCCGGCCGAATCAGCGCACCGGGTTGCCTTTGGCACCTCCGGGCATCGGGGCACGTCGTTAAAATACAGTTTCAACGAAGACCACATCCTGGCGATCAGCCAGGCGATTTGTGAATACCGGCAGGGAGCGGGTATTACCGGGCCGCTCTATTTGGGCATGGATACCCATGCGTTGTCGGAGCCGGCGTTGTACACGGCCGTGGAAGTCTTCGCCGCCAATGATGTCCAGGTTTTCATCCAGGCCGGTCTGGGACACACCCCCACGCCCGTCATCTCCCACGTCATCCTCACCTACAATCGGGGTCGGGTGGATGGTCTGGCTGATGGGGTAGTTATCACCCCTTCGCACAACCCGCCGGGTGACGGCGGCTTCAAATACAACCCCCCCTCGGCCGGGCCGGCCGACACGGCTACAACGAAACAGATTCAAGACCGGGCCAACGAACTGCTGGCCGATGGGCTGCGCGGTGTGCGCCGCCTGCTGCTCAACCGCGCGCTTAAAGCCGTCACCACCCATGAATATGACTATATCACCCCTTACGTGGCCGACCTGGGCAGCGTGATTCAGATGGAGGCGATTGCCCAGGCCGGTCTGAAAATTGGCGTTGACCCGATGGGCGGGGCCGGGCTGGCTTTTTGGGGGCCAATTGCCGAACGGTATGGCCTGAACATGGAGGTGGTGAACACGGCCGTAGACCCCACCTTCGCCTTTATGACCCTGGATCACGACGGCAAGATTCGCATGGATTGTTCTTCGCCCTATGCCATGGCCAGCCTGATTCAGTGGAAAGATCGTTTCGACATCGCCTTTGGCAATGACCCGGATGCCGACCGGCACGGCATCGTCACCCGCAGCGCCGGGCTGATGAACCCAAACCATTTTCTGGCTACGGCCGTGTCCTACCTCTGCCAACACCGTCCGCAGTGGGGGCCGCAGGTGGCGGTGGGCAAAACGCTGGTCTCCAGTTCCATGATTGATCGTGTGGCTGCATCGCTGGGGCGCACGTTGTGTGAAGTGCCGGTGGGCTTCAAATACTTTGTGGATGGGCTGCTCAGCGGCGCGCTTGGCTTTGGCGGCGAAGAGAGTGCGGGCGCATCCTTCCTGCGGCTGGATGGCACGGTGTGGACAACGGACAAGGATGGCCTGCTGCTGGGGCTGTTAGCGGCGGAGATATTGGCCGTTACCGGGCGCGATCCGGGGGAACAATACCGGGCATTGGCCGCTGAATTTGGCGACCCCGCCTACGAACGCATGGACGCCCCGGCTAACGCTGCTCAAAAGAAGGCATTGGCGAACCTGTCGCCGGAGATGGTGCAGGCGGCAGAACTGGCAGGTGAACCGATCATCGCTCGATTAACCCACGCCCCCTGTAACGGCGAGGCTATCGGCGGGCTAAAGGTGGTGGCCACGAATGGCTGGTTTGCAGCACGGCCGTCCGGCACCGAAGAAATCTACAAAATTTACGCCGAAAGCTTCCGTGGCCCTGACCACCTGAAACAGATTCAGGCGGATGCGCAGGCAATTGTGGGAAACGTGATGCGTGATGCGTGACCAGAGAAACTCCACGTATCACGTATCAACCATCACGCATTACGCAAAATGAGACCAACAACCACAACCGAACTCCAAGAAATTGTCAAAACCGGTTCCCAATTGCTGCCGCGAGGTGGTGGGAGTAAACCGGCGCTGTCTGTACCAGGGGGCACGGTCGTACCCATAGACATGACCGGGCTGAGTGGCCTGTTGGAATATGAACCGGGCGAGTACACATTTACGGCGTATGCAGGCACGGCCGTGCGTGACATTCAGCGTGAACTGGCAAAAAACGGCCAGTATTTGCCCTTTGACCCGCTGCTGGCGGCAAGGGGGGCGACGTTGGGCGGCACCATTGCCGCCAACAGCAGCGGCTCCGGGCGCTACCGCTATGGCGGGGTGCGGGATTTCATTTTGGGGGTGCGTTTTGTGGATGGCTACGGCCGTCTCATTCGCGGCGGCGGTAAGGTGGTCAAAAATGCCGCCGGGTTTGACCTGCCCAAGTTTATGGTGGGTAGTCTGGGCGGTTTTGGCATCCTGGCCGAGGTGAGTTTCAAGGTGTTCCCCGCGCCACCCGCGTATACCACACTGCGCCTGGCGCTGGCAGATGTGGCGGCAGCGATGGAGGCGATATTTTCATTGGCGACACGGCCGTTGGAGATGGATGCCCTCGATATATTCACAACAAACAGCGACGTTGACCTGCTCATTCGTCTTGGTGGACTGCCAGACGCGCTGCCCGCCCGCGCCGAACGCTTGCGCCAGCTTCTTGCTGCACACAGCACGGCCATCGAAACGATTACTGATGAAGCCGATGAGGCTGCCCTCTGGCAGGCAGCCAATGACCTGGCCTGGAGCGCCGCCGCGCCGCTGCTGGTGAAAGTCCCGATTGCGCCGAAACGGGTGGTGGAACTGGACACGGCCGTCACCCCCCATACCACACACCGCCGCTACACGGCCGGGGGCAATGTGGCCTGGTTAGCCGCCCCAGACGCTGCACCGTTGGATGCCGTCTTGCGGAAATTGGGGTTGGCAGGATTGGCACTGCGAGGGACGGTGGTACGGCCGTATCTCGGTCAACAACCCCCTTCTGCCCTGCTGCACCGGGCGGCCCAGGCGCTTGATCCCAAAGGCAAGTTTTATCGGCCGTGATCAGGTAATTGGGTAATTCAGTAATCAATTACGCAATTACGCAATTACGCAATTACGCAATTACGCAATTACTCAATTACGCAATTACGCAATTACGCAATTACTCTTATGAAAACGATTTATTTGAAGGAGAACGGGCGGCTGCAAGTTGCAAGTCAATCACCCCTGCCCAAGCCCCGCCTCAATCGCATCCGCCTTCATCCGATGATAATACACCTCCTGCCTTTCCTCTGGCAACCGCCGGTAACAATCTAACAGTTCCATCTCCCTAT
>JABFFZ010000110.1 GCA_013112725.1 Chloroflexota bacterium
AGGATCGTCCCCAACTCATACACTTTTTCCCTCTTGTCTCTTGGGTCGGTCAGTTGATTGAGTTTTTCGGCCAAATCCGCGAGATTGAACGCGATTCCTTCTATTTCCTTTGCTGCCAATATGATACACTGCATGTTTCACCTGCCTTGGTTGGTTTGTTTTGACATACTTATCCTACCAAGTTCAGGTGTTTTTTCATCCTCCTATATTTTTACTGAAAAGCCCTGCCCCTGGTGAGTAGATGCTTGCACACTCACTACAGTGTGTTAGACTCTGGCATAAGATGAACAAGATTCATGCTTTGATTCATGCTGCTGCGTATCATAATCACCATTTTGGTGAAGTGAGTGGCACCCTGGGTTGAAGCCGTGCTGATCAACCAGCATTTGGATAGGAGAGACAAACCCTCCCCGGCTAACCTGGGGAGGGTTTTTTGTTGGGAGATTGAGATTTGAGATTGAGAGATTAGGAGATTAGCGAACCTTCCAGTCTCCCAATCTCTTAATCTCCTTCTTCCCCCGCATAAGGAGTCTATGGATCGAACCGACATTCGCCTGGCGCTGCCCAGCAAGGGGGCGCTGTATGAAGGGAGTTTTGACTTTTTGGCGGCCTGTGGACTGAAAGTGTACCAGCCGAATCCGCGCCAGTATGCGGCCACGATTCCGGCGCTGCCGGGGCTGACGGTGATGTTTCAACGGCCAGGTGACATTGTGACCGGGGTGCGCGAAGGCAGTGTGGATTTTGGCATCACCGGCTATGATGTGTTGGCGGAAAAGGCATTCGGCAATGGGCACAAAATCCTGACGCTGCATGAGGCGTTGGGGTATGGGCCGTGTACGCTACATCTGGCTACGCCGGAGGAGAAGCCGGTGCAGACAATGGCAGATGTGGCGGCCTGGGCGGCGGCGTTGGCGGCCAACGGCCGTACCCTGCGCATTGCCACCAAATTCCCCAACGTAACCGGGGCGTTTCTGGATGAAAAGGGGGTACGGCCGTATAAACTGGTCAATGTGGAAGGGACATTGGAAATTGCTCCGGCCATCGGGTTTGCCGACCTGATCGCCGACCTGGTGTCGTCCGGGGTGACGCTGCGGGATAATCATTTACGGCCGTTAACCGACGGCCAAATCCTGGCTTCCCAGGCAGTTCTCATCGCCAACAAAAAGGCGCTGCAAGAACGGCCCGAAGTGCTGGCAATTGCCCGGCACATGCTGGAATACATTGAAGCCCACCTGCGCGCCGCCGGTTCTTACCTGGTGACGGCCAACATTCGCGGCGACTCCCCGGAAGCGATTGCCGCCCGGATGCGCGATAAGGCGCATATTGCCGGGCTGCAAGGCCCCACCATCAGCCGCGTCATCACCCATGACGGCGCGGATTGGTTTGCCATCAACATTGTGGTGGCAAAAGCCGACCTCTTCCCGGCCATCGCCGAACTACGCACCATCGGTGGCAGCGGCGTCATCGTCGCCCCCTGCACCTACATTTTTGAAGAAGAGCCGGTGCGGTATAAGGCGATGTTAGCGGCGTTGGCGGATAGAGATTGAAAGAGTGGGAGATTGGGAGACTTGTCCTGAGATTGTCGAAGGATAGGGAGATTGATTTCAAGATGATCAAGATGTTTACCGTTCAAGAGGCAAAGCAGACTATTTTAAGACGGGAGATGGCGTTGGAACCGGAGGTGCCGCCTGCTTTACAGGCGCGGTTGGATGAATTGTTTGGCGTGGGCAGTACGCCAGACACGGCCGTAACCACCATCCTCCACACCATTCGCCAGCAAGGGGACACGGCCGTACACCACTGGACGGGCAGGATTGACGGCGTGGAGTTGGCGACTTTTGCAGTGGATAAGGAGGAATTGGCGACGGCCGTGTCCCGCATCCCGGCCGATTTAGCCGACGCTCTCCGTTTTGCCGCCGGCCGTATTCGCCAGTTCCACAGCTACCAACCCTTGCCCAACTGGACAACGACCGAAATGGGTGGGCGGTTGGGGCAGCGGGTAACGCCCATTCAGCGGGTGGGCGTTTATGTACCCGGCGGCACCGCCCCCCTGCCTTCCAGCCTGCTGATGGGCGTCATTCCGGCGCAGGTGGCGGGTGTGCCGGACATTGTGGCTACCACCCCGCCGGGACGGAACGGCCGTGTGCCGGACGTGATTCTGGCGGCGGCAGCCATTGCCGGGGTGGAGACAGTGTACACACTCGGCGGGGCGCAGGCCATTGGCGCGCTGGCCTTTGGCACGGAATCTATTCGCCGCGTGGACAAAATTGTGGGGCCGGGCAACCTGTTTGTGACCCTGGCAAAGAAACAGGTGTACGGCATCGTAGGCATTGATGGGCTGTATGGGCCAACAGAAACGGTGGTGGTCGCCGACGAGACGGCCAACCCGGCCTGGGTGGCCGCCGATATGCTGGCGCAGGCGGAACATGACGTGCTGGCGACGGCGATTTTGTTGACGCCTTCACGGGAATTGGCTACGGCCGTGCAAATCGAAATCAGCAAACAACTGGAAGACCGCAGCCGGGCTGACATCATCGCCGTTTCGCTGGCAAACCAGAGTGGTATTGTGATCACAGCCGATATGGATGAAGCGTGCGCTCTGGCTTCTGCTTTTGCCGCCGAACACACCTGCATCGCCAGCGACAACCCACAAGCCTGGGTAGACAAAATCCCCCACGCGGGTGGCCTGTTCATTGGCGAACGTAGTTTTGAGGTATTGGGTGATTATGTGGCCGGCCCCAGCCACACCATGCCCACCGGCGGCACGGCTCGGTTTGCCTCGCCGCTCAACGTGAGCGATTTTGTGAAAATCAGCAGCACTATCGAACTGGACGACAAAACTTCAGCCTTGCTCAGCCCTATTGCCGCCCGTATTGCCCAGGCAGAACTGTTGGACGGGCATGCGGCGGCGGCCAAGAGGAGATTGGGAGACTGAGAGATCGGGAGATTGGACGATGGAAATTATGATTCGGGAGGCAACATTGGCGGATGAGGATGGGCTGGATTTATTATATACGGAGATTGATAGGCTGCACCATGAGGCGCTGCCGCAGGTGTTTCGCGGCCATGAGGAGGCTGCACGACCGTCCACCTTCCTGGCTGCTCATCTGGCCGATGACACCATGCGTGTTTTTGTGGCCGATGTTAACGGGCGGTTGGTAGGCCTGATTTTGCTGAAAATCAGGAGTGAAGAGCATCCGATCAAATACAGCCAACACTATCTGCACATTTCCACGCTAATTGTGGCCGCCGAATTTCAGGGGCAGGGGGTGGCGCAGCGGTTGATGGACACGGCCGTGACCTTCGCCAGAGAACGCGGTGTATCCCAACTCCGGCTGAACGTCTACAACTTCAACCAACGCGCCATCGCCTTCTACGAAAAAGAAGGCTTCACCACCCTCAGCCGCCACATGTGGAAAAAATTGTAAACCGCAAAGGGCGCAGAGAACGCAAAGAAGGTAAAGATGAAGAAAGAGGATGAACTGTCAAACGGCTTTATTCGACCTGACATCATTGCCATGAAACCGTACACGCCGATTGTGCCTTTTGAGGTGTTGTCGGCACGGTTGGGGCGGACGCCAGACGAAATCGTCAAACTGGACGCCAACGAGAACCCCTATGGCCCGTCGCCACAGGTGTTAGCGGCTCTGGCTGCCGGTAAATTTTTCCACATTTACCCTGACCCGGAAGCCAATGAACTGCGGGAAGCGTTAAGCTATTATGTGGGTGTGCCCAAAGAGCGGCTCATGACGGGGGCGGGGGCGGATGAGTTGATTGATGTGGTGCTGCGCGCCGTTCTCTCGCCCGGTGACGTGGTGATTGATTGCCCGCCCTCGTTTGGCATGTATCCATTTTCAACAGATGTGAATGCAGGGGAATATGTGTCGGCGCCTCGCAACGATGATTTTTCGTTGGATGTGGCGGGGGTGGAAACGGCCGTCACCCACCACCACGCCAAAATCCTCATCCTTTGCTCGCCCAACAACCCCGATGGTAGCGCCATTGACGACGCCACCCTACGCCGCCTGCTGGCGTTACCCGTGCTGGTGCTGCTGGATGAAGCCTACGCCGACTTTGCCGGGGTTGAAGGCTACCACAGCCACATCCGCTGGGTCTTGGACTACGATAATCTGGTCGTGCTGCGCACCTTTAGCAAACTGGCGGGGTTGGCCGGGCTGCGCGTGGGCTATGGCGCATTCCCGGAATGGCTGCTGCCCCATTTGTGGAAGATCAAACAGCCGTATAATGTGAACGTGGCCGCCAGCATCGCCGCCCTGGCTGCCCTGCAAGACCCGGCCTGGATGCAAGAAAAGGTGCGCCTGCTGGTGGCCGAGCGCAACCGCATGAGGGCCGCTTTGCAGGAGATTGGCTACCTGGAACCGTATCCGAGTATGGCGAATTTTATTTTGTGTAAGGTGAACGGCCGTTCCGCACAACAACTCAAACTCGATCTGGAGCAACAGGGCATCCTCGTCCGCTACTTCAACAAACCGGGGCTGGACAACTGCATCCGCATCAGCGCCGGCCGCCCGGAGGACACGGATAAATTGTTGGTAGTTTTAAGAGAATGGGATCACGGATGAAACGGATTTAACGGATGGACGCGGATTTTTTTGATCTTTCCGTGAAAATCCGTCTCATCCGTTCAATCCGTGTATCTATTTTGAGCTATGAACAGACAGGCAACTATTCACCGACAGACATCGGAAACGGACATTCAGATCGAATTGCATCTGGATGGATCAGGGCAGCACAGTATCAGCACCGGCATCGGGTTTTTGGATCATATGCTCACGGCCGTAGCCGTTCATGGCCTCTTTGATCTCACCGTCAAAGCGACCGGCGACCTGCACATTGACAGCCACCACACCATCGAGGACACGGCCATTGTGCTGGGCAAAGTGTTTGACCAGGCATTGGGCGACCGCAAAGGCATCAATCGCGTCGGCCATGCCTACGTGCCCATGGATGAGGCATTGGGTTTTGTGGCCCTGGACATCAGCGGACGGCCACACACCATCTTCCACGCCACCTGGGCCACCCCCGCCATCGGCCAGTTCCCCACCAATCTCGTCGAGCATTTCTTCGAGAGCTTTGCCGTCCATAGCCGGATCACCCTGCACGCCAGGGTAGACGGCCGTAACGACCACCACAAAGCCGAAGCCTTATTCAAGGCGTTGGCGCGGGCATTACGGACGGCCGTAGACTTCGACCCCCGCCGTCTGGATATTGCCAGCACGAAAGGAACTTTGATTGGGTAATTGGGTAATTGGGTAATTACTTAATTACCCAATTACTTAATTACCTCCTGGTGAGGTAACGATGAACAAAAGTGCAATCACCATGATAGACTACGGCGCCAGCAACATTCGCTCGGCGCAGAAAGCATTTGAATATATTGGCGCGGAAGTTGTGTTGACCGAAGACCCGGAGGTGGTGCGCAAAGCGGACAGGCTGGTGCTGCCCGGCGTGGGCGCATTCGGCTCCGGCATGGCCGGGCTGCGCCAACGCCACCTGCCGGAAGCCATACACGAAGCCATACAGCGCGGCGTCCCCTTCCTGGGCATCTGCGTGGGCATGCAATTGCTATTCGACGAGTCCGACGAGATGGGCCTCCACCAGGGACTTGGCCTCATTCACGGCCGTGTCACCCGCTTCCCCCTTCATAATTCATCCTTCCTAATTCCTAATTTAAAAATCCCCCACATGGGCTGGAACCAGCTAGAACCCGCCTGGGAACACCCCTTATTGGCAGGCGTGAAACGTGGCGATTACACCTATTTTGTGCATTCGTATTACTGCGATCCGGCGGCGGCAACGGCCGTACTCGCCTGGACAGATTACGGTTTCCCCTTCGCCGCCATCGTCGCCCAAGATAATATTTACGGTCTACAATTTCACCCGGAAAAGAGCCAGAGCATCGGCTTACGCATCTTGCAAAACTTTCTACAAACCTGACACGCCTTTCCCGACCTGCCAGGTTGTGTACACTCCTTGCCAAACCGGGTATACTTAAAGCACTAATGAGTGCAGCCACCCCAGCGGCTCGGTATCGGCTACCTGATTCATAACCCAAGCCCATGACAGAACAAGCGGCAGCATCTGCCAATAAGGCCCAGACAAATCCGGAGCTACCACCAGAAAAAACCGGCGCTCCTGTCCTTATCGCCAACCGGTACCAGGTGGTGAATCGGCTGGTGGGCGGCATGGGCATTGTCTATCTGTGCAATGACCGCATCACGCACGATCTGGTCGCCCTGAAAACCTTCAAGCCTGAGTACATCTCTTCCCGCCCCGCCCGCGATATGTTCCTACGCGAAGGCACCATGTGGGTGGAACTGGGTAAACACCCCAACATTGTGCAGGCCTATCGAGTAGAGCGGATTGGCGACGGCCGTGAGGTCTACCTCGTCCTTGAATGGGTGCAGCAGCCCGAAGGCAAACGCACCCCCTCCCTGCGCTCCTGGCTACGCAAAGGCAAACCCCTCCCTCTGGAACAGGCCATCCTGTTTGCACTGCACATCGCGCGCGGCATGAAATATGCCACCAAAAAACTACCCGGCCTCGTTCACCGCGACCTCAAACCAGAAAATATCCTCATCGGCGTCAACGGACAGGCCCGTGTCACCGACTTTGGCCTGGCCAGCACCCTCACCAGCCTCGGCAAAGAAAGCGCTGCCGCCACGCTAGACGACTTACCCGAACTGTTCAACCGCACCCAACTGACGCAAGGAGCGGCCGGCACCCCCCTCTACATGGCCCCAGAACAATGGCTGCAACTCAAACTTGATGCCCGCGCCGACATCTACGCCCTCGGTTGCATCTTCTATGAAATGGTCACTGGCCGTTTTGCCGCCGAAGGTAAAGAACGCGAAGAACTCAAAGAAATACACCTCAAAGGGCACATCAAACCGCTAGACAGTTCCCTGCCCCGCGATGTGCATCTCTTTCTACGTAAATGTCTGGCCACTCGCCCCATTGAACGCTACCCCAGTTGGAAAGAAGTTGAAAGCACCCTGGTGGGCATGTATACCGTCATCTTCGGCAAACCGGCCCCTGAAGAGCGCATTGACCAGGAAGACACCCGCGAAGAACGGCTGCGCGCCGCCAACTCCTACAACACCATGGGACTCTCTTACCTGGATATTGGCAAGCTCGATGTAGCCGTTATGTACTTTGAACAGGTAGTCAACATCGCCCGCCGCGAAGGCTCACGTGAAGTGGAGGGCATTGGCCTGGGTAACCTGGGGCGTGTCTACACCGCCCTGGGCTACATTGAGCGCGCCATTGATTTTCATGAAGAACATCTGACCATTGCCCACCAACTGCGTGACCGCTCCCAAGAAGGTTTTGCCCTGGGCAACTTAGGGCGCGCCTACCGCCAATCCCGTGAACCAGAAAAAGCCATTCGCTACCACGAACGCGAGCTGCAAATTGCCCACGAACTGGCCGACCGCTTCAAAGAAGCCGCCGCTTTGCACAGTCTGGGCGAATCTTACCGGCAGGTAGGCAATGCCGAAAAAGCCGTCGCTTATTACCAGCAATCGCTGGCCATCGCCCGCGACATTGGCGACCGTGCCCGCGTGGAGCGCATTCTCAACAGTATGGGTAAGTTTTACCTGAGCCGGGGTGAATCTAAAGAAGCCGTTACCCTCTTCAAACAAACACTGGAAATTGCCCGGCAAATTGGCGACCGGGTGGGCGAGGGTGAGGCGTGGGGCAACCTGGGTACGCTCTATGAAGAAATGGGCAATCCAGACCGGGCCGTTGAATTCTACCAACACGCCCTAACTATTTCTCAGGAAAGCAAAGACCTGAACACCCTGTTCCGCAACTTGATGCGCCTGGGCAACCTGTACCTGAAACAACACCATATTATCGAAGCCAGCGAATATCTCTTGCTGGCGCTGGACACCGCGTTGGAAATGGGCGACCAGAATCGAGAAATGGAAGCGCGATTCAAATTGGGTATTGTCCTCAAAGAACGTGGTGAGTATTTTGAGGCGGCCCGATTGCAACGGCAAGCGTTGCGTCTGGCGCAGGAAATGGGCAACCAGGAGCAAGAAGAGAAATCACTTTTGGAATTGAGCCGCGCCTATGAAGCCTGGGGTGATTGGGGCAGGGCCATTGAATATCTGGCGCAAACCTTTTACATGGTAGAGAAGCGGAATAATTTACTAGAACAGGCACGATACTATGGACAATTGGGGGCACTTTACCGCCGATCGGCACAGTGGAAGGCGGCACTGGAGCTATATGAAAAGGCGCTGGAACTGGCGCAGCGAGCCGGCAATCTGGCCATGGAAATAGAACTGCTGAACCATATTGCCACCACACTCAATGAAACGAATGATTCCAAAGAAGCTTTGGCGCGGTTGAAAGAGGCATTAGACCTGGCCAGAGAACGAAACTATGACGTAGGCGAAGCCGCTACCCTGAGTAATCTGGGGTTGATTCACCAGGATATGGGCAATAAACGAGCCGCCATCAGCCATTTGGAAAGAGGGTTAGCCACCGCTAAAAAGACAAAACGCAACACCAACGTGGCCGCAGCCAGTTACAAGCTGGCAAAAGTGCTGGTGGCACAGGAACGATGGGACAAGGCAGAACCCCATGCCCGCCTGGCCCACCAGCTATACAGCAAAATGAACAAAACGCAGATGGTAGAAATTCTGGTGCAAATGCTGGACGATATCGAGAAAAATAAAGGGCGCTCGGCAGGCTTCTTTGGCAGCACTACCGATTTTTTGCGGTCAGCAGGGGGGTCTTCGTCGTAATTGGGTAACTGAGTAATTGAGTAATTGAAGCCAATTACTCAATTACCCGGTTTGTGCCGCCGGGCCAATTCCTGGCACACGTCATCCCAGGTCAGGTCGCAGGCAGCCAACAGGACAAGCAAGTGGTAGGTGAGGTCGGCCGTTTCCTCCACAATGCGCTGTTTCCCCTGCCCCTTCACCGCCAGAACGACTTCCACCGCTTCCTCCCCCACTTTTTTTACAATTTCATCCTCACCAGCTGTAAACAAACTGTTGGTGTATGAACCCGGTTTGGGGTGTAATTTCCGGTCCTGAATGGTCTGAAATAAAGTCTCAATTAAGTCGCTCATTGGTCTGCCAGTCTTATACTAGGAGGCCAGGAGATTGAGAGATTAGGAGATTGGCTAATCTCTCAATCTCTCAATCTCCTAATCTCTAATCTCTGATAAAAACAACTCTCCTCCCCCGTGTGGCAGGCCGGCCCGGCCGGGTCTACCAGGATGAGCAGGGTATCCGCGTCACAATCCACGCGAATTTCGCGGACGTATTGGATGTTGCCGGAGGTGGCGCCTTTGTGCCAAAGTTCGCCCCGGCTGCGACTCCAGAAATGGGTCTGACCTGTTTCCAGGGTCAGGCGTAATGCTTCGGCGTTCATCCAGGCCACCATCAGGACTTGATGGGTGGTGGCATGTTGGACGACGGCCGTCACCAACCCCCGCTCATCAAACTTTAGATTCCCAATCATACCCGCACCGGTATCCCTTGATTAACCAGATATGCTTTCACCTCGGCAATGGTCAGTTGTTTGTAATGGAACAATGAAGCCGCCAGGGCCGCATCCGCGCCGCCAACGGTGAGCGCCTGGGCAAAGTGGGCCACTGTACCCGCCCCACCAGAGGCAATGACGGGGATATTCACGGCCGTGGCCACCGCCCGCGTCAATTCCAGATCATACCCCTCCTGTGTGCCGTCGGCATCCATACTGGTGAGCAAAATTTCGCCCGCACCACGCCGCTCTGCCTCCACCGCCCACGCCACCACATCCAGCCCGGTGGCGGTACGCCCGCCGCTCACATACACCTCCCAGTGGGGAATTATGAATTGTGAATGAGGAATTATGAAGGAAGAATCAGGAGCGTCTACTCGTTTACCACTCACTGCTAACTGCTCACTGCTCACCGCTAACTTATTACCAACCCGCCGGGCATCAATAGCGACAACAATGGCCTGGCTGCCAAACGCCTCCGCCCCCTGACTGATCAACTCCGGTTGGCGCACGGCGGCGGAGTTGATACTGATTTTGTCCGCCCCGGCGCGCAGGATGCCGCGCATGTCGTCCACAGTGCGGATGCCGCCGCCAATGGTAAAGGGGATGAAGACCTGCTCGGCCACGGCCCGCGCCAGGTCAATGACTGTCTGGCGGGCCTCGTGGGTGGCGGTAATGTCCAGGAACACCAGTTCATCCGCCCCCGCCTGGTCATACACTTTGGCCTGCTCTACCGGATCACCGGCATCACGCAGTTCCACAAAGTTGATACCTTTGACGACACGGCCGTCTTTCACATCTAAACAAGGGATGATTCGTTTTGCTAACATAGTTTTTTGCGGCTGTTGGCTAGTGGCGGGTCACAGGCAACTAGCCGCCAGCCACTATTTCCAATTCCACAAACCATACGCCGTTTTGTTATCCAGGGCAAACCCGGTGTGTCCCAAGATAAGGCCGATTTCGCCATGATGGTAACTTTCGTGGGCCACCAGGTAGCCGAAAAAGGAAGCCGCCTGGCCGCCAAATCCTTTCACTTTGCCACCGGCAGCCAGACTGCGGGTGAGCAGGGCCGCGATGGCATCGGCGGAGGTTGGCAAGGCGGTGAGCAGCACGGCCGTATCCACCATCCCCTCTTTGTCCACCTTTGCCACTCCTGCCATCAAATCGGGCGCAGCCGGCTCCAGCCAGGCCAGCCGGTTGTGGTGCAGGTGCGCCAGAATGGCGCCCACGCTGCGCCCTTTGTCGTTCAACCTGGCCGCCAGTGCTTCCGCCGGGATTGCGGCAACAAATTCGAGATTCAGACGGCCGTGTGTTTGCCAGGCCGTCGCAATGGGATCATCCATAATCTTTTCCTCCTGTAGCGCAATTTGGCAAATCGCGTTACAACTTTTCAGCGGTGATGGTGAGCAGGCAAACTTCTGATTCAATCACGGCCGTGTCCCCGCACTGCTGCCTCTCCCGTTCAATGGCCGCCAGCCCGGCGGTGTAATCGGCGTCGGCCATCGCTATAAATTGCGAGGTGCGATGCCGCGCCGAGGCATACGCCTGGAAATCGGCCAACGAAGTGGGCACAGCGAGGTGGCGGCGGCTGAAAGTGACACGGCCGTAACCCACCTCTTCTAACATCGCCACCAACCGTTCCACCGGTAAAAAATCTTGCTCATCCAGCGCCCACGCCGCCGGGAAGTACCGGTAAATGGCCCAACCGGGCATTGACCAGGGATCAATGTTGGTTAACACAAAACGGCCGTCCGGTTGCAACAGCCGGACGGTTTCCGTAAAAAAGCGCCGCTTGTTTTGCACATGTGGGTAGGAAAATTGATTGGTGACGTAATGGAAACTACCGGCGGCAAAAGGGGCCGCCGCATTGTCGCCCTGTACCCAGGCCACCGTCTGGCAGCGTAACTGTGCCTGCCGCAGCATCCCGGCGAACAAATCCAGCCCGACCATCAGCGCACCGGGAAAATGGGGCCGGTTGGCAGCTAACTGCTTGCCCGTGCCACAACCCATGTCCAGAATATGCACGGGGGAGAAAGACGGCCGTGCCGCCAAAAAGCGCGCCAGGTTCTCATCCACCGCATGATCGCGTATGGATTCGTCATACAGGTGGGCGATGGTATCGTAATTCACCCGTTGTTGGCTCAGGTCTGTATTCATAGAGCAAGCGCCAAGTGGCAAGTTGCAGGTAGCAAGTTACTTGCCACCTGCAACTTGCAACATGCAACCTCATTCATTCACCTGTGTGAGGGCAATGGCTTCCTGCAAATTGACACGGCCGTCATAAATCGCCCGCCCCATGATCACCCCCGTCACACCCTGATCTGCCAGTTCCAAGCAGCGGCGCACGTCGTCCAGCGTCGCCACACCGCCAGAAGCAATCACCTGCAAACCGGTAGCCTGGGCCAGTTCAGCCGTGGTCACCACATTGACGCCGGCGAGGGCGCCATCACGATTGATGTCCGTGTAAATGGCCGTTTTGACACCCAAAGCGCGCATTTTCTTGCCTAATTCGATGGGCGTCACGGCCGTGTCCTGCAACCAGCCGCGTGCTTGCACACGGCCGTCGCGGGCATCAATGCCCACCACAATCCGTTTTGCGCCAAAATGGGCCACCGCCTGCCCCAGCAGCGCCGGTTTTTCAATCGCCGTCGTGCCCAGGATCACCCGCGCCGCGCCGGCTTCAATCACTCGTTCAATATCATCCAACGTGCGCACGCCGCCGCCAAACTGCACCTTGACTGGCAGCGCCGTCAGGTGTGGCAGCATGGCCCAATTGGCCGCGCCCGCCTCATCAAACGCGCCATCCAGATTCACCACATGCAGCCAGATGGCCCCGGCAGCCAGCCACTTTTCGGCCATGGCCACCGGATCATCGCTAAACACCGTCTGTTGGTTGGGGTCGCCATGCTGCAAACGCACCACACGGCCGTTACGCAAATCAATCGCCGGGAAAATGGTGAACATCATTACACCTCGATTTTCAAAGACAAATCTGTTTCTACTTCTGCCAGACGGCGATTATAAACTTCAATGATTTCCTGCAAGATTGTAAACAACTCTTTATGACTGGCAGCCGCTAGCTCGATGATGTTGACAGCCACATAATCCTCGATGGAAATTTCACTACCGTACACTTTTAAGGGAACGATTTGAAATGTGACCAAATAGAAAAAGCAAGGGTACACTTCTTGATTCAGGACAAACCAAAGGAGTGTACCCATGGGTGATAATCACCAAGTCTAT
>JABFFZ010000111.1 GCA_013112725.1 Chloroflexota bacterium
CCTGCACACCGGCAACCACCAGGTTGCTTAATATGGTGGCTATTTGTTCCACCGCCTCTTGAACCTGTTGCGTGTTAAAATCCATTTGAGCCTCCTTGTGTTTTCGTTTTGCTTTACGCCTTTTAACGAAATCACAGGAGGCTCATTTTGTCCATCTTTTTCCCTAACGAGTTTTTACTACACCCGGTAATCGGCAATTACTTGACAATAACTAAAATTTAGCGAAAATTTAGAACAAGCGGTCTATAATTTGAGCTCCTGAGGTTTTTTGGAAACCCTTAGGGTCTTCCCGAATGATGACACGATTGGCTTCGCGCACGTCGCGCTTACGGCAGATTGAGGAGATTTTGGTGCTGCACCCGGACGGGATGCGGGCGATTGACCTGGCTGAAGAAGTGGGGGTTGACCGGCGCACGGTGTACCGGGATGTAGAGTTTTTGTGTGAGCAAGGGGTGCCGGTGTGGCAGAAAGACGGCCGTTTTGGTATCAATCGCACCAGTTACATCAGCACCGTTAACCTGACCTTCCATGAAGCTATTGCCCTCATGCTGGCCGGATTGCTGCTCTCGCGCACCATTGATGAGCGTAACCCTCACGCTATGACGGCGCTGCGTAAACTGGCAACCACTTTGCCACGGCCGTTTACGCAGCACCTGAAACGCGCCGCCGACCGGGTGCTGGCCAACCAGGAAGGGCAGCGCCAAATTGCGGTGATGGAAGCGCTGGCTGAGGGGTGGGGTACCGGCTATAAGGTTAGAATTGGCTACCGCTCGCCGCGCAGCGGCCAATTGCGCGAACGACTGCTGGCCCCCTATGCGCTGGAACCGACCCCTTCCGGCATTTACGTCATCGGCCATGATGATTGGGCCAATGACATCCGCACCTTTAAGCTGGACAGATTGGAAACGGCCGTGGTTACTCCACGCAAATTCACCATTCCCGAAACATTTGATCTGGAAGCGCACCTGGCTTCCGGCTGGCGCATTATGGCCGGGGACACCATTTCTGAGGTGGTGCTGCAATTTACGCCGGAGGTGACGCCCCACATTTACGAGCGGCAGTGGCACCCCACGCAAAAATTGGAACGGCTGGAAAACGGCGGCTGCCTGTTAAAAGTACAGGTTGCCCAGCCGGAAGAGATGCAGCCCTTTATTCGCAGTTGGGGAGCGCAGGTGAAGGTGCTGGCCCCGGACTGGCTGCGCGACCAGATCGCCGCTGAACTGTATCTGGCGGCGCAGCAGTACCGGCAAGAAAGACCCTAAAGGTTTACAAAACCCTTAGGGTCTTTTCTTTTACTTCACCACCAGCGGCAAATAGATAATCCCCCCATATTCAATACTGCCCACGTCACAAGCCGCACCTAATGGCCGGGACCAGCCGCGCTGGTCAACAGTGGGGCAGTCCAGCGCATAATCAATGGCCGGGCTGCCGGGCAGCAGGGCGTAGGCGCGTGCCGGGCCACCCTGCGCCTGCCAGATGCCCAACAGCGGATCCGTGCTGTGCCGATCACCTACGATGGACGGGTTGGGCACACAGGAGTTATCGCTGATGATGTTGCGCCCGGCCGAAGTAAGAGTGGGGCCATCACAATTCAGGCTGGGGCCACCGCCGGCCTCATTCAGGCTGTTGGCGAAGATGTTGTTTTTGATGGCTGAAGTGCCGCCGCCGTTGTAGAGTGCGCCGCCATTATCGGCCCGGTTTTCGCTGAAGGTGTTGTTGGTGAGGACGGCCGTGCCCGTTTTATACAGCCCACCCCCCTGATCTGCCCGGTTGTTGGAAAAGGTGTTGTTCACCACCTGAATGGCGCCGCCGCTGGCGTAGATGCCGCCCCCCCAACCGGTGGCAATGTTGCTGCGCAGTGCCGACATCTCCACCTGGACTGTGCCGCCGACGCTCATCATGCCACCGCCGTTGAAGGCCTGGTTACTGATCAGATAGCTGGACATCACGTTGACAACGCCGCCATTGTTATAGATACCACCGCCGTCGTTGCCGGCGATATTGCTGCCCAGGGAGCTGTCGTTCAGGTTGAGGATACCCTCGTTGTAAATGGCGCCGCCGTAATTTGCGGCTACATTGCTGATGAACATGCCGCGATTGATGGTGGCGCTGGCCTGTGGTCCAATAACCAGCCCGCCGCCGCTGCCGGTATTGCCATCTATCAAAATGAGGTCATTCAGAGTTAAGTTGCCATTGCCATAGACGTTAAAAATCTGGCGCAGGTCTTCGCCGTCCAGGGTGATACGGCCGTTGCCATTGACAACCACGGTCTGATCGGTGGCATTGGTGTTGACGACGATGGTGACCATTTCCGGGCCGCAGTTGAAGTCAATTGTACCGCCGGCCGCCACCGCACTGCTGAGGGCATTGGCAGCATCCTGGGTCTGGCAACTGGCAGCCGTGCCGTCGCCAATTGTAGCCTGGACGGCCTGACCATTATGGGCATTGGCCCGATGTAAACTGCTGGTAATTAAGGCCAGCATCATGGTGAGCAAAAAAACAAATTTCAAGCGCATGGTGTTCTCCTTAAGTGCTGTGATGTCAGATTGGGTAACCGTTCAGTTCCTCTGGAGACTTGACAAGTTTTTGCGCCTGAGTAGCGGCAACTGCCTCTGGTAATAAACTTGTCAAGTCTGAACGCTTACCAGATTGGTTCAATTTCAACGAGTGAACCAATCTCTATGTGGGGATGATAGGGTACGGCCGTCCGAAATTCATCCTTTCTGCGTCCGAACTGCTGTACAATTATAATTTATAAATGTGCATTATTATGGTACAATCGTATCAGTAAAGCTGGTGCGTGAACGCCCCTGTTCATGATGCAAACAGGGACATTCCGTTGACGCAGGTGGACAATGGGGTTCCCCCATTTTAGTGGACACAGATAGTAGTCATACCGCCAATACCTGTTGCTGATTGATTATGAAGATTGCGGCTCGGAGCTGACAAACGGCCGTATCGGTTTATTAGGTTTCACTGGCGCCTGGGGAGTAGATCGGGTGACCTACGATAATGTGCTGGTACGACAATATCCAGACCTGAGAGATTTGTTATACTCTTCTCAACGCTTTTTACCCTATATTGTGAAGTAATCGTCTCATTGCGCCGGAAGGAACTTGATAACACCTGCCCACCCATAAAAAGAGTACCTTATGGGTATTGACCGTTCCCGCCGCATCACGTTTGAAGAAGTGGCGGATTTGTACTATGGTCCCCGCCCCCAGCTATCCAGAGGGGTTGGTGGAAGACGTCATCTGGCTGCCGAGGGCGGGGATAAACGGCCGTATCCTGGAAATTGGCTGCGGCCTGACAACGCTACCCTTTTGTTTGCCCGTCACGATTACCATCTGTTGGGCATCGAGTCAGGCCAAAGATTAGTGCAGTACGCCCGCCCTTTAACTGTTCAAGCACAATTGGATAATCGCTTATCATTCTAGCACATCCAGCTTACATATTCCGTCGGTACTGCCCGCCCACCGCATACATCGCCTGCGTAATCTGGCCTATTAAGACCTTTGTTTCAGCCACTTTTCAAACGAGGTACGACTCTCCATAGACTTCTTCCCTAACAGCAGTCCTTCCACACCAATATCTTCATCCAGGTCAGGCCAATGAATACCATGTCCCGCACCGCTGATTTGAAAGTTGGCCCGTTCAGTGGGTGTGCCATAAGCCAGACGCGGATACCAGCCAATGGGGGCAGAAATGGTACGGCCGTCTTCCAAATCCACCGATAACATATCATTCATAAGCGTAACGATTATGATCATCGCTCCATTGCATTATGCCAGGACAGGGAGCGGTTCAACCGAAGTAATCGGGATTAGCTCTGTCACGGATGGCGTATAAGCCGATAAGCGTAAAAATCGGTTCACTGGTTCTCGTTGCAACACTGCCAGCACCATCTGTCGTGTTTCTTCACTCAAATTTTCCAGCCCGGTTAAAGGCACATTCCGTAAACCCAGATCAGTGCGCTGTGCCAATACAGAATATTCAAAAATTGTCAGTCCAATGGCCCGCTTCTCCTGCTTATTCACGCGCAAGAGTAAATGCTCATTTAGCTCAATGCCCGTTCCCTTTTCACCAAGGGCAAAGGAGATATACAGGGTATCACTCACTTCATCATAATTTATTGTTGGTTCATTCATACGCTCACCATACTTCTTTTTGATAGGCTGTCACGATAAAGTTGTTTGGCAGTAGTTCACCAGCCTGACCAACCCGAAAACGAAATAAGACAATGGCCACTATGTGGGTGTTATCTTCAACCAGATCGTCAAACGCCAGCGAGTAACGATACTTTTGTGGATTTAGTCCATCTTGTTTGCGTTGGCCTTGCCGAATGGTTGCCCGCAGATGATCCTCAAAGTCTGTCATTTCCGGGTGGTTGATCGGCTCGATAATGTGCTGCCACCGTTCGTGTGTCAGGTAAATCTCACTGCCGTAACGATCCTTTACGCTCCATCTGATCGGGTCTTCCGTAATCATTCTAACACATCCAGCTTACATATTCCGTCGGTACTGCCCACCTACTGCATACATCGCCTGCGTTATCTGGCCCAGAGAGCAGAATTTGACCGCTTCCATGAGCGATTCAAAGGTGTTTTCGTTGTGGGTGGCGGCGTCCTGGAGGTCGTGCAGGGCGGCGGCGGCTTTGTCGGGGTCACGGCCGTACAACCCCTCCACATTCGCAATCTGCCTCTCCTTTTCTTCCGTTGTGGCCCGGATTACCTCTTTGGGCAGGATGGTGGGGGAGCCTTCGTCCGACAGGAAGGTGTTCACGCCAATGATGGGCAGTTCACCGGAGTGTTTCAGGCTTTCATAATAGAGCGACTCCTCCTGAATTTTGCCGCGCTGGTACATTGTCTCCATCGCCCCCAACACGCCACCCCGCTCCGTGATGCGATCAAATTCCATGAGGACGGCCTCTTCCACCAGGTCGGTCAGCTCCTCAATGATAAACGCCCCTTGCAAGGGATTCTCGTTTTTTGCCAGTCCTAACTCCTTGTTGATGATGAGCTGGATGGCCATGGCCCGCCGTACCGATTCCTCAGTGGGGGTGGTGATGGCTTCGTCGTAGGCGTTGGTGTGCAGCGAGTTGCAGTTGTCGTAGATGGCGTAGAGGGCTTGCAAGGTGGTGCGGATGTCGTTGAAGCTGATTTCCTGGGCGTGCAGGGAACGGCCGCTCGTCTGAATATGATACTTGAGCATTTGCGCTCGTTCGTTGGCCTTGTACTTTAGCTTCATCGCTTTGGCCCAAATGCGCCGCGCCACGCGCCCAATCACCGCATATTCCGGGTCTAAGCCGTTGGAGAAAAAGAAGGAAAAGTTGGGGGCAAACTCATTCACATCCATACCCCGTGCCAAATAATACTCCACAAAGGTAAAACCGTTCGCCAGGGTAAAGGCGAGTTGGCTGATGGGGTTGGCCCCCGCTTCGGCGATGTGGTAGCCGGAAATGGAGACGCTGTAAAAGTTGCGCACGTTGTGGTCAATAAAGTATTGCTGCACGTCGCCCATCAGCCGCAGCGAAAATTCGGTGGAGAAGATGCAGGTGTTTTGGGCCTGGTCTTCTTTGAGGATGTCCGCCTGAACGGTGCCGCGCACGGTGGACAGGGTGCGGGCCTTGATTTCTTCATACAATTCACGGGGCAATACCTGGTCGCCAGTCACACCGAGCAGCAGCAGCCCCAGGCCGTCATTGCCTTCGGGCAGGTCGCCGTGATAATGCGGCCGGGGCAGGCCGCGCTCCTCGTAAATTTGGGTGATTTTGGCTTCTACCTCGTCTACCAGCCCATGCTGGCGGATGTAGAGTTCACATTGCTGGTCAATAGCGGCGTTGAGAAAAAACGCCAGCACCGTCGCCGCCGGGCCGTTGATGGTCATGCTCACCGACGTTGCCGGGTCGCACAGGTTGAAGCCGCTGTACAGCTTTTTGGCGTCGTCCAGGCTGGCGATGGAAACGCCGGAGTTGCCCACCTTGCCGTAAATGTCCGGTCGCGTGGCCGGGTCTTCGCCGTAGAGCGTTACCGAATCGAAGGCGGTACTCAGGCGACGGGCGGGCATATTGAGCGAAACGTAGTGGAAGCGTTTGTTGGTGCGTTCCGGGCCGCCTTCCCCGGCGAACATGCGCGTGGGGTCTTCGGCCGTGCGTTTGAAGGGAAAAACGCCGGCCGTGTACGGAAATTCGCCGGGCACATTTTCCTGCCGCGCCCAGCGCAAAATGTCCCCCCAGCCTTCATAACGGGGCAGGGCCACTTTGGGAACCGGATTGTGCGAGAGCGTTTCGGTATGAGTAGGCACGCGCACATCACGGCCGCGTACCTGATACACATATTCGTCCGCCAGATACCGCGCCTTCAACTCAGCCCAATTATCCAGGGTGGCCTGATTGTGCGGGTCTAAATCCAACCGTACCTGTGTGGCCACTTCCTGCAACTGTTTGATCAGCCGGTCTTTGTCGTCCAGGCGGCTTTTTTGCAAGGCAGTGATGGCCTGCTGGATGCCGTATAGCTGGTTGGCGATGGCTGCCTGGCTCTCCACCCATTCGTCGTATTGGCGGATGGTCTCCGCGATTTCGCTCAGGTAGCGGGTGCGGCGGGGCGGGATGATTTCGATTTTTTCCGATTCGCCGGTAAGCAGGTCGAGGTTGGGGTGCAGGTCGGCGTGGGTTTTGCGGGCGATGGTGTGCATCACGGCCGTGTACAGCGCATTCGTCCCCGGATCATTAAACTGGCTGGCAATGGTGCCAAAAACAGGCAAATCGTCATCACTCACGTCCCATAATTGGTGGTTCCGTTTGAACTGCTTCTTCACATCCCGCAGCGCGTCCTGCGCGCCGCGTTTGTCAAACTTGTTGATGGCGATCAGGTCGGCGAAGTCCAGCATATCAATCTTCTCTAGCTGCGTGGCTGCGCCGTACTCCGGCGTCATCACATACAGCGAGGCGTCACAAAAGTCCACAATTTCGGTGTCAGACTGGCCGATGCCGGACGTTTCCAGGATGATCAGGTCAAACTGGGCCGCCTTGAGGATATTCAGCACTTCGGGGATGTGGCGGGAGAGGGCCAGGTTAGATTGGCGGGTGGCCAGGGAGCGCATATACACACGCTCAGAGGTGACACTGTTCATGCGGATGCGGTCGCCCAGCAGCGCGCCGCCCGTCTTACGCTTGGAGGGGTCTACGCTGACGATGGCGATATCCTTATCGGGAAAATCGAGCAAAAAGCGGCGCACCAACTCATCCACCAGGGATGATTTGCCCGCACCGCCGGTGCCGGTGATGCCCAACACGGGCGGATGCGCCAGCCCTTCCAGCCGGGCATGCACCTCATCCATGATCGGCTCTACTAAATCCGGTTCGTTTTCAACGGCGGAGATGAGGCGGGCCAGAGCGCGGTGGGTGACCCAGTTTTTGATTTCGGACCTGAGGGCGATGGAACCGTAATCCGTGAGCCGTGAGTCGTGAGCCGTGTAGGCTTCGTGGATGGCGGTGCGCCATTTGTCAACATCGAGTTTGCCGGTGGGGAAGTCGGCTTTGAGCAGCAGGTCGTTGATCATGCCTTGCAGTCCCAGGGTACGGCCGTCGTCCGGCGAGTAAATTCGGGCAATGCCGTAATGATGTAGTTGGGCAATTTCGTCTGGCAAGATAGTGCCGCCGCCGCCGCCGAAGATTTTGATGTGGCCGCAGCCCTGCTCATGCAACAGGTCGTACATATATTTGAAAAATTCCAGGTGCCCGCCCTGATAGCTGGTGATGGCGATGGCCTGCGCGTCTTCCTGAATGGCGGTGGTGACGATTTCCTGCACACTGCGGTTATGCCCCAGATGGATGACCTCCGCGCCAGAGGCTTGCAAGATGCGGCGCATAATGTTGATGGCCGCATCGTGGCCGTCAAAGAGGGAAGCGGCGGTGACGATGCGGATTTTGTTTACAGGGGTATAGGGCGGGACTTGGGTCATTGGGAATCTCCTCGGAAAATTATGAATTATGAATTATGAATTATGAATTATGTTGGGAGAATTATAACACGAGATAGGGATGGGGCGGGGTACGGCCGTTGCCGGATGAATTTACCGTTTGTTATCCTCATTTACCCCAATCGGAAGATCGGGGCTAAATCGTGAATGGCAAAACTCGGTGCATTTTCTCATGTGAAACCCTTGACAGCCCTTCCATATCCCCCCTAAAATGACAGTAGATGGCTTTTCTACGGTCATCCACTGGCGGGAACAGGAACAGAAGCAGACCCATGGATAACAGAAATTATTACTGCGTTTTGGGGGTCGAAAAGTCAGCAAATAAGAGAGAAATCAAGCGTGCGTACCGGAATTCAGGCGGCAGTTGTTATAGCTACCCAGACAATGCCCCAGGCCATCATCCGAACCCAATCACCAGCAAGCAGCGATCATTATTCAATTTAACCACCCTCCTTTTTGGCGGCTTCCACAATATGCCCAAAAAGGATTGAGCGTTTCATGATTCGTAAAGTAAATAGACCTTTCTACCTTCTCATTGTTCTACTGTTTTTTCTGACGTTAGCCTGCCAGGCCGCCACCAACCCGGAAAACATCTTGCCTGTCAGCACGGTAGACGCCCAGGCTATTGTGGCCCAGGCGGTAGCGACGGTGCGGGCTGAGGCGCCTGTGGTGGAGCCAGTAGGGTTGGCGGGCACGGCCGTGAACAGCCAGATCAGCACCGAATTGGAACAGCGACTTGTGCAAGTATACCGGCAGGTTAATCCCTCAGTGGTGCATATTTTCGTTTATTTCCAGAACGAGTTCCTGGGTTCGGGTACTGGTTTTGTGTTTGATTCGGAGGGGCACATTGTTACCAATAATCACGTGATTGCTGATGGTGATGAATATGAAGTGGTATTTCCTGACGGGCAGCGGCAGTATGGGAACGTAGTGGGTACCGATGTGGACAGCGATCTGGCTGTTTTGCAGGTAAGTGACCTGCCCGCGAACGCCCCACCGGTGACGTTGGCCGACTCTAGCAATCTGCAAGTAGGGCAGTTTGTCGTAGCTATTGGCAATCCCTTTGGCGAAGCGAGTTCCATGTCTGTGGGCATTATCAGCGCCCTGGGGCGCACGCTTGAATCGCAGCGGCTGGTATCTGGCGGTTATTTCTCCATCCCCCAAATCATTCAAACAGATGCCGCCATCAACCCTGGCAATTCCGGCGGCCCGCTGTTGAACCTGGATGGTAATGTGATTGGCGTTAATAGCGCCATTTTGTCACGCACGGGGGCTAACTCTGGCGTTGGTTACGCCATTCCGGTGAATGCGGTGCGCAATATCGCGCCGGCGCTTATCGCTACCGGGCGGTACCGCTACCCCTATATGGGTATCAGCATGCGTTCTGAACCATTTACTTTGCGCGAATTGGAAACATTGGCCTTACCGTCTCAGGGGGTGTGGGTATCTGGCGTCGGGCAAGGGACGCCGGCCGAAAAAGCGGGATTGATTGGGCATAATCTGGATGCTGCGTTCAGGCCAGATGGTGACTACATCATTGCCATTGACGGGGTACCCGTGAATAGTTCAGACGATTTATTGAGTTACCTGGTTTTTGAAACCCAGGTGGGCGAGACGGTGGAGTTGACGGTGATCCGGCGCGGGGAAGAAATTAAAGTACCGTTGACGTTGGGGGAACGGCCGTGATGTCGGTAATCGGTTATCGGTGATCCGTAATTGGCGATCCAAATTCCGATAACGATCTTTTTATCAACTCATCGCTGCTTACATCCAACCAGACCATAGTGGTATTGTAGGAGGTACCATGATAACCCAAGAGGAGTTGCAAGAGTTATTGGCCTATCAATCCAAAAATGGCGTTGTCATTAGCCTTTATCTGGATTCAGATACGGCGCATGAGAACACGGAAACTATCAAACATCAGGTCAAGAGCATGATGCGGGCCGCCGAGGTTGACCACGAAAAAGCAGCGACGGCCATTGAGCAGTATCTGGATTTGGGTTACGACTGGTCTACACCGGGCGTAGCCGTTTTCAGTGGGCATGATGGCGCGTTTTTCCGGGCTTACCCGACGGCCGTTGCCTTTCGTAACCGCGTTCGGGTAGGCCATAAACCGTATGTCAAACCGTTGGCACATCTGATAGATTTCTACGCCCATTATGGCGTTATTCTGGTAGACCGGGTGGGCGGGCGCTTTTTTGAATACCATCTGGGTGAATTACAAGCCATTGATGGCATCATGGGCGAAGAAGTCCACAAACTCAAGCAAGGTTCAGGTTCTTCGGCGGTAGGTATGCGTGGCGGCATGGGCGGCGCCCGCCATGAACAAGAAATTGCCCACCGTAATCTGCGTGAAACGGCTGCTGCCGCCGCTCATTTCTTCCACGGCAAACCCATCCGCCGTCTTTTCCTGGCAGGCACATCGGAGACAATTGCCGAATTCCGCGAACTGCTGCCCAAGCAGTTGCAAAGCTGTATCGCCGGCACGTTTGCCATGGACATGAATGCCGGTGAACATGAGGTGCGCAAACAATCCCTGCGCCTGTTACAAGAAGCGAATGCGGAACGGGAAGAAAAGCTGGTTGAGAGTTGGGCCTCCAAGTTAGCGCGCGGCGGCACGGCCGTTGCCGGTCTGGATGATACGCTGCAAGCCGTTAGCGAACGCCGGGTGCAAACGCTGATCATCAGTGATGGTTACCGCTTCCCCGGTTATGTGGACGAAACATACAGTTTCCTGGTAGCAAACCTGGCTAAAAGCCCACTCGGCGCCGACCAACTGACGGCCGTTGCCGATGTGGTAGACGCCGCCTGCGCCATCACCCTGGACAGCGGTGGTCATGTGGAGGTCATTCGAGAAAACCCCAAATTGGAGGGTCACGGCCGTATCGGCGCGCTGCTGCGTTACTAAAAGTGATAGTGGTGACGATGGCGATTGGCTGCTCCTGTCGCCATCGTCACCAATCCACTAGAACAAATACCTTGAACCAATCCCCAGAACAACTGCCTAAAAGAAACGATCTGAAAATACTTATGGTTTTAGCTGTAATCTTTTTTGCGCTCACTGTTGGTTCTGTTGCTGGATTATGTGGAGGCTTTTTTATTTTTTCGTTTTCCGATGAATCCATAATACCTCACTGGCAAACGTTACCGCCACCGCCAGAAAAATAACAGAGCTTCGTGGGGCTGATTTCTACACCTTTTTGTTGAGACCGAGAAAGGACAGCTTTATTTCTGCTATTGGGTAACGCCTAATGTTAATGACTGTTGGAATCAAATTGAGGAATTACCAGAGTTGACGCCATCCTATTGTAATGACCCACCCCCCGTCCGCCTTTTGCTCCTGACCCCCCTCCGTTAGAATCGGTTGTTGAAATAAATTCGGTTAATTAATGTGCGCATTTTGCCGGGAATACAAGCCAATCTGTATTTGAGTATTATTTGTTAGAAAATGGTGATATTCAAAGATGGGAAGTAGATAGATTTCACATTGGCCCCCCTCAAGGTATGGCGGAGAAACTTTACTTGAACATGATCATTGGCGGATTGTTGGGCATTGTTGTGCCTATTACCATTGGTGTTCTTTTGATTCAAGTTCTTGGCAGATTGATCAATAAATACAGGTCAAGAAATTAGTAAACCTTGAATTGGGTTCTAACCTGTGGCAATCTTGATGAAAGTGAAAATAATCACGGCCGTTTTCCTGACACGTGCTTGTCAATAATCTCATCTTTCCTGTATGATCACCATATGAAGGGAGGCTCTTGAGTTTACGGGATATTCAAGAACGGATACAGACCAACAACTACTGCCTTACTCGTCATGCTTTAGAGGAGTGTCGGGCACGGCAGATTCGTCTTCAAGATGTAAAAGATGCCGTTTCTAATGGCAAAGTGATTGAAACGCATGTGGATGATTGGGGATTTGACTGTTTTCTTGTTGCCGGGGAACGATTCAAGGGCGATGTCATTCATGTGGCCTGCAAAATCGTGGAGGATGTTTTACAGATAAACATGGTTTATTATCCACATCCGCACTTGTGGGAAATTGACCGTAAACGTAAGAAAAGGTGACAAAATGAGATGTGGTATTTGCAATTATACCCCACTGGAATTAACAACGACGACGATGGAAGAGTGGGACGGGGATGAACTCGTTGTAATTGAAGAGGTACCCGTAGAAAAATGCCCTCAATGTGGTGAAGAATACTTTAAACCAGAAGTTTTAGAGGAGCTAGAAGCCCTGATCGAGCGGCGGCGTCAGTTGCCACAATTGCAGCCTGAGGCCATTCTGCAAGTCCCTGTCTTTAAGTTTGCATTAGCGGTCTAGATGGCAAGTTTCTTCGTTGCTTTTTTGTAGCATAGAGTTTGACACGGCCGTACCCCTCTGTTACCATTCCCCCCATGAAACAAAACCGTGTGATTTCTGCCGCCGCTGCTACTCAGACCTCCGGTCTGGTGACGTCGGCTGCCTGAATCACACCCACTCAACTGGTAGCCTACACCGCCAGACTGGTACCCCGGTCTGGCGGTTTTTTGTTGAAAAGGTAAAATTTCGGGGATTGGAGATTAGAGATTGGAGATTAGGTTCTGTTGACATTTGAGGCATAATAGGCTCATGTCAACAAATGCTAAACTATCAGATTCTCAATGGGTCAAAATATATGCTTTTTTGCGAATCCATCCGCGGGCATATGTTGGAGACGAAACA
>JABFFZ010000112.1 GCA_013112725.1 Chloroflexota bacterium
ATAGGGAGATGGAACTGTTAGATTGTTACCGGCGGTTGCCAGAGGAAAGGCAGGAGGTGTATTATCATCGGATGAAGGCGGATGCGATTGAGGCGGGGCTTGGGCAGGGGTGATTGACTTGCAACTTGCAGCCGCCCGTTCTCCTTCAAATAAATCGTTTTCATAAGAGAGAGCTCATTGAAACCATAACCGACGGTAATGCCCAGGCGGCTACCAGCCAGGTCACGGCCGTGCGCAAAGAACTGAGCGAAAGTATCGAATTCAAAACAGATGCCCAAAACGCCCAATTACGCGCCATCCATCAAGAAATGACGGAGCGCCTGGACAAACAGAGCGCCGACCTCACGACCCACCTGCGCACCGTCGAACGTGAATTAAGTACCCGTTTGGACACACAACAAGCTGAACAGATGAGCCAATTGCGTGACCTGGAACGAGAGATGCAGCAGCGATTGCAGACGCTCAACGCCGATTTTCTGGCGCAGATGCGCCAACTGCGCAAAGAGTTGAGCGACCGCCTGACGGAAATTGATGAAGCCCACACCATCCAAAACCGCACCCTGCGCAAGGAAACCAAACAGCGCGATGATGAACTGCGCCAGGAACTGGCGATGTTGGCTACCTTGCTGGATAACAAAAAAGTATCTCGTCAAGATTTGGGGCGCATGTTAGCTGAATTGGGGCAACGTTTGCGGCAAGACGGAGACTGATCAGATGGCCGTATTCCCCATCATCATCTGCTATGACTAGTTCCCGGCCTGTACAGCAAACAGATGTTCCTGACATGCCCTCGGGAGAGTCAGTGCTGGCTTCTGTTCAATCTATTTTACTGTCACAAGAACGCCAGCAGATTCAGGAACTGGAACAACAGCTGAACCTGATGCGTTGCCAGACGCAGGTAACAATTGAACAATTACAGGGTCGCACGGGTGAACTGGAAGCGGAGCTAGATGCGACCCGGCTGGCGCTGCGCAAAGCTGAGGCACAGGCGCGTGATCTGGAGACGGCCGTAGACCTTCTCCAACGAAAAGCCCAGGCTGACTCTGAAGGGCTGATAGAACGCATCACCCCCGTATTCAGCAGCCTGGTCAGTCGTCAGATTCGGGATAGCCGTGACGAGATGGCCGAAGCATTGGGGCCGGTGATGAGCGAGGCCATTCGGGTGCAAATCCGGGATTCGCGCCAGGAAATGGTGGAGGCGCTCTCGCCCATCATCGGCGAGACGGTGCAGCGGGCGGTAGGGGAGTTTTTTCGCGAGATGCAGCAAAATGTGGATGCCCAACTGCGGGTGACATTTGGCCCCAATGGGTTAATGCGTGGCCTAAAGGCTCGGTTACGCGGTGTGTCTGCGGCCGAATTGGCGCTGCGGGATTCGCTGTCTTTTGAACTGCGCGAAATTTTTATCATCCAGCAGGGGTCGGGGCTGCTCATGGCCCGGTATCATCTGGCGGGGCAGGAGACGGCCGATTCGGACCTGGTGAGTGGCATGTTGACGGCCGTGCGTGATTTTGTACATGACTCGTTCAGCCAGCCAGACGTGGAAGCAGCCGACCTCAACGAAGTGCAGTATGGGGATAAACGTATTTTTGTGCAGGGCGGGCGCGCGGCGTTTGTGGCCGTGGTGTTGACGGGCATTGAACCGGCGGGTTTTCGCGCCGCCCTGCGACAGTTGGTGGATGAACTCAATGTGTCGTATGAACGGCCGTTGCGCGCCTACAATGGCGACCCCGCTACTTTGCCCGTGTTAACGCCATTGGTGGAAGAGTTTGTGGCCAATGTGCTGGCCGAACCGGCCAAACCACACGGTATGAGTCGTCGCCAGGGATGGTTCTTGATCGGGAGTATGGCAGGGTTGTTGCTTTTTACGGCCGTTGCCTGCTTCTATTTGCAATTCACCATCGCCCTCTATCCCATCGCCTTCCCCAGCGCCACGCCCACCATCACCCCCTCCGTCACGCCCTCGCTCACGCCCACCCCCACCCCTACACCCACACCCACCCATACACCCACGCCTACGCTCACCGTGACGCCAACTTTTACCCCCACCCCTACCCTCACGCCCACCCCCACCCCTACCCTGACGCCGAGCCTGACGCCCACGCCCACCTATACCCCATCCCCCACTTATACACCGTCAGCCACCCTCACCCAAACCTATACACCCACGCCGCCGGCTGCTGCCCCCTTCGCCAATGTCTGGGTGCGGCGTGAGCCTAGTCTGGACTCTGAACCTTTTGTAGCCGTAGAGTTTGATACGCCCTTCATCCTCATTTCTGTGCTTGGCCCCTGGGCCGAGGTAGAATGGCTCTCAGACCTGCCCTGGCTGCCCGGTGTGCAAAGAGGGTGGGTACCCTTTGCCTGGATACAACTGCGAACCGATGTTTTACCCATGACGGCGACTCCCACTCCCACGCCAGAAACCTGAGACCCTAAGGGTTTTCTGAAACCCTCAGGGTCTGCCATTTGACCAGGAGACCTTTATTTGATGAAAAGAAGTGTGCAAAAAAAAGTATGCCTGCTGGGGGACTTTGCCGTTGGCAAAACCAGCCTGGTGCGCCAGTTTGTCGAAGGACAGTTCGATGATCGCTACCTCAGCACCATTGGCGTGAAGGTGTCACGCAAAACGGTGGAACTGGATCAAGTGCAGTTGAACATGATGATCTGGGATTTGGTTGGCGGGAATGAATATCTGCATACGGAGCGGAGTTATCTGATGGGAACGGCCGGGGCGTTGATTGTGTGTGACCTAACGCGGGAAAACACGTTGGACGCCTATGCGCGCTACACCCAACAGGTGCGCGCCGTGAATGCCGACGCCGTCATCTTTTATCTGGCGAATAAGCTGGATTTGACGGCCGAACGGCAGATAACAACCGGCCAATTGGCGCAACTGTGTGCCTCGTTGGGGGGCGATTTTCTCCTCACCAGCGCCAAGACCGGTGCGGGAGTCAATGAGGCTTTTACCCAACTGGCCCGGCAAATAGAGGGAGAATGAACGAGATGAGCGTGTCCCCTTTTGATGCGCGTAAGATTCTGTTGGCGGCCCAGGTGACAACGGTGTTAAACCATATTCACCGGATAGCTTATGCTCTGGTGGCCGCCGATTTGACGGTGCTTCATGCCTCGCATAACTTTCTGGCGGTGGTGAACGAGCCAACTACGCCTATTGTCGGGCAGAAAATCACAGACTTGTTGTGGGAATTCCAGGGCGCAGAGGCAGGGCTGCGGGCGGTGCTGGATGGGTCGCTGCCCTTTTTTGCTTTTGGCCGTGTTCACCGGCAGCAGTCAGATAGTGCCCTTGTCTATCTGGATATGACCGTGACGCCGGTTCATTCGGCGGAATTAGGTCATACGCTCTTGCTCATTGCGGAGGATGTGACGGAACAGGCGCAGATGGAGCAGCGGTTGGTGCAAAGCCGCAATGAGCTGCTGTTGGTGAAGGAACAGCTTTCCACGGCCAATGTGGAATTGGAACGGCTGAATTGGCTCAAGTCATTGTTTTTGTCCATTGCGGCCCATGATTTACGCACGCCGTTGAGTACCATCCGGCTGTATGGTGAACTGTTGGCGCATTTATCGGCCATGGCCGATCCGGAAAAGATGGCGGATTACGGCCGTGTCATTCAACAACAGATCATCCGCATGGAGGCGCTCATTGACGATTTTCTGGATTTGGATGCCATTGAACAGGCCAGCTTGAAGCTAAAGTTAGCACCGGTGGAGTTCAACCAGCAGGTTAGCCAGGTGGTGGCGCTGGTAGGCCATCTGGCCGAAAAGCGGAAACAATCGCTCACGCTGCAATTAGCCCCGGCGCCTATTCCGGTGCAGTTGGACACGCGGCGCTTCCAGCAGATTGTGATCAACCTGCTAACCAATGCCACCAAGTACACCCCGGAAGGGGGGCAAATTGTGGTGTATACGGCCGTGCAAGAGGACACGGCCGTGTTGCAAATTAGCGACAACGGGCCGGGTATGTCGCTAGAGGAACAGACATTGGCTTTTGACTTGTATTTCCGCGCCAATCTGGCGGATGAGATGGATAGGCAGGGGCGGGGATTGGGACTGTACATTGTGAAGATGCTGGCTGAAGCGCATCACGGCCGTGTGGAACTCAGCAGTGCGCCAGGGCAAGGGTGTACAGTGCAGGTCTCTTTGCCGTTGTTAGAGACGAAGGCATAGGGTTATTTCACGGCCGTGACTAACATAAACGGCAGATGCACAACCTGTGGTGGGGTCGGTAGCTGCACCATACGGTAGAGGACGGCCGTTTCAGCTTCCGTCAGCGGCAGCGTGCGCAGAAATTCAAAGCGTGTAGGGGAAGCAGGAACCAGTTCATCCAACAGCCTGGTTTGCACTTGAAACCCTTGTCTTTCTAATAAACCTGGCAGCATCCGGCCAATGTGCGGTTCCGCGCCGGCCCGCCGCAGTGCCGCCAACCACAAGTCGCGGGTCACGATTTCCGGCGGATGTTCGATGAGGCCGCCATAATCCGGCTCCAGCGCCACCAGGACACCGCCGGGTTGCAGGGTGCGGTGGATTTCGGCAATGGCCCCTTCGACCCCACCGCCAACCCACAGCAGTACACATTGGCAAAACACCAGGTCAAACGATTCATTAACGAAGGGTAAAACCTGGGCGTCCCCGCAAACCCCAGGGACATTTGGGATTTGGGTCACGGCCGTGATCACCTGATCCAGCGCCACCACCGTCCCCCCACCGCGCCGCACCAACTCCCCCGTTACCGCGCCATATCCGGCTCCCAAATCCAAAACCCGCCGCCGGTGGGCAATGCCCACCCCCCGCAGCAGCCGTGCCCGCGCCGGCGCCAACCACTCTGCCTGCTCCTTTAGCAACGCCGCGTTTGGCAATTGGTAGTTAGCGTCCATACTTCATAAATTGCTTCTTGAGTAAGATGAGGATCGTTATCTTAGCCTGCTTTCAGACCTGTTCAGTCATTGTGGAGGCATTGTACTTCATTTACCCGGTTGGCGGACCCATTGCAGGAGGTCTTGCAGGGCGGCGAAGCTGAGGCGGGCCATCTTTTCCAGGCGGCGTGGCTCTTGCAGGCTTTGGTACATGGCCGTGAATTCCTGCTCATCGCCGCCCAGGGCGTGGTCAGTGAGCATGACCAGAGCGGTGGGTCGCGGGGTGATATTTTTGACATAGCGGCTCAGGAGATAGGTGTAAGGGTTGTTGTTGTGAAAAATATGAGCAGGGGCAAAACCGGCTTGCGCCCGGCCAATGGCGATGACGCCTTTAATCTGGGGAATGTGGCTGGCCCACAACAACGCCAGCCCGGCGGCCAATGGCTGCCCAATGATAATGGGCGGATTGGGTAGCATTTGAATGAGCATTTTCATATCATTGTTCAAGTCATCTGGTTTGAGGCGGTTCTGGCTGCTGGCGTGCAGCAGGTAGCGCAGCGGGTCCAGGCCAAACACATCATACCCGGCCTGGGCCAGACGGGTGCAAACGACGTCGTCCGTTTTGCCGAAGCTGCCGTAGGTGGACAGGTAAAGCAGTGAGGGCGGAGTTACTTCGCTGCTGACGGCAGGGTAGTGGTAGCTTTCCATCATGGAGCCGGGACCGAGGGGCCAGAGGTTGACACGGCCGTAAGCCGAAGTCGGCGTCCCTAAAAAGCCCACGTTGATCTGGCCAAACCGCTCCTTTGCCCACTCACGGATGGCGTGTAAGTCGTGGTCAAAGCTCTCATCTCCCATAGCCCCCTCGCTTTTGCCGGTGCCACGCAAGTCAAATACCAGATGCGCTACTTTGCGCTGTGTGCCGTAATGCTGTACCTCTTGCCGGGCACAGGTGATGACGCTGTTTTTGGTCAGAGGAAACTTGGGTACCCATACCCGCAGCGATTGCAACCCCTCGTCGGGAATGTCCGGCGGGCGTACCAGAACACAATCCAGGTACAAGTCGTCATCTGTTAAAATGCCAAAGGATTCTTCACTGTAGAGTTGGGAGGTCATGGTGATATAGAGGGGGATTGGGATATAGGGATATTGGGATATGGGAATCTCTTAATATCCCAATATCTCAATATCTCAAATAGCTAGTTTTCACTTTCCTGTAATTCTTCTTCCAAATCCCTATCATACTGATAATTGGGAATTTGGGCAGTAATTCTATTGTACGCCTCGATGATGGTTTGCGCCGGATTAAAGTAGCCGCTGAGCATCTCCTGGAGGGTGATGGCGATGGTCAATTTTTCATACAGAGTAGTGAGCAGCGCCCCCTGTCCCTGCCGAATGCCCCAGCGAGGGGCGGCGGCGACGCCATCACGGAGTTGGGCGATCACTTCATCGCCATACAATTCGGCCAGGGATGGTGTGCCTGTGTAGCCCCAGGCATCAATGAATTGGGTGGGGTTAACGGCCGTGCCCCACCGCATGGGCACTTTGCGTTCACTGTTAACAGCCAACCACGTTTCGTAACCCTCGTTGAACCAGAAGTTGGCAAAGACTACGGCCGTGTCCACATTTGCCGCGTTGGTAATGCCCAGATTACGCAGGTTGCTGAACCCGGCCGCTGTGCTGCCCGTCCCTTGAATTTCGGTGAGGATGCCGCTGTTTTCGGCCAGGAAACGGGCGTCATCGGCGCATTCGGGGCAGGTGGGCGGCAGGGCGGCGTCCAGCCCCGCCAGTAGGGGCAGCATCTCCGGCCCGGCCATGATCAGGCCGGTGCGGCCGGCCAGGTAGGCGTTGCGCGTGCTGGTATCCGTTTGCACGCCAATGGGGCTGAACTGGTTGACGATACGGTAGTAAAAGTCAAGGGCTTCGCGGCAGGGTGGTTCTGGCAGCAGCACCTCCCCTTTGTTATCAATCAGGTCGCAGCCGTTAGCCAGGGCGATTTGTTCAAACGCCTGGTGGGTGGTGACCAGGTTGGATTCGGTGGGGATGACAAAACCGGAACGTAAATTTTCGCGGTCGGTAGTGGTTTCAGCGGCGGCAAACATGGCGGCGAAATTGTCGGGCACGGCCAGGTTGGCCTCGTCAAACCAATCGGTGCGGTAGATGAGTAGTTGCTTGTAGCCGTCGCTGGGCAGGGCGGCAATTTGTCCGCCCGCTGTGACCAGTTCCAGGGCGGCGGGGTCGAAGGTGTCACGGCCGATCTGGTTCACGGCCGTTTCCGCCGCGTTGGCATTCAATACTCCCCGTTCCGCCCAACCGGCGGTGTACTCCAGGGGATGAATGATAATGTCCGGCAGGGTGTTGGAGAGTACGGCCGTGTTTACCAAATTCGGTAGCAGCAGCGGTGAGACAAACATCAATTCCACATCAATCTGGTTGACGGCCGTGAATTCAGCCGCCATTTGTTGCAGCGCCGCCCGGTGTTCGGCCGAGGTTTCGTTGACCCACACTTTAATCGTCTGGTAGGGGGCTGTGGGCAACGTGGCTTCCGCCGCCGGCATGGTGGCCACCGGCGTGTCTTCCACCGGCAGTAGCAATTTTTCCGGCGTGGGTGTGGGTGTCCAGGCGGCGCGGGTTGCCTCTACTTCCAGGCGCGGCGGCGTGCCCATCTGGCAAGCGGTGAGGAGGAGTAAGCAGCAGGCAGTGAGCAGTAGGCAGTGATGCGTGATGCGTGATGCGTGATGCGTAATGCGTAATGCGTGATCGGTAGTTGGTAGTCGGTCAGCCATTTTCATGTTTTGTATGATTTGTTTTGTCACCTTTTCACCCTATCACCCCTTCACCTGCTCACCCCGGCGTCTTCGCCGCCGTCACCCGCTCATAAATTAGCCGCAGGCCGGTGAGGGTTAGCCAGGGGTCAATGTGGTCAATCACGGCCGTGTGCGGCACAATGAGCGAGATCAATCCCCCAGTACCTAGCACATGAATCCGCTGTTCCCGGTCCGGGTGTTCGGCGCGCAGCCGGGCCACCATGCCTTCGATGAGGGAGACGTAGCCGAGGATGAGACCGGATTGCATGGCGTGAACGGTATTGCGACCAATGGCGGCCGGCGGCGCTTCCAACGCCACATGGCTCAATTTGGCGGCGCGGCTGGCGAGCGCATCAGCCGCTAATCCCAACCCAGGGGCAATCACGCCGCCCAAAAATTCCTGCCGCGCCGAAACCACATCCAGCTTGGTGGCTGTACCCATGTCTATGATGATGCTGGGGCCGGGAAAGAGATGATAAGCGGCGACACAGTTCACCAGCCGGTCTGCGCCCACCGCCTCTGGCACATCTACCAGAAGGCGCAGACCCAGGTCAAGTGATGAAGTTACGATCAGCGGGTGGCAGCCCAGGTAATGCTGGCTCACTTCCGTCAACGTTTGGGTGAGCGTGGGCACCACGGAGGTGATAATGACGCCGTTGATGGGGGCCAGGTTGGCGTCGCGCAGCAATCCTTTGAGCAGCAGGCCGTATTCGTCGGCGGTGCGGGTGGGGTTGGTTTGCAGCCGCCAATGCTGCTGCCAGTTGCCTGGCGCGGTGGAGGTGGCATGATGCCACACGCCTAAGGTGATATTGGTGTTGCCGATGTCAATTGCCAGTAACATAGAAGGAGATTTTATACTTGCCTGGGTGACAGGGGCAAACTCGCCACAAATTCTCACTTTAAATCTCAATTTGACGAAATCGGGTATCGGGAATAGACTTAAAAGTTCGCGTATTTGACCCCGGCATATCCGTAGAGCGCCCTGGGTGAAGCCACCCTGGCCGCAAAAGGAGGAAACAGCATGATTGTGGGCATGGATTTTGGCACGACCAATTCGGGCATGGCGGTGTATGACGGCCGTACCGTACACGTTTTGCCCCTGGATCCCGCCAACGCCAATCCAAAAGTGATTCGCACGGCCGTGTATGCCACCAATGAACAAACCCTGTACGTGGGCCGCGCCGCTGTAGACACCTACTTCACCCAAAACACGGGCCGGTCGGTGAAGACCAAAAAAGTGTGGGTGGGCGAAATTGAAATTCGCGGCGCGGATATGTTTTACGTCACCGACGCCTACGTCTACGTGGACGTACTGGCCCCCGGTCGCCTCTTCCTCTCCATCAAAACCGGCCTGCGCGACCCCGACTATCCCGGCAGCATCGTCGGCCAACAGTTTTACTCCCTGGAAAACCTGATCGCCGTCTACATGAACATCACCAAAACCCGCGCCGAAAAATTGCTGGGGTGGGAACTCAAGCAAGTAGTCCTTGGCCGCCCGGTGCGCTTTGCTAACGAGCCGGACAAGGACAAACTGGCGCAGGCGCGGCTGCTGCAAGCGGCCATCAAAGCCGGCTACGAAACCGTTTACTTCCAATATGAACCCATCGCCGCCGCCTACAGCTACGCCACCGAAAACGAGAAACCGCAAAACGTCCTCGTTTTCGACTTCGGCGGCGGCACGCTCGACCTGACAGTGATGCACCTGGGGCCAAAAGGGCATCAGGTGTTGGCTACGGGCGGTATCCCTGTGGCCGGAGATGTGTTTGACCAAAAGCTGGTGCGGGCCAAACTGCCGCCCCATTTTGGCGAAGGCAGCTACTTTGGCCCCCGCGACAAAAAATTGCAGGTGCCGCCCTGGATTTTTGACACCTTTTCTAACTGGCAAACCATCCTGGAACTGCAAACGGCGCAAAACCGGCGCATGTTGGAAGATATTGCCCACAGCGCCCAACGCCGCCACCAGATTGAGGCGCTCATCAGCCTGGTTTCCAGCAATTACGGACAGCAGATGTTTGATATTGTGGAGCGGGCTAAACGAGAGCTATCGGACAAACGGGGCGCGCCCATTCACCTGGAAGGCCCCGGTTTTAAGGTGATGGAGTTTGTGACGCGCGGTGAATTTGAGCGCATTATCCAGCAAGAAATCCTGGCCATTGATCGGCACATTGAGGAGACGGTGGCTGCTTCCGGTCTGGAAGCAGCGGCTATTGACGCTGTGATTCGTACCGGCGGCTCGTCACAAATCCCGGTATTTGACGAAATGCTGCGGCGCAAATTTGGCAGTGAGAAGGTGCGGGTGATTGATACGTTTAGCAGCGTCACCGCCGGGTTGGGCGTGATTGGTTTGGGAATTGAGCGCGGGGAGGTGGACGCACGGCCGTACACCGCCGACGATGTGGGCCACATGCCCGAATCCGGCAGCAGCCGCCCGCAAATCAGCCCGGTCAACCTGGACCTCCTACGCCGCCGCATCCAGATTCAAGAAGGTGTCATCGAAGACGTAACCGCCGCCGCCGACCGTGCCCTGGTCTTCTTAGGTGAAGGGCAGCAGATCACGGCCGTGCCCATTACCCAATTACCCAATTACCCAATTACCCAATCTCCCACTCTCCCAATCTCCCAATCTCCCCTCCACGCCGCCCTCACCGCCGATCTCAACGAACCCCTGCTCATCATCACCTCCCACTACCGCTTCTTGCTGCTGACGGCGCGGCAGTTGCTCGAACGGCAAAGCGTGAATGTGCAGATGCGGGACGTGTACATGCTGGGGCAGCGGGAATATCTGTGCAGCCTGAGCCGCTGGCAGGCGGTGAGACAGCATGACAGGTTGCTGCTGGTGACGTCGTTGGGGGTGGCACGGCCGTATCCTATGCGCGTCATGCAAGAGAACATTGAAGCGCCCGTCCCCCTCATCTTTGATAACCAACTCTTGGGTGTGCCGGTGTTGGCGGCGGGGGCGGAAATGGAAGATGAACTGACGCTGATGACCGAGACGGGCCGGGCCACGCGCTACCCGGTTAAGAGTCTGCGTGGTTCCGGCACACAGGTCATTCGCGCCGACCGGGATAACCGGGTGGTGGGGGCAGCGCTGAGCCAGCCAGGTGATGAGTTGTTGGTGGTGACGGCGGATGGATACGGCCGTCGGCTGCTGCCCCGCTGGATTGAAACGCCGGAAAAAGAGAACAGCCCTGGCAAGGTGCAGGTGGCCCGGCGCAGCCCGGTGGTGGGGTTGGCGTCTGTTCCGGTAACGGCCGTGACCGATCAACGTATTGTGGCGATAGATGAAAGTGAGGCCCCCCTGGAAGATTCCACCAAAACCGCCCGCCTGCTCAAACTGCATGACGGTGAGCAGGTGATGACTTTGCTGCCAGAATGAAATGGAACGGGAGCAAGCTATTGTTTGTCTGTATTCTCCAGTTCATTCAACATCTGGGAAACAGCTTTCTCCAAAGGTGGTAGATCACGTTGGACAGTTTCCCAAACTCTGGATAGGCTCACCACAAAATAACCATGAATCAATTTATCTCTCATACCCGCAACCGCTTTCCAGGGAATCTGGGGATACTTAATTCTTTCTGATTCCGGGATGTACTTAGTTGCCTCTCCTATAATTTCTAAAGCCCTCACGACAGCAAACACTTTTTCGTCATTTATGCGGAAGTCGTCAAAATCCAGCCCGGCAACAAAGGATTGCGCTTTGGCAATGGCGTCCAGAATATCCCGCAAGTAATCGGTATGGGCGCGTGTCATAGAGCGACAGCCTCTTGCAAAATGCGTTTCCCGATTTCTGGCTTTAGCGTGTCACGCTCAACCAGGTCTACATGGACGCCTAGTAATTGGCTTAACTGCTGTTCAAGCTGTATAAATTCGATCAGAGATAATTTGGTGTTATCAAATCTCACCAATATATCCAGATCACTTCCTGCTCCTTGTTCGGCGCGTATGTAAGAGCCAAACAACCACAGATCACGCACCCCATATTGGCGACGGAGTTCAGGCAAGGCTCTCTGAATGAGGGAGGTCATTTCTTCTACTGTTTTCATGCGGAAAGTATACCATTGAAATAATGGTAGGAGAATTGTGATATTGGGATGGGGGAAGAGAAATAGGTGGTGGTTTTGTTGGAAGAATGAGAGGGGAGAGGAGGGAGTTACGGCCGTGACAACCGCTATGGCTGATCCCTATGCTACCTGGCTTTCGACTTCTTGCAAACGCTGTTCAAGCAGTAGATTCACGAGGCTTTCCGTGGCCAGACCACGTGATTGGGCAATCCGGCGCACACGTTTGAGCAAGTCGGGATCAAGCGCTACCAGATAACGACGACGGGCTTGGGGGTCAATCTCAAATTCAGCCGGTTCAGTTTGCTCCCAACAACGATTTTGCCCCTTGCCTGACACCATCATGTCGTTGACAGGCAAACCAGCCCTTTGTTATGATGCCCGCCATGGGAGTAACATCTAGCCAGATTTCCCTATAGTGTGTGCCATAAGCCAGATAACAACTGCCGGTAACGTACCGGCAGACGGCCGTTTCTGGCAAAGGAGGAAAACAAGATGCCTGGTTTGTTGTTGATATTACGCAGATTTTGTCCATTGTTGATCATGGCTCTATTAGCGCCGTCCGTTATCCGGCCGGCCATTAGCCAGCCACCTGCGCCGCCTGGACCCGCCGGGCCGCCGACGGCAACTACCGGAGTGGCATTTGTGCAATTTTCTGAGAACGGGGGGGGGGGGGGCCCCCCCCCGTTTTCCCTGGGGCCGGGGAAATGGACATCCTTTTGTTTCCCCACCCCGCCCCCCCCTATCGCCAGCCACCCCCCCCCCCCCCCGCCCCCAGCCCCCCCCGTCCCCCCCCCATCGGGCGTGCCCCCACACGCCAATGACATGGAAAAGACCCTCTTTTCGCGG
>JABFFZ010000113.1 GCA_013112725.1 Chloroflexota bacterium
CACATAACGCAAAGGCGGTAATTCAAAGACCTGTCGTTTCGCCACTTTACTGGCTACAATTTCTTCGGGCAATGGGGCCTGGCAATGGCCACATTGAGCTGGACGGTGCGGTTCAATGAAATCCGGTTTGGGATTGAACTCAAGCGTATGCCCTTCATGTCCTTCCTGTCCACCAGCTTTGCGCTCTGTTTGGGGTCGTAGACTTTTGGGCTTTGGCTTCTGTCAGCCTTTATCACGGCTGGACGGCCAACTGGAGTTATAGCTATTTTGCCCAAGCAGCTCGATTAGCTGTTTGATTTGAGCTTCAGCAGCAGTTAACTTTTCGCGGAGTTCTTGGATTTCTCGCTTAAGTTTCTTGTTTTCTGCTCGCAGTTGTTCTACTTCGTCCATGCTTATCATTTATACCACAGGCTTTAGACCTGTATAGATACGAAAATCTCGCCTAATTGCGGCAACATGCGCAAAATTGTATGGGAAAATGGAAGTGGGCACAGATGCCCATGTCCGTCATGCCCTGTTCCATAAGCATAATCTGAGCGACGGCCGTCAACTTTTGCCTATTTGCGCGTTCCCAGGTAAAGTTCTGCTATTACCAATTTAGTGTTTTGTTTTAGTTAAGATAAGACCCCTCTGGGTGCGCATCTTCATAATGCCCCATCCAGTTAGTGTTACTCACCCCTAAAATAAGACCCCAACGCTATTACAGCAAAGGAGATAATAATCATGAGCGAAACGATGCAAGGCACCGTGAAGTGGTTTAGCGACCAAAAAGGGTATGGCTTCATCACCAAAGAAGATGGCAAAGACCTGTTTGTTCACCATTCAGCCATTCAAGGCAACGGCTATAAATCATTAGCCGAAGGTGATCGGGTTAGCTTTTCCATTGAACAGGGCCAGCGTGGCCCATCTGCCGCCGACGTGCGTAAGCTGTAGGTCACGGCCGTAGAGGAACACCCTATGCTTACCGTAACCGACGGCATCGTCGTCAGCCTGGATTACACCCTGCGCCTGGACGATGGCGAAATCATTGACGCTTCCGAGCAAGAGCCTTTGGAATTCCTGCACGGGTATAACCAGATCATCCCCGGTCTGGAACGCGCCCTGACCGGCATGAAAGTGGGCGAAAGCAAAGAAGTCATCGTCGCCGCCACTGACGCCTATGGCGAAGAAGATGAAGACGCTTACCAGTTGGTGGAGCGCACTCTTTTCCCACCGGAAATGGAACTGGAAGAAGGGATGCAGCTGCGGATGCGTGACGCCCAATCCGGTGAAGCGGTAGACGTGGTCATTGCCGAAGTGAATGAAAGCAACGTGCTGCTGGATTTCAACCACCCTTTAGCCGGTGAAGAACTGCATTTTCAAGTAAAGGTGGTTGGCTTACGGCCGGCCACTCCTGAAGAGTTGGCCCATGGGCACACCCATGGCGACAACGACCATCACTAAGAAAACGGCCAGCCTCAAGCTGGCCGTTTTCTTTTCAGGGCCAGGGGAACTGGCTACAATCATAGCAATACGAGAAGCTGGGATTTACCTTGTTTGGCGGCAAGCAAACACACACTTGTTGATCATGACAATCATATGGTATTTACATCATCTGAATGAGTACAAATCGAACAAATAACGACCGCCTTTGTGGAACAACTGATTAAGGGTCCATCACCATGTTTGACTGAGCTTATTCCATAGAAAACATCAACTGGGATGAGCTATCCAACCTGTACCGGATAGCGCCGCTAGGGGAAAAGAAGCCAGGCGACCTGGCTATTACTTTTGCCAACAGCCGGTTTACCTGTTTTGTCTTTGATGCGGGCACATTGATTGGCGCGGGGCGGGCATTGGCCGATGGGGTTGACTGCTCCTACATTTGTGACGTGGCCGTTCACCCTGATTATCAAGGTCAGGGCATTGGCAAAGCGATTGTCTCCCGGCTGATGGAACTCTCCCAGGGCCACCGCAAAATCATCCTCTATGCCGCCCCCGGCAAAGAACCGTTCTATCGCAAACTTGGTTTCAGGCGCATGAAAACGGCTATGGCGATCTTCCAAAACCAGGCACATGCTCTTGAGCAAGGGCTGGTTGAGGAAATGTGATGCGTGACTCGTGATTTCACGCATCACGCATCACGGCGTACCGCGTGGCGTGGGTGGTGCTTTGTGGGCCTGGATGACGCTGTGCGGACAGACAATGGGTGGGGCCATGCGGTAGCGCCCCTGCGCCCAGATGCGGGCGCGCACTTCGTCCGGGTAATGCGGGGGAATGGGCAGGTAGAGGCGGGTGGTGGCGCCCGGTATGGCCCCGGTAGTGTTCACCACACATTCGGTGGGAGCCGGCATCTTCACGCCATCAATCAGCGCCGGCTGGCTTTGCAGAAATCGCTGCGCTTCGTCGGCGGGCAGGGGCAGCGTGGCCAGCGTCCAGGCGCCGGCGTTTTCTTCGGGGTTGATGAAGTATTGCACCCGGCCGTTGCCATGCGCCGGTTTGCCCACAATAAACCAATCTGTGCGGGTGGCGCTGCACGCGCCGCCGCCCGTGCCCTGGGGCAAACAGACCAGCCGGCTTTCAATGCCTTGTGGTTGGATAAAGGCGTCCAGGGGCGGACGGCCGTCTACCCACAAACTCTGCACCATCTCCGGTGTAGCATAAATCGTCTGCATAATGGTGTTCCACAGCGGCGCAGCGGCGCGCACACCTGACCAATCGTGCATAGGACGGCCGTCGGCATTCCCCAGCCACACCCCCACCACCACACCCGGCGTATAACCAATCGTCCAATCATCGCGGAAATCGTTGGTCGTGCCCGTCTTCACCGCCGCCGGAAAGGGCAGCGCCATGGCGTTATCCCGGCCCATCGCCGGCATACGTGCCACATCATCATCCAAAATATCGGTGATGATATAGGCGATCTTGGGGTCAACCGCATTCACCGGCGGCAGTTGGTTGGCCTGGGCGTCATACACCACATTGCCCCGACTATCGGTGATACGCAGTACACTCGTCAGGCGCGGTTTTTGCCCCTGGTTCGCCAGCGTGGCATACGCATGGGTCATCTCCAACAGCGGCACTTCTCCGCCGCCCAACGTCAGCGCCAGCCCATAAAAACCGGGCGGCTCCTTCAACGATTCCACCCCCATACGCCGCGCCGTAGCAATAAAATTTGGGATGCCCACATCTTTGAGCAGATGAATGGGCGGAATGTTGTAACTGTTGGCCAGCGCATCCCGGAACAGCACCGGCCCATGAAAATAACCGTCATAATTGCGCGGGGCCATCGTTTCGCCGCCGCCCATATCCAGCACCATGGGCGTATCCCACAGCACGTCAGCCGTCGTCCACCCCTTCTCCATGGCCGCCACATAGGTGAGCGGCTTAATGCTGCTGCCCGGCTGGCGCGGGCTGATGGCGATGTTCACCTGCCCAGAGATGGCGCTGTTAAAATAATCCAGGCTGCCCAACATCGCCAGGATTTCCCCCGTGCCCGGTTTCAGAATGACCACCGAAGCATTGCTCACGTCATGCGCGGTGGCATTTTGGGCCACCCACGCCCGCGCCTCCTGCTGCACCATGTTTTGCATGTTCAAATCCAGACTGGTGGTGATTTGCCAGCCGCTGCGGGTAATGGCGTCTGCACCATAGCGCCGTTCCAGTTCATTCTGCACATACAGCACAAAGTGGGGCGCTTCCAGCACCACGCTGGCGGCCTGCTCTTGCAGCGTAATGCGCGGTTGCAAATGCAGGGTGACACCTTTGGCCACCTCGGCCTGCACGTAATCAATCACGCCATCCCCCAGCATCAGGTCTAAAACCATCTCCTGGCGCGCCTTGGCCCCTTCAAAGTTGGTGTAGGGGTCCCATTGCAGCGGCGATTGCGGCAGCCCGGCCAAAAACGCGGCTTCGGCCAGCGTCAGCTCTTTGGCCGGTTTGCCAAAATACATCTGGGCGGCGGCTTCAATGCCATATGCCAGATTGCCGTAATAAATTTCGTTCAGGTACATCTGGATGATGGCCGCTTTGCTGCGCCGCTGCGTCATGATCCCCGCCAGGAAAATTTCGCGGATTTTGCGCTCATAGCTGACGCTGACGCGGTCGGTGTAATCAAAGGCCACGTGGCGTACCAGTTGTTGGGTGATGGTGGAGGCGCCAACGGGACGGCCGTCACTCTGCCGCCGCACATTACTCCACACCGCCGCCCCAATCGCCGCCGGGTCAAAACCGGGGTTTGTCCAAAAGGTGTCATCCTCCACCGCAATGGTGGCGTTGATGACATCTTTAGAAATGTCTTCGTAGGGCAGCCAGACCCGCTTTTCTGTGGTCGTCAATTCAAACAGCAAATGTCCATTGCGGTCATAAAAACGCGGCGTGCCCCCTATCCCCGTGCCCCGAAAATCCGTCACCTGGGCAATAGAATCTTCTAGCTGGTCGGTCAGATAAATGTAAACGCCCACAAACCCCAACACCGCCAGCAGCAGCCCGGCCAGGCCCAACCAGACCATCACCAGGAAAATAGTCATCAGGCAGCCCCGTTTTTTCTGGCCCCCTGTTGGTTTCCCCGCCGGTTTGCCCCCCTGCTTACCCGGCGCTGCCCGGTACTTTTCCATGTACTCAAACTTATAGTCGCCGTTTGACATATTGTTATGTTAATATGCAAACAGCCGAAGCGCAAGTAGCAGGTTACAGAATGAGATAATAGTTACACAATGTGCAACTTTTCAACCAATTTAATCGAAGAGTATGGGACGCCCACGTCCCACACGGGGCATGTGGGCGTGCCCCGCTCCGCTGGTGCAAAAAAGTTACATATGGGGTAATAGTATTCGTCTATCTCCTTGTGTATTAAGGCTGTGGATTAGGCAGCTTCAGCCAGACAGGGTAACGGGCAAACTGTCCGTGATGTGTTAGCTGCTGTAGATTCGTGCCATCGGCATTGACCACCCAAATCTCGCTGTGTCCGCTGCGCATGGAGGCGAAGGCAATCTGAGAACCATCCGGCGACCAAGTGGGGTCTATATGGCCGGTGCTGCCATCGGTTAACAAGGGGCGTTCTTCGCCAGTGGCTACATCTATAAGGTGAATCGTCATATTCTGGAAATCTACAGGTACATCGTTTACATCTGTACCAGGCGTCCAGGCATCAGCCCGAAAGGCAATGGTACGGCCGTCTGGTGACCAGACCAGGGAAGCAGGATAACTACCACTCATATTATGGCTAAGAAGTTGTAGATCTGAACCATCGGCGTTCATCACCATTAATCCTCGGTTTTCAACTGAAGATTCTTCCACTCCATAAAAGGCAACCTTCTGCCCATCTGGTGAAAGGGTAAATGCAGCGCCAGCCAATTTATAAAGGAGTTGTGGTTCACTGACACAAAACCCACCAGATTGCCAAACAGCAGAATTGCAGGGGACAGTTCAGTCGGAGGGGTACGTTCATCGAAGCTATTACGAATCATCCATAGAGAGGGTTCAATTCCCCGATGTGAATAAATTATTTGTCCATTCGCAGCCACAACGCCCACATGAATCCCCCCCAGAAAGGAATTATTCATATCATTTGTATCGTCAATATAAATAATATGTTGCCCACTTGCCACATCAGCCAATCGCAAGCTATTCCCTATTGTCCAAAGTAAAACCTGACGGCTATCGGGATGCCAACCAAAAAACCTGGCTCCTGGGTTTGGACTGTCTCCAAATAATCTCTGAATTCCACCTGTCAACGGGTTAAGCAGGTAAATAAGATCACCGTTAAAGTCAGGATCAATCAACGCTACCAGACTACCGTCTGGCGCAGGATAGAGCTGGCCCCATCTGTTTGGGTCGGGCCGGTGAGCGGCATGGGGGGATGAAGCGGCGCACCCCTATCATTAACCGCTACACTATACACATAGCCCTCATCGGTTTCACTGCCGCCATAGTCATCACTCGTTTCGGCCAACATGTAGAGAATCTGGCCCGGCATGGATGCGAGGCTTGGCTCTATCGGTGTTGTAGGTACAGAAGTTGCTACCACCGACGCTTCTGTTGGCGCGTCAAGGGGTGGGTCATCTGAGGACGAGGGGTGTAAGGTTGGCGTTCGGGTTGGTGGTAAAACCTGTTCTGTGGACGGCTCGACCTGTGGCAGGCAGGCCACACTACTCAACAGGACACACACCGTAAGCATTAACCATCGCATAACAATTTGACTTGTTGTTCGTCTGCCTGACATGGACAATCCCTCTTTTTCCTGTCCTGAAAATAGTGGCTGGTAACTGGTGGCCAGTACCAGCAACTAGCAACCAGCCACTATTCTCCGCTTGTTGTGGTGGACCAATGCCCACGCTTAACTCTCCCGGTGATGGGGAGTTTATTATTCATGGCAATTTAATCTTCTTGTTGGCTTTGGTGAATGGCCTGACACCAGTTTAGAGAATTTGTGGGGAAAATACAATGTCAATTCCGGCAAAGTTTTTTGCCGCTTCCGGCAATAGGATTTGCCGGAAACGGCAATAAGAGGTCATGTTGGTATTGGGCCATGGAAGGGGAGCTACGGAGCGGGCAATTGGAGGCGAGAGGCAGCCACGGCTAACTCAGCCCGCGATTGTACGCCTAACCGGGTACGCAAACGTTCCAGGTGGTAGCGTACTGCGCGTTCAGACAGGTGCAAATGTTGGGCTATTTCTTTATCTTTTTTACCAGCGGCTACCAATTGTAAAATCATCAGTTCGCGCGTACAAAAATCGTTGCCTGGTTGGGAAGGTGGGGTGTTTAGAAGCGTCTGTACCAGCCGCATACTCGACCACCATTGATTTTGGGCTACGGCCGTGACCGCTTCCAACCATTGCTCCGGCAAATCACTTTTCAGGATGACGCCATCAGCACCTTGCTTCTTCAAATTTACCAAGGATATGCCATCCTCATCAGTCAACATGATCACCACTTTTAGCCCCGGCGTCGTTTGCTTAAACCCCAATATAGTCATCACGTTGGTCAGTAAATGATGGTCTAGCAACAAAACAGCGGGGTGACGTTCCCGGCACAATATTGACAACTCAGCAACGCAAGCTGATCTGCCCAGAAAGTCAATTTGATGATAGCCGGTTAAACTGGCTTGTTACCCATAACAAAACACCGGGTAGTTGTCTCCCACCAGGATACTAATAGCTTCTCCCATCGCTTCACCCTCCCAGGACTCCCAGGAATTCAATCCATCATCACTTATCTGGTTTTATAGTTATTCTTGTTTTTTCCACTCTAACTATGGGCATATGGCAAACACTAAGTTAATAGTATCGTCCCCTCCCTCTGACTGTTAAGGAATTCCTTTTATAGTTTATGATTGTCCGGTAACAAGTGTCTGCCACCCGCAGTTGGTGAACCTCGTCACAATCGCGGTATAATAGGGCAACTTTCGGAAGCAACTGTGCAAAAGGATGTGCGATGAACAAAAAAACTATTCAAGATATTGACGTAAACGGCAAAAAAGTGCTGGTGCGCGTAGATTTTAATGTCCCCCTGAGCAGTAAAGACCCCAACGATACAGCTATCACCGTCACCGATGATCTGCGGATTCGGGCGGCGCTGCCTACCCTGAATTATCTGCTGGAACACGGCGCGGCGCTGATCTTGTGTTCGCACCTGGGGCGGCCCAAATCCCCGGCCGACCGGCAGTATGCCATGAATCCGGTGGCTGCCCGGCTGAGTGAACTGCTTAACCGGCCGGTGATGAAGCTGGATGAAGTGGTAGGTGAGACGGTGACAGCCGCTGTTGCCGCCATGAAACCTGGCGACATCATCCTGCTGGAAAACACCCGTTTTGCCCCCGGCGAAACAAAAAACGACCCGGAACTGTCGCAAAAACTGGGGGCGCTGGCCGATGTGTATGTGGACGATGCCTTTGGCTCCGCCCACCGCGCCCATGCCAGCACCGAAGGCGCGGCTAAGGTAATTCAGGCGAAGGGCGGCACGGCCGTTGCCGGTTTCCTCATGGGCAAAGAGATACAGGCGTTGGGCACGGCCGTGAACAATCCCCCCCACCCCTACATTGCCATCATGGGCGGCGCCAAAATCTCCGACAAAATCAAGCTGATCGAAAATTTGCTGCAAACCGCCGACAAAATCCTCATCGGCGGCGGCATGGCCAACACCTTCTTTAAGGCCCAGGGGCACGAGGTAGGCACCTCCCTGGTGGAAAACGAAGCCTTGCCCGAAGCGCAGCGGCTGCTGGAAATGGCCGGGGAGCGGCTGGTGCTGCCGGTTGACCTGGTGGTAGCCGACAAATTTGCCGCCGACGCCGACACCGAGGTCGTGCCCGCCTGGGGCATCCCGGTGCATATGATGGCGCTGGACATCGGCCCGGACACACTGGAACGGTTCAACCAGGAATTGCAAGGCGCGCAGCTCATCGTCTGGAACGGGCCGATGGGCGTTTTTGAATTCGACCGGTTTGCCGAGGGCACCAACAATCTGGCCCGGCTGCTGGCACAAATGGCCGGCATGGGCGCGCAAATTATCATCGGCGGCGGCGACTCCGCGGCGGCGGTGGTGAAAGCAGGCGTGGCCGACCAGATGAGCCATATCAGCACCGGCGGCGGCGCCAGCCTGGAACTGTTGGAAGGCAAAGTGCTGCCGGGTATTGCGGTGTTGGATGAAAAAGCGTGATGCGTGACCGGAGACGGTTCACGCATCATGTTTCACGTTTCACGCAAAATTCTAAGGAAACCTCATGTTCGTAGATATGCCCCTGGCCGAGCTAGAGCAGTATAAACCTGCCCGCGTGGAACCAGCCGATTTTGATGCTTTCTGGCAAAAGACGCGGGCCGAAGCCAGTGCGTTTCCACTTGAGGCGCGTTTTGAGCCGGTGGATTATGGCCTCAAGACGGTAGAAGCGTTTGACGTGACCTTTAACGGCTACGGCGGCCAACCGGTGAAAGGGTGGTTCTTGCTGCCCCGCCACCGTAGCAGGCCGCTGCCCTGTGTGGTGGAGTACATCGGTTATGGCGGCGGACGCGGCTTGCCCTATGAATGGCTGGGCTGGAGCGCCGCTGGCTATGCGCACCTAGTGATGGATACACGCGGCCAGGGCAGTACCTGGCGCGGCGGCGACACCGCCGACCCGGAACCGTTGGGCAGCAATCCCCACTACCCCGGTTATATGACCAAAGGGATTTTGCACCCGGAAACGTATTATTACCGGCGGCTGTTTACCGATGGGGTGCGAGCCATAGAGGCGGCGCGGGCGCACACGGCCGTAGACCCCCAGCACATCATCCTCACCGGCGGCAGCCAGGGGGGCGGTATTACGATTGCCGTAGGTGGATTGGCGGAGGGCGTCACGGCCGTGCTGCCCGATGTGCCCTTCCTCTGCCACTATCGCCGCGCCACCGAAATCACCGACGCCATGCCCTACCACGAACTCACCAATTACTGCGCCGTTCACCGCGACAAGATTGAGACCGTCTTTCACACACTGTCTTACTTCGATGGCGTCAACTTCGCCGCCCGCATCCAGGCGCCCGCCCTCTTTTCGGTGGGACTGATGGATTCCATCTGCCCCCCTTCCACCGTGTACGCTGCCTACAACCACCTGGCATCCGCGCACAAACAAATCGTCGTCTACCCCTACAATGAGCATGAAGGGGGTGGCAGCGCTCAGTTCATGGAGAAATTGCGCTTCCTGAGCAGCGTTTCGTGAACCAACCCATAATTCTGCCCACTTACGCCATCACACCCCCTCACTACCTGTCTGACCGGATCAGTTCTGACAAATCACTATGTGCGCGAATATCTTCGGGGCTTTCCGTGACCGGGAGTCTTATGGGAGGCATTTCCTTCTCTACCCGTGCCCGCACCAGCAGAATGGGGATCTGGGCATGCTGCAGCACCTTATCGGCCACACTGCCAAAAACCCAACGGCGGATACCACCACGGCCGTGGGTACTCATGGCAATGGCATCCACCTCTAACATATCGGCCACGTCCAAAATCGTATCGGCAATGAAATCCCCTTCCATCAGCCGTACCTGAACGTTAAAGCCGGCCTCTAGCAGCTTCTTTTGTAGGGCTTCCATATAGGCGCTGCCTTCCTGACGGAGGGCAGCGTTAAACCCGGTATAATCATGACCGGCGCTGGCGTAATAGGGGGAATTGACCACACGCAGCAGGGTAATTTTGCTGCCAAATCGTTCGGCAATAGCCAGGACCATGGGCAAGGCTGCCTCGGCCAGTTCTGAGCCATCCAAAGGAACCAACAAATGATTAAACATGATCTACCTCCATTTAGAACAGTGGGATTGTTCCATTTACAATTCCGTCTCTGATGTGGTCAATGTGCGCCAATTGATAACGTACGATTTCCTCTACCTGGTTGGCAACGGCCGTCCCCAAAATATCATCCACCAGATGGAGCGTCACCGCCGCCGTTAATGGCCGGTCGAGCGGCTGCCCAATCTGGCTAAGAAAGAATACCTGCGCCTGCTGCACGGCCGTGACCTGGGCCACAATGGCCTGGGCTGTTTGCAGCGCCAACACATTATACAGCTTACCGACGTGGCTGATGGGATTTTTCCCGGCGGCGGCTTCTAATGAGGCCGGACGAAACGGGGTGATCAGCCCAGTAATGCGGTTGCCCCGCCCCACCGCGCCATCGTCGCCACATTCGCCGCTGGTGCCGGTGAGGGTCAGGTAGCTATTGCCAGCCGCTCCGTCATCGGCCATGTTCAGGTACACCGCTACCGGCAGTGCCGTATATTCGGCGGCGCGGGCAGCAATGGCTTGTTGCACGGCCGTTTTCAGCGAACGATACGGCGCCAGGCCGGGGACTGACTCTGCCAAAAAGGGCACGGCACACGTCAGCATGACTTCATGGTGCAGCCGCGTCCCCATCACCTTCACGTCTTCGCCAATGGGGAACTGCGCCCGCAGTGGGCCATTGAGATGGTGGCAAACGTTAAGGACGGCTGTTTCCAGAGAAGAGAGAGGCCAATGAGTTACGCCGATGCTGGTGTCATTGGCGGTGATGTGCGCCACGGTATGTGCCAACTGCGGATCGCCTCGACCGGCAAAACAGTCAATCACACAGTGACGGTCAGGGTCCAGATGGCGCATGGTCTGGCGCAGATACGTTTTGGCGGCGTTGATGGCAATGAGGTCAATGGGAATGGCACGGCCGTCGGCCATTATTGGTGTACCGCGCCCGGCAATCTGAATGCGGATCGGCTTGAGCATCTCACCGCCGCCAAAATGGATATCTACTTCCCCGGCCACTAACTGCACCTTGTCGAAATTATGGTGCAGCAGCCCGCCGCCATGCGCCCGGCACCAGTGCATATAGTCCACCGAAATACGTTCGGCGATGCCGTCACAGAGCGAGTCGGGGTACCCTATCCCCTTGCGTTCCACAATTTCCACCGGCTGTGCTGCCGCCGGTTGGGTAGACGCCTGGGTAACGATGATGTTGGGCTGCATCGTAAACCCCCTTTTTGTGACAGCAAATGCCCGTTACGGCCGTTCACAAAACAGCGCCGCTGGCGGGCAAAAGCAGGTGTAATTCTCCTTTTAACAACTATAAGGTTTCTACACGGGGAGAGGAAGTGATAAAAAGCATAACCGGCGTTGACAAAAGTTATGCTGTCAAAGGTCATAAAGTGTCACTTTGCCCGGCGAATGGAATTCGCGGCAACACGTGCAAAGACCGCCTGCGCGGTCTGGGGCCCAGTCGGCGAAGGCCGACTTCAGCAATTCTCAATTTGGCTGGCGGCGGCAGATAAATCTGCACCTACAAAAGGCAAAGTCGGCCTGCGCCGACTGGCGACTAGCCCACGCAGAGCCTGCCCTGAACCTGTTGAAGGGTGGGCTTTGCTCGCTGTAGGCGCAATTTTAATCGCTGGCTCTTGGTAAATTGAGAATTGCTGAGGCCGACTTTGCACGTGTAGGCGCGGTTTCAACCGCCGGCTAAAATGTCAGGTTACGCCCTTCGCTAGCATAAAATACAGGAAAGCCAAATTGGAACCAACTGCTTTTGTTGGATGTAGTCGCCAGGGAAACCGGCCGCTGTCTTGTAGGCCTGACGGCCGTAAGGACTCTGTTGTGACAAGGCCACCAGCCATAGACCATTCCCATATATCAGGTTCGTCACGCGGAAATCCTCATCCCATTTTTGCTGGATAGTGTCGCCGGGGAATAGAGCCGACGTTTTCCAGGTCTGACGGCCGTAAGGACTGTTTTGGGACATCACGGCCGCCCAGACATCGTTCCCATAAGCCAGATCAGTCATGCGAAAGCCCTCGTCCCATTTGACCTGGATGAAGTCAGACAGGGGTTCGCCGGTGGTCGCCGGTTCCGGGGATTGGGTGGACACGTTTGCACTGAGCGCCGCCGATG
>JABFFZ010000114.1 GCA_013112725.1 Chloroflexota bacterium
CCCGCCCGCTGCCTTCATGACCAGGTTGACCGCCCCGTTTGCGTTCCCCTTTGGCAACCGGTGGCTTGCGGTTCACCGAGGGCGGGTCGCTGGATGGGGGCTTCGATGAGTTGTGTGCGTTCTTATTTACTTGCTCCGGCAATTGCGCCACCTCTTGTTGCAACCGCTCCACCGTCGCCAACAACGTTAGCACCAACTGGCGCACCACCAGAGGTGTGGCTTGCCAATCGGCCTGGGAGATGCTCCCCGCCTGCGCGGGGAGGGGTGGTTCTGTGGCGCTCATCCTTGCAGTATGCCTCTTTTTCATCTTTCAGGCTATGGGTCTTTTTTGCAATTGACATCTTTCAGACCACACCTGAACGGTTACGCCCTGTGACCATTTTTTTTGCAACCAGCTCAATTCCGCGCTCAGGCGACCAATCTGTCCATAGAGGCTTTCGATTAGTTCATCGCGTTGCTTCGCTTCGGCCTGGCTGACTTGTTGCTCCCGACTAAACAAGCCCGGCAACTCGTCTTCTGCCCGTTGCCGCCACTGGCGCAACTGATTAACATGGATACCATAGTGGGCGGCCGCTTCTTGAAGCGTCTTTTCTTCTTTTAACAGTTCAAGCACAATTTTGGCTTTGACGGTAGGTGGATATTGTTTTCTCATGTTTTCCAGTCTACCTTAAAGTCGTCGTTTTTTCTGTCCTAATTTTCTAGGCCATTATACTCACGTCTGGCTTAAAGACTCTGCTTAGGTCTGTTAAATCTTGTAGATCGCAAGGGTGAGGGATTTAGGATTAGTGACAGATGGCACAAAGTTAGGCGCAGAAGGTTATAGATGGTGTGTTTGTTTATGCTCGGGGTACAGCCAGACCGATTTCGTTAACGGTATAGCCGGGAAACACGGCCGTCACCCCCTTATTATTCAGCCGTTTGCGCAGCAGTTCGCCCAATACGTCGCGGTAATCGGTGGTGATCGCCAGGTCGCCGGGACCGACCAACTGCTCCGGTTGCAATCCGGGCCAGTTAGCGTAGACACGTCCGCCCTTAATGCCACCACCCAACACCACCATCATGTTGCCATGCCCATGATCCGTGCCCAGGCCGCCATTTTCTTGCACACGTCGCCCAAATTCAGACATGACAACGGCCGTGACCGCCGCTTGCCTTTCCCCCAAATCCTCATAAAACGCCACCAGCCCATTCGCCAGTTCCGCCATCAAATCTGCCTGCGCCCCATTCACGCCGCCCTGGGCCACATGTGTATCCCAGCCGCCCAAATCCACGCAGGCCACTTCTACCCCCACGTCCGCCTTGATTAGTTGGGCCACCGTTCGCATGGCCCGGCCAAAATCGCTTTCGGCATAGGCACGGCCGTTGGGCGTATACGGTTCGCGCCCCAACTGCGTCAGTAGTTCCAGTGAGGCAAAGGTCTGGTTGGCCGTCGCCGTCAGCAGGTCGGGCTGCTGATTGTAGAGAGCGTTGAGCAGGGCGGTCATTTCACCTATGCGCTCGTCTGCACCGCGCAGGTGGTAGTCAGCGATGGATTGCAGGGCGGTGGCGGAAACGGCCCCGGTGAGGGCAGCGGGCAGCATGTCGCCCACGCCAATGGCCCGCAGGGCAGAGTTGTTGCCGGTATCCAGCGTGGCCAGATGGCGCGCCAGCCAGCCGGTGTAATCGCCGTTGCTGGTGGCGCCGCGCTCCATCAAATCCATCGCTTCAAAGTGGGAGCGGGTTTCGTCGGGTGATCCGGTGGCGTGAATGACGGCCAACTGGCCCGCGCTGTAAATTTCGTGCAGCGGGGCCAGGGCGGGATGCAGGCCGAAAAAGCCGTCCAGATCAAGCACACGGCCGTCCTTCGCATGGTTATCATCCGGTCGGGGGATACCCAGGTACGGCCGTCGCCGGTAATACTCCTCATCGCCGTGTGGGATGACCATATTCAGGCCATCTGCCCCGCCACGCAGGAAGATGCAGACGAGCGTATCGCCCGCCGGGCCAATGTGCAGGTCGGCAAAGGCTACACGCGGCAACCAGCGCGGCTGGGCCACAATGTTCGGCCCTAATGCAAAGGCGGCCACCGAGGTGAGACCGATTGTGAGGAAGTTTCGGCGGCTGACACGGCCGTATTCCTGACAATGGGTGCAGGTTTGCGTAGTCATAAGAATTTCCTTATACCACAGAGGCACGGAGGCACAGAGGAATGAAATCTCTGTGTCTCCGTGCCTCTGTGGTGAATATCATGTCCATTGAAAGGCGGGGCTGGCGAGCATGAGGGCAATGCTGTCACGCAGGCGTTGTTGGGTTTCGTGGTCATGCAGTGGACGGTTACCCACATAGTCGGTGAAGAGGGCAAATTCGGTAGGGTGAAGGGCACGGCCGTAGACCAACCCGCCGAACAATTGCAAAACCTGGGGGGCGGTCTGGGCATTGCCGGCGGTGATGATGCGTTCCCACGGAAAACGGACACCGGATAGTTCACCGTGCAACATAGCCAGAGCCACATTCCAGCGCGGCAGCAAATTCCCGGCCCAGGCGGCGGAATCGTCCGGGTAGCCATCGGGCGGCGGCCAATGGAACGGCAACTGCCCCATTTGTGCCAAAACCCGGCCCACCGCCCGGTTGCGCGTGGGGCGCAGGTCGGCGTGCAGGGCGCGCAGAACGGAGAGGAGGTAGGTGTACGGCCGTTTCAACTTCGGCGGCGCACTGGCAAACTCTTCGCTCAAAAAGAGGACGCGCAGCATTGCCTTGATGTCGCCGTCCGTCTCCTGGTAGGTTTGAGCGATGCGGTTGACCAGGGCGGCAGGTGGCTCATCGGCCACAAAGCGGCGCGCCAGTTTGGTGGCGATGAAGTGGGCGGTGGCCGGATGGGTAGCCAGCAGTTCCAGCAAGGCGGCCACTTCTGTTTCGCCATCGTCGCCGCGTATGGTCTGCCCCAACACGGTTTTAGGGCCGCCGTCGTGCTGATCGGGATTGAAGGTGAATTGTCCTTTGCGACGGCCGTTTCGTTGCACTGTCCAACCCGTCAAAATCCGCGCCACTTCCTGCACATCTTTCTGGGTGTAGCCCGCATGGACGCCCAATGTGTGTAGCTCCAGCAGTTCACGGGCGTAGTTTTCATTGGGCGCATCTTTGCTGTTTTCCTGGTTATCCAGGTAGACAAGCATGGCCGGGCTATGGGCGGAAGCGGCCAGCAAGTCACGGAATTTGCCCAGGGCGTGGGGGCGTATCACGTCCCGGTCATCTATCATTTTGAGCAGGGGCATAAACCGATTTTTACGCAGATAGATGTTGAAATGGTCTGACCAAAACTCTACCATCGCCTCATACATTTGCCGTTTGGAGTTCAGTGCCCGCCAGATGGTGGCTGTTATCAATTCCACAGCCGCATCCTCTTCGTCTTGTTCCACCAACTGGCTGGCATCCATGTGGTAGAGGGTGAGGGAGCGCAGCAGGAGGTCTACGGCCGTGTCGTCAATGGCTTCTGGATTGAGCTGCTCTTCGAGGTAAGCGACCAATCCCATGGCCGCTACGCGCTCCAGATCACCAGGACGGGGGCCATATCCGGCGCGGTTGAGCAGGCGGTGAATGGGGGTGGACACGGCCGTGTCACCCGGCATCACCAATGCTTGCGGTAGTTCACGGCGAGACACTTCGCGCCCAATGACACTACAGCCGGTGACGGTGGCAACGGCCGTGAGGCTACCCAATTTTAAGAAGTCGCGTCGGGAAAGGGACATCGTTATCTCCAGTAAGCAGTGAGCAGTGAGTGATGAGCGGTCAGCAGCAAGCCGTTTCTAGCTCACACTGCTTACTGCCAACTGCTCGCGGTCGCTGCGACCGTCGCTTACTTTCCCCTTCGGAACCCACCCTAACAGGGCAAACGCAGCTGCGCCAACGGCCGTGATGCCGGCGATGGGGATGAAGAGGAACCAGCCGACAAAGGGTACCAGGCAAGCCATTTCATAGAGGACTGCGCCGCGCAGCAGGTTGGTTAAGTTAGAGTTGGGGTTTGCCAGGGGGGTCAGGCGGGCGGCCAACAGGCGGGCCATGCCGGCCCCGCCAATGGAGCCAATGCCCAGGCCGCCGATGGCCACGATGAAAGCGGTCGTTTGCAGCAACCCTGCGCTGGCCTGAAAAGCTACCAGGGAGTAGAGGGCGATAAAACCGGCGACGGGCAGCCCCAGAAAGAAACTCTTAATCGGGGTCTGGTCGAGCCGGGTATACGCCCGCTGCGTGACCTGGGGCATGAGCAAATTAAATGCAACCAGCAGCGCGGGTACACTAAGCAAAATACCGATAATGATAAAAGTAACGGTGTAAACATCTGCCATGGGATTTTCCTTTGAGATTGGAGATTAGGGGATTGGAGATTGATGGCTACTTCAATCTCTAATCTCCAATCTCTCAATCTCCATTTTTCGTCATACCCTAAGTTACCGGGCAAATATAAAAAAGTTGCAATAGGAGTGTAACGTGTTTGTAAATAGCGTGGGGAAAGAGTGGGAGGAAGGGGGCACGGCCGTAGAGCAAACTCACTCGTGCTTTACGTACAATGGGCTACGATTGCATTATGCTGTCTTCTCTGGGGATGGAATCCCCAGGCTGTTATAAAAAATTTGAGGATGCGAACTCCGCTTTGATCTACCGGTAATGGGATGAAAACCAAAGGTATGGGAAAACAACAGGTTATCCAGGAGCAGCCAACGCTCTACTTTCCGGCAGGTGGGCAACCGGCGGCCGATTTGCACTTTTCAGCGCAGGCGACCAGACCGCGCCGCGCCCGGCGTGGGGTGTGGCTGCTGGTGCTGTTTGTGTTGATGCTGCTCACGGCCGTGACCGGAGTTGCTACCCTCTTTTACGCCAGCCCTTTGCTGCTGCCGGGAACACAGGTGATGGGGGTGAACGTAGGGGGGCTGTCGGTGAATGATACGGCAGTCACCCTCAGCAACCAGTGGCAGCAGGCTGGCCTGACGCTGGAAAGTGAAACGGCAACATGGCCGGTTTCCCCGTCGGCGATGGGTATTGAACTGGATGCCTGGGCGACGGCGGAACGGGCACATGCGGACGGCCGTTCCCCCGACGGTCTTTGGGAATGGATCACCACCGGGCGGCTGGCGGTAACGCCTGTTTATACGCTGGACACGGCCGTTGCTGCCACCTATCTGGAGTCGCTGGCCCCGCAATGGGAGCGGGCCCCGGTCAATGCGACGGTGCATGTGAGCAATGGGCAGGCGCAGGCCACACCGGCCGCCAACGGCCAATCGCTGAATGTGGCGGCGACGGTAGCGTATTTGCAACAATACCAGGCGGCAGTGCTGGCACACGGCCGTTTGCCCCTCAGCTACACCCTCATTCCAGCGGCGATTACGGATGTCACGGCCGTACTGCAACAGTTGAACCAACTGCTCAGCCGTACCCTCATTTTGCAGGGCTATGACCCCATCAGCGATGAAATGTTCACCTGGAATTTGCCGCCGGAGGTGTGGGGAAATTGGGTGGCTGTGACCATTGATCCCGAAAACCCCACCCTGCTGCGCTGGGATTTTGATTCGCCACCGGCCCGTGTGTATCTGGAAGAACAGGCGAATAAGTTGGGGGACGGCCGTTACCTGCAAATGGACGCGACATTGCGCCAACTGGCCGAAACGATTCGCAATGGGGAAACAACGGTCACGGCACGTGTGTATCATCATCCCACCAGCTATGTAGTACAGGCGGGGGATACGTTAGCCAGCATCGGTCGGGTGGTGGGCATCCCGTATCCCTGGATTCAACAGGCCAACCCTGGCCTGAGTGGGCTGTCGCCGGGGCAGATGATCACCATTCCCTCGTTGGATGAGATGCTGCCGCTGCCGGTTGTGCCGCACAAACGCATCATCGTCAGCATCAGCCAACAGCGGGTGCAGGCATTGGAAAACGGTCAATTAAAGTGGGATTGGCCCGCCAGTACGGGCATTGCGTCCAGCCCCACCGCCCCCGGCATTTTCCAGGTGCAGTCACACGAACCCAATGCCTATGCCGCCAACTGGAACCTGTGGATGCCCAACTTCCTGGGAATTTACCGGCCCGTGCCCACCTCTGATTTTATGAATGGCTTTCATGGCTTTCCTAACCGTGATGGGTACAATTTGCTGTGGACAAACAATCTGGGCGCGCCGGTAACATATGGCTGCATCCTCATCAGCAATGAAAATGCCCAGGCGCTCTACGAGTGGGCAGAAGAAGGTACGGTAGTGGAGATCAGGGAGTAGCCGCTGTTTACTATTACCTGAAAGAACGTGACTCTTAGGACTGGGCCGTCAACTACTGATGACCTGCCAGGTAAAGAGGGCGATGATGATGACCCCCACCACAAACTGGATGAGGGTGGCGATGCCATACCCTTTGAGGCCGCCCCAGCTGACTTGCACGGCCGTATTCGCATTTTGATGCTTCCAATACTCCCCCAGGAACAACCCCAACACAAAACCGATAATGGTGCCAATGACCGGCAGTAGAAATGAGCCGATGATAGCGCCAACCATGCTGAGCAGGTAAGAGCGTTTGGCCGCGCCACTCTTTTTAGCGCCCAAATAGGGCAGCCACACATCACTCGTCCCGGCGATCAAGACCATCACCGAGATAAACACGAAGTGGGGCGCAGTAATCACCTCAAAACCGGTCTGCCAGACATAAACGGCCACGCCGCCCCAAATGAGAAACACACCGGGCAGAATGGGGATGATGATGCCGATCATGCCCAAGAGCATGAGAAAATACACCACAAAGAGCAATAAACCTTCCGAAAGTAATGCCATTTGATCAGTTCCATCTGGTTGACCGTTGATTTTAACGGCCGTGAAAAATAATGCCCCTATCATAGCCGGTTGTATCTCTGGTGGTGTTAATGTTGCATAAACATCGTGCGCTGGCCGGAGGTTGCTCCTGTGCGTGCCAGAAGGCGATGAATCGCCTACTACAAACGGCGATGAATCGCCTACTACAAACGGCGATGAATCGCCTACTACAAACGGGTTTGTTCAGGTAACATCTCCCTCATGCGCAGACAGAACAGCGTTGCCATTTTTGCGCCCTGGCTGGCGGTTTTGGGCATTCTCCTGGTGGTCATCTTGCCCCTTTGGGGCGCGCCGCCGTATGGGGATGATGTGCGGCTGCACATTTACCGTATCCCGGTGGTGCAGGCGTTTTGGGCAGTCGGCGTTCCTTTTGCCCGCTGGGCGCCCACGCTTAACCTGGGATATGGTTCGCCCTTGTTCAATTTCTACCCGCCGTTGAGCGCCTATCTGCTAACCTGGCTCTATCTGCTGGCCGATCAGCAAGCGGCGGTGGCCTGGAATGTTCTGCTGGTGCTGGCACTGTTAGCCGGGGGCGTAGGCATGTTTTTGGTGGGGCGCTGGCTGTATGGCCCGGCCAGTGGAATATTGGCAGCGGCGTTATATACCTGGTCGCCGCATCTGGTGTACCAGAGCTTTGCCCGGGGCAGCAGTTCCAACGCGCTGGCAATGGCCTTGTTTCCCTGGGCGGCCTGGGGGCTGCTGGCGGTGGCGGCACGGCCGTCCCCCCTGTCTGTTTTGCTGGCAGCCCTGCCCACTGCCCTACTCATGTTATCGCACACGGCCGCCAGCCTGTTGTTTTTGGGGCCGCTGCTGGTGTTGGCGGTTACGGCCGTGCTGGTATCTCCTGCACCGTGTTGGCCGCGTTTGGCAGCGGTGTTGCTGGCGCTGGGGTTGGGGCTGGCGCTGTCCGCCTTTGCCTGGCTGCCCGCCCTGGCGGAAATTGGTGACACCCGTTATGCGCAGGAAGCGGGCAACGTGGCCTATCAAGATCATTTTGCCGATGCTTTCCGCTGGCCGGAGCCAACAATCGCCGGGGTGCACAATCCCGGTCTGCCAAAAACACCGGGATTGGCCCAGATTGCACTGGGCGCGCTGGGAACGGCATTGGCCGTTGTCGTCTGGTGGCGTGGCCGTCGTGCTGCCGCTGGCTGGCAGGCAGCGGTAACGGCCGTGTTCGGTTTGATGGGGCTGGCAGTGTTGGGCCTGTCGCTGGCATGGTCGGCCCCCTTGTGGGCGGCGCTGCCCCCTCTGCAAGGGTTACAGTTTCCCTGGCGTCTGCTGGATATTCCCGCGTTTTACCTGGCGCTGACCGGGGGTTTTATTTTGTACCGGCCTTTCCTGGTGCGCCGTTCGCGGTGGGTGGCTGCCGGATGGCTGGCAGTAGTGGTGGCGCTGGTGTTGGCGTTTGCCAATATGCTGCCTTACCTGTATCCGCCGCGCCTACATTCACTACCGGCGCAGCCCTCATTGGCTGATGTTACGGCCGTGCAGCAGCAGTTTGGCATTTACGGGCTGACTGCCTGGGGGGAGTACAGCGCCGCCACCGTCACCATCTGGCCGGCGGCGCTGCCATTTCCAGGCGCGGATGAGATGGTTCCACTTGATGCAAAGGTATTGCACACGCCGGCAGGGCTGACGGCCGTTGCCGGTGATCCCTGGCGCGCCGTCTGGCAGGCAAATCTGGCGCAGGCAGAAACCATCACCCTGGCGGTGCATCATTTCCCCGGTTGGCAGGCGTGGTTGGATGGCGAGAAGACAGCGGTGGGGGCAGATGCGGACGGCCGTATCCAGATCGCCATTCCTCCCGGCAGCCATCAGTTGGAACTGGCCTTTACGCGCACACCGGTGCGCTGGCTGGCGGATGGCCTCACGCTGGTGGGATTGGTCATCGTGGGTGTATTGTTAGTCTTGGGCCGGACCGCTGTGCGCCCGAAAAAGGCGACGACTCCCAACAAAGTGGCCGATAACAGGAGGATCATCTCGCTTGCCCTCATCTTATGTCTACTTTTGGGAAGTAAGATCATCTGGTTTGATCGCGTTTCAAACTGGCTGGTAGTGCATCCGGTGGACGGCCGTATCCCCGGCAAAACTACACCTGACTATGGCAGCTTCAACGCAGAAATCCGTCTGGCGGGTTATGAGGCGCAAGCGCCGCATCATGTTATGTTAATCTGGCAGGCGGTGGCTGCTCCCACAAGCCGGTATGCCGTGGTGGTGACGCTGGCAGATGCGCAGGGCAGGCCGCTACACGTGGTGGTAAATGACGCCCCAGGTTATATGAGTACCAGCCATTGGCAGCCGGGCCAGCTAACGCGGGATGTGTATGATTTGCCATTGCCGGAACAACCCGCACCGGCGGGTTATACGGTGTGGGTGGGCTTGCAGGATGTAGTGACGGGGGAAGAGGTCACGTTGTCTGATGCAGAAAGTGGCACGGCCGTGCCGGTGGGACGCTTCAAGACCCCGCCACCGATATTGAATGTGGCAGACACACAAGGCGTCATTTTCGGCGAGGCGATCCGGCTGCAGCAGGCGGATGTGCCTGATCAGGTAGCGGTAGGTGAGCTATTGGAACTGCGGCTGGTGTGGGAATCGCTGGCGACGGTGGCGGCCGATTACACGGTTTTTGTGCATTTTCTCCATCCAGATGGCACGTTGGCTGCCGGGCAAGATGGGCAGCCGCTGGACGGCCGTTATCCCACCTCTTATTGGTCGCCTGGTGAGCAGATCATGGATGTGCGCCGGTGGCAGCCCGACCTGCCACCGGGTGTGTACCAACTGGAAGTTGGCCTGTACCGGTTAGAGACGGGCGAGCGGCTGCCCGTCTCCGGCCCACAATCTGGGTTAGGTGATCGGGTGATTGTGGGGAATGTGGCGGTTGGGGGAGGTGAATGAGTACTGGAGTAATTGGGTAATTGGATAATTACCCAGTTACCCAATTACATCTTCACCTGCGGAAGAGACGCCAGGGCAGGCCGGGGCGGCGTAGATAGACAATTTGCCCGTTGAATTGGGCAGGCTGAAACCCAAAATGGCGCAGCACGGTACCGGGTTCGGCAATAGCGGGCACAAAGAAGCGATCAATGGCATAGGGGGTCAGAGGCGGCCAATACCACCAGGAAAAAAGGAAGCGAGCCGACGGCCGTACCAGCACCATAGGCAGCGGCAGCATCAGGCGTTTACGGCCGTTGACGGTTAACAGGCGTTGCATCATCTCGCGGTGTGTCATGCGCTCTTCGCCAGCAATGGCGACAGTCTGATTGACATAACGATCTGGCTGCTGCAAGATGATGTGCAGACAGCGGGCATAATCTTCTACCCACAGCGGCTGCACGGGCATGTGGCCGCCGCCGGGCAGCCAGACAAAGGGAAAACTCCAAATTGCCAGTGCCAGGAAGATTTCGGTGAAGCGGTCGTTACGGCCGTAGAGCGGGGCGGTTTGCAGAATGGTATACGGGATGCCGCTGCGCCGGATGAGTTGCTCGACTTCCCCTTTGGCGCGTAGAAGGGGGTGCATGGCGGCCGTATTGGCCCCTAAATGGCTGGGGACGACGAGGTGCTGCACGCCAGCGCGGCGACATTCGTCAATCAGTTGGGCGGTACCTTCCACATCCACATGCTGCAACAGCCGGTTCTGGCCGCGATTTTCGGCCCCGGCCAGATGGACGACGGTATGGATACCCTGCAACTGTTCGCGCAATTTGAGATGGGTGATAAGACGGCCGTCATACGGCCGTGCGTCTACCCCTTCTCGTTCCAGCCGCGCCATGAGGGAGCGGCCAATAAACCCGGTTGCGCCTGTGACCAAGATCATGCCTGGAATTTTATTGTGTCTTGAGTAAAAGACACCTATCGCTTGCCACTTGCCCCCTGCCCCCTATAATCCCCACCCATGACCCGTTTTGCCCTGATTGGGCCAACCTATCCGTACCGGGGCGGCATTGCCCATTACAACACGCTGCTGGCGCGGCATTTGCGTGAGGAGCATGAGGTGTTGCTGCTATCTTTTTCGCGGCAGTATCCGGGCCGGTTTTTTCCGGGGAAGAGTGACCGGGATCCGAGTACACGGCCGCTGCAAACCGAAGCGGAATACATCCTCGACCCGCTCAACCCATTGAGCTGGCACCGGACGCTCAAACGGCTGCGTGATTGGCAGCCAGAGGTGGTAATTATACCCTGGTGGCATCCTTATTTTGTGCTGGTGTGGGCGGCTTTGAGCCGGGGCGTGAAACGGCTGCCGGGTTCTCCCCGATTGATCTTCATTTGCCACAATGTTTTGCCGCATGAGCAAGGAAACTTCAGCCGTCATTTGCTGCCGGCGCTATTCCGGCTGGCATGTGGTTGGGGTGATGGATTTATTGTGCATTCGCAAGCGGACGGGCGCATTTTGCAAGAGATTTTGCCCCAGGCGCGGGTGCAGGTGACGCCGCTGCCAACGTATGCGGAATTGGGGATTGCCGATACCAGCCAGATTGAACTGCCGGTAACAGTGCCCAATGATCGGCCGTTGTTGTTGTTTTGTGGGTTGGTACGGCCGTATAAAGGATTGGATGTATTGCTGGATGCAATGGCGATTGCGGTGCGGGAACGGCCGTTGCACTTGCTGGTGGCCGGTGAATTCTGGCAGGATGGCGAAAAACAGTATCGCCAGCAAATTGACCGGTTGGGTCTGAACAACTGCGTGACCATCTGGAACGAATACATACCCGACGAACAATTGGCGGCCTGCATTGACCGCTGTGATGTGGTGGTGCTGCCCTACCGTTCGGCCACGCAGAGTGCGGTTATCCAACTGGCCTTTGGCCGGGGCAAACCGGTGATTACAACGCATGTGGGAGGGTTGGGGGAGGTGGTGATGGACGGCCGTAGTGGTCTCATTGTGCCCCCAGAAAACCCACAAGCCCTGGCTATGGCAATTGAACATTATTTCGGCGATAATTTACAGTTAGTTTTAGAAGCGCAGATTGGCCGGGAGAATGGCCGTTTTGCCTGGAATCGCTTATGCCATACCCTCGTTAAACATGGTTGCTCCTGAAGGAGGTATTCATCTATGAGCCAAAAGCGCATCGCTCGTTTATTGGTCATCGGTTTCTTCCTGGTCATCAGTCTGTTCACGATGAATATGGTGAGAGAGATAGCAGGATTATCCAAACAAGCCCCACCTGATTCCCCTCAAAGCGAGTTACAGCCTGATGTGGTACAGCAGGGCTTTTCAGTAAAAATATAGGAGGATGAAAAAACACCTGAACTTGGTAGGATAAGTATGTCAAAACAAACCAACCAAGGCAGGTGAAACATGCAGTGTATCATATTGGCAGCAAAGGAAATAGAAGGAATCGCGTTCAATCTCGCGGATTTGGCCGAAAAACTCAATCAACTGACCGACCCAAGAGACAAGAGGGGTGGGATTCCCCCAAAAAAGTGGACACAGACAGGAGACAAATTGAGTACACTTGTTTTGGAGGTAACCAATGACAAAGCAAAAGCGCGAATACCCAGAGGTATTCAAAGAACAAGCGGTCAACCTACT
>JABFFZ010000115.1 GCA_013112725.1 Chloroflexota bacterium
GCCCTGGCTGCCCTCGGCCCGGATGCCCCGCCGCAAACGGAAGGCGCGGCTATCGTCTGGACGGTCGTGGATGAAAACGAAAGCATCCTTGCCAGCGAAAGTGGCAGCGCCCTCAGCTTTGCCTGGGAGGGCAGCGAAGCGCCCGGCGTCTATACCATCAACGCTGACTTCGCCTTGGGGGAGACGATTATCCCGCTCAGCAGCCTGACCGTGACCGTTGCTGAACCCGTTGTTGAAGAAGAACCCGAAGAAGTTATCGCCGAAGTGACCCCTACCAGCACCCCGGCGGCCAGCACGGCCGCCGTCACATACAACCCTGGCGATGCTGATGCGGTTGTAAAACTGCTGGCAAATGTGCGCACCGGCCCTGGCCTGCAATATGGCACACTGCCCGGCGGCGCGGCCGCCGGCACCCTGGTTAACATCATCGGCCGCAATGCCGATTCCAACTGGTTCCAGGTGATCTTGCCCGATAACCGTGAGGGCTGGATGTTTTCCGGGGTACTTGAACTCAATTCGGCGTTGAACGTGAGCGGCCTACCGGTGGTGGAAGTGGCCGCAGCCCCTCCCGGCAGCGGCGCGCCTCCTCCCGTGGCCGGCCCACCGGTCGCTGCTGGTGGCTTTGAACTGGGTGGGCAGACTCACACCTTTGCCAATCCGCAGCTCATGGCTTCGGCCGGTATGAATTGGGTAAAGTTCCAGCATAAATGGGGACCGGGCGGCAATCCTGCTGACCTGGCGGGGCGTATCAGTAGCGCCCATGCTTCCGGTTTCAAGGTGTTGCTTAGCATTCCCGGCGCTAATACATACCCCACCAGCATTGAGTTTGCCAGTTATGTGGAATTCTTGCGCGGTGTGGCCGCTTTGGGGCCAGATGCCATTGAAGTGTGGAATGAGCAAAACATTGACTTTGAATGGCCGGCCGGGCAAATAGACCCCGCCAGTTATGTCAATAATATGTTGGCCCCGGCTTACAACGCCATTAAATCGGCCAATCCCAATGTTATGGTAATCAGCGGTGCGCCAGCGCCTACCGGTTTTGACAACGGCACCAATGCCTGGTCTGACGCCCGGTATATGGCCGGCATGGCCGCTGCCGGCGGCGGCAACTATGCCGATTGTATTGGCGCACACTTCAATGCCGGCGCCACCCCGCCAACCCAAAACACCGGCCATCCCAGCGGCAGCGACCATTACAGTTGGTATTTGATCCCCACCTTGAATGTGTATGCTCAATTAGGCAAACCGGTCTGTTTTACCGAGTTGGGTTACCTTTCCGGAGAAGATTATGGCGGCGTACCCTCCCGCTTCTCCTGGGCAGCGAATACTACCGTATCCCAACATGCCTCCTGGCTGGCGCAGGCGGTCAGTACGGCTGCCAACACAGGCCGGGTACGTCTGGTCATCATCTTTAATGTGGACTTTACCTATTGGGGTGATGACCCGCAGGCGGGTTATGCTATGATTCGGCGTGATGGTAGTTGCCCGGCGTGCAGTACACTGGCGCAGGTGATGGGGCGGTAACCCGTGAACCGTAAGCCGTGAACTGTGACTCATCATCCGATTTCGGACATCGGATGACGGGCTTTGGCTTACGGCTTACGGGTCGAGAGGGCGCATTTTGGGGTAACCGGAATGCGCCTTTTATTTTGAATGTTGTTTGTAGCAGGCGATTCATCGCCGGCCACAAACCGAGAGGTGAGAGATGAAGATATGGAAGTTTTTTCTCGTTTTGATAGGTCTGATGCTGGCGTTGGCGGCCTGTGGTGGCAGCCAGGCAGAGCCAACGGCCGTACCATCCGTTGACCAGCCCGCAGGAGTGGCTTCACCCACCTTAGCGCCGGAACTGAATACACCAACGCCCCTGCCGCCGCCGGCCATATCGGTAGCGGGTGAAGGAGAGGGCGCGCCGGAGAGCGCGCCAGCCGTGGTGGAAAGTGTACCGACGGCCGTGCCCAATATCATACGGCCGTGGCCCACCAACAAATTCGGCTATGGCGTACAGGTACATGGCAATGCCACCGTCGGCAATGCCGCCGACACCATGTACGCGGTGCGTAACCAATTGGGGCTAAACTGGGTGAAAGCCCAGATTCAATGGTGGCTCATTTACCCCTCGCCGGACGCTGGACAGTGGTTCTTCTATGACGCGGTGGTGGACGAAGCGGCTAGAAACGACCTGAACCTGATGCTCAGTGTGGTCGGCGCGCCCGCCTGGACGCGCGCCGCCGGCGACGAAAACGGCCCGCCCGATGATTTCGGCGAATACGCCCGTTTCCTGACAGAGTTGATCAACCGCTACCCTGGCAAGATCGGCGCTATTGAAGTGTGGAACGAACAAAACCTGGACCGGGAATGGGCGACGGCCAACGGTGTGAACCCCAACGATTATGTGCGCTTCCTGCAAGTGGCCCATGACGCCATCAAAGCCGCCGATCCCAATATCATCGTCATCAGCGGCGCGCTGGCCCCCACAGGTTGTAATGATGGTGTCACCTGTGCTGATGATTTTGTCTGGCTGGATCAGGCATTGGCCGCCGGCATGTTGAACTATACTGACTGCGTCGGCGTACATCACAATGGCTACAACATTAGCCCCGACGTGCCCTTTGACCAGGCGGGCAGCACCGCCGAAGCCGCCACCGCCCAATTCCGCGGCCCGTTTGACAATCCCCACCACAGTTGGAGTTTTAAGACGACGCTGGATACCTATGCCCAGAAAATCCAGGCCATTGACCCCAATGCCAAATTGTGCGTGACAGAGTTTGGCTGGGCCAGCGCCGAGGGATATGATGTGGCCCCCACTGGCTTTGAGTTTGCCTATGACAACACGCTGGCCGAACAGGCGCAGTACATCACCCAGGCTTTCAAACAAATGCACGATTCAGGCAATGTCTGGCTGACCTTCCTGTTCAACTTTGACTTTGGCAATAAAGGCGGTGGCCCTACCGATGACCCGGTGCCCTACAGCATTGTAGATACCAATGGCATTCCCCGCCCGGCCTTTGGCGCAGTGGCGGAAATGGAAAAACCGGATTAAGCTGTTCGTAGTAGGCGATTTATCGCCGGGCAGTGCCCGGCACAGGGCAGAATGAACTGGACAGACCAGCGCCTTAAGCTCTGTGCCTGGCACTCCTGTTATCCAATGATGCGCCGACTTGCCTGTTTCTTCTTTTTGTTGGTGATGATGGGGTGTACACAATCACCTGAACAAACACCTGCCCCTGCGCCGCTAACGACGACCAAAGCGGCAACGGCCACTTGGTCTGCACGCATCTCCCCCACTCTCCCCCCACCCTACCTCACCATCAACCGCACCCCCGTTCCTACATCCACGCCGGGTTTGCCGGTCGGGCACTTTTTCCAATCCCCAGAGTATGGCGTTCACCTCTCGCAATGGTGGCATGTGGATGATGTGCTGCCACGTGACCTGGAGATGACGCGCGAAATGGGTTTTGGCTGGGTGAAGCATAATTTCCCCTGGCGGGATATTGAAGGCTATGCCAAAGGCGAGTATGACTGGTATCGTACTGACCGTATTGTGGAGCAGACAGATGCCGCCGGGCTGAAACTGCTGGTACGCCTAGATCATCAGCCACTCTGGTCGGTACGGGCGCTGCCGGATGAACTGATCCGCGCCAACCAGCCGCCGGTGGATTACCAGGATTTTGGCGATTTTTGCCAGGCATTGGCAGCGCGGTATAAAGGGCGGATACAGGCTTACCAGGTGTGGAATGAGCCGAATCTCAGCCGGGAATGGGGCGATCAGCTGCCCAATCCGGCCGAATACACGGCGCTGTTGAAAGTGTGTTATGAAGGGATTAAAGCGGCTGACCCGGCGGCGGTTGTGATTTCGGCCGGCTTAGCGCCGACGGGCACGCAGCCGCCGGATGCCATGCCGGATGCTGACTTTTTGCAGGGGATGTATGATGCTGGGGCGGCGGCTTATTTTGATGTGTTGGGGTTGAATGCACCCGGCTACAAAGCACCGCCGGAAACATCGCCGGATGAGGCGGAGATAGAGGTTAATGGATGGGGCAACGGCCGTTGGTTTGTGTTTCGCCATGTGGAAGATATGCGGGCGATCATGGAGGCCAATGGTGATGCGGCCAAGCAGGTGGCGCTGTTAGAAATGGGTTGGATGGTGCGGCAAGAGTTCCACCCCACCTATACCTGGCATGGCGTGACAGAAGCACAGCAAGCAGCCTATCTGACCGGTGCATACCAATGGGCCAGAGAGCATTGGCAGCCCTGGATCGGCCTGATGACCACTATTTACCTGGCCGATGCTGACTGGCAGCCGGAGCAGCATGAACAATATTGGTGGTCTATCATTTTACCGGATGGCACGCCGCGCCCGGCGTATGAGGCGCTGCGTTTAATGGGGAAGTGAGTAGTGAGCAGTAAGCAGTGAGCAGAACTGTTCACCGCTTACTGCTTACCGCTCACTGTTCACTGATGTTTTGGATTCTCGTTTTCTCTTACTGGGTTCATTTGCTGGCTACGGCCGTGTGGCTGGTGGGGGTGGTGGTGATGGCGGCCACGGCCGTGCCTGCCTTCCACCAGCAGCAATTGGCGGAAAATAGCTGGCTGGGGCTGCAAAAACGGCTGCTGCCTTGGGCCAATTTGAGTCTGGTGCTGCTGCTGCTCACCGGCTTTGTGCAGATGACCAACGATGCCAATTACGGTGGTTTTCTGGTGTTTGATGGCGTCTGGGCCTGGGCGATGTTGGTGAAACATATCCTCTTTTTGGTAGTGATGGCGGTGGCGGCATACTGGCAGTTTGGCTACTTCCCGGCGGTGGAACGCACGGCCGTACTTGCCGCTAAAAAACCACAACTGGCGCAAACAGAGCAGGCTAAACTGGCCCACCGCGAAAAACGCCTCCTCTGGCTGAATCTGGCCTGCGCGGTGCTGATTTTGTTTTGTACGGCCGTGTTGACGGCCGTGTAATGCGGTAATCGGTTATCAGTGAACGGTAATCGGTGAAGTGTGGTAATATGCCCGTGACCCGTTGTCCGATTACCGCTTACGAAAAACGGAGGGTACAATGAAAGAAGAACGCCGCCAGATTTTACAGATGCTGCAAGACGGCAGCATTACGGCCGACCAGGCCATGGAATTGTTGCAGGCGATGGATGAAGAGGGGGAAGATACGGCCGTGACCCTCGCTACCGACCCTTACGCCGAACCCCTCTCCGGCGATATCCTCACGCCCCATGAGCTGCCCAATTTAGACCGCTACCGCCAGCTTTGGAAAATCCCCTTTCTCATTTGCCTGGCCTTTCTGGTGTTGTTTGGTTTCTGGCTGCGCGCCATTTATCTCTCCGCTGAGGGTACGCTTACTTTTGGTTTTATCTGCGTGTGGAGCTTTTTCATACTTGCCTTTTTAGCCACACTGCTGGCCTTTTTCAGCCGCCGCGCCGTCTGGCTGCATGTGCGCGTGCAAGAGAAAGCGGGACACCGTATTGCCATCAGCCTACCCCTGCCTCTGGGTTTGGCCGGCTGGGGCATCAAAGTGGTGCATGGCTTTGTGGACGAGAAGACACGCGTTCAGTTAGACATGGCCTCGGCCTTTCTGTCTGCCGCGAAGGAAGAATTGAAACAGCCTGGCGCCCGCCCCATGACGATTGACGTAGATGATGACGATGGCGACAAGGTGCAGGTGTATCTCGGCTGATCCGGCGTTCAGATTACACGATGCTTCCCCCACCCAACTTCCTCTGTTGTGAGCTTTCGGCGGCGCTGAATGAGCCGATGGCAGGCACGGCTGTAACCACGGCCATCTGGTACCTGCTGGAATATACTCGTCCCTGGGGGGCGAAGGCAACGGAGGAAAATGAGTTGCCAGGGGACATACTCAAGTGGTTAGGTGATCAAGTGTCAGGGAGAAACGGCCGTCTGCAATTGATTCGCCAGTTTCGGCCAGATGCGGACGTGTTGGCCTTTTTTGTGGGGGTGAATGACCAGGCGCAGCCCCGACTCTATGAATTTCACCTGGGGGCGTATGCAGATTTGCGGGAATTGGATGTGGCGGCGGTGGTACGGGGCGACGGCCGTTATGCGCCCCATCTGGTGACGGGGCCGCGTTATTTTGTCTGTACCAATGGCAAACGGGACCGCAGCTGCGCCGTGTATGGTGCGGCGCTGTACCGGGCGCTGGCCGAGAAGGTGGGTAATGCTGCCTGGATGACCACGCACCTGGGGGGGCACCGTTTTGCCGGGACACTGCTGGCATTGCCCGCCGGGGTGTGTTACGGCCGTGTGGCCCCCGCCGATGTGCCCCACCTGCTGGCGACCACACAGCGCAGCCACGTGTGGCTGGAACGGCTGCGCGGCCGTACCTGCTATGGCCCGGTGGAGCAGGTGGCCGATTTTTATGCCCGGCAGGAATTGGGGCTGGTGCGATTGGATGCATTGCAATGGGTGGACACGGCCGTAACGGAAACCGGTTGGCTGGTGCAATTTGTGTCTGGGGACGGCCGTGCCGTGCAAGTGGCCCTCTCCCCCGCCCCGCCGCTGGCTGTATATGCCAACTCCGGCCAGTTGAAGTTGAAAGAGATGGCGCAATATAAACTTGACAAGGTGACAGAGTGAAAATGGGACGCAGATAAACGCGGATGATGCGGATTTTTTTCTCTGCGCCGTTACGTTAAAAAAGGAACAAGATGGATAACCGACAATTGATTGTGGAAAAGGTGGCGCAGGCGACGGCGATTTTACAGGAGGTTGGCGTGGATGTGTGGCTGACGTTTGTGCGCGAAACCACGCTTTCGCCCGACCCAACGTTGGAATTGATCGCCGGGGTAGATGTTACCTGGCAGTCGGCGTTTATTTTGAGCAGGGACGGCCGTCACACTGCCATCGTTGGCCGGTATGACACGGAGAATGTGGCGCAGTTGGGTGTTTACCACCAGATTGTGGGCTACGACGAAGGCATTGCCCAACCGCTGCAAGAGGCGCTGGCCCGGCTGAATCCGGCGACCATCGCCATCAACTACTCGACCAACGACGTGGCCGCCGATGGGCTGAGTCATGGACTGTACCTGGCGCTGCAACAACATCTGGCGGGCACGCCCTTTGGTGAGCGGCTGGTGTCGGCGGAGAAGTTAGTGGCAGCCTTACGGGGGCGCAAGAGTGCGGCGGAGGTGGAGAGAGTGAGGACGGCCGTGGCCACCACCCTGCAACTGTTCGATGAAGTGGAAGCTTTTGTCAGGCCGGGCATGACGCAGCGCCAGATCGCCGATTTTGTCCGTCGTCGCATAGACGAGATGGGGCTGGGCTACGCCTGGCCGAAGCCGTTCAACCCCATCGTCACCTGTGGGCCGGAGTCGGCTGTCGGCCATGCTGCGCCGGGCGATGTGGCGCTGCAAAAAGGCCACCTGCTGCATATGGATCTGGGCGTCAAACAAAACGACTACTGCTCCGATTTGCAGCGGATGTGGTATGTGCTGGACGATGGGGAAACACAAGCCCCGCCCGATGTGCAGCGCACTTTTGACGTGGTGTACGGCGCAATTAAGGCGGGCGAAGCGGCTTTGAAGCCGGGCACACCCGGCTGGCGGGTGGACGAAGCCGCCCGCGACTTCATTGTGGACAATGGCTTCCCAGAATACAAACACGCCTTCGGCCATTTGTTGGGCCGGGTGGCGCATGACGGGGCCACGGTGTTGGGGCCGCGTTGGGAACGGTATGCCGGTATCTGCGAAATGCCGGTGGAAGTGGGCAACATCTTTACCCTGGAACTGCACGTCGTTGTACCCAACCGGGGCATTATGAGTCTGGAAGAGGATGTGCTGGTGACCGAAGATGGCGTGGAATATCTGGGACGGCCGCAAACGGCCGTGCGGATTATTGATTCCCATTCACGTTGATAAACGGATTGCAGGGGTGTAACAACTGATGAATGAGAAACTGAAAGCTCATTTGGAGCAGTCATTCAAACTGAATCATGACCTGGTGGCTCATCTGGAAGAGGCTTCGCTGGGCCTGGATTTACCGGGGTTACCATCCAACCGAATTGCCGGTCAGGTCTGGTGTATTGTCGGCGCGCGTGAAAGCTATCTCAAGGCAATTGCCGCCGGCGGCTGGCAGGGATTCTCGTGCAGCCTCACCACGCCACGCGCAAAGGAATCGGTACTGGCAGCTCTGGATGCGACGCACCAAAGCCTGGGCGAACTTGACTTTGCCGGCTTAAGTGACGCGCAACTTGAACTGGCATTTGCCCTTCTGGAGCATGAGGTTCAGCACCACGGCCAACTGATTCGTTTTGTGTACGCCAATGGGCTTACCTTCCCGGAAAGCTGGCATAAACGGTATACGGTGTAGGTGGGATAATTTATAGACAAGGGGGTGTTTAGTGGTATGAAGATGTCAAAGATTGAATCAGGGGTGCGCACGGTGCTGGCGTTTCATGAAGCCTTCAACCGGCATGATGTCGCCGGTATGATGGCGCTGATGAGCGACGATTGTGTCTTTGAAAACACTACGCCGGCCCCTGACGGCACAGTGGTTGTGGGCAAGGAAGCGGTAACACAGTTTTGGCAAGAATTCTTCCGCCAGTCGCCGCAGGCACACATTGAGATCGAGGAGATTTTTGGCCTCGGTTATCGCTGCGTGATGCGCTGGCGGTACGAGTGGGTGGACGGGGCCGGCGAAAAGGGATATGTGCGCGGCGTGGATATTTTCCAGCTAAAGGACGATCTCATTTCCCTAAAACTCTCCTACGTCAAGGGATAGGCAAACCCCAACCTTTTGGAAATTCTGGGATTGTGCGTGACGAGTGACGTGTGACGAGTGATGCGTGAGGTCTCTCTGGTCACACGTCACGCATCACGGGCTGTACTCCCTGAATTCACAAAGAGCTACAACCCTTCGCGGATCATCATTGCTGCAAAATGGATTGGGCCACCTGGCGCATACTCTGGCGGTTGGCGCGGGCACGCTGTTGGATGGTCTGGTACGCTTCGTCTTCCGTTAGCCCGGCGGCCATCAGCTTACCTTTGGCGCGGTCAATGAGTTTGCGTGTCGCCAGTTCATCTTCCAGCTTGTCGGCGCGCTGTTGCAAAGAGGAAGTGTCGGCAAAACGGCGGGCGGCAATGGCGATGGCGGCGGCCAATTCTTCTTGTTTGATGGGTTTGATCAGGTAGCCTTGAATGGGTAAATCGGCCGCCTCTTCAATCAGGTCTTGTTCGCTGAAGGCGGTGAGCAGCAGAATGGGCAGAGGGTGGGCGCGGGCCAGGGCGCGGGCGGCTTGCAGCCCGTCGGTGTAAGGCATTTTGATATCCAGGATGGCCAGGTCGGGCTGGTGGCGTTGGGCCATTTGCAGGGCTTCACGGCCGTTGCTGGCGGCCAATACCTCGTGCCCCATCTCATTCAACATTGCCTTGATCCCCAGGCGAATAATGGACTCATCGTCCGCAATCAAAATGCGCATGGGGGAATTATCGCTGGAAGGGGAGATTTTTCAAAGTTGTAATGGGGTAATGGAGTAATTGGGCCATTACCCCATTACCTCTTCAACTGGTGGCAAAAATCGCCTGCAAAGCGGGCGTGACCTTTTCGACGGTGGTGGGATGTTGGCGCAGGCGCAGAGTTTCGGCGGCTTCTATGACTTCCAGGGAAGTGGCGAAGGGGCCGGAGCGGGCAGAGACGGCGGCCGTGACCGGCGTCATCAGCGGTGACCGGCGGCCATCCAAAAGCTGTATCTGCGCAGCGGCCAATTCGGCCGGGCTGTACCAGCGGCGGCTGGCAGCGGTGAACTGTTGTTGAAAGTGGGCCAGCAGTTGGTGGGGCTGGGGGCTGCGGGTGATGACCACATATTCATGGGCGCTCAAAACACCTACTAGATCGTCCAGTTCACCCGATTCATCCAATACCCCATTCAACAAATCGGCGATGGCGCGGCGTACCCGCTGCCCGGCCACTGCGCCGTACACATCCTGGTAAGCGGTCATATGGGTCAGGTGGATGAGCAGCAGCGTCCAATCCTGCCGGTTCAGCCGTGCCTGCAAATCCTGGTGGATGGCCGGCCAACCGGGCAACCCTGTTACCAAATCCACGCTTTGCGCCGGGCGGGGCAGGGCATTTTTAATGCGGAATTGCAGTTCCACAATATCGAATGGTTTGGCAATGTAATCATCCACTCCCATTTCCAGCGCTTTCATGCGTTGGTCACGGCCGTCGTCCGGCTGCCCCAGGAAAAAAATGGGCATCCGATTGATGAATTTGAGCGGCTGAAGTTGTTGGAAAAATGCCAGCGCGCTCATATCCGGCAGGTCGGTATCTATGAGCAGCAAATGGGGTGGGGCTTGCTGGCAACTGGTGAGGGCGTCACGGCCGTTGGCCACCATCTGGCAGGTATAATCGGCCAGATACTCGCTCAACATTCGGCCTAAATAGGGGTCTGGCTCCACAATCAGCACCGTGACTGGCCTGATTCGTTTTAATTCTTGTTCTAAACGTGTGGCCAAACTATTCATTACAACTCTTTGATGTACGCGATAGGTGTTGGTGATTGGAGATTGCCCAATCTCAAATCTCTAATTTCGAATCTCCACATTTCGTGGCAGGCGGATGCTGATTTCAGTTCCGCTGTTGGGCCGGCTTTGGAACTTGATACGGCCGTGTAAATCAGCCGTCACCAATGTTTCAACCAGTTCCAGCCCCAACCCCTTTGTTATCTCATCTGGTAATCCCCGGCCACTATCTTTTACCACTACAATCAATTCTGCCGGAGAATGCCCCAGGGAAATGTCAATCTGTCCGGTTGTTCGACCCACAAAGGCATGTTCCAGGGCATTTTGCACCAGTTCATTTACAACCAGGGTTAAGGCGGTGGCAGCCTGGCTGGGCAGCAGCAGCGGTTCGCCAAAGATGTTGATGCGAATGTCCTGGTGGGGAGTGGTGAGCGTTTCGCTGGTGGTACGGGTGATGCGCAGCAGCACATCCTTCACATCCACCAGCCGGAAGCCTTTGTCCGACAGCACCTCGTGTACGGCGGCAATGCTGCGAATGCGGTGGATGTTGGTTTCCAGTACGTCACGGGCACTCAGGCGGTCGGCGTCGGCCAGTTGCAACTGCATGAGCATGGCTACGGTTTGCAGATTGTTTTTGATGCGGTGGTGCATTTCGCGGATCACGGCCGTGTGCGTCACCAACCGCGCATTTTCGATGGCCAAAGCGGTCTGGTTGGCCAGAGTGGCAAACCAGGTTTGTTCCTCTTCGGTGAAGGCGCGGGGCACGGCCGTGTACCCATTCAGCACCCCAATTACCCGGTCACGCACACTCAAGGGCACGGAAAGCAGCGAGACTAACCCTTCGGCGCGGGCCAGTTCGTGCCCGGCATAACGCGGGTCGGTGCGTACATCGGCAATGTACATCGGCTTGCCCGTTAGCGCCACCGTGCCGGTAACGCCTTCGCCCAGCGGCAGCGGCGGGCGGTGGCGGTAGGGATTATCGTTGTGGCGAGCAGAGCGCAGTTCCAGGTGGGCGCCGGTTTCATCGAGCAGAAAGAGGGAGCAGACGGCCGTGTTCATCACCTGCGCCGCCATTTCCATGACCACATCCAGCATATCATCCAGGTATTGCGGTGCGGTAATGGCCTCGCTTACCTGCGCCAGCGCCCGCATCTCGGCCAACTGCCGCCGCTGCCGGTCATACAACTGTGCCTTGGCCAACGCCCCGGCCGCCAGATCGCCAATGAGAGAGAGGATTTCAACGTCATTGCTGGTGAAGGTGTACGGCCGTACTGTTTGCACATTCAGCGCCCCAATCACATCGGTCTCAATGGTCAGCGGTACGGCCAACAGCGAATTAAACGGCGTCTCCTCCGCCTCATCCACCCATTTGAAATGGGGATCGTGCTGCGCATCGGTGGCATACACGGGCTGGTTTGTTTGCACAGCATGGCCGGTCATGCCTTCGCCCAGGCGCAGGGTGGCCC
>JABFFZ010000116.1 GCA_013112725.1 Chloroflexota bacterium
GAGTGTGGGGCGGCCTGCCGCGCCGGCCCCACCTGCCTGGCAGGCGCGGCCTGGCGCACCGGTTGTTGAGGGTATACAGGCTGTTGGCGTGCGGGTTGGGCAGGCGGTTGTGGCCTCGCGGTTGATTGGGCCGGTGGTGGTGGCTGCGCCGGGTACTGCTGCCGGGTAGGTGGTTGTTGGGGAGGGGCCTGCGTGGTTGGTGGTTGTGCGGGTTGGGTGGTCTGGCGGTTGCCCGGTATGGCCAGGTCGGGGCGCACCTGGGTGGCGTCCATATCATACATAGGGGGCCGTTCGCGGGGTGTCAACTCCGGCGCGGCCAATGGCGGCGGCACGGTTGGCCCCGTTTGTGCGGCGGCTTTTGCCGCTTCGTCAGTCATGCTGCTCAACGTGATGGTGGGGTCATCGGCCGCGTCCATCAGGTCAAAGAGCGAGACCGTTTCGGCTTCGTCGGGGGGTGGGGGCGGGGGTGGGGGCAACGGCCGTTTGCCGACAGGCGTGTCGTCTTCAGGATTGACTATTGGTTTTTGGGTATCTTGTTCGTCGTCCATTGTGTCGTAATTGAGTAATTGGGTAATTGGGTAATTGGGTAATTACGCAGTTACTCAATTACCCCATTACATTCTGCTTTTAATCAGCATGATCCACTCGCCACGCTGCACGGTTTTACCTTCATGGTTTATAACGCCGTACTTGATGGTAACGTTTCCGCCGCCTAACCGCCGAAATTCCTTCGTTTCCACCACGCTGGCCTGCACGTGTATGGTATCGCCAATAAAAACGGGCAGGCTGAATTTGGCCGTTAGTTCACGAAAGGCTAATACGGTGCCCTCAATGACGCCGGACTGTACCATCAACCCGGTGGCGATGGACTGCACCAACAACCCATGCGCCACCCGCTGGCCAAAGGCGCCCTGGGCGGCGTAGACGGCGTCGGTGTGAATGGCGTTGAAGTCGCCAGACAACCCGGCAAAGTTGACAATATCGGCCTCGGTAATGGTGCGTGCGGCCGTCAGCAACTCTTGCCCAATTTCAAATTCCTCAAAATGTAAACCACGTGGTTTGTATTTTAGACCATCCATCTTCTTCGTGACTCTTCTCGATTACCGTAACTCTTGCCAAAGTTTTTCTAGCTGCTCAAGAACTTCCAGAAAGGTTGACAGCAATGGTGATTGAGAAATAGATGATGATTCAGCAAGAATTTTCCGGCGTAACCCATCAATTTTGTTATCAATTTCTGTATTACTACTGGTTTCGGAAATGGCTTTGAAAAACTCGATCCAATGAGAAATCTTGATACCCAGATAATCTTCTGCCTTTAGTTTGACGATGTAGTCATCCAGCAAGCCCGCTCTGGCTATACGGCCAAAATTCCCGCCTTTATCATCATCTGCCTGGTCAGAAGCTTCTTGTTTGCTATCGGGGTAGTGGCGTCTATTACTTGGGGGAGGGGGGGTGATGATAGCACTCCTGTTGCTACTTAACCGTGATCTTTGCCAGTAATAATTTCTGTATCTGGCTGCAAATTGAGCCGATTCTTTGTACACAGACAATAGGCGGGGTTCACCGGAAATTACCTCAGACAGAATCCAAGGAATAATTACTAATAGATCGGGGGAAGCACAGGCGTCCGGCGTTACTTTGTAGCGGAAACTTGGCTCATCCTCCTTGCTCAAAAGATACCACGACTTTAACTCTATCCCAAACAAGATCTCATTGCTTACCACATGTCGCAGCAGCACATCTGGAAAAGTTTGTGATTGTCTGATAAATCTGTATTCAGAATACCTGTTTTGAGGGTCCCAAATGGTGCGAAGCCTGTTCAGAATATCAACAACTTGTGCTTCAATAACTGTGGTAAAGGCTGTGCCAATCGAGAAAATCTCTGTGACATTAATGCCCTTTATAACAAGTTCTGTGTCAAAGTAATTGGGTAGAGAATAGATCAAATCATTTATTCTTTCCCACATTACATAATGTTCCCACTCTTTATCTGGCAGCTCTTTTACGGGTGGCGGCGGGAAGGTGTCAGGAGATAAGGGCATATTGAATTACCTTTTCTTCACCATCAATAATCACTTGTGGGGGAAGCCAGTTTTCAAACCGGGATTTCATTCTTTCGACGGCATATTGATATATAGTTTCGTTTATTTCGGCACAGAAAGCCTGTCTATCGGTAAGGGCGGCCACATAACCACCTGTACAAAGCCCGCCAAAAGGCTCCCATATCACATCATTGGTCGTTGTGGAGGTTTCGATTAACATTTTTATAAGCTCCACAGGTTTTTGATTTAAGTGTGCATATTTATTCGATCCATTCAAACGTACACGTTCATTGGTGTGAAGAGGCGGATGATTCCAAACATTTGTGATACCGTACTGTCCCTCAAATTTGGCAAAAAGGCTTGCGTAGTGGAAAGTAGTTAAAGGTGTTAGTTTATCAATATAGAAGAATGGCCTTTCTGTTTCATTGCCATGACGATTGGCGTAGTCAGCTAATCGCTCAAAATGTTCCGGCGGTGGGGCATACCAGAGGTGATCTTTTGTCAAATACTTTCGGCTGGCGGCGTTTACAACTCCGCAGGCTTCGTTGGCTTTATATAATGGCAAACCTGTTCTATCCCATTCGTATCGAATCCATTCCTTAAGGCTGAGCACCTTGTCTTCAACGATGAACTCAGGGCGTTTTACATACTGAACGCATATTTCTGTAACAATTGGAAAATGTTTCAATTTTGCCAGATTACAGTTTCCGGCAATGTGTTGTAAACCTTTGTCCCATATGTTGCAGCATACATATTCCCATCCGGAATTAACTAACAAGGGATGCACCTCTGCCCAGCCTATTTCGGTATTCCAAAACCACAATGTCGTACCGGGTTTGGAATACTTTGTCCAGGCTTGTACATGTGGCTTATACCAACCTGAAAGATCTGTTGGCGTGTGTGTGTCCCCCTTAAACCCAGAAACGCCATAACCACCATCTGAGATGATTACATCAGGAGTGGGCCAGACTTCATAGAGATTAGAGACATCTTCGTGGTGAATTGTCACCTGGTTTGTATGATAAACGTGGCTGTTCATGTGGTTGTCCTGCAAGCTGTAAAAACATATGTTCTGGGAGAATTATAGATGAATCGGCCAGTCGTTACAAACAGGGAGAGGCAATAAAGTGGGAGTTTAAGCGACCCTTCTCAAATTTCAAAGTGACAACCGGATTATCCGTTGCCGGCAGCCGCCAGCTTTTCCGCTTCGTCGGCGACGGTGAGGGCATCAATGAAGGGGTCCAGGTCGCCATCCATGACGACGGGCAGGTTGTAGCTGGTGAAGCCAATACGGTGGTCGGTAACGCGGGATTGGGGGTAGTTGTAGGTGCGGATTTTTTCGCTGCGGTCGCCGGAGCCTACCTGTGATTTGCGGTCGGCGGCAACGGCCGTACTCTGCTTCTCCTCCTCCATCTCCTGCAACCGCGCCTGAATGATGGCCATGCCCAACTGCTTGTTTTGCGTCAGGCTGCGTTCGGACTGAATCTTTACCATCATGCCGGTGGGTTTATGCACAATGCGGGCGGCCGTCTGGTTCTTTTGCATGTGTTGGCCGCCCGGCCCGGCGGCGAAGGTGGCCGTAATTTCCAGGTCACGCTCGTCCAGGGTAATGTCTACCGCTTCCAGTTCCGGCATGACGGCCACGGTGGCGGCGCTGGTGTGGATGCGCCCCTGTGATTCGGTGACGGGCACACGTTGCACCCGGTGGACGCCGCTCTCAAATTTGAAGCGGGAGTACGCCCCTTTGCCCTTCACCGAGAGGATGACCTCTTTATAACCGCCAACGCCAATGCGGTTTTCATCCACAATCTGGGTTTTCCACCCTTTGCTTTCGGCGTAACGGGTGTACATGCGCAGCAGGTCAGCAGCAAAAATGGCGGCTTCGTCCCCACCGGTGCCGGCGCGAATTTCGATGAAGACGTTTTTGTCGTCACGCGGGTCTTTGGGGATGAGCAGTTTGAGCATTTCGCCTTCTAGCTCTGACAGGCGGACGGTCAGCCGCTCGATTTCTTCTTCGGCCATGTCCCGCAGTTCCATATCTTCGGCCAGTTCGGCCATCTCTCTGGCTTCGGCCAATTCTTGCGCTACCTGTTCATGGGTGCGGTAGACGTTGACCAGCGGCTCCATTTCGGCCCGTTCCTGGGCTAATTCGGTTAACTTCACATGGTCGCTCAAGATGAAGGGGTCGGCCATTTGCCGGTCAATCTCTTCATACCGGGCGACGACTTTTTGGATTTTGTCTAGCATACGTTGGTCATTGGGTAATTACCCAATTACTCAATTACATTTTGTTTTAGGCAGAGGGGGATTATAACGAGGGGGGTACGGCCGTCAAGCAGGACTATCACTCTCTCACGTGGTGAGGCAACGGGGCGCAACAGATTTGGTTTATCGGAAAGGATTTGATCAGCAGATTTCGCAGATTGGCCCGCGAAATCTGCTGATCATTCGTTGGCGATTAAGGCGTCTGGTCAATGGCGCGGTCAATCAGCGATTGGGGCAGTTCGATGCCTTGCGCCGCCGCGCCGGCGCGGTTAATGAAGTAATCAAAAACGCCAACCCGTTGGATATTGGTGGTGGCTAAGTCTAGGTTGCCGTTAAGAAAAGCGGCGGCCATCTCGCCCGCCACACGGCCGTCTTCCCGCAGCGAAGCCCCACAGCCACCGAACCACCCTTGGCCACTGTGGGAATGTCGTTGGTAATGATGGGAATGCCGTTGTCATTGGTTACCTGCACCACGCCCTCAGCGCCGGAGGCGACGGTGCTGTCTTGGGTAAAGTAGAAGATGTCAATGCCCCGCGCCGCCAGGGATTCGGCGGCCGTTTTAACTTCTGAGCTATTACTAACTGTGGCAATCTCCAGGGTCAGGCTGCGCTCGGCGGCAATCGCTTTCACCGCTTCTGTTTGGGCCACGGAGTTGGCTTCGGCTGGATTGTATAGATGCCCAATGACGGAAATATTGGGATTTATCTCCAGCATCGTATCGAAGGTGGCCTCCAGCGGCGGGTACATTTGCGAACCGGTCATCCAGGCCGGGTGCTCATCCGGGGCGGTGGCAATGCCGGCAGCATACGGGTCCGTGACGGTGGTGAAGATGATGGGGATGGGGTTGACCATATCTTTGGTCGCATTGAGGGCGGCCTGCGCGGCCGGCGTGCTGGTGGTGACGATGAGGTCAACGCCTTGATCGATAAACTGCTGGGCAATGGTGTTCAGGGTGGCAATGTCTCCTTCGGCGTTACCGCGGATGATGGTCAAGTTTTCGCCTTCCACGTAGCCACCGGCAGCCAGTGTGTCAATGAAGGATTTCTGCACCGTTTCCAGAGCGGGTATGGAGGCGATCACCATCATGCCGATGGTAAATTCCTTTGTTTCGGCTGGCTCTTCGGCGGGTTCTGGTGCATCTGTGGGTGCAGCAGGGGCCGCTGTCGGCGTGTTGGGCACGGCCGTTGGCGCCGTTTCTGTTGTCGCCGAGGAACCACAGGCTGCCAGGAACAGGAGGGCGATAATAATCAGAAACAGGGGGAAAGGTTTTTTCTTCATTTCATTCTCCTTTGATATGATTAGGAGAGGATAATCGGCCGATTCGCCAAAATCGTTCCGTTATCGTCTCATTCGTGCCACAGGTGAGGCCCAATCTTCTGCCTGTGGCACGTTAATAAACATGAAAGCCTTAATCATCCCGACAGCAGCAGTTCATCGTCCATCAGCGCTTCATTTTTGACTTCGCTGAATTTGTCAATGAGTCCCTGTACGGTCAGCCCTTGCCGTTCTGCCTGGGAAATATCCAGCGCCACTTCGCCCTTGTGCAGCATAAGGGTGCGGGCGCCGAAGGTGAGCGCCTGCTGCATGTTGCGGGTAATCATCAGAGTGGTGAAGCGCTGCTCGGCAATGACGGTTTGCGTGACTTCCAGGATGCGCACGGCCGTTGCCGGGTCCAGCGCCGCCGTGTGTTCATCAAGCAATAAAAGTTTCGGAGAAGTAAGAGAGGCCATGAGCAGCGTCATGGCCTGGCGCTGGCCGCCGCTTAGTAAATCCACCCTATCATTCAGGCGATCTTCCAGTCCCAGCCCAATAGGGGCTAAGAGATCGGCTAATTTTTGACGACGTTGGCGGTTGACGCCGTAGCGCAACCCCAGTCGTTGGCGGCGCAGCCAGGCCAGCGACATGTTTTCGGCAATGGTCATTTGGGCGGCCGTTCCGTGATATGGGTTTTGGAATACCCGGCCAATGTAGGCGGCCCGCCGGTATTCCGGCCACTTTGTCACGTCTATGTTGTCAATGAAGATACGGCCGTTGGTGGGCACAAATTCCCCGGTGATGGCATTAAACAAGGTACTCTTGCCCGCCCCGTTGCTGCCAATGATGGTCACAAACTCCGCTGCGTCCAGGTGCAGATTGATGCCACAGAGCGCCTTGACCTCATTGACCTGGCCGGCATTAAATGTCTGGTGCAGGTTCTCTAAACGCAGCATTATCCGTTCCCCCGCTTTTTCGGAAGTTGGTCAACCAGAGTACAATCAACACCAGCAGTGCGGTCGCCAGCTTCACATCGGTCGCTTCCACGCGGAAGGTTTGCCCGCCCGGCAGCGGAAAGGCGAAGCTGAGGGCGGCAGCGATGGCAATGCGATAGATGATCATGCCCACAATGGCCGACAGCGTAGCCCGGCGCACGCTGGTGGGGCGCATGACGGTTTCACCCACGATGACGGCGGCCAGCCCGGCAATAATTAAACCATGCCCCATATTCACATCGGCAAAACCTTGATATTGGGCCATGATGGCCCAGACAGGCCGACCAGCGCGTTGCTGATAGCTACGCCTAAAATCAAAAAAATGTCCGGGTTGCGCCCCAACGCTTTGACCATTTTGCGGTTGTCGCCGGTGGCCCGCATGGTCATGCCGATCTCCGTCTGGGTAAACCAGTCGAAAATGAGCTTGCACACCAGGACAATGAGACTCACCAGTAGAATGGTGAGTAGATTATTGGCATAGCGCACTGCCTCTACGCCAAATTGGGTGGCGATAAATTCACGGAAGCCGGGGGCAAATGGAGTGAAGATGGTGGCTTCGTTGAGCAAGGGGATATTGGCGCGCCCCATCAGACGCAGATTGATGCTAACCAGCCCGGTAGCCACGATGATGGAGGCCAGCAGGCTGTGAATTTTGAAGCGGGTGGCAATCACGGCCGTGATCGCCCCAAACACCCCTCCCATCAAAAAAGCCATCGGGAGGGTCAACCAGGGAGAAGAGCCGTTAATGATCATGATGGCCGCAAATGCCGCTCCCAGCGGATACGCGCCATCAATGGTCAGGTCCGGGAATTCCAGAACACGAAAGGTTATGTAAACAGCGACGCCAACCAGCGCCAGACAAAGGCCGGTGGCCGTGGCCCCCAGCCAGATACCCAACGACCTGGAGCCGCCGATGAGAAACAGCGCCAGGATGATGGGCAAAATGACCACAAGAGTGGCAGTTATTCTGGACTGCAACAGCCGGGTCAGCCCGGTTGTGGGTTTTGTTATCGGTTGGGAAGTTATGGTCTGGCCCATCTTTTTTCCTGATCAGGCGCCTACAGAGACGCCGCCATCAATAAAAAGGGTTTGCCCGGTAATATAAGATGCTTCTTTGGAGGTCAGGAAAGCATGAACGGCGGCAATCTCTTCCGGCTCGGCAAAGCGGCCAAATGGAATCCCTTTGAGCAGGTTTTCTACGATCTTTTCCGGGATGGTTTTAGTCATGTTGGTATTGACGCCGCCGGGGGCCACACAGTTGACGGCGATGCCGAGCCTGGCCCATTCGAGCGCCAATGTATTAGTTAAACCGATGATGCCCGCTTTGGAAGCGGCGTAGTTGGCCTGGCCGATGTTGCCTAACGCGGCAATGGAGGCAGTGTTGACGATACGGCCGTATCCCGCGGCAATCATGGGCACAGCGGCCAACTGGCAGCACAGCCAGGTGCTTTTGAGGTTCACTTCTAAAACGGCATCCCATTTATCGTCAGACAGGTAGTGGGGCTGGCCCTCTTTGATGCGGGTGGTGAGACCGTCGCAGGTGATGCCGGCGTTGTTGATGAGGATGGAGAGCTTATCATAGGTGGACACGGCCGTGTCCACCATCCGCTGCACATCTTCTCGCGCCGCCACACTGCCCACCACCACCGTTGCCTGGCCGCCAACCGCTGCCACCTGCTGTTATGTTTCGGCCAGCCCTGCTTCATCCAGGTCGGTCAGCACCACCCGCGCCCCTTCTCTGGCAAAGCGCACGGCCGTAGCCCGCCCAATGCCATTGCCTGCCCCTGTGATCATGGCTACCTCGTCTTTCAGTAACATGGATTCCTCAGCCTCCCTGTCGTTTCATCAACTGCTCATATTGGCCATGGCGACGGTTAACATGCCATGGGCAATGCGTTCGCCGAAGGGTCCGTTTTTGGCTGTTTCGGCATCGGTATGAATGGGGTTGAAGGCACTGGAAAGCCCGGCAAAAGCGACCACATCCGCCTCGGTGATGGTGCGCGCCTGTGTATTGTAAATGACGCCTAATTCAAACTGGGCTTACGGGGTCTGAAACTGCACCCCACCACCCAGGCTTTTTTTTCCAATGATCCCCAATTTTATCCGCTGTGGGAGGCGTGCGCCGATTTAGGCATTCCGGTGCTGTTTCATTCCGGGCAAACGGGGGTTGGCGCGCGTGAACCGGGCGGCGGTGGCTTTAAGCTCAAGTATTGCCAGCCGATCCCGTGTATTGATGATATTGCCGCCGATTTTCCCACGTTAACCATCATTATGGCCCATCCAGCCGTGCCCTGGCAGGAAGAACAGCTTTCGGTGGCCCTGCACAAGCAAAACGTTTACATTGACCTGTCTGGCTGGTCGCCTAAATACTTTCGCCCCATTTTGCAGCAGTATATGAAATCACTGCTGCAAGATAAGGTGCTGTTTGGCTCTGATTATCCGGTCTTGATGCCCGAACGGTGGCTAAAAGATTTTGAAACGTTGGAACTCAAAGACGAAGTTCGCCAGAAAATTTTACTGGACAACGCGCGTAAAATCCTCAATTTATAGTAAGCGTTCAGACTTGACAAGTTTATTACCAGAGGCAGTTGCCGCAATTCAGGCGCAAAAACTTGTCAAGTCTCCAGACCAACGTGCTGAAGCACGTTATAAAGAGGCGTACATGAACGCGCTTTAGCGCGTTCATTCACGTTTACTCTGTGTAATACACTACCGCCACCGCACCAGGGCCGGTGTGGGTGCCGATGACCGGGCTGATTTCCGTCAGGTACAGGGATTCCGGTGCAATTTGACCTTGCACGCGGGCGTAAATCTGGTCGGCTTCGGCGGGAGCGGCGGCGTGGATAACGGCGGCATGGGTCTTCTTGCCTGCCGTCTCGTTGCTCATAATTTGCAGCATGTGGGCCACCGCTTTGGTTTTAGTCCGCACCCGGTCGAGCGGCTCAATTTTGCCGTCTTCCAGGTGCAGAATGGGCTTGATGGAAAGCATGGTGCCAATGTAACGAGAAGCGCCGCCAATACGGCCACCGCGATGCAAAAACTCCAACGTATCTACCACAAAAACCACCCGCATTTTGGGGATGAGGACGCGGGCCGCATTGGCCGCCTCTTTGTAGTCAGCGCCATTAGCCACAGCGTGAGCGGCCGCCAGGGCCATAAAACCCAACCCCATGGTGGTGGAGCGAGAATCTACCACTTCAATGGGCACCCCTTCCACCATATGCTGGGCGGCGATAGCTGAAGCGTAGGTGCCGCTGAGTGGTTGGGAGATGGTGAGGCAAACGATAGATTCGGCCGTTTCCGCCGCCTTTTCAAAGGCCACCTTAAAATCGCCAGGCGAAGGCTGGGAGGTGGTGGGCATTTCTTTGGCCGTCTTAAGCCGGGTATAGAATTCTGTGGGTTTAATGTCTACATTGTCCCGCAGGCTTTGCCCTTCCCAATTGACCAACAGGGGGACGATATGCAGGTTGTATTGGTCAACAATTTCCGGGGGTAAATAAGCGGTGCTGTCTACAACGATGGCAACTTTTGCTTTAGCCATGAGCTTCTCCAATTCTCCTTGAGGAATAATTTAATGCAGAGGCGCAAAGATGCAACGTTTCCAGAGAAAACCTTTATGCTCTTCGCGTCCTTCACGAATTTTTTAGGGTTTTCAAAGATAGGTCAGGGTATGGTTTTGTGTGTCAAAACCCGCAGAATGATAAACCGTTTTGGGGAAAGTGGCGAATTGGGGTGGGAGAGAGCAAAACGGCCGTCTCCCGGAGACGGCCGTTTGTGCTTTATCATCGGTGACGGCTTCAAGAAATGGCTTTTATTTGCAGTCTTAGCACACCGCTGGGGGTGCTGGCAGAAACGATATGCCCTTTTTTACCCCCTAAAAGGGCTTGACCAATGGGTGATTCGTTGGAGATACGGCCGTTGCTCGGATCCGCCTCGTGCGCGCCGACGATGTAGTACGTCTCCTCCTCGTCATAGCCATCTTCGACGACCGTGACGACGCTGCCCACTCGCACCACATCTGAGGGGCCAGTGTCGGCAATGATCCGCGCCCGGCGCAGCGTGTCTTCCAGGTCTTTGATACGCGCTTCCACAAATGCCTGTTCCTCTTTGGCGGCGTGATAGTCGGCGTTTTCTTTCAGATCACCCTGGGCAATGGCCGTTTCCAGCTTGATAGCCATTTCATGCTTTTTCTCACCTTTCAAATAGGCCAATTCTTCTTTTATTTTTTGCAGACCTTCTTCAGTTACATAAACCACATCTTGTTCAACCATGACAAATTCTCCACTAGATGATGCTGCCCTCTCATCATCCTTTCCACTATGGGTCCTCTCAATTTTGATACGATCTATTCTGAATGGATTTGTCTAAGATTCTGGCGCTATTACCAGAATGTGCTGCCCCACAAATGATAAAGACAAAGTCCTGCCGGTTGCCAGGTTATTTCCCATTATTTTGCTGATGAATACTTTTCGTTCGGCTGAGGCGAAGTATAACTCAGCCTATTTTTTCTGTCTATAATGCTTTTTCAAGCAACTATTCTCATCATTTGCCGATTTTTCTGAAAGTTAAACAGGGGTGATCCGGCCATTCTCAATTTACCAAGAGCCAGCGATTCAAATCGCGCCTACAGCGAGCAACGCCCACTCTTCAACAGGTTCAGGGCAGGCTCTGCGTGGGCTGGGCGCCTGTCGGCGCAGGCGGGTAATACTTTTGCCATGAAGAAAAGCGCCAATCCCCACCTGTCTCACCCCGTTTTGGTCGGTTTGGGTGAGACGGCGCGGAGACCAGACTATAAGTTTCTTGCAAATGGAACCCGCGCCGTCCCACCCCTACGAAACTTTGATTCCAAATGGAGAATTGCTGGGAAATTTAAAGCCAGATTGTAAGCGTTTTCGCATTTAGAAAAGTGAAAACGCGCTGAGAGCAACTCAGCGTCTGACTGAACATTAACAATCGAATGAAGGCAACAAATCAGGCCGGTTTGGGTCGGTTTTTATGCTGTTTCTTGTCCCGCCGGT
>JABFFZ010000117.1 GCA_013112725.1 Chloroflexota bacterium
GCTGACCACCTGGTTTCTCGTCTGTCAAGGTACAGAAGTTGTGGAAACCAACAAACGGCGTTGGGTGGATGCCCACTGGTTCCGCGGCAGCAGCTATCTGCAAATAGGCGGGAAATGGGTCAAGCGCATCCTGGCTGTAGGTTACAAGAAGGGCTACGAATTGATAAGGCAACTCCGGTTATCGCCTTTACCTGACCCAGAACCGGCTATGGCTTCCCGAAAACAAGCCAAAGAGCGGACAAGGCTTCGTTTTTCGGTGTGCTTTGAACAGTTTTCATTTAGTGCAAGTTGATTCCCATGAGTTTTGTCAGTCAATCAGGAATGAATGTCATTAAAAAGCGGTAAAGGCAATTGAATGGCCCCACCGCCAGAACGCAAGGAATATCCTGCATAGCAACTCTGCTCTGTGAACGTTAACAACCAAACATCACCTTCTCTCTGTACCCAGGCTGACGTATGGGCGGCAACCTGAACCTGTTGCTTAACCGAACTGGTCATTAAGGGGATGGCTTGTGCTTCTTGCTCAAGCCACCGGGCGGCAAAACGGACAAAATTGGCCGCAAAACAGGCCATATGCTCCTGCAAAAGCAAAGCCTCTGGTGACCTAACCTTCAAGTGGTGCATCTGAAAGACATTCTTGCCTTCTTTAATAGACATTATCGGGAATAGCAGTCAGTTACAAAGGTCAAGGAGGTTGAGGGAAGCCACCGGATGACGATAGGCAACACGGAGATTGTGCAACCCACATGCGACTTCCATAACCAGGTCGGAGAAACCATCTTTGAGATTACGGAAGGTGTCCTTAACAATGCGACACCGTTTAACACCGGCAATGACATGTTCAACCTCAATTCGGAATCCGGCAATGATTCGATTCAAAAAGACATCCTCAGTGGATAGCTCTTTACCTTTTGGCTTTTTTTGGCTGCGAGGTGGCCACACCGCCTGGCTCGTAGCCCTGAAAGCCGGTGTCCTTACCCAGTGTTGTCCCCGTAGGAAAAGGGATATTCGCTTGGTCAGCCATTTTCTTGTCATGGGTCTTGCCGGGCTCGGTCTGACTGAGGGAGACAACCCGGTTGGTTTGGCCGTTGACCAGCAGCAGATTCTTGTCAGTATGGGCTTTCTTCTTGCTACTATAGTGTTCTTTCTGCTTCTCTTTATCTTTGGGTCGTTGGCGACGACGTTCACTACCATCCAACAGCCAATCAGCCGGTTCAGCGGCCACCGTGTCACTCTCAGCCAAGCCGTCTGCTTCGCGCTCTGGTTTCATCCCCAAGTCGGCCAATGCCGTCTGCAACAGCGGCATCAAACGATGAATCTATTCGTTGGCCTGGGCTTGGCTCATCTCAAAGTGCAACCCCTGCATCGTTTGCAGCGGATACGTCTTCTGGTAAACCAGGATAAAGAGCAGTTTATCAGCCGTGTCCTTCAATTTGCCTTTTACTCCACCACCTGCTTTGCGCTGGCGAGGCAATCCGGCTACGGTCTTGTCAGCTGGATACTTCCGCTCATAAGCCACTGCAAAGGCTGGCAGCAATTGCTCGAACTCTGCCACCGTTATCCCGGTGGCACTCAGAAAGTCTTTCGGTTTTGTTCTCAATTGTTCAAAGGTTATCATGGCCGCCTATTTTACATCCCTGTTCCTTATTGCCGATAATGTCTAATGCCCGCCTCGATGGTCTGGCGACCATTGTAGGTGTGAAACCAGGCGTCTTCATCCGCGGTGACCGGCGTCTGACCATGGTGGAGCAAGGTGGCAAGTTGTAGGCTGTCGCCGGTTTGATAGTGGAGTAGGGCCACATCCAGCGGGTAGGCAAAATAGTCATCAACGGTTGTACTTGCCCAACTGGTCATGGTTGCATTGTGGCCAACCTGGGTCCACCTCGTTTCGGGCGTCACAGCGGCACTCAAGGCATCGCGCACAGTGGTGAAACGACCCCGTGTATAGACTTTGTAGCCCATTTCAATCAGCCAGTAGATGTTTTCCCGGCTGGCAAAGCCACCATCGAGACGAAAAGTAGCGCGAATCGGATGAGGATTGGCGGCATTATCGGCCAGAAGTTGCTGATGGTGCGCTTGTAAACGGTCAAGTTCTGCCTTGAGGTCATCATAACGGTTTTCATGGCGGCTCAGACGACGTTCGGCAATGCCTAACGCTTGCTGACAACGAGGCAGTCGTTTGGTATAGGTGGCCGCCTTCCATTGGGCGCGCGTCAGTTGGCAATGGGCTGTGGTTTGCCGATTCTCCCGTTCGTACTCCGCCTGCAAAGTACGTACTTGATGCTCGCAATGGCGTAAGAACCATTCCGTATCCCGTAGCTTGTCCAGAGCCTCCTTGTGAAGTTGGTAGCTCGTTTCAACTGCTTCGGCGGCCGCTGTCCAATCGGCTGTGGCCTGCGCCAGACGAACAGCTAGCAATTCAACCCGCCGCTGTGGCCGACGCCCGGTTCGCTTTTCTGCTGTCCGCACCAATGCCTCCACACGAGTCATGCTGACCGTGTCGCCTGGATGCCATTTATTGGCTAACCAGAGCCGTCCGTAAGTGGGGCTGTGCAGGCTGACCAAGGCTGCTTGATATCCCAAGGCAATTGTATCCCCCATATAGCCAAAAGCGGTGTCTGGATAGCTGATACTGGTGCTGGAGACCGGTCGTCCCGTTAAGTCAGCGTCATAGACCAGTTCGCCCTTTTGCGCCAGCGCCCGTTCCACTTCCTGGTCAATAAATGGCTGGCTAATGCTATCCAATGTCGCCACCAACTCGGTCACTTCCGCAGCGGCTAATTGCTGTAGGGTTCGGCTCACCCCGCTGTAATCGGCCCAGGCTGATTGTCCCCAGGCTGGCGCTACCATTTGATCCTGGTCGAGTGGATGCGCTGACCGGCCGATATCTTGCAGATGTGGTAAGCCAGCCAAAATAGCCACCAGAAATTCCAATACTTTCGTCTGTGGACGGTGGTTGCGGCTCTTCTGGTGCAATTTGACCGCTGACACAGCTTGAACCAGGCCAATGCGGCGGGCGAACAAGCCCCAAATGACCAGCATGGCATGTTGCGTCATCTGGGGTGATGGGTTAGGTGATGTTTGTGTTTGACTCATGGCAACCTCATTCAATAGATTGGCTATGAGCCTGCCACATGTGAACAGATTGTAAAGGTTCAGTTTTTATTTTTGGCGATTTTTGGTGATTTCACCGCTAATTGCACAAAACTTACGTTAAAAAAGAAACGATCAAGCTGTGCTTCCGGCAGAGGGTAGGTACCTTCATATTCCACCGGGTTTTGGGTAGCAATCACCAGGAACGGGTCAGGCAGCGCGTACTGTGTGCCGTCAATCGTCACCTGGCGTTCCTCCATCGCCTCCAACGGCGCCGCCTGTGTTTTGGCCGGGGCGCGGTTCACCTCGTCCACCAGCACCACCCCGGCAAAAATTGGCCCCTGGCGCAGATAAAACTGGCTGGTGGCCACGTTAAACACATTTGTGCCAATGATGTCTGAGGGCATCAGGTCAGGCGTGAACTGGATGCGGTTCATGGGCGCCTGCACCAGATGGGCCAGCGTTTTGGCCATCAGCGTTTTGGCCGTGCCGGGCACGCCTTCCATCAACACATGCTCCCCGGCTAACAGGGTGATAAACGGTTGAGCCAATACGTCTGTTTGTCCCACCACCACTTTGGCGGCTTCCAGGTGCAAGGTATCAAATAGCTTTTTGGTATTCATAAATCTCTCTGGTCAACGGCTGTTGGTCGGTTAATTCAGCGGCCACCGATACCCATTGGCGCAATTCGTTTTCTGACAGGGCGTCGGCCCGTTCCCGGTAGGCGGCCAGATAGGCCACCGTGCCCAATTCTGTTTCATTCAGGAGCGGCTTGAGCGCAGCCACAAATTGCGCATCTGGCAAAGCAGAGTCTACCCCATAACGCTGGGCCAGGCTTTGCTGCAAGCGCCGCCAGTAATGGGCCATAATGACCTCGTGGTGGTGAAACTGCCGTTCGGCGGCGGCGAGCTGGTTGATGGCCACGGCCGTGTCCACTTCCTGTTCACCTGGCGCCGATTTGGTGCGCGCCCGGCCCACCGGTGAACTGGCGCTGTTCCAGGCGATAAACAGACCAATGCCCAATACAGTTAACCACAATGCCCAACCGGCGGGCGTGGTAAACAACCAGGCAGGCGAGGATTGGCGGTGGGCTTCGTCAAAGAGAATGGTAGCGCCGGGCACGGCCGTTGCCAGCACCATATTCTGTACCAACTGCGCATCACCCGGCTGGCGCAGTCCCGCGTTGGTAAACGGTGTCACCGCAGACAGGACGATGATTTGACCCTGCCCACGCCCCATCGCTACCAGATACGGCCGTGCACAATCCCCCATATGCACCGCCACCTGCCCACAATCTGCTTCAATAAAGCGGCGGGCATTCACGGCTGCCTGACCCACCGGCGGCCAGTTAAAAACGGGCAGCGCCAGGCTGCTTTGGGCCACCGGCCACCACAACCGCCCCAATCCCAGATCGTAATAACGCAGCAGTTCCCGCGACTGCCCATTCTCCTGGGCAATGATCAGCGTGCCCCCATTTCGCACCCACACATCCAGGTTATACAATTCACCATAGCGAAAACGGCCGCGCGGCGCGATCACAAACAGCACCTTGTCCTGGTTCGACGACCGTATGGTAGCGTCTGGCTGCTGCATCTCCACCCGGAACCCCTGCGTCTGTAACCAGTTGGCAAACACCGATACGCCATCCTCCCCCTGATTCAACGCCGATCCGCGCGCCCGCTGTGGCGCATTGCGCCATCCCCCCACGCCGATAACCAGCAGCGGCAGCAACACCGAAATCAGGACAACCCCAATGAGGTCACTCAGGAAGCGTTTTTGTAGAAGCATTCTTGTAATTCGTAGTCCGTAGTCCATAATCCGTAACTCGTAGTCCGTAATTCGAGTACGGTTCACGCCTCACGCCTCATGTCCCCACTTGCCAATCTCGAATCGCCTTAATTTCTTTCACCAATCGTTCGTATTCGGCCGCGGGCAGTGGCTCCAGGCCATACCAGACGCGCTCATAGGTGGCGATGATGGGTATGAGCGAAGGGACGAGATCTTTGTGCAGCCGTTCTTGTTGCAGCAGTTCCCGGTTGGTGCGGTTGCGCTCAAAACGCAAGATGCCTTTGTCATCCAACGCCAGCAGCATCGCCAGGAAAAGTTGGCGCGCGGCCTCGCGGTAATCTCCTTTTTCTACTAACTGGCGGCCTTCTTGCACGGCCGTTGCCACCTTCGTTTGCCCCTTTTCATCTGCCGGCTCTTCAACCTCTTTGCCCGGCCACAACAGCAGGGCTACGGCCGCGCCAATCAGCGCCAATGCCGCCACGACCATCATCAGCAATATCCACCGATTTGGGGTGGCGGCGGATGGGGGTGTATCCGGCGTGGCCGTGGCCGCGGGTGGGTTGGGCACGGCCGTTGGCGTGGGCGGTGTGTTGGTGGCGGTGGATGTGGCCTGCGGGGTAGATTGGGCGGCGGCGGTTTCGCTTGCGCCTTCTGTGCCCAGCACAACGCCGGTTTGGTCGGCCGGTTCATCGGCCGATTCCCCGGTTTGTTCGCCGGCGGCCCCTTCGGCCGGCTCACCGGCCGCCTCTGCCGGTTCTTTGGTCGCCAATCCGGTTTGCGCGCCACTGGCTGCCTCTTGCCCGTCAGCTGTTCCCTCATTGGGAACTGCTTCCACAGGCGGTTCCATCGCTGGCGGCGCAGTCGCCGCTGGCGTTCCCGCCTCATCACCTGGGGCGGTTTGGCCGGCGGGCAGGTTGGTTTCCACAGTCGGCGCATCGGGCGGCGGAGTCATTGCCGGGGGCATCGTGGGCGGTGGTGAATTGGCCGCGGTGTTGTTGTCGGTTTTATCGTTGGTGGCCCCTGCCGCTTCTGCCAGTGAATCGTTGTTCTGGTTGTCAGGCGCCGTTCATATGGGGGGGAGGGGGTTGGCGACAGCGCATAACTGATTTGGGCAGAGGCCACTGAGGTATTGATCGGCGCGGGCGGGGTTGCAGGGGCGATTTTGCAATGCCTGGCTTGCTCCCTGGTGGCTTACGGACATCACAGAACCATCGGGGAACTGTACGGCCGTGATCGCCTTAAGGTCGTTGGCAACGGCCGTCATCGTCTCCTGACACTGCGCGCTGTTGTTCGCGGCGCTGCGTACCTGGCTGCGATAGTGGGTAATGGCGCTCAAATAGGCTTCCAGCGTCACCGTCTGCTGGGCGGCGCTGTGCTCTGGCGCGGGCAACAGCCATGCCAGGCTTCCTAGCAGCAGGGGTAGCCATAGCCAGTTGGATCGGACGCCAGCAACTTTTTTTAGCATGGGGCGCATTGTATCATGATGAACGGGCTTATTGACATGGCGCGCGCAAATTTGCTAAACTGCTTGTGAAATTCGTCACAATTTCAATTATTAACCAACTCGCCTACAAGAAAACATGGGTTCTTTGGGAACTCAGGGGGGTTGACAGGCCCCTTCGACAAGCTCAGGGCAGGCCGTGATGCGTGACGAGTGATGCGTGACCAGAGAGACCTCACGCATCACTCGTCACATGTCACGCCGAACCCCATGAAATCCTGTAGAGCCAAAACATGGAGTAACCGTATGTCACCTATCCTTGTCAATTCAACCCAGAAAAAAAAGCCACACCATCCGCCTGGCCCCAACCCGCCCTGGCCGTTTGGCATCATTCGCCAGTTTCAGCAACGGCCGTTAGCCAAATTAGAGGAACTGACCACCCAATACGGCGACGCGGTGCGGTTTCGGGCCATTATGCACTTTTATGGCTACATTTTTTGCCATCCCGACCACAACAAACATATTTTGCAGGACAATAACAAGAATTACACCAAGCTGCCCCATCCCAGTCTGCTGCTGCTGACGCCCGTGATTGGCAACGGTTTGCTCACCAGCGATGGCGATTTCTGGCGGCGGCAGCGGCGGCTGGCGCAGCCCGCCTTTCACCGCCAGCGTATTGCCGGTTTTGCCCAGACCATGACCGAAGCCACCAGCATGATGCTGGACAAATGGCAAGATGGGCAAATGCTCAATCTGGCCGAGGAGATGATGCACCTGACGCTGGAGATTGCCGGGAAAACGTTGTTTAGCATTGACCTGACACGGGCGGCGGATACGGTGGGGGAAGCGTTCACGGCCGTCAACGAGGAAGTGGCCGCCCTCAGCAGCACCCCGTTCGCCTATGAGCGGCTGCGTTATGTGCCCTGGTGGCGCAGCAGCCGTATCATTCGGCAGAACACGGCCGTGCTGGACAACGTGGTGCAAACCATCATCACCGGACGTCGCCAGTCCGGTGAACAGAAGGATGATTTGCTGGGAATGCTCATGGCCGCCCACGACGAGGAAACGGGTGAAGGCATGGATGACCTGCAACTGCGCGATGAGGTAATGACCATCATGCTGGCCGGGCACGAGACCACGGCCGTGGCCCTTAGTTGGGTCTTTTACCTGCTATCCCAACACCCGGCGGTGCGCACCCGGCTGGAACAAGAACTGGCCGACGTGCTGTCGGGAGACCGCCTGCCAACCATTGCCGACATTCCCCAATTGCCATACACCACGATGGTCATTGAAGAGACCATGCGCCTCTACCCACCTGCCTATGCCATTGGCCGTTTTGGCCACGAAGCCGACGTCATCGGCGGCTATGACGTGCCGGCCAACACCATCATTACCCTCAGCCCGTACCTGACGCACCGTCACCCGGCATTCTGGAAAGAGCCGCGCAAGTTTGACCCGGAACGTTTCACCCCCGAGCGGATAGCCGAACGACCACGTTACGCCTATCTGCCCTTTGGCGGTGGCCCACGCCAGTGCATTGGCAACAACTTTGCCATGACGGAAGCGATCTTGCTGTTGGCGACCATTGCCCAACGTTTCCGCGCCGAGCTGAAACCGGGGCATCAGGTAGAAATGGAGCCGCTCATCACCCTGCGGCCAAAGGGTGGTCTGCCGATGATGCTGCGCAAGATGAGTTAGCGTCCATTTATGGATCTTCAGGAATTCAGGGGGTTGACAACCCGTGAAGCGGAAACGTGACCAGAGAGACATCACGCCTCACGCTTCACGCCAAACCCCACGAAATCCCAAAGAGCCAACCACAGAGGCACAGAGACACAGAGAATTTTGCCAGAGAAAAGTCTGTGCCTCCGTGTCTCTGTGTTGACTTCTTTCAGTAGACTCATTTTTAGACGCTTACTAAGAGGATGGGGAAGGGCTACACTGGTTCCCCATATTGACCTGACGGCCGTACCCAATCTGCGCTAAAATAGCCATATGCTGACATTGAACATTCCCGGCGTGACGTTGGAAGAAAATAAAGAACGGCTCAAAATTGTGGTGCCCCTGAAGCGAAAGTGGATGTACCTGGCGGTGTATTCCCTGCTGCTGGTCACCTGGCTGGCCATGATGCTCTATGGCCTCATGTTTACCTGGCAGATGGCTTTTTCCGGGGCGCGTTTTGCCTTTGCTTTTGCATTCCTGCTGCTGCTCTTGCTATTGGTGTTATACCGGCTGGGGCGCACCATCTGGCGGCAGTGGCAGTATTTTGTGGCCGGCCGGGAGATATTGTTTCTCTTTGCAGACCATCTGGTCATTCGCCGTCCCGTCTCCCTGTTGGGCATTACCACCGCGTATGATCGGCCGTACATACGGCCGTTCTACTACGACGAACCCCAGCACAGCCCCGCCTTTGAGTATGGCAACCTGTACGTCTTGTTTGCCGTTGGCCTGCCTCGTGCAGACGCCGAAGAGTTGGTGCGGTTTTTGAACGGCCGGTACTTTCCTGATGTTGATGAGGATTGATGAGGAAGTAATTGAGTAATTGAGTAATTAAGACCGTCAATTACCCAATTACCTAAATTACCCCTGCTTTATGGACACCCCCCACAGTTCCTCCCTCACTCCTACCCAGCTCCGCCGGTTGGCCGCTTATCTGCCGGTGACGCTGGCGCGGCGCGTGCTGGACGAAGGGCTGCCTGAACCAGGTATTCCCCGGCAAGTGGTCGCGGCCGCGCTTTTTACGGACATCTCCGGCTTTACCGCCATGTCCGAAGAGTTGGCCGCCGATGGGCCACGCGGTGCGGAGGAGCTAAACCGCGTCTTACTGATGACCTTCACGGCCATGATTGACGTGATCCACCAGATGGGCGGCGCGGTCAGCCATTTTTACGGCGACGCCATGTCCGTTTACTTCCCGGATGAAGAAGGGTTAGCAGCTAATCGCGCGCTGGCCTGCGCCCAGATGATGCAGCGGTTGATGCTCACCAGTTTCAGCCGCGTTGTCACCAACCGGCCGCCGGGCAAACAACCTTTTTTTGAATTGACCATCAAAATTGGCGTGGGGTATGGTTTGTGCCAGGAGTTGGTGGTGGGGCGCCCGGCGCGCAGTCTGGAATTTGTGCTGACGGGCACGGCCGTAGACGAGGCCGCCGCTGCCGAAAAACAGGCGAAGTCCGGGCAGGTGATCGCCAGCCGTGCCGTGCTGGTGCAGGCCGGATTGCCCGCCGCCGCCGATTTTGTGCCCATCCAGACCGAGGATTGGACACTGCCGCCGGCTACCCCCATTTTGCGCTGGTCGCACATTGCCCCGGATGATCATCCCCGGCTGGCGGCGGTTGCGCCCGCCTTTGTGCATCAGGCGCTGGCGCGGCGGCTGCTTACCAGCGGCGCGGACAATCTGGCCGAACACCGGCCCGTGTCCAGCCTCTTTGTGCAGTTTGATTTTGTGGGGGATGAGGATGAGTCGTCGGCCATTAACACGGCCGTGATGGGGCAGCAGTTACAGGCATACTACGAATGGGCGTGTGGCGTGGTAGCGCGGTTTGGGGTGGAAAACGGCCGTGTTAACCGCGTCCTCACCGGCGACAAAGGCAACCAGTTGCACATCATGTTTGGCGCGCCCGTGGCCCCCGATGGGCCAGACCAGGCCATGCGCTGCGCCCTGGCCTTGCAGCGCGAAAAGCCGGCGTTTATCGCCCGGCAGCGCATGGGGCTGGCGGTGGGCAAGGTGTTTGCCGGGCCGGTGGGGTCGGCGGCGCGCCAGGAGTATACGGTGGTGGGGGATGTGGTTAACCTGTCAGCCCGGCTGATGCAAATTTGCGGCGATGGGCAGGTTTTTACAGATGAGGCCACCGCGGCCCGCCTGCGCCAATGGTTTGAATTTGACACGCTGCCGGTGGTACGGCTAAAAGGCAAACAGATCGCTATCACCCCCCATGTGCCCACCGGCGAGCGGGCTACCGCTACCCAATTGCAGGCATTTATTAACCGTTGGGAACGGCCGTTAGTCGGCCGTGAAACTGAATTGGCGCAGCTACAAACAGCGATGAACCGGGCATTGGCCGGGCAGGGGGGCGTGGCGGCGCTGTCTGGGGCCACCGGCGTGGGCAAATCGCGGCTGACGGCCGTTGCCGCCCAACATTGGCTGGCGGCGGGTGGTTTAGGGTTGTTGGGCGTCAGTTATCCCCACACGGCCGATACGCCTTACAGTTTGTGGCGCGGCGTCTGGCAGGCGTTTTTAGGGCTGACGCCAGGCATGGACACGGCCGGGCAAATTGCCACCGTTATTGAACGCACCCAGGCTTTATTGCCGGACGTGGGTGACGACGTGGGGTTGTGGGGCGAGGCATTGGGGCTGCCCATGCCGCCGTCAGCGGCACTGGTGGCGCTGACGGCGGCATGGGCAGCCCCAACGCCGCGCCCCACAACCCCA
>JABFFZ010000118.1 GCA_013112725.1 Chloroflexota bacterium
CATGAAAGAGGCCGGAAAAGGCCGGTGAGCCGCCAATGAGGTCGCCAGCAGCGACCGTCAGGCTGTACTTCTGGCCCTGGCGCAGTTGATTGAGTTTTGCGGAGAGGTATTCAGAACCACCGGCGGGCATACCGTCAACCGTACCGGCTGTATTCGCCTCGAGGTGTCCATGGTAATCGTTAAAGCTGAGGATTTGTAATTTAATGAGTTGGCCTTTGGGGTCGGGATTACCCGGCCCTCCCCCCGTTGCGTAGGCCGTTGAAGTGACCATCAGGCCCAGGACTAAAAACAATACTAACTTAACCAGTTTACGTCGCATTTTTGTTTTCTCCTTTTTACAAAAAAATAAATAATTGAAAGCTCAAACTGTTTTGTTTGAGGGTTTCCTGGTGATGTTGCCACCCCCCAGTTGGCGGCTCAACGTCTGTGCAGATTGTATTCGCAAGGATCACCCGTAGCATACACCAAAGTCATGTTTAGCGGCAACCTTGATTTTGCTCTTGAAAACAACGAATTATGGGGGCTTCAACCCAGGGGGGCAAATCTGCGTCTGGTTGTGGGGAACGTCCGGCAGAGCCAGCAACCCATAGGCCGCCGCCGACACAGCAGCCGGGGAAGACCCTGCCAGAGATGGCATGATGATCATAAAGGGTAGACGAATTTTGAAATACTATGCAAATTTTATGGACGCCATTTTTTTTTCGTAAAATGGCGACGAAACTATCATTTTCCAGGCGAAATCATAATCAGGCAAGCAAGTGATGGATGTGTAGGTGGGGCAGGCGGAGCCAACAATACAGTACAGGCCATGTCCGTTCCAACCAGTTGCACAACCGGTCACTGAGTTTATAGAAGTTACACAACTACATAAGGCGCAACAATGTTGGTAATGACTTGCCCCTCCTGATGCGTTGGGGACAAGTGTATTGACCCATTGTATGCGACCATATGTCAAAATCCAGGAGGGAAATCATGCCAGACCATCAACGTTCATCACGTGGTTCAGACACCCTTATATCAGGCCAGCATATGAAGCGGTGGCTGACTATTGCTTCGGTAACGACAATTACTGGGTTTCTATTGTTGGCATTATATTCTTTATTAAGCCCCAAATCGTTCACAAGATCGGTTGCTGCTCAGCCAGCGATACCTACAATCGCTCATAACAACAGTTACCAATTTGAGCGAGAGGGAAGCAGCCCTATTTCACGCGCCACGGCTACTTCCGGTCTTGTAACCGAAGATTTGTCTGGCACACTCACAGCAACCGATCTGGCTATGATGCTGGTTGGTAATGGTGTACCTATATCAAACGTAACCTACACTGGTGTTAACCGTGCGGCAGGCAGGTTCAGCGGTGGAATGGGGATTATTGGTTTTGATTCTGGAATTATTTTAAGCAGTGGCGATATTGCCTATGTTATTGGCCCTAATCAATACGACCGCATCAGTGCAAATAACAATGCACCTGGAGATGCCGATCTCTCAACCCTGTCGGGTTTTGCAACAAATGATGCCGCCGTACTGGAGTTTGATTTTGTCCCTGATTCAACCACGATATATGTACGTTTCGTCTTTGCTTCGGACGAATATAATGAGTATGTCAATACCTCGTTTAATGACACTTTTGCTTTTTTTGTGAACGGTATTAACTGTGCCACTGTAAACGGCGATCCTGTCAGTATAAATACCATCAATAACGGTTTTCCTTTTGGCACGGATCCCAGATCGAACCCACATCTCTATATCAACAATGATCTGGACGACGGTGGCGGAAATATCAATACAGAGATGGATGGGTTGACAGTTGTACTTACCTGTGTTGCTTCTGTGACCCCAAATGCGAGCAATCATATAAAACTGGCTATTGCGGATGCCGTTGATCGCTCTTGGGATTCTAACGTATTTATAGAAGCTGGTAGTTTCTCCGCTCCACCGATAGCCTGGGGTCAGGACTGGAACGTGGAGTGCCCGTTTTGCAGCGTGGCCGATTCGCAGCAGTTTGTTCAGGGGGTGAATCCGCGCACGGGCAACTTTGTACATGGCGACGTCTGGCTGCCGTCGCCGGTGGCCGGGGGGACGCTGGCGTTTGGCTATGGCTACATCTCCGAAGCCAGGGAGATGTATACAACTACCATGGGCTACGGCTGGGCGCACCAGTACGAGATGGCGCTGCATTTTGACAGCACGGCCGTGACCCACACCGTCATTATGCAAGCCCCCGGCGGCTCCCGGTTCCCGTTTTATGGCAACGGCGATGGCAGCTATACCCGCTACGCCGGCGTCACTGCTAACCTGATGCGGATTGACGGGGCCAACCCCGAAGACACCATTTACCGGGTGACTACCTACAACCAGTTCCAGGCCACCTTCGATTACCAGGGGCGGCTGGTGGAACGCAAAGACCCGCACGGCCGTGCCATCACCTTTACCTACGCCAACTTCAACGGTACGGAACGGCTTTACCGCGCCAGCCAGGGAGGGCGTTTCCTGGAATTTGACTACTACAGCGGCAACGGCCGTCTGCACACCGTCACCGACAACGCCAATCGTACCGTCATCCTGAGCTACCAGGGCGATGACCTGCACACCGTCACCGGCCCGGCCAATACCGCCGTCACTTACGAATATGACAGCGGCGACAACCTGTTGACCAGAGTCATAGACGGCGCTGATATTACCGTCAAACGTATCTTCTACGACAATCAAGGCCGCGCCTACCGGGTGGAAGATGGCGACGGCCGTGTCCTGGTAGACGTGGATTTTGGCAGCGGCGAGAGCTTGATGCTCACGACGGCCGACCTGTCTGCCACCTCTGTGGTGACCGCGACCGGCACGGTGATGACCTTCACCTACGGCCGTCGCGGGACGCTGCTGGACGTGACCTTTGCCTGCCAGGACTATACGCCCGGCTGCCAGAGCAGCATCGGCGTTGGTTATGATTACAATTTCAAACAGGACAGCGTGCAGGACGCCAACGGCAACCCCACCACGCTGCGTTGGGACGCCGGCGGCAGCAACCTGGAATACCAGCGAGACGCGCTGGGGCATGAAACGTTGATGACCTATGACCTCTTCAACAACCTGACGCGCACCATAGACGCCCGGCAAAATCCCACCACCTACACCTATCACTACAATGACCCGGATGACCCCTACTGGCCTTACCTGCCCACCTTCCGCAGCAGCCTGACAGATACCCTGGGCAACACGACCCTGTACACACCCACGGTTGCCGGTATTACCGGGCCGCTAGACGGGCAGCTGTATGAAGAACAGGACGCCAACGGCGTGGTCATTCGCTACGGTTATAACGACTACGGCCAGGTGACACAAACGGTACGCGCGGTGGGCACACCAGATGCGATTACCACCACCTACGGCTATGATGGGGTTGGCCGCCTCATCACCACCACCCAGACCTCTTTGCTGGACAGTGTAACAAACGTCAATGTCTACGATGAAAATGACCGGCTCATCGCCGCCATCGCCAACTGGAATGACCTGCCAGACTGGACGGCGTGCAGCTTTGACCCCGGCCCGCGGGAAGAGAATATCTGCACCCTTTACCGGTATGACCCCGCCGGCCGCCAGATTAGCGTCACCAACGCCCTGGGGCAGGTGAACGTCACCTTTTACAACGACGCCGGCCGCCGCTACCTGGATGTATCCAATTACAATTATCCAGCCGATTCGCTCACCCTGGCCAACCCGGTGGGCACGCTGTGTGACTTTGCCAGCCCACACCCGGAATACAACCATTGTTCATTGACGGAGTTTGACCAGTACGGCCGTGTCTTCACCACTACCGACAGCATCGGCCGCCAAACCGTGACCATTTATGACCACTTGAGCCGCGTGGCCGGTACCATCGCTAACAGCGTAGATGTCACCGACCTGGAAGAATGTAACCTCCAGACCTTCATATCTGACCGGGATTTGTGTACATTCTACCTGTATGACAATATGGGCAACGTGGCCGTGGTCACCAACCCTATGGGGCGGGAGTTTTACACCGAATATGACGCGCTCAACCGGGTCAAGGGGACAATAGAAAACTGGTCGCCGGGCATGACCCTGGCTGCCTGTATGACCCTGCCCCGCGAACGCAACCACAACATCTGCACCCTGTACCAGTATGACGAAGTGGGCAATACCATCTTCGTCACCAATACCCTGACGCAAACGACACGCACCTTTTATGACCCGCTCAACCGGGTCAAAGCGACGGTGGTTAACTGGCAGCCTGGTTTTGACGACCCCGGTCAATGTGTGTTATCGCCGGACAACACCAGCGACGAAAACATTTGCACGCTTTACGGTTATGACAAAGCGGGCAACCAGATTACCACCACCAACGCCCTGAACCAGACGACACTGACTGTGTACGATGCTGCCGGACGGCCGTTTCTGACCGTATCCAACTGGGATGGCATCACCACAATAGAGGGCGCCGCCGATTGCCAGTTCCCGCCAGCGCAGCCTGACGTAAACGTCTGCGCCGTCACCTTCTACGACAGCCTGGGCCGGCGCAGCGCCAGCCAGGACGGCATGGGCAACCTGGCCGAATTTGCCTACGATGGTCTCGGCCGCCTCATCACCACCACCCAATACCTGGATCAATTACCCATTTACACGATTACCAGTTACGATGCTTTAGGCAATCGTCTCAGCAGCACCGATGCCGAAGGGCACACCACCAGCTATGCCTACGACAGCCTCAACCGGCTGGTGCAAACCACCTCAGCCGAAGGCATCACCAACACCCAGACGTACAATGCCGCCGGATGGGTCATCACCAGCACCGATGGCCTGGATCACAGCACCGTGATGGGGTATGACCTGCTTGGCCGCCGCGTGAGTCTCACTGACCCGGAAGGTAATACCACCACCACTGTATACGACGCCCTGGGCAACCAGGTGGCTCTGGTGGACGCTGAAGACGTAACCACTACGTATCAATACGACGGTCTCAACCGGCTGACGGCCGTCATCGAAAACGACGTACCGGGTAGCAATCCCACAAACGACACAGACGTTCTCACTCAATACCGCTACGACGCTCTGGGCAACCGCATCGTCATCACCAACGCCCGCGGCTTCACCAGCAGTTATACCCTTTATGACGACCTGAACCGGCCCATTATTGTCCGCGACGGGCTGGGGAACGAAACCCATACCGGTTACAATGCTTTGGGGCTGCGGGTGGTGATGACCGATGGCAACGACGCCGTTACCGAATACAGTTACGATGGCCTGAACCGGCTGGCTACGGCCGATTACACCGCCGACAGCGAAATTGTCCAGTATGCCTATGATGCCCTGGGCAACCGGCTGGTGATGACCGATACCCATTCGGCAAGCTCAGGGCAAGGCGTGGGTGTAACAACCTACGAATATGACGACCTGTACCGGCTCATCACCGTGACCAACCCCTTCACCGGCGTCGTGGGCTACCGGTATGACCGGGTGGGTAACCGGACGCAGCTGATCTACCCGGATATGCGCGCGGTCATTTACACCTATGATGAGGACAACCGCCTCATTCATGTGGATGATTGGGAGGAGGGTATCACCAGCTACGAGTATGATGCGGCCGGCCGCCTCATCACCACCACCCTGCCCAATGGCGTACAAACGGTCAACAGTTACGACACCGCCAACCGGCTGATACGCCTCCACCATTTGGAGGCCGAAAGCGCCTATTTGCTGGCAGATTATCAATATGAACTGGATGGAGTGGGCAACCGGTTAGTGACAACAGAAACGCTACGTTTACCTACGACTTTCCTGACGCAAACCCTCACCTCGGATGATATGGGCGGGGAAGCGCAGGTGCGTCCAGAGGTGGCGCACAATACCGACGATGATGAATACCTGGTCGTCTGGCAAGATCACCGTAATGGTGAAACCTGGGGGGTTTATGGGCAATTCGTTGCCGCCGACGGCACGTTAATAGGCAGCAACTTTGTTGTCGTGGACAAAAAACACGAGGCGGACATAGCCGTGGCTTATAGCCCGGATGACCATGGATACCTGGTTGTCTGGAGTGACACTGAAGACATCTGGGCGCGTTACGTCTCCGCTACCGGCACGCTGGGAACGGCCTACAGGGTTTACGATACAGTTGCCGCTGCGCCGGCCCGCCAGCCAGATGTGAGCTATAATGAAACGAGCGGCCAATTCCTGGTTGCCTGGTCCCGCATCACCATGCTCGGATACCAGATACAGACTCGTACTGTTTCCAAAACAGGTACAATCGGCAGTGAGGTATCCCTGGCAAACCAAAACCTGCCCCTGGCCAATCCCGCTGTCGCTGTGGCGGACACGGGCCAGATCCTCGTAGTCTGGCAAGACAGACGCAATGGCAACGACGACATCTACGGCCAGCGATTGAGTTCTAGCGGGGGGACAAGCGGCAGCAATTTTGCTATCGCCAACGCGTCCAACACCGAACAAACGCCAGATGTGGTCTGGAGCGACGAAGCGCAGGTCTACCTGGTTGTCTGGCACAACAATGGGGGTATTGTCCCGGTTGGGATAAACGGCCGTCGCGTCAACACCAGCGGCGCGCTGATTGGCAGTGTCCTCCAGGTGAGTGAGACCAATGCCGGCCTGGTTCCGGCCGTCAACGGCGTGACCGATGGTTGGCTGGTGGTCTGGCAAGAAGGGTTGAGCAATCCCGATGTGCAGGGGCAGATGATCGCGGATAATGGGACACTGATAGGTGATAATGTCACCCTGGTGGCCCACAGCGGCAGCCAGACCCACCCCGCGTTAGCCGGAAGTGGTGACTACCTGCTGGCCTGGCAAGACGGCCGTAACAGCCACCAGGACATTTACGCCAGAGCCATCCAGCCAGCGCATTTACAAACAACGGCCGTTCAATACGAATACGATCTGCTCTATCGCCTGACCCAGGCCACTTACAGCGGCATTCTCTCCGGCACATACGCCTATGAATATGATGCAGTGGGTAACCGCACCGTGTACAACACCAACATTATCACCACCCAAAGCATCACTTACCACTATGATGCCGCCAACCGCCTCGTTGAAAGCGTAAAACTTGGCAGCGACACCACCACCTACGAATGGGATAATGCGGGCAGGTTGATCACCACCACCGTTGGGGCAACTGTCAGCCGTGTTTACACCTATAGCCAGAGTGGAGACCTGACGGCCGTCCTCGTGGATAACCTGCTGACTACCTTCGTGTATGATGGCGACGGCCGTCGCCTGCAAATGTCCGTAGCCGGAGAAGTTACCACCTACACCCTGGATTATGCTGGTGGATTCCGCGTCCTGCTGGAAGAAGGCGGCGCGTTTTCAGATACCAAACATTACCTCTACGGTCTGGCCTGTATTGGCGAACTGGTAGACGCCGACGAGCCAGAGAGCGAATGGCGCTACTACCATCAGGACGGCAACCACCTGGTGCGCCAAACCACCAATATAGCCGCCACTGTCACCCTGGCCTGGGCATACTCACCTGAAGGAGCGGTCGTTTTGGGTGAAAAGGGGCCGGTTACCAATCTGGGCTGTGGCGCAATTTATGACTGGTCTACTGGTCTTATCTTCAAAAAGGGACGCTACTTCGACCCCAATACCGGCATATGGTTGACGTTAGGTGGGTTTGTGATTCATCAGGTAGAGCGATCATCCCGCAGTAAGCAACGCAAATATAGCAAGGGCAAGAAGCGAGTATATCTATTATTTTTTCTATTATTACTGGCGCTGGCATTGTCCAGCTGTGGGGGAGGAATAGATAAACAAGCTATTGAAAACTTGGGAGAAGATATTATATGTAGTCCAAATATACCTATTGACTGGCAACCATCTAGCCGAGCTTGGGAGAAAGTGAATATTGAACACGTGTCGGGACCCAAACCTACAGCATACGGTGGACATGACTGGCGAGTTAAGTTTAGATTGGAGAACCCTGCCAAAAGCGATGGCTGGATCATTCAAGAGATTAACACTCATGTAAGGTATTATAGTAATGACGATGATACTCTTTTATATGGCCCTCCGGATCTTCAGTTTTGGGAAGCATGGGAAGTTAAAGAAGGGAAAAGCGAAAGATCCCGTTCTGGGCAATCATATGATGATGCTTTTTCGCGTAACGGTCTGCAGGGAACATCAGGCTTAGTAGAAGTCACAGGTATCGTAAGATTCTATGAAGGCCCATTGCCGACTACTTTCAAGGTGAATGAAGTGCCTCAAGCTGGTATTCTTCGTTCCAGTACGACACCACCTCCTTACTGGAATTATGAGGGTACAGCACACAATTTTAGAATGAGTTGGGATGGTAATGAAATTACAAAGGGCTTTGCCAGATGGGGTGATCAACTGTATGAATGGGATACCACGCCGACGCTTACACCATAAGCATAAGTCCTGTCCTGAAAATAATCAAAGATTGCGCAGATTTCATTTCACCGATTAAAAAATCTGCGCAATCTTGGATTTTCATTTGTCGTGATGTGCAAATCGCCCATGTTCAACTCTCTAGCAACTCTGCGTCTATTTACCCCTGCGTTAGCCTTTTTCGCACAGCTTGGAAATAGCTATCAAACATAATGCAATGTTACCAACCATGAGAGAAAAGCCTCACAGAAATTTTAATCGCTTGTCTGAGTGTTTCAGCCGCTGCAGGATGATAACGATGTTATTAGCTACTCTTATCTTGCTCAGTTTACTCCTAATTTCTTCCTGGGCCTTGTTGGTGTTCAGGTTTTTTCTGCTGATGTCGGAAGTCCCTGTTTGGACAGCGGTTCCCCCTCACATAAAGGCAGAAACATATCCCATTGGACAAGTTCAGCAGGCAGCTTGCTTTCTTATGAATCAATCGGAGCGAAAACGGAGCGGAATAATTGCAACTTACAATAGTTATGGACAATATTACGATGCTTCATCTCCTGAAAAACTCTATCTTTTGTTACGTGTTTTGTTTGAAGTACCCGAAAATCACTCTATTGATGACGCAGCTATATTTGGTGGCTGGATAGGAGAAGGTAGTCCTTATCCTCAGAGTGAACAAGAAGGAGTGAATTTACTTTGGCCACTTGGCTACCAAGATAACCGGCTGGTTCTTAAAGCCAAATATGTGCAATATTTAGGCCCTCCATATAATGGGTTGGCTGAATATAAATACTTTGCTTCTCGCTTTCCTTTTCGATTTCAAAGCTGCACTGAGCTTTCTTAACACTGTCACAGCACGGCTACCAACTTATACACATCCAATACAACTACGACCCGCTCTACCGGCTGACGGCCGCCCGCTACAGCGGCGATTTCAACGGTGAATAAAGCGATGCCTATGATGCCGTGGGCAACAGAACCGCTTACACGACCACCGTCACAACGACAACTGTCCTCACCTACCGGTACGATGCCGCCAACTATGCCAGAGGCGGCCGTGTCCTGCTGGAAGAAGGCGGCGCATTCTCAGACAGCAAACATTACCTCTACGGCCTGGAATGTATCGCCGAACTGGTAGACGCTGATGAGCTGGAAAGTGAGTGGCGCTACTACCATCAGGACGGCAATCACCTGGTACGCCAGACCACGAACATGGCCGCCACCGTCACCCTGGCCTGGACCTACTCCCCAGAGGGCATGGTGCTGCTGGGTGAAGAAGGCCCCGTCACCCACCTGGGCTGTGAGGGCAACACCACCTACGACTTCAGCACCGGGCTTATTTTCAAGAACGGCCGTTACTTTGACCCCAACACCGGCATCTGGATTACCTTAAGCGGTATGGTGGTTTATCATGCCTGGTCGCCACAACAGGATAAAAGACGTAACGGCAGGAGGACGAACAGGAAGTGGTTGTGGTTATGTCTCTGCTTGTTGTTAATCAGTTTGCTCCTGAGCGGATGCGGTAGCGGGAGTTCTACGCCACCAACAGAAACTCCTTGTCCAGAAGACGAATATATACCAACACTATCATTATTATCGGCTGAGTATAGTGATGTCTATTTACAGCAATATAACAACCAGTGGCGGGTTGATTTAGGTATTCCCGCCTTTTTAGAAGATACAGGACACAATCCTACTCCTGGCATCTCCATCAGAGCAAGGATAGATCCAGGAATGCAATTTGCACAGGTTCCCTACCTTGGCACAATGGAATTCATACAAGATATTGAGGGTAAACGATACCGCACGGGAAGTGGTGTGGTGAACGAACCAGATCACAATGTCCCACCAGGTTCAATAAATCCAGATCGTTGGAATGATGGTGGAGTGCCTTATAAATGGGCTGATAACTCTGAGATAAGCTCCGATCCAACAACGATATATTGGCTTCGTGACACCCCGGGGATTGGTCTGGATGACAGGTATGACGAATACAGGGTAGATGAAACCTTTGGTGCTAGTTGAAAAAAGGCATCGGGTTCCCTTAAGCTAAGAATTTCCAAAACCATTAGCAAAAGGAGAACCCGATGACTACGGAAGATTTTATCATTAACCTGTTCTGTCGAGTGGACG
>JABFFZ010000119.1 GCA_013112725.1 Chloroflexota bacterium
TCCAGACCGGTGCGACTTGAGCCTGTTTCAATTGGGTCTTGACTTGTTGGAGCATTTTCTTAATGAATCCATGGAAATTCCTGTGGCTTTCTCTATGCCGCAGGCATCACATTAAAAATGTACGGTAGTGAATTGTTGTAAAATAGGAACAAATAGAGTAAAGTTCAATCATTCATCAAGATCAATCTTTGTAACCACAAAGGCTCTCAAATATCACCTGACACCAACAGACAAAGATGACCATTCATTGTTTCATAAGTCGAGTTCTCAAGACTTCATGGATCAACATGAAAAGATAAGCGAAATTCGGATCCGATGCTGTTATCAAGCGACGGTAAATGATCGAATTCCCTCTATATTCAACGTGCTTTATTGATGAGCCTCTTGAAAAAGAGGCAAAGACCATAAAGCATCCCTCGGTGTATCACCAATAGATGTGTGTTTATGTCAATTGTGTTTTTTTAGATGGCTTCAATTATTTTCATTCCCCAAGGAGGTAAGTGTAAGTATGAATCCTAGACAAATCCTACAATATAGCGTCTTGTCATGTCTGTTAGCACTGGGCGTCTGGCTGATAGCCAGACCAACACAGGTGCAACCGGAAACGCAGGCGCGTTTCACGGCCGTGCGCGCCATGGCCCCTTATGGCGTCTCCACAACCGGGGCCGCCGCCCAGGTAGACAGCCTGGAACCCATTGTGCCCGTTGTGGTCAACCTGGGCGACATTCCCGCCAACGTCTATGACCCCAACAACTTATATGACCGTTGGCTGCGAGGCGAAGCCGACCTGGACGAAAATGAACACCGTGTTAGCGCCCAGGAAGTGGCCAGACTCCAGCAAGAAGCCCTATCCCTGCCGCCCAGCGCCGCCATCCAGATTGCCGAGAGCGGGCCAGGGCTACGCGCCCCCGTCCTCGGCGTCAGCTTTGATTCCCTGGACCGGGCCGACTGCTGCGGCGGTGGGAGTGTTGTGCCGCCAGACCCCATCATGGTTGCCGGCCCCAATCACCTGATCGCCATCGTCAACCTGGCCTTCGAGGTATATAACAAGACCGGCACCAGTCTGGCCGGCCCCACCACCATGGCCAGCTTCTTCGCCTCTGTCGGCACCGGTTGCGCTGCTGGCCCCTTCGACCCCAACGTAGTTTATGACGAAGAAGCAGATCGCTGGATTATTGCCGCCGATGGCAATGGCACACACTACTGCATTGCGGTTAGCCAGACCAGCAACCCGCTGGGCGCATACAATATCTACTCCGTTCCGGCGCAGCCGTTTGGCGGTGAATTCCATGATTATCCGCACACCGGCGTAGGCGACAGCTACATCGTGGCCGGCGCCAACCAGTTCGGCGGCGCAATCCCCGGTGGGTTTGAAGGCCGGGTATGGGCCATGGATAAGTCGGTCATGTATGCCGGTGGCGCTTTGACCCCGGTCACCTTCAGCACCGGCGGGCTTGAAGGGACGCCACAACCGCTTCATCTTCATGGGTTTGCGCAGGGCACATGGCCGAGCTTAGGGTCCACCCATTACTTTGCGACCGACCCATACGATGGCTGTACGGTGAACATCTGGCAGTGGAACATTCCGGCCGCGCCAACCATCGTCTCCACCTATGATTTGTGTACGGCCACCGGCGTCCCCAGCGGCATGCCCATCGCCTTCCCTCAATCCGGCGGCGCCACCATCCAGGCCAACGACTTCCGTATGCGCGAGTTTGAGTACCGCAACGGGTATGGCTGGATAGCCGACAGCATCAGTTGCAACCCTGGCGGTGGTACGGTGGACTGTCTACGCTGGCACCAGGTGGAACTGAGTGGCACACCGGTGTTGGTGCAGGCCGGCGTTTATGCCAGCAATAACGAGTTCCGCACCTTCCCCGACCTGGCCGTGAACCACTGTGATGACATGGTCATTGGGTATACCAAATCCAGCAATGCCATGTTCCCCTCGGTGTGGTACACCGGGCGCGAGAGTACCGATTCGCCGGGGACATTGCAGGCGGAAGCGGAATTGAAGGCGGGTGAAATTACCTATACCGCCTTTGATACGCCGCCGCATCGTTGGGGTGATTACACCGGTATGACCATTGACCCCGATGGCCTTACCTTCTGGTATCTGGGCCAATACAGCAAGAACATCACCGGTAACGCCCGGTGGGGCAACTACATCGGCTCCTTCACCTATCCCGATTGTGCGCCTACCCCGCCCACCACCTATTGCAGCGCCCCTGCCCTGGCCATTCCCGATAACAATCCTGCCGGCATCACGGATAGTTTGAGCATTAGTGATATCGGCGAGATTTCAGATTTGAATGTCTATCTGGATGTCAGCCATACCTGGGTTGGTGACCTGATCTTTACCCTGACCCACCAGGAAACAAGTACCAGCGTCACCTTTGTTGATAGACCGGGCGTACCGGCGAGTACCTTTGGTTGTTCTGGCAATGACATTAATGCCACACTGGATGACGAAGCATCTTCTCCTGTGGAAGATGAGTGTGCTGCATCCACTCCTACCATCCAGGGATCGTTTACTCCCAATAACCCCCTCAGCGCTTTTGACACCGAAGACCTGAGTGGCACCTGGATTTTGACCGCCTCCGACAATGTCGGTGGCGATACCGGCACAGTTAATGAATGGTGTGTGGAAGTGGTGGTCGCGGTTGACCCCAATACTGGCACCTTGGATGGAAATGTGACCGATGCGACCACGACTAACCCCATTGGCGGCGCTTCTGTTACCGCTGATGACGGTAATTCAACTTACAACGGAACGACGAATGGCAGCGGCGATTACTCCATTTCCCTTCCGGCCGGCGTTTACACAGTGACGGCATCTGCGGCGGGTTATCTGCCGGAAACCATCTCTGGCGTCACCATTATTACGGCTACCACCACGACCGTTGATTTTGCCTTGGTTGCTGCCGAAGCGGTTATTGCGGTAGACCCAACTGAATTTGTTGTCTCACAACCTGTTACAACGGTGATGACCCATACACTGACCATCAGCAATCTGGGCACTATTGATCTGAACTGGACCATTCAGGAGGCTCCTGGGCAAGACCTGGTTCTTCCCACTTTCGGCCCCATTCCACCCAATCCGGGAATGGTGCTCAGCGCACCTCAAGCCAAAGCCAGCCACTCCCTGCCGGCTGCCCCTGCCGTTGTTCTTTATGACCAGACGGATAATATAGGAACGAACGCCTTCCCTTCACAAAACTTTGAGGCAGCTTTTGACGCTTTCGATAATGCCGGGGCTGATGACTTTATTATCCCTGTTGTTGATGGGGCGTGGACTATTGAGACAGTCGAAGTTCTGGGAACCTACTCGGCAGCCGGCCCGATTCCAACTGTGGATGTCAATTTCTATGCGGACAGCAGCGGCCTGCCAGGTGCTCTGGTCTATAGTGCGCCGGGTGTAGTGCCCGCATTGGATGTTGCCGGCGATTTGACAATTAACTTGCCGGTTGCGGCCATCTTGCCTTCGGGACATTATTGGGTCTCGGTGGTTGCCAATATGGACTTTGGCGTAGGCGGACAGTGGTTCTGGAGTACCCGTTCTGTTCAGTCTAACAACGGTTACGCATGGCAAAATCCTGGTAATGGCTTTAGCACAGGTTGTATTACCTGGAGCTATGGGGCAACTGTCTGTGGCGTTGGCGGTGGGGTCGAACCTGATGCCCTCTTCCGGTTGAGCGGGTCTATCGGCGGCGGGTCTGTATGTAATACTCCCAGCGATCTCCCCTGGGTAAGCGTCAGCCCGACGAGCGGCACCACGGCAGCGGGTGATAGCAGCCAGGTGTCTGTGACGTTTGACACGGCGGGCTTGACGGTGGGTAACACCTACACTGGTACGCTGTGCATCAACAGCAATGACCTGGTTAATCCGCTGGTAACAGTACCGCTGACGTTGACAGTGGAGGCACAAAATCCGGCGATTGCTATTACCAAGACGGTGGGTACAGCCCCCGGTGTTTGCGCGGCGACGGACACGATTACGGTTGATGAGGGGACCACTGTGTACTACTGTTATGCGGTGACCAACACGGGTAACGTGCCCTTGGGTCTGCACGATCTGGATGACAGTGAGTTAGGCAATCTCTTCACGGGGTTGGCTTACAATCTGCTGCCGGGGGCAAGTGTGGACACGGTGGCGGCCGGGTTGACCATCAGCGCCACGCTCAATGTGACTACGACGAACACGGCGACGTGGACGGCTTACAACGCTGGTCCCATCAACCTGGTCACGGCCACAGCCTCGGCTACGGTGAACGTCACACCGGTGGCTCCACCTTTCAATTACATCTACCTGCCGATCATCTTGAAACCGTAAGCCAACCGATTGATTGACTTGCGCTAAAAAACGGCCGTGTCCCCGACACGGCCGTTTTTATTTGCAGCCTTACGTGTTAATATAGTACCAAAGTCATCTATCAGCTTTGCCTCGCCGCACAAATCAAAAGGAGAAACCCATGATGAAACGAAATCCCATGTCACTTTTTGTATTGGGTCTGATCGTTCTGGCCTTGCTGCTGCCACTGGCAGCCCTGGCCCAAAACGGCGGACTGGCCGATGTGGACTCAGCGGAAACATTGCGGGAGCAGGCCAGAGCGCAGGTGGCTGAAAGGGAGACGGCCGTGTCCCTCCCCGCGGCTCGGCTGAACCCGCAAAATGTAGACTACCCTTTGTTTGTCGGGGTGGATGACGCCGCCACACCAGCCTACCAGATTGATGTCATTACCAATAACTTCTTACCGGCATTTTCTGGCGTTCAGGTATGGGGTGCTGGTTTTGATGAAGTGAGTAACCTGGTGTATTTCAACAGTGGGTCAACCCTGTATGAATGGCCGGTCGGGGGCACTATCAATCAGTTAGGTGTTATCACTGATCCCGGTGGGGCTATTCAAAGCATGGTTGCCCTGGCTTTTTACGAGGGCACACTCTATGGCACAAAAAACATTGCCAACGAAGCAGTTTATATCATTGACCCGGCCACCCAGATTGCCACCATTTATATTGACTACGTAGATGCCGATTATGATTTTGGTGGGTTGGCCATTGACCCGAATACCGGCGAGTTTTACGCCACCAATGACGACCTGACGCCGTTTGGGTCTGGACTGTACCGTATCAATCTTGATGGCACGGCCACGTTCATCGTGCCATACCCGGCGGGTGAAACAGACCTGGATGGTCTAGCCATTAGCCCAGAAGGATTTGCCTATCTGGTGCCCGATGAACCAGGTCTCATCTACATCTATGACCTCGCGGCCGGCGTCTATGTGACACCCCTGGACAACCCCTGGACTACCGCCGAGGTTTTCTCCGGCGCTACCTGGATTTGGGAGCCTTCCCAATTCGTGTGTAATACCGACCCTATTACGATTCCCAGCTCTGGGGCAGGCACACCATATCCCTCCTCCATTACGGTGAGCGGGTATGATCCGGCCATCACTGATGTGAATGTGCAACTGGCAGGCTTGAGCCATACCTGGCCGGATGACATTGACATTTTGCTGGTTGGCCCTGAGGGTGAGAACCTGGTTATTATGTCAGACGCTGGCGGCAGTGCGGATTTGGTGAATGTTGATCTGATCTTCGACGATGCCGCGCCAGGCCCATTGCCGGACAGCACACAAATCATCTCCGGCACATACCAGCCGACCGACTACGAGCCGGGCGACGCCTTCGATCCACCCGCGCCCACCCCTTCAACCGCCACTACCCTGGCTACTTTCAACGGCACAAACCCCAATGGTGACTGGCATCTCTACATTATGGACGATACCGGCAGCGATTTGGGTCAATTAGCCGGTGGCTGGTGTTTGCAAATCACAGCGGAACCGACGGATGCGCGGCTGGCGGTGGCGCATTTAGCGCCGTTTGCGCCGGGGGCAGGCACGGCCGTGACCATCACCCTCAACGCCACCCCTGTCCTTACCGACTTTGTCTATGGCGAATCCACCCCATACCTGACCGTCCCGACGGGTAGTTATGACGTGGAAGTGGTCCCGGCAGGCAGCCCTACGCCAGCCATCACCGGCACCTTTACTCTGACGGCCGGTCTGGATTATTCGGTAATCGCCATTGGCGATGGCGCAAATCAGCCATTAGAACTACTGGCCTTGTTAGACGATAACACCGCGCCCGCTTCTGGCAACTTTAAGCTGCGGCTGGGGCACCTGGCCCCCTTCGCTGCCGGTAATGCAACTGCTGATGTGCGCCTGCAAGATGGCACGCCTGTATGGACCGATGTGAACTTTGGTGATGTAGCCGCTTATCTGGAACTACCGGCGGGCACGTATGACTTGAAGATCACCACGCCCGGCGGAGGAACGACGCTCATTGATCCCATGCCAGCTACCTTTGGGGATGGCGACATCATCTCCGCTTTTGCTACCGGTGATGGCAGCAACCAACTGTTAGGCGCTTTTGCCTGGCCTGCAGATGTCGTTGGTTTCTTCCTGCCGCTGGCCCCGGTCATTGAGGTTTCCCCGGCAGAATTTGTTGTTAGCCAGGTTGTCACCGCCATGGTGACCCACACCTTAACTATCACCAATAACGGCGCTGGCGATCTGGACTGGACCATTGATGAAGAAGCCCCAGTTATGGCTGCGCCCGGTGGTGGTGACTCGCAACGACAAGGCGTGCCTGCACCGCGCACAACTGCGGTGAACCTGGACCGTTTCTCAGGTCCCATCGTGGCTGATGGTAGTTTTGAAGCGGGTACGCCAAGCCCCTTCTGGACCGAAGCTTCAACTAACTTTGGTTCACCACTCTGTACGGTTGCTGCTTGTGGCACCGGCACCGGCACAGGGCCACGCTCTGGTTTGTGGTGGGCCTGGTTTGGTGGGATCTCGGCCTATGAAGCCGGTAGTGTATCACAAAGCGTGATAATCCCCTCAGGTACAGCGACCTTGAGCTTCTGGGTGGAACAGTTTGTCTGTACCGGTAGCAGCAACGACTATCTGGAAGTGAACATGGATGGCAACCAGGTGTGGGTGACTACGGCAGCTGATCCAGCCTGCGGTACACTGGGTTACCGCCAGGTGTTGGTGGATGTCAGCGCGTATGCGAACGGCGCAGCCCACACGCTAGAGTTTAACTCCGAAGTTTTCGGCGGTGGCAACACCAACTTCTTTGTGGATGACGTCAGCATTGATGTCAGCGGGCCACCTCCAGCATGTTCCACTTTGACGGACATTCCCTGGGTAAGCCTGGACACAATGGGGGGCACAACAGCAGCAGGTGATAGCAGCCAGGTGATGGTAACGTTTGACACGGCGGGCTTGACGGTGGGTAACACCTACACTGGTACGCTGTGCATCAACAGCAATGACCTGGTTAATCCGCTGGTAACAGTACCGCTGACGTTGACAGTGGAGGCACAAAATCCGGCGATTGCTATTACCAAGACGGTGGGTACAGCCCCCGGTGTTTGCGCGGCGACGGACACGATTACGGTTGATGAGGGGACCACTGTGTACTACTGTTATGCGGTGACCAACACGGGTAACGTGCCCTTGGGTTTGCACGATCTGGATGACAGTGAGTTAGGCAATCTCTTCACGGGGTTGGCTTACAATCTGCTGCCGGGGGCAAGTGTGGACACGGTGGCGGCCGGGTTGACCATCAGCGCCACGCTCAATGTGACTACGACGAACACGGCGACGTGGACGGCTTACAACGCTGGTCCCATCAACCTGGTCACGGCCACAGCCTCGGCTACGGTGAACGTCACACCGGTGGCTCCACCTTTCAATTACATCTACCTGCCGATTATCTTGAAGCCGTAACCTGAGGGGTTGGCAAAGAAACAGTTCCGATTTTGAGATTGGAGATTGGTTGGGCATTCAATCTCCAATCCCCAATCTCAAAACGGAAAGTTGTTTTTAGACGATTACTTAGGGTACTGGGCGGCCGTCTATGCCACACAAAACAAAATAGCGTCCGTGATCTGTGTGGTAGGTATAGGTTTCTCCTTGGGCCGCCAGCGTAATCTGATAGCCGGGGGTGATTACCGTCAGGTAGCCCATGCCCGGTTGGGGGCAGCCCAGTGAACTGTCTGACCAGTCCACCGCAAACGCTTCTACCAGGCTCACTTCGCGGACGTCTATCTTGAGCCGCTGCGCCAAATCCTGGCTGACCTGGTTGATCAGGGCGGTCAGAGGATTCGGCAAACCGGGGGCCGGTATGATCTGTGGGGTGGTGGCTACGGCCGTGACCGGTGTCAACTGGCTCAGATCAACCGTCACCGGCATGATGGCGCCGGTTTGGGCGGTTGCTGTTGGTAATTCCGTTTTGGTCGGGGTTGCTGTTTTTTCCAGGGATAAGGGTGCGGAAGGGGTAACGGCCGTTGGCGATGTGGTGGCTGTGTTGGTCGGGATGGTGGTGAAGGTAGGGGTGGTGGGTACGGCCGTTGCTTCTTCACTTTCGACTGTCCCACTTTCAACTGCCGGTTCGTTGCCATCGGCGGTGCAAGCCGCCAGAAGCAAGAGCAGTGCGGTGAGCCAATATATCTTTTTCATACAATATCTCCCATAAAAGTAATGGCTGGTTGCCGGTGGCTTGAACCAACCACCAGCCACTATTGTCATTTATTGTGGTAGGTAATTCTCAGGTAGGGCAATTCTCTAAATCGCCCACAACTTTGCCAACGCCGACTGGCAGGTATTTGTTCCCAGCCGAACCTTTTTTGACAAAATGCTCATCTACCTCTACACTCCGGCTCACTTCAGGTTATGCTCAAATACCGTTTCCTTCCCCACCTGTCCTATCAGCACCGTGTGCAATTATTACTGGTTCCCTATGCCGTAGGTATCGGTCTCCTGGTGGTTATTCCGGCGGTGGTTACCTTTGCTCTGGCCTTTTTCCATTATGATGGCCTGACGCCGCCACGTTGGGCCGGAACGCTTAACTTTGTCTTGGCGTATACCGATTCGCTGTTTAATCTGAGCGTTCAGAACTCGCTGGCGCTGATTATTGTGCCCACGTTTATGCGGGTGGTGGGGGCGTTTCTGTTGGCGCGCCTGTTGCAGCGCAACGGCCGTTTCCTGTTCGGGTTTCGTGCGGCCGTTTACCTACCCAGTGTCATTCCCACGGCCGCCTTTGCGCTGGCCTGGCTGTGGATTTTTAACCCCCTATACGGGCCGCTAAACCTGTTTCTGGCCTGGATGGGGCTGTCGCCGCCGGCCTGGCTGGTGGACCCGACCTGGGCCAAACCGGCCATCATCCTCATGTCCTTGTGGCAAATTGGCGAAGGTTTCCTGGTGAGTCTGGCGGCGCTGCAAGATGTGCCCCCCGAACTGGAAGATGCCGCCACCATAGATGGCGCCGGCGCATGGGGTGTGCTGCGCCACATCATTTTACCGTTGATGGCGCCGATTTTGCTGCTGTTAGTTTTCCGCGATGCCATATTAACCTTCCAGGAATCCTTTACCTCTATTTATCTGATGACCGGTGGTGGGCCGTATTATGCCACCTATACGCTGCCCTTTTTCATTTATGAGCAGGGTTTTGATTTGCTTGCTTTTGGCGTAGCCAGCGCCGCGTTGTGGGTGATGTATGCCTTAAGCGGGCTGATTGTCATTTTGCTTTATATCATCGCCCGGCAGTGGAATATCGGGACGACAGATGAAAGTTTTCTCCTTTAGGCGCACGGCCGTTTACCTGTTGCGGCTCGTTGTGGCCGTCATTTTCCTCCTACCGTTGGTATGGATGGCGGCGGCTTCCCTTTATCCACCAGGTGTACCGCTGCCCACTTCCCTGCAACTGCTGCCGGACGAGCCAACACTGAGCAATTACGGCCGTGTCTGGCGGCTCATCCCCATTGGCCGTTTTACCCTCAACTCCCTGCTGGTGGTGGCGTTGGCAATGCCCCTCACCCTGGTCATCGCTTCCTGGGCCGGATTGGGCATGGCCCTGCAGCCCCGCTCGCGGCAGCGACTGTGGGTTCTCATTTCCCTGGCCGTTCTCATGGCGCCCGGCATCGCCCTCTGGTCTACCCGTTTCTTTATTTACCGTTACCTGGGTTGGTATGATACCGTATGGGCGCTGGTAGCCCCCGCCTGGATGGCCACCAGCCCCTTTTATGTTCTCATTTTCTACCGCGCTTTCCGCCGTATCCCTGGCGTTGTTTACGATATGGCCCGGTTGGATGGTGTGGGTGTGTGGCAGTTGTGGTGGCTGGTGGCGCTGCCCATTGTGCGGCCAACGGCCGTAGGCGTAGCCGTGTTAAGCTTCGTTTATTATTGGGGGGACTTCATCAGCCCGCTGCTCTATTTGCGCAGCCAGAGCCGTTACACACTGCCGGTGGCGCTGCAACTATTAGAGCAATTAACCCGCTCTGATTGGGCGTTGCTGATGGCAGCGGCAATCTGGGCAACCCTTATTCCAGTTTTTATTTTTATATTAGTTCAGCCTTATTTTGCCCTGGTCGGGCAGGAGGAAAA
>JABFFZ010000120.1 GCA_013112725.1 Chloroflexota bacterium
AGGATCGTCCCCAACTCATACACTTTTCCCCTCTTGTCTCTTGGGTCGGTCAGTTGATTGAGTTTTTCGGCCAAATCCGCGAGATTGAACGCGATTCCTTCTATTTCCTTTGCTGCCAATATGATACACTGCATGTTTCACCTGCCTTGGTTGGTTTGTTTTGACATACTTATCCTACCAAGTTCAGGTGTTTTTTCATCCTCCTATATTTTTACTGAAAAGCCCTGAGGCAGTCATAAAAGCGTTGCCTAAATTCGATTAACTTGTTAAGCTGCTGTTTGGTAACTGTATTGTCATTCATAACAACACAGTTTACCAAAGGGTGGTTTACTTGTCGTAGACCACCCTTATTTTTCTAAACTCGAAGTGGTAGTTCGTTACGGAAACGACTGCCAGAAAAAGGGGAAATAACCATGCGTAATGCTACAGCCTGGGGTTGGTTAGCTGTTGGTTTCTTTTTGGGTATCGCCGTGGGGGTCGGGGCCTTGACCATGCTCAAGCGGGTGCAGCCGGCGCCCATCGTCATTCAGCCACCGCCGCCAACCGTCACGCCGACGCCGACAGGTACGCCCGCCCCCATACGTATTTATGTTAACGGCCAGGTGGTGGCTCCGGCCGTCTATACGTTGCCGCCAGACAGTATTGTACAGGCCGCGGTGGCCGCCGCCGGTGGGTTTACGGGGCAGGCGAACACGGCCGTTGTCAATCTGGCGCAGCTGCTGAGCGATGGCATGCAAATATATGTTCCGGCGGTGGGGGAAGCCGTGCCCGCGCCGGTCACGGTAGCGCAGCCAGCGGCCAGCAGCGCAGGAGTGGGCGGCATGGCCGCGCCCACCACCAACAATCTGATCAACATTAATATCGCCACCCTGGATCAGCTGGATGCCCTGCCGGGTATTGGCCCCAGCACCGCCGCCAATATCATCCAACACCGCGAGAGTAATGGCCCCTTCGCTTCCATCGAAGCCATCATGGATGTGACGGGCATAGGCCCGGCCAAATTCGGCCAGATCAAAGAGTTGATCACCGTTGACAATTAACAATTAACAACTGGAGTCTGGCGAATTCTAGAGTTGTCAAATTTTTCGCACGATGTGAAATTTGACAACTCTCTGGCGATATAAAAAACGCCAGTGTCCAGTTAACAATTATCAATTGTCAATTATCAGGGGTCTTGCGCTAGAATTAGGGCTTATGCCCCAAGAGAGTGTGGTTACAAGCATGGTGGCGCGCGTGGCGTCTGTCCCTTTCCGTCTGGTGCGCCGCGCACCGTTTCAGCCGCCGCGCCAGGCGCTCATTCTGCATCCCTGCTGCATCAGCCAGGTGATGCTGGCCACGCCGCTGCTGGCGGCGTTGAAACGAGCATATCCGCAGGCCCGGTTTGATTGGGCGGTTAGCGATTGGGCGCGACCGGCCATTGCCGGAAACCCACATTTGACGGAATTGATCCGCACGGGGGAAACGGCCGTGTCCCAACTCTCCTGGTCCCAACTCCACACCCTCATTCAACAGTTGCGCCAGGAGCAGTACGACACCTGCTTCATTCCCGGTCGCTCCAGCCTGCTGTCTTATGTGGCCTGGCGGGCCGGTATTCCGCAGCGGGTGGGCCTTAATGTGCGGGGGCAAGGCTTTGCCCACACCTTGCCTGTGCTGCCGCCAGCGGGGGAACGGCACATGGCCGTTATCTATCTGGCACTGGCCAAAGCCATTGGCATAGACACCAGCGCCGAAGGGCGGCTGCCTATGGCATTTTATCCCTCGGATGCGGCGCGCACGGCCGTGACCAAACGGCTGATTGATGAGATGGAGTGGTTGGGTGATGTACCGCTGGTTATCATGCACCCTGGCGGCGGCTCAGGGCCGGGCCATACCGGCAAAAATAAACAATGGCCGGTGGAACGATTTGTACGGCTGGGCAATTATCTGGTGCGCAAACACAAAGCGCGTTTGTTATTGGTGGGCAGTTGGCAAGAAGAAGCGCTGGCGGCCGATATTGTGGGCATGATGCCTGTGCCGGTGGCTGACTGGACGGGGCGCGTGAGCCTGAGCGAGATTGGCGCACTGGGCGAAATGGCCGACTTGTATGTGGGCAATGACACCGGCCCCACGCATATTGCCGCCGCGGTCGGCTGCCCCACTTTAGCTATCTTTGGCCCCAGCGATCCGGCTATATCTGCACCCTACGGCGCGGAAGGAAAAGTGATCGTCCTGTGGAAAAAATGGGAAGGGAGCGGATGGCCGTTTACCTGGGAAAACGGCGTCAGCGTCAGCGAGGCCCAAAAGGCCGCCGATAAACTATTGGCCCCCAAAACTTGAAAGACAGGTGTATTCTTATTCAATCACCACCGGGTTGCGCAGCCAGGTGGGGACAAGTTGCACCCAGGTGTTGCCAATTTGCAGGGGGAAGGGGGCGCCATTGGCGTCGGTGAAGGTGAGCATGTCGTGACGGCCGTCCCGATGCCACGTCACATCATACACCTGCCCATCACGCAACACGACCCCTTGCCCACTGCCCCACAACTGAATTTGTACCGTCAGCGCCGTACAGACGCCGTTGTTAATTTGCTCGCAGATGGTAGGGTCTTCCACGTGGAAGGGGGCGATAATGACCACATTGGCGGTGCTCACCTGTTCGCCGTCCAGCGCGTCTATGATGTCTTCGTTGTCGGCGCGGCGCAGATAGCGGTTGGTGTCCGGGTCATACGTCCATTCCACAAAGGTAGATTGGTAGTTGATACTGGCGTAGCTGGCGGGGCGGCCTCCGGCAGGTGGTTCGCTGCCAAAGGCAACCTGGGTTTGGAAGTTGGGTGGATTATTGCGTCCACCGGCTTCCAGCCCGGCCCAAATCTGGTCGGGGCGGGCGTAGAGGGTGTGTTCAAACGGCTTGCTGGTATCGCCAGTGCGGTAATAGCCGGGTTCGTTGCTGCGCACCAGTTGATTGGCGATGTCTGACTGCAACATGCGGTTGCCCACGCCGGCGCTGGTGCCGGAAAACACCAGGGCAGCGTCATACATGGCGGGTAGTTCCAGGTCAATGAGGCGGGCGCTGCGGATAGGGCCAACTGTTTCTGGCGTTTGGCTGTATATGAGCAAAGTGAAGCGCGTCACTGCGCCTTCGGCGGTATGTTCAAAGACCCAATCGGCCGAATTCAGACCGGATTGAGGGCGCACATAAAAGGCGGGGGCGTTGGAGATTTTGATGGCTAACGGCCGTCTTTCCAACACACTGGGATCATCCAAAATTTCGCCCGTCAACGGGTTGCGGTCGGGGGCAAAATCTTCCGGTTTCAGCAATAAAATGCTCTCTGGCGGGGCCGGGGTGGGTGTTTGGATAGGGGTCGGGGTAGCCGGTGGCGGAGCCAATGTGGGCGGCGGTGGCAGGGTGTTGGTGGCGGCGGGTTGCACGGCCGTTGTCGCCGTGGCTTCTGGCGTGGGTGTGGTGTTTTCGGCTACGGCCGTAGCCGGTGGCGCTATCAGCGTGGGCGGCGTCTCTTCTTGCCCGCCACAGCCCGCCAGCGCCCACACACATGTTATCAAGATCAGCAGTTTTTTACTCATCAGTTAACCTCGATGATTGGTTTACGGTTTACGAAAAATACGCGGTATTCTGGCGAGGGGCGGTTAGTTTGTCAAGCAGAGAGAAATAGAGATTGGGAGATCGCCCAATCTCTTGCTCCCGGCTCTTTAGGATCTCAGAGGGTTGACAGGGCGTGATATGTGATGCGTGACCAGAGAACCGTGACGCATCACGCAGTTATGGCTGCCAGATGCGCAGCACATTATCGGTGCGGCCCAGGCCAACGGCCGTATTCCCATCGTCCCGATGCCCATCGCCCATCGCCACACCCGCCAGATTGCTCGCCAGTTTGCCGCCGATGCCCAGGTGATACACGGTGGTTGCCCCCTCGTTGGTGCGCTGGATACCACCCAATTGGTTCAGGCCGGCGGTGGGCAGGAGGAGCTCCATACGGCCGTCGCCGTTAAAATCTCCGGCCATGGCCATATCCAGATTGCGCGAGCCGATACTGTGGGACGTATAACCGGGTAGCTGGGCCACCAGTTGCAAGGCGTTGCCCTGCCAGCGATAAAATTCCACCGTGCTTTCCAGATGGGGGGTGCGCACGGCCGTTAATTCCATTTCCCCATTTGGCCCAAAAGGGGCAATGGCAATCTGGTGTCGCCAACGGTTGCCTTGCCCTATGGCCGGGCCGGCTGCCAGGCGCACACCCGCTTCAGAGAACAATACCAACTGCGCCCCTTGTTCGGCGTCGGACAGGGTGAGCAGGATTTCCCGCTGCCCGTCGCCATTCCAATCGGCCCACAGCGGCATGATGCCCTCCACCACCTGCGGTTCAGGGATGAGGAAGTGGGCGATGACCTTGATTTCCGGGTCAGTCTGGATGAGGGCAAAACCGCCCGCTTCGATGCTATCACCCAACACGCCATGCGGATAGCGGCCGGTGGGGTCGGTGAGCAACAGCAAACGGCCGTGCCCATCAAACAGTATGCGCGCATCCGGCAGGGCGGTGATCGGTGGTTGGCCGATGATTTCGCCGGCATTCACCAGCGTCAATTCTCCGGCTGCATTGGTGTGCGCCAGATGCCCGGCGTTGTTGTAGATAATGGGGGCGCTGCCCGCCGGGTCGGCCGAGGGCGGATTGAGGAAGAGCGCCTGCCCCTGCACCGGGTCAACGGTCAGCACCGGGGCGATGGCGGGTGTGAGATCATTGCTGGCAATGGGCGTGACTTCGCCATTGTTGACCAGGAAGGCCTGGGTACGGCCGTCGGCTAGCACCACCCCCCACAATACACCCTGCGCCAGGGGTACGGCCGTGACCCACTGCGGCGTTCCGTCTAAGAGGATGTCAATGGGTGTCAGGTTGGGCACATTGCCCTGCCCGGCGACCACCCGGTTACCGTCGGTGCGCTGGTAGGTGTAACCATACGGCCGTGCCAACGCCGACTCCTGCGGGATAGAGACGGCAACTGCTGGTACTGCGTTGAACGAGATGGTGGGGACGGGGGTGGGTACGGCCGTTCGGTTCCGGCTACAGCCAACCCCTGTGAAGATAACGATGATTAACCAGATAAGTTTGTTCATGCCAGGGCGAGTCACACCTGTTTCCTATCAGTTTGCATAGAATTGTCCCCAAAAGACAGAAAGATTGCCAGAATTGTGAGTAACCATGCTGGGTAGTATTGGCAGGAACTAACTTAACAAAGAGGGTATGGGTACATGAAACGGAAAATAGAGGAGTGGCGGCAAACACTTTCGACACAACAAGGATTGTGGCTGGCGGCAATTTTTCTGGCCTCCTTTTTGGGCACGGCCGTGAGCGGTGCCATCTTAAAGTGGGGGATGATCACCTATGGGGAATGGGGCACGGTGGCCCGTTTGGCCGTCAGTCTGGCAGCAACGGCGGCTTATGCTCTGGTGGTAGTAGCCGTTTTCTACGCCTTCTTCCCAGAAACCAAAACCGCTTTGCAGCGCATCTGGCGGAAATAGAGCCGCGAACCATAAAAAAAGCCGGGCATTGCTTCAATGCCCGGCTTTTCGCTGTCCACATGGATCTACTTGGCCATAGCCCGCTGCACCAATCCCACCACAAAGAGCAGGATGACCGCGCCTAAGATGGCCACCAACAGGCTGTACAGGTTGAGCCCGGTAGCGCCAGATGCGCCGAACAGATTCATTACCCAGCCGCCAATAACGGCGCCGACAATGCCCACCACAATATTGGCGATGGCCCCCATTTGGGCATTCTTCTTCATAATCATGCTGGCAATCCAGCCGGCCAACGCACCCAAAATAACCCATACTAAGAGATTGACTAACATGGTTGTTCTCCTTTTTTAATCAGCTATGCCGGGATGTGAGGCGCGATGTTCGATGAAATGTAAATCTAATAGCTAAAACAGCAGAATGGTCGTAAAGTTGCGCAAATGACCAGACCCGAAGGGTTTTCCGAAACTTTTTAGGTCTTTCATCTTTAATCGGCAATGGGCGGTTGAATGTCCACCACCTCACCAAAATTAGCAAAATCCACCTGCCAGATGCTTGGCTCCCCTGCCATCAGTTCCGGCTCCGTCACCACCACCCGCACCAGTTCAAACGTTTCGGGCATAATCCACATCGCCACCGCCACCGCCTGCGGGCCAATCAATGTACCGCTCATCGTATACAGCCGCTCTCCGGCGACATCACCCGTCAGGTAATAGAGCAGTTGATCAGAACTGTCGCCCGGCAACTTTTGTGGTTCGCCCAATTGCAGGTTGCTCACGTCATTCGTCAGGATAGTGGGCAGCCCCACCGCCGGGTCAAACAGCACCGCCGGGTTAAAGCCCCAATTCGGCGGCAGCTCTTCCCATTGGCCAGTCGCCACGTTCGTTTGCCACTGTGTCTCGGCAATGCTGACCACGTTCACATCGGTAATCAGGCCGGGACCAATGACGCGCACGGTGGCGGCGGCTTTGTCCGGGGCCACATAGGCCCCCGTGGCCCGGCGAAAGGAGAGAATGTTATCTGGGTCCAGGTAAGCGGGCGCTCCCTCGCGGCTGATGTCAAAGCGGAAGCCGGGCATTTTATTCATGCGGTCAGCCGCGTTTTGCACAATCTCGGCGGGCGGCAGTTCAGGCAGGGAGGTGGAACGGCAGGCAGTGAGGAGGAGGAGTACGGCCGTGAGCAACCAGAAGCCGTAGCCCGTGATTTGTAATCCGTAATCCGTGAACCGTGAACCGTCATTCGTCATACGGCGAAGCTTACCCAGGCATAGGAAATTTGTCCACATGGTAGTTATGCCCTATTGGGAAGGGGCACGGCCGTTTATACAATGACCCGCAAAGCACGTGAATGAACGCAAAGGCCATCTCTGTGACTCCACGTCTCTGTGTTAAATTTTCTCAGGAGCAGAATAAATGACGATGGCTCAACAAACAGACGCCGCCGAGCGCGTAAAGACCTGCCTTTGGCTGGCTCAAAAAATCGAAAAATCACTGCCGGAAAACATCATTCTGGAACGTAATCCCCAGACCATCAAGCTCATTGAAGATCGCTACAACCTGGCCAGGCAGCGGGTCAACATCGCCCCGGCCGATGAAAAACAATTTTTTGCCGACCTGTTGGACGAAATTTTGAGTTTTGGTCCCATCGAAAAAGCGATCAAAGATGACAGCGTCTCTGAAATCATGGTCAACCGCGCCGACCTGGTCTTTGTAGAGCAAAAGGGGCGTATCACCGAATCCAACATTAAATTTGCCGATGACGCCCACGTCGAACGACTCATCAACAAAATTCTTAAGCCGCTTAACCGCTACGTTGGGCCGGATTCCCCGCTGGTAGATGCCCGTCTATCCGATGGCTCTCGCGTCAATGCTGTCGTTTCTCCCTGTGCTATTGATGGCCCCAACATCACCATCCGCAAATTCTCCAAAACCCCTTTCGACGTGCAAGACCTGATACGCTTCGGTTCGCTGACGCCAGATATGGCCGAGTTTTTAGATACCTGCGTGAAGTCTCACCTCAATATCGTTGTTTCTGGCGGCACCGGTTCCGGCAAGACAACCCTGCTCAACGTCCTCTCTAGTTTTATCCCCGATACCGACCGCATTGTCACCATTGAGGACGCAGCCGAACTGAGCTTGCAGCAGCGGCATGTGGTACGCCTGGAAACGAAAAAGCCCTCGCGCAAAGGGGATACCGAAGTTACCGTGCGCGACCTGGTGATGAACTCGCTGCGGATGCGCCCGGAGCGCATTGTGGTGGGGGAATGTCGTGGCGGCGAGGCGCTGGATATGCTGCAAGCGATGAACACCGGACACGATGGCAGCCTGACTACCGTTCATGCCAACACCCCACGTGACACCATCTCCCGTCTGGAAACATTGGTACTGATGGCCGGCATGGATTTACCGCTGTCGGTGGTACGCAAGCAGATTGTCTCCGCCATTTACCTGATTGTACAGCAGGCGCGGCTGCGGGACGGCAGCCGAAAAATCACCAATATCACCGAAATCACTGGCATGGAAGGGGATACCCCGGTGATGCAAGACATTTTTAAGTTTCAGGAGACGGGACAAGGCCAGAATGGCAAGGTGCTGGGTGAACATGTGCCCGGCGGCAACCGGCCAATGTGTGAAGAACGTTTGAAAAATCATGGGTTCAATTTACCGGCTACCATGTTTATGAGCGGCGCCGCCTCTGTGCGCGGGGGAACTTTTGATAGACGTAAACGCTAACCAGAACTCATTCTAGCACCTGGTGGCAGGCAGCCTATCCCATGATTTCCCCCTAAAAAATGCGCTGCCCGCCCTTCTATCACCAACCCTTCGGACGGCAGCGGCCGAAGGGTTTTTTATGAAGCGACAAATGAGGCTACATCGCCGGGAGTAATCTGCTGAATCAGCGGCAGCCGATCAAAATGCCGGTCAAAGCTAAAAACCGTTGCCATGCCTTTGTTCATCATGCGGGCCGCCAGCAGGGCATCCACAAAATCAACATTTTTTGTTTCAAACAAGGTCAGAGCGTGTAAAACAGTGGGTTTGTCGGCCGTTTCAATACCGTCCTGGAGTAGAAAATCTCGTAAGGTGGTCGCAATTGTTACCACATCCTGTTTGTAAAATGATTTCAAGACCCAGACCATTTCGGCAACGATCAAATCATCAACCAGTAGAATTAGCTGACCGTTGGCGACGGCCTGAAAGAGGGTGGCTGCTTCTTGGGCCATTGGCAAAGGATCGTTAAGCAAGAAACGCAGAATGACATTGGCATCCACACAGGCTTTATTCATCACTCCCTTCCTCTAACATGATCTGGCCTCGTTCCTGTGCGATTGTCTCTCGAACTGTTTGATGATCCGTATAGTTCTGAGTGGCCGAGAGTGCGCCTTGTAATTGCATCAGTGAGCGTTGGTGAGAAGGATACATAATCGCTTTGTTTCCTTCCAACACAAAAATCACCTGGTCGCCTGTTTGCAGAGCCAACGCCTGGCGAATATCTTTCGGGATGGTGATCTGACCTTTGGTTGTAATTGTTGTTGTGGACATAACGAACTCCTTTCTTTTCTTGAGAACGCCTTTATTTTAGCTCATATTCCTTACTTTTTTCAAGATCGAAAGGAAGCCGTTTAATACTGCATGATCAATATCCCGATATCCAATATCTTAATCCCATAGCCTACGGCCGTGCCCTCCGCTACAATTTACCCTATGAAACTATTGCTAGACAGTATTGGCTGCCGATTGAACCACAGCGAAATGGAAACGCTGGCGCGGCAGATGATGGCCAACGGCCATCAGATTGTGACCGATGTTGCTGATGCCGATAAGGTAGTACTCAATACCTGCGCCGTCACGGCCGAAGCAACCCGTGACGCCCGCAGCCGCACCCGTGCCTTCCACCGTGCCAACCCGGCGGCGGAGATCGTACTCACCGGCTGTTACGCCACCATCGCTCCGGCTGATGTGGCCCGCATTGAGGGAGCGGGGCAGGTGGTGGTGAATGCCCACAAAGCGCAGTTGGCGCACCTGCTTGATCCCCAGGCGCGGCTGGAACGGCCGGTGTTTGAGCAGGAGCCGATCATGCGCGAATTTCTGGCGGGCAGTATGGGGGCGCATACCCGCGCCTTCATCAAGGTGCAGGATGGCTGCGACAACAAATGCACCTTTTGCGTGACGACCATTGCGCGTGGTGAGGGACAAAGCCGCCACGTAGGGGATGTGGTGGCCGAGATTCAGGCATTGGCGGCGGCAGGTTATCAGGAGGCGGTGTTGACGGGGGTGCATCTGGGCAGCTACGGCCGTGATCTTTCCGCCCACACCACACTCACCACCCTCATCCGCGCCATCTTGCACCACACCGACATCCCCCGGCTGCGCCTCTCCTCGCTGGAGCCGTGGGATGTGCCTGATCGCTTTTTTGAGTTATGGGCTGACTCGCGCCTGCTGCCGCACCTGCACCTGCCGCTGCAATCGGGCAGCGACGCTATGTTGCGGCGTATGGCGCGGCGCACCAGCCGTGCCATACGCCGCAACATAGCGTCGCTGCCCGATTGCAGCGGCAGGTGC
>JABFFZ010000121.1 GCA_013112725.1 Chloroflexota bacterium
GCCCCTCCCTGATTACATCTACTTCTCTCGCCAGAATGAATCGCTGCACACGAGGGTCAATGCAAATTGATTCGGCCTTTAGCCCTGCCTCTGACAAGGGCAGATGGCTAGACGATACAAGGTTTTTAAGGTTCAGTTTTTATGATTCTGGCTCAATTTCGCCAGAGTCCAGTTATTATCACCAAAACCTTGGATTGTCGCGCTGTAACCGGGTGCACTGGGATCAATAGGCCAGCTAGAAAATTTCGTTGAAGGTACGTAAGGGGGAAGTAGTTGGGTTGGTGGTGGTACGGAAGGCGTAGGTGTTGGAGTGCCGTCGTCTAACCATTCTCCATCATCATTACATTCCCAAGGCATATCTTCACATGTTGCGTGTCCTGTCGGATCGATGAAGTTTATGGGCCGATTCAAAACGTAGGAGTAGCGGTTATAGGATTGTGGGTTGGCCGGGTCTGGCACAATTGAGTCGGCTGAGATGAAGCGGTTAATATAAGGGCTGTAATAGCGGGCGTTCATGTAAATCAGTCCCAGGTTTTCCGCACCGCTGCCCAGATTGTTGTGTTTGTGGCCGGTGAAGCCCCGGTCGGTTAACCCGGCGGTGGGGGCCGCGCCGCGCCAGCCGCCGAAGGGCAGGTAACGCGCTTCACTATACGGCACGGGTTGTCCTGCCTGTGGGTGGGGGCTGCCATTCAGGTTATAGCCATAGCTCATGACATTGGTGCTGCCCAGGTGGTCGCTGTAGGTGAAGAAGATGCCGTTGTTGCCCGGTGCTGGGTCGCCAGCTACCTTCACGGCAATGGGCTGCCCGGCCAGGCTGTAGGTGCTGCGCTGGATGATGGGGCCGGTAGCGGGGAGGTTCTCCAATTCGAGGTTGTCAAACGTCAGATAACCGGCGTCCAGGTTCGTTTCCAGCGCAATGCGAATCTTGTCAGTCAAAGGAACAGGGGTAAAGACGGCTTGCCTGACGGCCGTACCGCTAAAATTGGCCGGGTTTGACCACAACAGCGTGCGGCCGAGCGGTTGCCCGGCCAGATTTTCATACACAGCCCAAACCTTCCCACCCTGTCCCTGGTCAACGTTCAGTTCTCCGGTTATCTGCGCTGTGAGCCGGTAATCAGTGAGAGGAACCGCAATAATATGGTCGCTGTAGGCGGTGAGGGTCAGATCATCAAACGCCAGGTTGCCGTTGTCCAACACCACTTCTGTGCCCACCTGAAAGCTGAAGACGTTGGCCGGCGTGGTGAAGTTGCCGGTTATATTCTGGCTGCCATTGAAAACATCCTCATTTTGCCACACATCGTGGATCGTACCATTGCTGTATTGGACGAACAAACGGCCGTCACCCGCGCTGTTTAACTGTCCACTCACCTGGGCAGCCAGTTGGTGGTACTGCTCTGGCCGTGCCGTAATCAGCGCGCTCAGGCTGGTGAGTTTGGTTTATGCCTTGCCTAATACAGCCGCGAGTAGAGCCATGCGAATGTACATGCCATTTTTCACCTGGCGGAAGTAGGCGGCGCGCGGGTCTTTGTCTACGTTGTAGTGAATTTCACCCACACGCGGCAGCGGGTGCATGACGATCATCTTTTGCTTCGCTTTTTCCATCAGGTCGGCCGTAATTTCATAGAAGTTCTTCAATTCCTCATACTGCGCCAGATCAGAGAAACGCTCTTTTTGCACACGGGTCACATACAGCACATCGGCATTTTGAATGACATCGGCCACATCGTGGGTTTCGCGGGCATCCACACCGGCGTCAATCACCTGGTTCATCACCGTGAGGGGGAGGCGCAAAATTTCCGGGGAGACGAAGCGCAGGCTAACCTTGTACCCCAGCAGTAGTTTGGTGAGGGAGTGAACGGTACGGCCGTACCTTAAATCCCCGATCATCGCCACCTTCAAGCCATCAATTTGCCCTAACTCATCCTGAATAGTGAACAAATCCAGGAGCGCCTGAGTGGGATGTTCCCCCGGCCCATCCCCGGCATTGATGACGGGGATGGCGGCATAGTCGGCCGCCAATTTGGCCGCGCCAATTTCCGGGTGGCGCAGCACAATCACATCCGAATACTGCTCCAACGTGCGAATGGTGTCCGCCAGCGTTTCTCCTTTACTCACCGAACTAAACTGGACGCCCTGGGTAATGGGAATGACGCTGCCGCCCAACCGCTCCATGGCAGCAATGAAAGAAGAACTGGTGCGTGTACTCGGTTCATAAAACAGGCAGCTTAATACTTGCCCGCGCAGCAAGTCCGTACCATGAACGCGCTGCACCATCTCCCGCATCTCACGGGCGCGGGCAAAGATGTAATCTATCTTCCCCTGATTAAATTGGGCCACGGACAGGATATCCATGCCCGTCAGTCCATTGCCCATATCAGGCGTGGTCTGTATTTCATCAAAATTGAATAACGGTTTGAGTTGCATTTTGTTTCTCCTCTAAATTTGGTTCGTAGCAGGCGATAAATCGCCTGCTAATAGCACTAAAGTACCTACTACAAACAGATATTACCCAAGTACCTTTCCCGATCCCGGCTGTGCCAGAATCTTTCCCTCTTCAAACACCACCTGCCCGCGCAGCACCACTCGTCTCACGCGCCCGGCAACAGCACGGCCGTGAAACGGCGTCCAGCCACATTTACTGTGCATGTTCTCATTGCGGATGGTGGAGGGTTCCAGCACCACTTCTACGTGGGTGTTGGGCTGTGCGGGCAGGTTGTACAGGCGGCGGGGGTTGGTGTGCATCAGGTCAATGAGGCGGCTGAGGCTGAGGCGGTTTTCGGTGACGGCCGTTAACATCAAAACCAGCGACGTTTCCAGCCCGGCCACCCCAGGCGGTGGATTGTCCGACTGTTTCTCGGCCAGCGTGTGTGGCGCGTGATCGGTAGCAATACAATCTACGGTGTCGTTGATGTGCGCCCACAGCGCGGCCACGTCGTCAGGCGACCCCAACACCGGACGCATATCGGCCAGCATTCCCAATCGTTCCCGATCCGTCACATCCATAAACAGATGATGGGGCGTCACCTCACACGTCACCGGCAGACCGCGCATTTTGGCGTCGGCAATCAGCTCAATCTCCTCGCGGCGGCTGATGTGGCAAAAATGTACCGGACGGTTATAAGTCGCCGCCAGACCAATGCCCACGGCCACACTCTGTTTTTCGGCGTGCATGGCAATTAGCTTCTCACGCGGCCAGGTCTGAAAGCAGGCGCGTAGTGTGGGCACATCCTCCACCCGCAGCTTGCCAAAGGTATCGTTCAGGTAAATTTTGAGCGCCACCGCATAGGGAGCCAGGGTGGGCAATTGCGCCATCTGCTCCGGGCTGGCCCCGGCAAACAAACCAACATCACACCGCGCGTCCCGCCGCGCCGCCGCCAGCGTATCCGCCATCACTTCCGGCAGTGTGAGCGGTGGGGAGGTGTTGGGCATTGCCAGAATTTGGGTGATGCCGCCGGCCAGGGCTGCGGCCGTGCCGGTAACAAAATCCTCTTTGTGTTTGCCACCTGGCACCCGCAGATGCGTATGAACATCTATCAGGCCGGGTAAGGTGATTATCTCCGTCATGTTCTCTCTCCGGGCAAAAAAAAAGCCCGATCCCCAAAAGGATCAGGCTTTAATTTCCATTAAAAATGGGGTTACACGCTGCTTTTTACCCCGACGATGCTTTTTTCCGGTCAACCAGGTCATCCTGCCATACCTCTTCATGTGATGTGTGCCATGAATGCACCGGGACGGTATGGTATCACCCATTACAGCGCCAGGCAAGGGGCAGAACCAGTTTTATAAACCAATGCCTTACATCCCCTTGCCTGCCACTGCCTGATTACGTGTTGCGCAAACAGAACATTTGTACTATTATCCTGGCCGGGCGCAGGAAAGGAGAGCGTATGGATGGATCAGAATTAATCGTGGCGTTGTTTGCTCTGGTGTTCCTGGCCTTTTGTCTAACCGCTATTGCCGTCATTGCCATGAGCAAGGATAAGGATGAAGTCGCCAACAAAAGCGTCTCCGCTTTGCGCCAACTGAAGGCGGAGCAGTTGCGGCCGGCGACCAGGCAAGAGGCGCCAGATACCCCGAATGAGGCCGAAGAAGATGAGCCGCCCATGTAAACAAAAAGCCAACGGGGTACGGCCGTTGGCTTTACTCAGGTCACAGCGGCAACCGGTGCGATCATTCTTCAATTTTGGGCGCGTTTTCGCCGGTAGCGGGCAGCGGTTTGTGTCCACTGAGGGCGCGTTGCAATTGCTCTTCGGCATCTTCGGACAGGGTCGTGTGCAAGACCTTACCCTCATACTACCGCAACGCCGCCATGGCCACGTCCGCCTGCGCCGAGCGCACCACAATAAAAAGCGCCGACGTACCCGGCTGGATAGATTCGCTGACATCTTTGATGAAGTTGTTATCTACCCCCCGGTTCATCAACGCGCCAACGGCGCCACCAGCTAAACCACCCACCAGCATCATACCGACCGGGCCACCAAAGACGGCCCCTACAAACAAGCCAATCAACCCGCCAGCCGTGATGCCTTCTTTTGTTGTCTTGTCAACGGCATTGTGGGCGTGTACTTTGCCAGCGGCATCCTTGCGCACCAAGACCGTATCTTCCAGGCGCATAAATCCTTAATGCTGGATGCCCTTAATGCTGTTTAAACTTCCTCTGCCTTTTCTTCACTATCAAAGGCTAACACAATCATTTCTCTACTCATCGGTAAGCGTTCAGACTTGACAAGTTTATTACCAGAGGCAGTTGCCGCTATTCAGGCACAAAAACTTGTCAAGTCTGAAGGTTGAACTTCTGCTCTCTAAAGGCTTTTTCGGAAAAGTTAAATTTAGTCTGTTAAAGCAGTAGATTCCTGGAACGCTGCCAGGTGATCCCGAATGTGCCAGAAACTGTTCCCGGCGATGTTCAACCACACGGGCTGGTCAGGGTACCACGCCATCCGCCCCGGTTCTAGCAAATCTTCCTCGATCATGGTGGCGACAACGGTCGTCAACTCCTCACACGCCTGCCGGTACTCTGCTATTATCGCCGCGGCCGGCATATCCTTATACGTTTCAAAAATATGGTCATTGAGCCGATCCATAATGGCTTCGTCGGCCGCTTCATCACCGGTCAATTCATAGCCGGGCTGGTACCGAGTTACCGGCTCGCCATTAATTGTCTTTTCCAACCAACCGGCCGCCAGTTTCATCCAGGCGGTAATGTGGGCCAGTGTATCCTTCGCTGACCAGTCACCACCAGGGCCAGGATCAGCCATTTCTGCCTCGGTCAGCGCCGCCAAAAACATCTCCATCTCATCATTTGCCTTCGTCATTTCACCCAACAGCTCAAACTTGTTCATCATTTGCTCCTTCGTTCGTTTGTAGTAGGCGATTTATCGCCTGCCGCATGAGGGCACTGAAGTGCCTGCTACAAACAATTTTTATGCCGCTGTCCAGCCGCCGTCAATGGGCACGGCCGTACCTGTGACAAAACTACTGGCGGGGCTGGCTAAAAATAAGATAGCCGGGCGAATTTCATGCATCTCCGCCCAACGCTGCATGGGCACCACCCGGTTAATGAAGGCGTCGCCCTGGGCGTTGCCGATGAGCGGCGCGTTCAGTTCGGTGGCAAAGGGGCCGGGGCAGAGGGCATTGACGGTGATGCCGGTTTGCGCCAGCTCCAAAGCTAATGCCCGCGTCAACTGCAAGACGGCCCCTTTGGAGGTGCAATAGTTGACCCGGTTTTCCAGCCCCACCAGACTGAGCGCGGAACCCATGTTGATGATACGGCCGTAACCCGCCTCCTTCATCATCGGTACCACCGCCCGGCACATAAAAAAGACGCCGTCCACGTTCACACTTTGCACCCGCCGCCAGTTTTCGTCTGAAATCTCGGTGATAGGTTCGCGGATGTTCATACCAGCATTGTTGATGAGGATGTCAATGCGGCCAAACCGCTCAAACACTTCCATGATAAAGCGATCTACGGCCGTCGAATCCGTCACATCCAGCGGCAGACCAACGGCCGTGACCCCCGTCCTTTCCGCCACCTCCGCCGCTGCCTGGGCCACGTCCGCTGCCGTGCGCGCCGCCAGGACGATGTGCGCGCCCGCTTCCGCCAGCGCCAATGCCATTTCCAGCCCCAACCCCTTCGAGCCGCCGGTGATCACGGCCGTTTGTCCACTCAGATCAAAAATGTTCATGCTGTCCTTTGTCACTCGTCACTTGTCACTTGTCATCACCACCGATTACTGATTACCAACTTCAAACCCCGCCAGATTCTCCAACGCCTTCACCAGGGCATGATTGCCTTCCGCGCCTAAGCCTTGCTGCTGCAAGGTGCGGTAGAGATTGAAGACGGCGCTGGTGCCCAACACGGGCACACCGAGGGTATCAGCCGTTTCCAGCACCAGCCGCAAATCTTTTTGCTGCAAATCAATGGTAAAGCCGGGCCGCCAATCGCGCTGAATGACCTGCGGGCCACGATTGGCGAGCATCCAACTGCCGGCCGCACCGCCAGACACGGCCGTGAGCACCTTCGCCAGGTCCAGCCCACCCGCCTGGGCAAACAGCAGCGCCTCGCTGACGCCGAGCATCGTCACCACCACCAAAATCTGGTTCACCAACTTCACCATTTGCCCCGCGCCCGTTGGCCCCACGTGGGTGATGGTCTTGCCCATGGCCTGGAACACCGGCAGGGCGCGGCTGAAATGGGCTTCGTCGCCGCCGACCATGATGGAGAGTGTGCCTTTGGCTGCCCCTTCGCTGCCGCCGCTGACCGGCGCGTCCAGCAGTTGCACCCCTTTTTGCGCCAGAATCCCGGCGAACCGCTGCGTGGCCTGCGGGCTGATGGTGCTGCAATCAATCACCAGGCTGCCTGCCGCCGCGCCGAAGATGACGCCGTTTTCATGCAGCAGCACGGCCTCCACATCCGGCGTATCGCTGACGCAAGTGAGGATGATGGTGCAATGGGCGGCCACATCAGCCGGGCTGGTTGCCGCCACCGCCCCTTCCGCTACCAACATTTCTGTTTTGCTGTGCGTCCGGTTCCACACACGCAACGGAAAACCCGCCTTGAGCAAATTACGGGCCATACCCTGCCCCATGATGCCCAGGCCGATAAAGCCAATTGTTTCGCTCATCCACTACCTCCTGGTTTCGTATTCCGTTATCCGTAATCCGTTATCCGTAATCGGATAACGGAATTATCCCCCACCTGTTCTATTTTCTCAAATTGGGGCAGATGGGGTACGGCCGTACCCTATCCCCCTTCTCTCCGTTATAATCCCCCCATGTCCGTCCGGCTAATCCAACAGTATAACAGCAAAGTGGAATGTATTATTTGTTATAGTAGCAGTTGGGAGGACACGGCCGTGCGGACTATCATCCCACATGTGGGTTGTTATACGGACACTTTCCGTATAATAAATAGTTGGGCAACCGCCCAGCAGCATCTCTTTGTGATATAAAATAGAAATGTCCCTCATTCGCATCGGCGATTTTTCACAACTGGCGCAGGTCTCCACGCGCACACTGCGCCTATACGATGAGCGCAACCTGCTCAAACCCGCGCAGATTGACAACTTCACGGGGTATCGTTACTACGCGCTCGACCAACTGCCGCGTCTTAATCGCATTCTCGCCCTCAAAGATCTGGGCTTCTCGCTCGAACAAATTGCCGAGATTCTCGCCAAAGACCTTTCCGCCGCGCAATTGCGCCAGATGCTGGCGGACAAACAAGCGGAACTGGAACGGCAGCTACAGGAAGGGCAAAGACAAATTGCCCGCCTCGCCGCCCGCCTGCGTCAGATTGAAGCGGAAGGCGGGGTCTCCCCCTACGAAATCATCGTCAAAGCACTTCCCGCCCTGGTCATCGCCTCCGTCCGCCGCGTCATCCCGTCCATTGACGACATGCAAATCGTGCGCGGCGAGATGTTCATGGCGCTCTACGGCTGGCTGGAGCGGCAGCGCATCCCGCCCGCCGCGCCTGAGATAGCGATTTACCACAACCCCGAATATGTGGAAGAGGACATTGACATGGAACTGGCGACCGCCGTCCCTGCCGACCTCCGCCTCACGCGGGACGGGGAGCCTGCTCTGCGCCAACTGGCATCTTCCCCGCTGACGGCGACCACCGTCCATCACGGGCATTTCATGGAAGTCGGCGGCGCGATTACGGCGCTGTTCACCTGGGCGGCGCAAAACAACTACGCGGCGGCGGGACCCTACCGCGAAATTCATCTTTTCGGACGGGAACTCGACATTCCCAGCCCCAAAAACGTCACGGTGGAAATTCAACTTCCCGTCCAACCCGCTAATTCCGCTGCGCTTCCAGAATAATTTTGCCGCTGACCGCGCTGCTCTCTAGCATGTGATGTCCCTGCGCTATCTCTTGCATGGGCAGGCGCTTGCCAATAACCACTTTCAATTTTCCATTGACAACCAGATTGAACAACTCCGACAGCGTTTGTCGGTACCACTGCGGGTCTTTCGTGGCGATGGTGGGCAGGTCGCCAAAAAAAGCAAACTTTTCCTTGCGGCTGAAAAACGAGCGCGCATACGAACCGACGAATTTTTTGAACATCGTGCGCGGGTTCATGCCCACAAAAGCGACTGCTCCGACCATCAGAATCCTGCCGCCTTTGTCGCTCAAAGCGTCGAACAGATTGATTTCATTATTCCCCGCCATGTCCATCACCACATCCACGCCGCCGCCCGATAATTCCCGCACCCGCGTGATGACATCTTCGGTTTTGTAATCAATCGGCGCCGCGCCCAGTTCTTTGACGAGAGACAGTTTGCCCGTCGAGGCGGAACCGTACACTTCCAGCCCCGCTAACTTTGCCAGTTGCACCGCCATCGTCCCCACCCCGCCTGCGGCGTTGGTGACAAAGATTTTCTCGCCCGCCTTCACTTTGAGAGCGCGATGCAGGGAGGCGTAGGCAGTCAGCCCATTGAGGATAACCGCTGTCGCTTCTGCGGAATCAAGCGCCTCAGGGACGGTAACTAGAAATTGCTGCGGAATGCAGACATATTCGCTGTTGCCGCCCATCTTGAACAAAATCGCCGCCATGCGCTGCCCGACCCGAACGGAAGCGACGCCATCGCCGACTTTATCCACAATGCCGACGACATCATAGCCAGGCGTTTTGGGCGTTTTGTTGTTTTCCCCAAAATATTGACCGCGCCGCGCCATCACGTCCGCCCAGGAAATACCGCTGGTGATGACTTTGAGGCGCGCTTCGCCTGGCGCAGGTTCGGGCAGGGATGCTTCGGTGAACTCCAAAACTTCAATCCCGCCGTGTTTGTTGAAAACGACTTTCTTCATGCTGTTTCTCCTTTCGTTGAATTTGATGACGTCAGTGTAAACTTTGACGCAGCGTCAAAGTCAAGAGGAGAAATGTTTGCGTTGTGTTAGAAAAGTTAGGTTTTATGCCGCTGGAAATCATCCAGCGCCAGCGCGGGCGTGAAACCGCCGTTCGCTGCGCGAGGTGGAACGATAAAGACGCAAGTTGCTGGTGAGAAAGAAATCGCTGAAACAAGCGCGAGACAAAGCAGGAAAGTACGCACGTTGAGCGCAATCCAGTCCTGCAACTTTTCCGGGCATGCCCCTGTATTTCATTCAAACAATCATTATGACGCTTGAATCTGTCTTGTTGGGCAGCGGCGCGATGGAATAAAATCACGAGAAAATCAAAAGGAGAAAAACGATCAATCCAAAACAGCGGATGGCAGCCATGATGATAGCGCTGATAGTGTAAATTACTTTCTGTAAAAATTAGATAGCCGGTAGGCCATCAGGTATCCTAGAGAGTTGCAAAACCATTTAGGAGAAACAAGATGACCTACCAAAATAATTGGTAACTATACAGGTGTGAGTTGAGGCATGAGAACATTATCGTCAAACAGAGACCCTAATGCTTCCCACACATTGAGACCTTGTTTACGAATCGTGGAAATATAGGTGCGCAGTGAACAGAATTGTTC
>JABFFZ010000122.1 GCA_013112725.1 Chloroflexota bacterium
ATAGACTTGGTGATTATCACCCATGGGTACACTCCTTTGGTTTGTCCTGAATCAAGAAGTGTACCCTTGCTTTTTCTATTTGGTCACATTTCAAATCGTTCCCTTAAAAGTGTACGGTAGTGAAATTGGCCATGATGGCGTAAAAGCCCATATTTTCTGGGCCAATCAGGTTGGCGACGGGTACGCGGCAGTCGTCGAAAAACAATTGCGCCGTATCAGACGCCCACCAACCCATCTTTTTGAGTGGTTGGGAACGGGACAGGCCCGGTGTGTCGCCAGGAATGACCAGCAGGCTGATGCCTTGCGCGCCAGGGCCGCCGGTGCGCACGGCCGTTGTCAGCACATCCGCCCGGCAGCCGCTGGTGATAAACGTTTTGCTGCCGTTGATGAGGTAGTGGTCGTCGTGGCGCACGGCCGTTGTCTGCAAATTAGCCACATCCGACCCCCCGCCCGGTTCCGTAATCGCCAGCGCCGCCACCTGTTCGCCAGTCAGAACTGGACGAATAAACCGCTCTTTCTGTTCGTCCGTGCCCAGCAGCAGAATGGGCGGCAGGGCGATGTTCAGCGAGCCTAAGCCGGCGGCTACGCCGCCAGAACCGGCCCGCGCCAGTTCTTCCCAGATCACAATTTGCATAAACAGATCGCCAGGCACACCGCCCCACTCTTCCGGGTAGCCCACCCCCAATATACCGGCGGCAGCCGCCTTCTGGTACAACTCTCGTGGAAAACTGCCCGCCTCTTCCCAGGCATCCACAAACGGCGCAATTTCTTTCTGCACAAAGCGCCGCGCGGCCTGCCGTGCCATCTCATGTTCATTACTGAAATACTGTTGGTAGGTATTGGTCATTGTTTGTCTGTAGTTGGTGGCGAGTTGCATGTTGCCGGTACTCATATACCACCGGCTACTTGCCACATTTGACGCTGCTTCCTCACCTAAGTATACTACGCGCCGGTACTTCAACAATGAACCGGGGCATAGCTCAGCTTGGTAGAGCGCTCGCTTTGGGAGCGAGAGGTCGTCAGTTCAAATCTGGCTGCCCCGACTGGCCGGTAATCGGTGAACGGTGATCGGGAATGAGTAATTTTTGATAATCGAATACCGATAACCGATTACTGACAGGCGGCGTTGGTGTAGCGGTAACACAACAGCCTTCCAAGCTGTTATCACCAGTTCGAGTCTGGTACGCCGCTCTAAAATTAGGAATTAGGAATTAGGAATTATGAAAAAGCAAGCCCCTTCATAATTCATCCTTCCTAATTCCTAATTCCCCCTTGGGGCCTATAGCTCAACGGCAGAGCAAGCGGCTCATAACCGCTGGGTTCCAGGTTCGAATCCTGGTGGGCCCATTTTCCCCTTCTCAGTTGAAAATTTTTGTGGTCATACCCAAACAAGGTTGTTGTTTAGGGAAAAAGCAGTGACGGCCGTTCTGTGGACGCTGTTTGTCACTATTTTTCAGTGGGGGCGAAGTCGAGGAAAAGGGAGAGGGTGGTGGGTTTTTGGCCCACCACCAGGTAAGCGTTTTTAATATTTAGGGCACGATGTCAATGCCATCAGTCACGGCCGTGAAGCCGTAAAGTGAACCATCCCAGAACATGGTGAAGGTGCAGCTTGTGTTGCTTCCCAGCGAACCGGGGGTGCAAATAAAGATGTCCGAGCCAGTCCCGCTGACGCCGGTCACGCTGAAAGTGCCCAATGTACTCAGGTATATGGCGTTGTTGGCGCTGTTTACCCACAATCCGGTGACATCCTCGTTGGTTGTGGTCAGACCCACATCCGAAGCGTCGAAGTACAAAGCCCACGTACCGGCGGTGTTGCTGCCCAAAGAAGTGGCCGTGAAAGCCAGCAAATCTTTATCATCACCGGAGACGCCGGATACGGTGAAACTACCGGTGGTGCTGACGAGCAAACGGCCGTCAGGCGCAAACCCTATGGCGTCAATGTCCTCGGCGTTGGTCGTCAGGCCCACATCCGAACCATCAAAGTACCAGGAGAAGGTGTTGGTAGTTGGGGTGTAACGCACGATGTCAGAGTCGTCCACGGTGCCGAGACTGCCAATGGTCACGGCCGTGTCAAAACTCATCAATATCGTGCCGTCACTTTGAATATCAAAAGCGTTGAGATCGGCCGTTACCCCGATAGTGGACAAGTCCAAAAACATTGACCAACTGCCCGCGTTGTAGGCCAGAATATCCTCATCGGCAAAGCTAACGCCACCGACTGTGCCATCGGAAGAAGAACTGATGTAGATAGTGCCGCTGCCAGATGGTGGTGTGGCCGAGGGAGTGGGTGTATTTGTAGGCGTCGGGGTGTTGGTTGGTGTGGCGGTAGGGACAGGCGTGGGCGTCGGGCCGCCGCTGCAACCGGGGAAGGCAAAAGAGCCAATCCGTGTCTGCCAGTTCGTGCCCGTAGAGATGTAATACTCGGTGGTATACCAGAACGTACAACCGTCTACATCTACCGTCATTCCGGAGTAGTCACCCCAGCGGTTGTAGCTGGTTTGTGACCCGGTTCCAGCAATCAGCGTCGCTTCGCCCTGTCCCAATGTGTTCAGCGCGTCACCGGCCAAACGACCGGCATACCGGATTTGGGGGTTGATGCTGCTGCTGGAGGCGCTGTAACCGACGGCCATATTGCCCTGGCTATCCACACCCACGCTGCCCATCCAGCGATGGGTGGAATCTGGCTGGTAAGTGCCTTGCTGGTAAACCGAAGGTGTACCACCCAGGTTGCGGAATTCATACCAGCGAATTCCGGCCACACCACCAGATGAAACGGAGTGTGTCACCCATAACGCCCCCATGCCGCCCACATTGCTATACATCAACTGTGCCATCAGCCGCCCGGCAAGCGAATCCAATGTAACCGAGGTGCCTGCCTGTGGCACTGAACCGGCGTTGGAATACGAGGCGATGCTGGTGCTAACCGGCCCGGTGAGTGTGGAACTGCCAGGATTCGCCCAGTTGATGGACAATTTCCAGGTGTACATGGTGTTGGTGGTTTGCAGCGACATGAGGTAGTTGGGCGTACCTGCCGGGGCTTGAGCTACCTTGGCATTTGAAGGCATCAGGCTGAAATAGGCTGAACCGAGGTCGGCAAATTGGTAATTAAGTGGTAGCCCATTGATCAGCTCATCCCGGTTGAGCGCCCACAGCCGCACACCTTTGTAGCTGGCGCTGGAACAGGTGCTGGTGAGGCAGTCGAACATATTGGCGGTCATGTAGATGCCATCATGCCAGACGCCCAGTTTGGGGTAGTCATTCAACCAGGGGTGGGTGGCATCATCGGCCCGTAACCCGTAGAACCACCAGCCGCCGGAAACAGGATCGGCCGTTTTGGATACGGCAATACACTCGTAATAAGGCCCATCCTTGATGTTTGTCCAGGCGAAGTCGGTGATAATCCAGCGACCGCTCACATTGTCGTAGAGCACCACCGGGTCGCCGTTGTTGTTGGCGTCGCAGGGGGTGCCGGTGCCATCGAACAACGTGTTGAAGGTGAAGGCGGCCAATCGGGCGCCGGTTTTGGAATAGATGCCGATGGATGTGTTGACGGTCTGGATGTAATGGTTGGGGCCAACATCGCCGTTGGTATCCGGCGGCCAACCGGCGCCCCAATTGGTCAAATCCAGTCCGGCAAAATTCTGGCTGGGGCCGGGCATGGCATCGGGGGCGCGGAATTCCTGGCGAACGGGATCGGTAAAGTTGGGATTGGGTCTTTCCATCTCCATCATCTCAAACTCAATACCCAGGCTCTTTTCTTCCGGCCCAATTTGGGGGAGGTCGCGGAGGTCGCCATCAAAAGAGACGGCCGCAACAGTGCTACCTTGCTGCACTTTACTCATTGCGGTGTCGCTGGGATCACGGAAGACATCTACCGTGTTGGGGGCGCCCGGGATGGACAATTGGATGGCGGCTTCGGTTTCGGCATTCTGGCCGCGGGCCATGTTGGGACCTTGAACCAGATGCCAGAGGCTGCCAAGCGTAACCGCCAATATCACGAAACCTGCTGCTTTCCGACGAGAGATTTTGAACATACTGCCTCCTCAAAATAGTGGTTCCTTTCCCTTTTCCTTGACATTCGGCAGATACTGTATCTCAGTAGCAAAATAAGTCAATGGTCTGGCGAACGAAGTTGTTATACCAGCAAAGCTGTCGCTGATTTGTCGCTTATTTGGCAGGCGCTATATGAAAATGGGCGTAAATGAAAAAGGCTGGTGAATCAATCACCGGCCTTTTTGTTTACGGGGCAATGGTTGTTTGCCCCAGGGGTATCCAGGGGAATTGGGCGGTGATGCGTTCATCTAGGATGGGCAACGGCCGTTGCGTAAAGGCATCATACAGTGTCACCATGCCACCGATGCTTTGGCCGGGTACGGCCGTGTCACTGACTGCCAGCACGGGCGCACCCGGCGCGGGTTTTACGCTCTGGCAGTACGTTTCATAGGTGGGCGATTCCTGTGTATAGTCAATAGAGTGGGGCGAGGTGATGTATGACCCGGCAATCCATTTCAGCGTGGGAATAGCCCCCATCGCCGGCACATAATCCACCAGATCGCACCAGGCCCAGTGAAACCCATCGGCCTCATAACCGACCAGCCGGGTGGATACCACATAGTCGCGCCAGAGGGGGCGGGTGGTGGTGAAATGTTGGGAAAGGAGGGAAGTCTGAGATTGGGAGATTGGCGGTGGGGACACCGCGAGATTAGAGATTGGGTCGCCTATCCAGATGATGCCCTGCCCTAACGGAACATAGTGCTGCCCCTGCTCACTGCTCACTGCCCACTGGTTACTGCTTACTCCCCACGGCCCCGTGAGGGAGGGCAATGTTGTATCCCCATTATCTCTGACTTCCGTCACATAGCCATCGGCCGTTTGCCAGTGCAGGTACAGGCGTGGTTGGTCGGGCAAGGTGTAGTCCCAGTCATAACCGAGCAAACGGGCTGTGGATGCGCCCCGGTAAACCCGGTGTTGGGTAATGGGTGGCTGGCTCATGGGGGTGACGGTGTGTGTGGTCACGGCCGTACTTGTCTCCCCACTGCCCACACGAATCGCATAGTCGCCGGGCGGTGCGCCGGGCCGGAGCGTCAGGCGGAATTGGCTGAGGGTGATGCCGCCTGGTTGTGGTGATACGGTAAGGTCGGATTGGGCGTAGGAACGGCCGTCGCTGCCAATGAGGTGAGCGTTTATGGAGATTGGGAGATTGGGAGACTGCGAGATTGGCTGCCAGGCGAGGGTTAAAACAGCTTCTTGCCAGATTTCGGTGGTGGGTTTGTCCATAAGATAACCGAGGAGGTGGATGTTTTCACCCAGGTTCGCACCCAAAGGTGTGAAATTGGCGGGTAGGGTAGTGCGGGGCTGTTGGCGAAACCAGAAGGCTTCGTGCAGCGGTTCGGGTGGCGGTAGGTTGGCGTAGGTGGTGGGGTCATACCAGGTGGCGATGACGTCACGGCCGTTGCCCCATGCTGCGGCAATTTCCTGCGCCCACGTTTCGCCATAAGGGTCAGCGCCGGGGGCAACGTAACGAACTGTGACATCAGGGCGCTGACCTTCCACTTCCTGCAAATACCAGAGTGGTGTGGCCCAATGCCAGTTTGCCAGTATCAGCGCATCCGGTGGGGCATCGGCCAACAGATTTTGCGCGTAATCACGAGCATCTTCCATCCGGTGCATTTGCCAGTAGCTGGGCCAATGTGACCAGCCCTGGAAGAGGACGGCCGTGAACAGACTGGCGGTGAGAAGTTGGATCAACGGCCGTGACGATTTACTCTGCCCCACGTACCTGGCGGTGTAACCCAAACACAACACCATAGGCACATAGGCGGGTAGCATATACTCCACCGTTTGTGGGGCGCGGTACATGGCGGTGATGAGGGTGAAGACGCCGAAGGAGAGGCCAAACAGCAGCCCCAATTTCCATTCACGCCAGAGCAGCAACGCCAGCCCGATCACCATACCCGCGAGTAGCCAGCCGGAAAACTGGAAGGTGAGGATGTTGCCCATGACGCCCAGGCGCAGCCCTAAGGTCAACGGATCGGTGAAGTAGAAAAAATCGCCTTGAAAGCCCAATCCCAAAACGTGTTCGATGAAACCAGACCAGGTTGCCAGGTCGGCGCTGGCCCCGCGTACGGCCGTACTCGCCCGCAGTGGCAGATAGAGCAGGGGCAGTAAACCAAGCAGGGCGGCGAGCAACGGCCGTAGCCACCGCTTGGGCGTCTTCACAATGGTCGGGTCTACCACCACCACAAAAATCACAAACACCACGCTCATAAACGTCAACGACAAATGATGGCTCACCCCCAAACCCATCGCCAGCGCCGCCACCACCAACCATCGATCCTTTGGTGGGATGCGAGCGAACGCGGATGATCGCGGAATGGGTTTGTCATTCCGAACGAAGTCTTCGGAGTGAGGAATCCCTGCGTCCAGAGTTGTTGGGATTCCACGTCGCAGACTCCTCGGAATGACAGTTGCGCCGGTTGGGTTTTCTCTTGATGCTTGCGTTTCTTGATAAAAACGTACCAGGGCCCATAATGCCAGCGCCGCAAAGAGCGCCGTCAGGCTGCGAATGTTGGCGGTGGTGGCCTGTGCCCAAAAGGTGGTGGCTGTGCCCAGAGCGAGTACGGCCGTCGCCGACGCCCACACCCGCTTCGTCATATCCCACACTGTCTGGTAAACCAGCAGCAGCACGGCCGTACTCGTCATCACCGATAGCAAATTCACCCGGTAAGCGGCTGTATCGCCAATGGGCAGCCGGGTCATCAGATGCGCCAGCAGGGTGTAAAGGGGAAAACCGGGTGGATGGGCCACGCCCAACTGCGCAGCAATGAATTGGAATTCGCCGTTGTCGGCGGGCAGCAAACCAGGAGCAATGGTGAGCAAGTAGAGAGCGCCAAAGAGGACGGCCGTACCCACCAGCCCCCCGCGCGCCAGCCACCGTTCCGGCAGCGCGGGCAGGGGGATCATCTGGGCAAAACAGACGGCCGTGAGCAGGGCGACGGCCGTCCAGACCAGCGGATCCGGGTGCGGATACAAGGCGTAACCCCACATCATCAGCAGCGGCCATGTTTCAGACAGAGGGTGCGGCCGTACCATCAGCAGCGCCAGCACGGTTGTCAACGCAGTGAAGGTCATGGCGACAATTGCACGAGGTTCATAAACGTTTGCCCAGGTTTCGCTGGCCACACGACCGCTGAACAGCCCCAACGCCAAAGCGGGTAACAGCCACACGACCAGATACCATAAACGAATCCACATGCGCTGGATTATATCGTTCAAAAGCCAATACCGGCAGTCGGCGGGCAACAGATAAGTTGACAGTGGATTCTCATGTTTAGTAGGGGTACAGATAGGTAGCCTTTGCTATAATCAGGGCGCTCGCTATCTCTTTGGGAATAAATGATGCTGATCTGAGAAGAATATGGTTGAAAACTCACATCTTTTGACAGTAGCCGAATATTTTGCTGGAATCGGTTTGGTCCGTATGGGTTTGGAACCATCTGGTTGGCAAGTCGTTTTTGCCAATGATTTTTCAGATAAGAAGTATCAGATGTACAAAACTTTTTTCCCCGATGCTACCTCCCATTAAGTTATAGATGATATTTTCAATATTGAACCTGAAACGATACCACCCTCTCTATTGGCCACTTGTTCCTTCCCATGTATTGATTTATCGCTGGCAGGAAATATGAATGGTCTTAAAGGTGAACACTCAAGCGCGTTCTGGGGATTCATTTCTGTTCTTCGGTCTCAAGGGGCATTATCTCCACCGTTGGTAATGGTGGAAAATGTTCCCGGTTGGTTATATTCTAATGATGGCAATGATTTTCGTGTCACTGTACAAGCATTGAATAATCTCGGTTATGCCTGCGACGTATTTACGTTGGATGCCCGCCACTTCACGCCACAAAGTCGGCTGCGTGTATTTTTAATTGGTATAAAAGCTAATGCAGTTGGAGAATCTCTTGATGTGATCCTTGAACGTCCTAAGGTTTTGGCTAGTGACCGCCTGAAGAATACGGTTTTTTCTAATCGGGATCTACTCTGGTTTCCATTAGAAATTCCCACACCACCGCCCTTGAGAACAAACGGCCTAACGGACATCATAGAATCTCTGGATAATGATGATATTCGCTGGTGGCCTGAGCAAGAGGTGAAGCGACATATGGCTATGATGGACTCGACGCATTATCAAAGAGTTATGGAATTGGTAGATCAAGATGACATTTCTTATCGGACATTCTTTCGGAGGCGGCGTAAGGAGGCACAACGTGCTGAGGTTCGTCCAGATGATATAGCCGGGTGTTTACGTACAGCCGTGGGTGGCAGTGGTAAACAATTCCTGATACAAGTTGGTCAAGGTAAAATCAGAATGCGAACGCTGACGCCGCGAGAATACGCTCGTCTACAAGGAGTGCCTGATGAATTTAAAATTAAGGCGGATGGCGTTCAGGCCCTGACTGGTTTTGGGGACGCTGTCTGTGTCCCAGTAATCCAATGGATTGCTGTTCATGTATTAAATCCGGTTGTAGATCAATATGCTCTTTCATCACCCTTGAGCTATCAAACTGCATGAGTGATAACTTAAAGCCATCAGACCGCCAAAAAACAATGCGGGCGGTAAAAAGCAAAGATACAAAACCTGAGAAATGCTTGTTTGCTATGTTGGCTAGCATGGGGATCAGAGGGTGGCGAAAACATGCAGATGATGTGGTGGGTAAACCAGATGTTGCATTTGATGACTGTAAACTCGCCATTTTCGTAGATGGATGCTTCTGGCACGGTTGTCCGGTTTGTCAACGGCTGTTAAAACCACAAACAAACCAAGTGTATTGGGAACTCAAAATCCAACGCAACAAAGAACGTGCCCTAAAATATAACCAACAATTACAACAACAAGGATGGGAAGTTATCAGAATATGGGAGCATGAAATTCAAGATATTTCCTGCCGGGAAAAGTATAAGAAGCGTTTGCGCCTGCTCCTAGAGAAAAAACAAAATGAATGACATTGAGCAAGAAAGTTACGAGATTCTGACGCAGTGGCTTGTCTCATGTACACGTGGAAAGAATGTAGCGCGAAACACCTATGCAATGGGTATAGTTGTTTTAGATCACTTGCGGCGTAAATGCCCGGTTTCATGGGATGACGTCATTTCCCCAGGTGGTGAAGTCAAAGGTGCTCGTTCAGGTTTGGGCAATGTTTTGGAAAAGTATGGTGTGCCAAAAAACTATTTGAAAGAAGCTACTTCACGTCAAAGTCCCCAGGATGGGCAACGATTATTTGAAGCTTTTGAATGGGGAAATAAATTCCAGTTGCTTTCGAATGAAGAACGAGACAATCTTTTGCTAGGTCTTATTTCTAAACTTGCCAATGGTGCGCACGAGTGGTTAGGTCGCCAAAACTTAAAACTTGATATTGATCGCAGGCAATCACCATTGGCGTGGATTGGGCAAATTGTCGAGAATGCTAAAGGGCGCTCTGGTGGTGTTGTTGAACAGCATTTGGTGGGGGCAAAACTGGAAAAGCGGTTTGATTCGATTAGTGTACCTAATCACCCGGCACATGCAGGCGACAAACAAACTGCGCGATCTGGGGATTTTTCAATTGCTCAATTGGTCTATCATGTAACGGCTACGCCAGGACGGGGTGTCATTATGAAATGTGGGGAGAATCTAAAGGCAGGGGAGATGCCGATCTTATTAGTGCCCAAATCGCAAATTTATAAGGCGGTTGCATTGGCAGAAGAAGAAGGTATTGATAAGCAAGTAAAACATTATTTCCATTTCACTACCGTACATTTTTAATGTGATGCCTGCGGCATAGAGAAAGCCACAGGAATTTCCATGGATTCATTAAGAAAATGCTCCAACAAGTCAAGACCCAATTGAAACAGGCTCAAGTCGCACCGGTCTGGA
>JABFFZ010000123.1 GCA_013112725.1 Chloroflexota bacterium
CGCTCGCCTCCGGCACATCGGCCAGTGCCGCCGCTGCCGCCGCCGTCCGCACCGGGCGCTGCGCCTCTCGCCAACTGACGGTGCAAATGGCGGGCGGCCACCTGACAGTAGACGTATTGGCCGATGGTGTGCGCTTGACAGGGCCGGTCACGGCCGTGTACCACGCCACCTTCTCCCCCGACCTCCTGGCCCAATTCGCCTCCTGAATTTCCCGCGCCGCGCATTTCTTGATAATGGTCGTGGTATAATTCGGCTGCTTCTGATTCCGTACAGGACGAAGTTGTAAAAAAGGTGAGATGATGTTAACAACATATGAGCGCATTATTACCGTAGAAGAGTTGGCCGCCAGAGCGAAAAAGGCGGTAGACAACGCCCAACAAGAGCCTTTGGTTGTCACTGAAAACGGCCGTCCTTCCGCCTACCTCATTAGCGTGGAGTTATTTGACCGGTTAGTTGCTCAGCTTGAGGCCATTGAGGATGCCGAATTAAAGGCTTACCTGGCGATGGGGGAGCAGCAGTTCGCGCAAGGGGCCTATAAGACATTGGCCCAGGCGGCCGAATTGGCCGAACTGGCCTGGCAGGCACAAGAAGTCGCTCCGTGATCCAGATATTGTTGTCTGATCTGGCGGTAGAGCAATTGAGTGAGATGCCGCCAAAAGCCGGGCGAAAAATGCTGGACGCCATGCGCCAATTGCGTACTTTCCCCCATTCGGCCCCGCCTGTTGTGCTGGAAAATTATGAAAGCTATCGCCAACTCATTGCCCGGCCGTATCGTGCCATTTATCGCTACCTGGAAGAAACCCAGGAAATCCGCGTCTATTGCATTCTCCACGTGCGCCGGGCTTTACCGGCCCCGGAATTTTTGACGCACCAGATTTTTTAATTGGCGGCCGTGTATCAAGCTACCTTCTCCGCCGACCTCCTGGCCCAACTCCTGTCCGTAATCGGTAATCGGTAATCCATAATCCGTAATCGGTGAGAAATGACGGGGTCGGATTATCATTTGCTGATAACCGCTGCCGGTTGATTGTCGTTACCTCCTATCATTGCTAAATTCAATTCAGATATGAACGAAGATAATAAAATGAGAACGGGCAATCTCTTAACCTCTTGATCTCCCAATCTCTATCTCTTGTTTTATGAACGAAATCATACAGGTTAAACACGTCACCAAAACCTTTCCCGTCGGCGAAGGCGAAATCACCGTGCTGCGTGAAGTCTCCCTCTCCATCGGCCGCGGCGAATTTGTGGCTATCGTCGGCGAATCCGGCAACGGCAAATCTACCCTGCTGAACATGATCACCGGCATAGACCACCCCACCAGCGGCGATGTGATTGTCAACGGCCGTAGCCTGCCCCCCATGAGCGAAAACGACCTCGCCCTCTGGCGCGGCGCGGAAATGGGCATCGTTTTTCAATTTTTCCAACTGCTGCCCGCGCTGAATCTGCTGCAAAACATCATCCTACCCATGGACTTCCTCAAAAAACTGCCCCGCAAAGAGCGCAAAGAACGCGCCCTGTACCTGCTCGATCTGGTCGGGCTGGCCGACCAGGCGTACAAACTGCCCAATGCCGTCTCCGGCGGGCAGCAGCAGCGCGCCGCCATCGCCAGAGCGTTAGCCAACGACCCGCCGCTCATCGTTGCCGACGAACCCACCGGCAACCTGGACGCCCGCACCGCTAACGAAGTGTTCGACCTGTTCAGCCACCTCACCGACCAGGGCAAAACCCTGGTCATGGTTACACACAACGAAGAACTCGCCCGGCAAGCCCGCCGCCTCCTCGAAGTCAAAAACGGCCGTATCATCCGCGATGAATGGCTGGTGAAAAGGACGGCCAACGGCCGTGTCCCCCTTCATAATTCCTAATTCATAATTCATAATTCCTCCCCATGGACGTCATCTGGCACAAAGTCTGGCACGATTTATGGCACCACAAAGCCCGCACCCTGCTGGTCATCCTCAGCATCGCCAGCGGCGTCTTTGCCATTGGCGCCATCTTCGGCATGGTAGACCACCTGCTTGGCGGCATGGACAGCGCCCACCAGGCCAGCCAACCTGCACACATCAACATCTTTCTCAACACACCTATTGACCGGGACACGGCCGTGAGCCTGACCAGATTGCCCGGCGTGGCTGGCGTGGAACCGGCCAACCGCCTCAGCCTGCGTTACAAAACCAATCCTGGCGGCGACTGGCAAGACGGTACTGTCACCATGCGTAGCGACTATGACGCACAGGAATACGATCTGGTCACGCTCCAGGCTGGCGCCTGGCCATCCGGGATGCAAATTGGCGTGGAACGGTTGACCAGCCAATTTTACAGTCTGGACATTGGCGACCAGGTGATTTTTCAGATGGATGGCACTGACCGGGTATTTACGATTAACGGCCGTATTCGCCACCCCTTTGTCAAACCACCCCTCTTTGGCGGCGAAGCCCACTTCTTCGCCGATGCCGCCGGTCTGGCCCGGCTGGGCATGCCCGAAGGCCAGTTCGCCGGCCTACTGGTGCGCGTTGAGCCATACAGCCGCGCCCAGGCCGAAGAAGTCGCCGGGGCCATCCGCGAACGGCTGAGCAAACAGGGATACAATGTCGCTGTCACCATTTACCAGGAGCCAGATCGCCATTGGGGACGCGATTTTGTAGATGGGCTGATGATTGTGCTGCGGGTCATGGCGGTGGTTTCGCTCTTCCTCAGCGTCGTCCTGGTGGTGAACACGTTCACGGCCGTCATCACCCAACAGACCGACCAGATCGGCGTCATCAAAGCCATTGGCGGCAGCAGCGGCATCATCACCCAAACCTATCTTGCCGGGGTGCTGCTGCTCAGTCTGCTGGCGCTGGCCGTAGCGTTGCCGTTGGGCGCATTGGCCGCCTTTGCCAGCAGCCGCTGGTTCCTCAACCTGTTCAATGTGAATTTTGACACCCTCCAATTTTCTCCCCAGGCCATCATGTGGCAGGTGGCGGCGGCTACGGCCGTGCCCCTCCTGGCCGCGCTCTGGCCCGTCCTCAAAGGAGCCAACCTGACCGTGCGCGAAGCCATCGCCACCTACGGCCTGGGCGGCGACTTCGGCAGCAGCCGCTTTGACCGTTTCATTGACCGCCTCAGCGCCCGCTTCCTCTCCTCCGTCTACGCCACCGCCCTGGGCAACATGTTCCGCCGCAAGGGGCGGCTGGCGCTGACACAACTGGTATTGGTCATTGCCGGGGTCATGTTCCTGGTGGTGATGACGCTGGTCGCCTCCACCAACCACACCCTGGACAATGAAATGGCGCGGCGCGGTTATGACGCCCGCATTGGCTTTGTGCGCGACCAGCGCAGCGAACGGGTGCTGAACATGGCGCTGGCCCTGCCCGAAGTGACCGCCGCCGAAATGTGGTACACCCACAGCGCCACCATCCTGCGCGAAGGGGAACAATTGCGCGATTCCGCCGGGCTGGGCGCACAATTGACCGGCCTGCCGCCGGATAGCGCCATGCGCCGCCCGCTGATTGTGGACGGCCGTTGGTTGCAACCGGGCGACGGCCGTGTCATCGTCATCAACGCCGACTCCGCCGAGAAGAACGGGATTGCGGTGGGGGATGTCATCCGCCTGGATTTGGGTCTGTTGGGCAGCGCGGAATGGCAGGTCATTGGCACATATCGCATCATCTCCGGTGCGGATTTTGCCACCGAGCCAATTTACGCGCCGCTAGATGCGGTGGTTAGCGTGACCAAACAAGCCAACCGGGGCACGGTACTCTACCTGCAAACGAATGACCCCTCACTGGCCGCGGTAACGGCCGTGACCGAGCGGCTGAAAAACGAGTTTGAAGCACAGCATATGGACGTGGCCTTGTTCACGACGGCCGTGAAATTGGACGAACGCGCTGAAATTGATACCCAGTTCGCCAGCGTCATCACCATCCTGCTCAGTCTGGCGGCGCTGATGGCGTTGGTGGGTGGCATTGGCCTGATGGGGGCCTTGAGCATCAGCGTGGTGGAGCGTACCCGCGAAATTGGCGTGTTACGCGCCATTGGCGCATCGTCGCCGACCATTATGCGGCTGTTTGTAATGGAGGGGGTGTTGCAAGGGCTGTTTAGCTGGTGTCTGGCCATTCCCCTGGCGCTGCTGTTCAGCCGACCCCTGGCCAACGCCCTGGGCCGGGCCATGACCGGCGCTGAATTGGACTTTGCCTTTAGCGGCACGGCCGTCCTCATCTGGCTCCTCGTCATCCTGGTGGTCTCCGCCCTGGCCGCCATCCTGCCTGCCCGCGCCGCCACCCGCATCAGCGTCCGCCAAAGTCTGGCGTATGCGTAATTGGGTAACTGGGTAATTGGGTAATTAACCACCCCTCTCACCCGCTCACCCCCTCCTCTTCTCATCCGCCCAACCGATACATCTCTGCCCCCTTGGCCGGCAGGCGGGTGAAGGAGGTGCGCAGTTCGGAGTAGCGGTCGGTGCGCCGCCGCCAGACGCCGCCGATCAGGTTGAGCATTTCTTCGTCAGATGCGCCCGCCCGCAACGGCCCGCGCAAATCGGTGCCCTGGTGGGCAAACAGGCAGGTGTAATACTCGCCCGCACCGGAGAGGCGGGCGCGGGTGCAGCCGCCACAAAACGGCTGGCTCACCGAAGCGATAAGGCCAATCTCCCCCTCACCGTCCAGGTAGCGGAAGCGGTTGGCCACTTCGCCGGGGTAATTGGGCGGCACGGGTTCCAGCGGCATCTCCCGATCAATACGGCGGATAATCTCTTCGGCCGTGACCACATCATCCATCTTCCAGCCGTTCAAATTGCCCACGTCCATATACTCAATGAAGCGGACAATATGCCCGGTACCTTTGAAACGCCGCGCCAGGTCTACGATGGTATGGTCGTTCACGCCCCGTTTGACCACGCAGTTGATTTTGATGGGGTAGAAGCCATCGGCTTCGGCCACGGCCAGCCCGGCCAACACACGCTGCACGGAGGATTTACGGCCGTTCATCACCTCAAACACCTCTTCATCCAGCGAATCCAGACTGACGGTCAGCCGGTGCAGCCCGGCCTCTTTGAGCGGGTAAGACAGCTTGGGCAGGTGGTAGCCATTGGTGGTCAATGCCAGGTCATCCACGCCGGGAATTTGCGCCAGGCGGGCGATCAAATTGGGCAGGTTCGGCCGTAGCAGGGGTTCGCCCCCCGTCAGCCGGAATTTGGTTACGCCAATCTGGGCAAACAACTGCGCCAGCCGCACAATTTCATCATCGCTCAATAACTCGTCTTTGTTCAGGAAGTTGTAATCCGCGCCAAAAATGTCGGCCGGCATACAGTAGGGACAGCGAAAGTTACATTTGTCAATGACCGAGATGCGCAAATCCCGAATGGGGCGGTTAAATTTGTCGGTCAGGGGAATGGTCATACGTTTACTCCAAAATAATCAACGCAAAGGTGCAAAGGGTGGAAGGGGCAAAGAAAAAGGCTAGAAAGAATCTGTGGTATCTGTGAAATCCTTGGACAAGCTCAAGACAAGTTCTGTGGATTATTCTTCTGCAAACAGGTCGGGGATGGACAGGGTAAAACCTGCCAGGGCGCCTTCACCGTGCAGGGTGTCAGTGATGATGGTCACGGCCGTAGGCCCATGATACACACGCACCGCTTTCCGTCTTGGCTCCACCACCCACACCCAATTGACGCCCAGCGCGAAATACTCTTCTATGTTTTCGTTCAAATCCGTCCACAAATCGTTGGGGGAAACAATCTCAACCACCAGTTCGGGCGCAATTTGCAGAAAGCCTTTGCGCGGCCGTTGTGGGGCGCGTTGCCGTGAAATAAAGGAAACATCCGCGCCCCTGACGGTGTCGGGGCTTCGTTCTGTAAAAATTCCCACTTCGCCCACAAATACCCAACCCAGCTTGTGTTTGGAAACGAAGTTTCCTAGCAAACGACCAATTTCATTTTCCAGATACGCATGGTCAACGTTTGTGGGGCTCATCGTAATAATTTCTCCTCTGACCAGTTCGTAACGACCAATATCTGGCATTTGCAGGAGTTTGTCGGCAGTAATGAGTTGGGGTGGGGCGAGTACGGCCGTGTCCATATCATTCACCTCATAAAAGGGTTCGTAGTAGGCGATGAATCGCCGTCAAAAGGCGATGAATCGCCTACTACAAACGAAGATTACTCTTTCAGGAAGTTACGCAGGACGGTGTGCAGGATGCCACCGTTGCGGTAGTAGTCCACTTCCACGGGGGTATCAATGCGGCAGAGGGTTTGGAAGGTCACGGCCGTGCCATCCCCCCTCTCTGCCCGCACTGTAATCTCTTGCAGCGGTTTCACCTCATCCGTCAGGTTGAGTGTGCTGTACATTTCCGTGCCGTCCAGCCCCAACGTTTGGGGGTTTTCGCCGGGCATAAATTGCAGCGGCAGCACGCCCATGCCCACCAGATTGCTGCGGTGAATGCGCTCATAACTCTGGGCAATCACCAGTCGCACCCCTAAGAGCAGCACCCCCTTGGCCGCCCAGTCGCGGGAACTGCCCATGCCATAATCATTGCCCGCCAGTACCACCAGCGGCGTACCCGCCGCCTGATATTTCAACGAGGCGTCGTAAATGGTGGTCACTTCGTTCGTGGGCAGATAGGTGGTGAAGCCCCCTTCTGTGCCGGGAGCCATCTGGTTGCGCAGGCGCACATTGGCAAACGTGCCCCGTGTCATCACCCGGTCATTGCCCCGCCGCGAGCCGTAGCTGTTGAAGTACGGCGGCTCTACGTCATGCTCCAGCAGGTATTGGCCCGCCGGGCTGGTACGGGAAATGGAGCCAGCGGGAGAAATGTGATCAGTCGTCACGGAATCACCCACTTTCACCAGAACACGTGCATTTTCAATGTTGCTGATCGGTTTGATTTCTGGAGTCAGGGTGGTGAAAAAGGGCGGCTCTTGAATGTAGGTAGAGTCAGGATTCCACTCATACAATTCGCCGCCGCGCACCGGGATTTTGTTCCACTCTTCGTTGCCGTCGTAGATATTGGCGTATTGCTCACGGAACATTGCGGCCGTAACGGTTTGAGCAACGGTTTCGGCCACCTCCTGGCTGCTGGGCCAGATGTCACGCAGGTAGACCGGCTGCCCATCCTGGTTGGTACCAATTGGCTCAGTCGTCAGGTCAATGTCCGTCCGCCCGGCCAGGGCAAAGGCCACTACCAACGGCGGCGACGCCAGATAGTTCGTTTTGGTCAGTGGATGCACCCGCCCTTCAAAGTTGCGATTGCCACTGAGCACGGCCGAAGCCACCAGATCACCCTCGCGGATGGCCGCCTCTACCGCTTCCGGCAGTGGCCCGGAGTTGCCAATGCAGGTGGTGCAGCCAAAGCCGACAATGTGGAACCCCAGTTGTTCCAGGTAGGGCATCAGCCCTGCTTTTTTCAGGTAATTTTCCACCACGCGGGAGCCGGGGGCCAGACTTGTCTTGACATAAGGCGGCACAGTCAATCCGGCTTCCACCGCCTTTTTGGCCACCAGCCCTGCGCCCAACATCACATACGGGTTACTGGTATTGGTGCAGGAGGTGATGGCGGCGATGACCACCGCGCCGTGCCCGATTTCTGTTTCATGGCCGTTGCGAACAACGGCCGTGCGCCCCAACTCCTCTTCCCGTAAGCCAATACCCTGTGGCCCGGCCGGGGAGAGCAACATTTTGGTATATTTCTCCTTCATTTCACTGACCAAGATGCGGTCTTGCGGCCGTTTGGGACCGGCCAGGCTGGGCAGCACCGTGCCCAAATCCAGTTCCACCACATCGGTAAAGTCCGGGTCGGGTGTATCATCGGTGCGGAACAGACCTTGCGCTTTGCTGTATTTTTCCACCAGGTCAATCAGGTCAGACGGCCGTCCCGTCTGCCGCAGATAGCGTAATGTTTCCTCATCCACCGGGAAAAAGCCCACCGTCGCCCCATATTCCGGGCACATATTGGCAATGGTGGCCCGGTCGGCCAGCGTCATGCTGCTCAGGCCGGGGCCAAAAAATTCCACAAACTTGCCCACCACCCCCTTCTGGCGTAGCATTTGGGTCACCACCAGCACCAGGTCGGTGGCCGTGGATCCTTCAGGCATCCGCCCCGTCAGCCGCACGCCGATCACTTCCGGCGTGAGCATGTAAATGGGCTGGCCCAGCATCACCGCTTCCGCTTCAATGCCACCCACACCCCAGGCCAGCACCCCCAGCCCGTCAATCATCGTCGTGTGCGAATCAGTCCCCACCAAACTGTCCGGGAAGGCAACCACGCCATCCCTTTCCGGCGCAGTCATCACCACCTTGCCCAGATATTCCAGATTGACCTGATGCACGATGCCGGTAGCCGGCGGCACGACGGTGAAATTTTCAAACGCCTTCTGCCCCCATTTCAAAAATTCGTACCGCTCCCGGTTGCGTACAAACTCTTTTTCGGCGTTGATGAACAATGCCGCCGCCGAGCCAAAGGCATCTACCTGGACGGAATGGTCAATCACCAGGTCAACGGGCACGATGGGGTTGATCTTTTTGGGGTTGCCACCCAGCCGGGCCATGGCGGCGCGCATGGCTGCCAGGTCTACCACCGCCGGCACGCCGGTGAAATCTTGCAGGATGACGCGCCCCGGTTTGAATGGCAGTTCATCGGCCACCGGGCTTTTGGCGTTGTAGCGGGCCAGCTTTTCCACATCATTTGGGGTAACGACGTAACCATCGCAGGTGCGCAGTAGCGCCTCTAGCATAATTTTGATGGAGAAGGGCAGCCGGTCAATGTTAGCCAGGTGGTTCAATTTATCCAGCCGATAATAATAAACGTTGGTGCCGGGTAATTTGGCGCGCGCGCCGAAATGGTCAAATAAGTTAGTCATTATAGGTACCTCTTCCAAAGTAATTGTGAATTATGAAGGGTGAAATTCATCCTTTCCGGTGGACAGCCGTTCGTGTTATTGCTTGTGAAGGGCGTTTATAGCCACAGCTACTCGCCAACAGCTGCAAACGGCGGCAATTGTTGATAGGGTATTATAGCGGAAAAGGGCGAGGACTGATCACGGCACAAAGGCACCGCTTGTTGTGCAGATTGTATTACTGCCAACATCTTGAGCTTCAACCGCATAGGTAAAGGTTGTGTTGGGGGCAAAATGACGATCCGCAAAAACCCACTCATGAATGATATATGGTGTAATCAAGTCACTGTAGGTTGGAAATACTGCATACGTCTTGCTGCCATCCGCCTGTGGCACGTACACAGACAGCCATAGACGCGCCGTACCCGATGGCGCGTTGTTCCAACTCAAGGTCACGTCATCAAATGCTTTGAGGGGAATGTCTCTCTTGGAAACAGTGACCGTCACACATGATTGTTGAATGTCTTTAATTGCAGTTGTCGGCGGCCTAACAGGGCCACTCCAGGTAACCGGTACTTGCTCCAGCGAGCCGGTTACAATCTCCACAAATTGCGGGTCAATCCAACCTTCGATACCGCGAGACGTAATGACTTGCAGCCATTCGCTCTGTTGCGTCCTGCCAATGACACTTGCTGTCTCCTGGAATCTCTTATGAAAACGATTTATTTGAAGGAGAACGGGCGGCTGTAAGTTGCAAGTCAATCACCCCTGCCCAAGCCCCGCCTCAATCGCATCCGCCTTCATCCGATGATAATACACCTCCTGCCTTTCC
>JABFFZ010000124.1 GCA_013112725.1 Chloroflexota bacterium
AGGATCGTCCCCAACTCATACACTTTTCCCCTCTTGTCTCTTGGGTCGGTCAGTTGATTGAGTTTTTCGGCCAAATCCGCGAGATTGAACGCGATTCCTTCTATTTCCTTTGCTGCCAATATGATACACTGCATGTTTCACCTGCCTTGGTTGGTTTGTTTTGACATACTTATCCTACCAAGTTCAGGTGTTTTTTCATCCTCCTATATTTTTACTGAAAAGCCCTGCCCGCGACGTGCTTTACGCGGCCGTGGCGTTATACTTGCTGCTGGGCGCTCTCTTTGTTCCCCTCTACGGCTTGTTGAATATGCTGCAGCCCGGCTCCTTTCGCGACGGGACTTTGCCCGACGCCCCGCTGCAGTGGCAGCAACTGGTCTATTTTTCTTACACCACCCTGACCTCCTCCGTCTATGGCGATATTTTGCCCGTCTCGTGGTGGGCGCGTTCGCTCGCCAACCTGGAGATAATAGCAGGCATGTTATTTATCGCCGTTGTCATGTCGCGGCTGGTGGCTTTGTATTCTGAAAGCAAAGGAGAGCATTCATGAAAATTTCCATTATTGGCGCAGGCAACATCGGCAAAACGCTTGGCGGCAAGTGGGCGCAAGCCGGTCACCAGGTCATTTACGGGGTGCGCAACCCTGCTGACCCCAAATACGCCGGGCTAAACGCGGCCCCCATCGCCGAATCGCTGGCAGAGGCAGAAGTTGTTCTGCTCTCTTTGCCGGGCGCGGGCGTGCCAGAATTTGCGGCGCAGTTTGGCGCTCATTTGAACGACAAAATCATCATAGACGCCACCAACAACCCGCGCAGCCCGCAAATGAACTACCTCGAGGCGCTTCAAGCTGCCGCGCCGCAGGCCGTTTTGGTGCGCGCCTTTAGCACCCTGGGCTGGGAGAACTTTGCCAACCCGCAATTGGGCGGCCAGCAAATTGACCTGTTCTACGCCGGGGACCAAGCGGCCCGCCCCGTCGCCGAACAACTCATCCGCGAGGTGGACTTGCGCCCGGTCTACCTCGGCGGGCTGGATGCGGTTCCCGCGCTGGATGGTTTAACCCGCGCCTGGTTTGCGCTTGCCTTTGGGCAGGGCAAAGGCCGCCGGGTGGCGTTCAAGTTATTGGAAGAGTAAAAAACTGCTCATCAAAGGTGGGGTTTGCGACAAACGCTATGGCTTTGGCAGTTCAAACGCCGCCCAGATCATGCACAGAAAACTCAGGTAGTTAATCGGCGTGCGGATGGCGTTGAGGGTGTTCCAAGCGCTGCGGGCAGTTTCCCAATCGGCGGGCGGGGCGGCAGGGTCCCAGGTGAGAACCGTATTGTTGATAGGGACGTTCAGCGCGATGGTAAAAATCCCCACCCCAAAGAAAAACAACGCCCAGCCCAGTGCGGTCAGCCGCCAATAAGCCGTGCGGCGTTCTCCCCATAACCGCACCAGCGGATACAGCGGCAGCAGCATCGAAAGGCTTGCCACTACAATTACGCCGGTTGGAAACGCATCCAGGGAACGAATCAGAGTTTGTTCCACTTTGGCATATTCCGGCGCATTGAGCGTATTCAGGGTGGGAATAACGCCCTGCTCGAAGGTATACAAAAGCCCGGCGAACAATCCAATGCCAAAGGTGAACAGCAAATGAACGAGACGAATGCTTCGCATGACATCTTCCTTTTGATTTACCACAATGGCGGCTCAAAAATTTTGAGCAAAAGAATGACGACGACCAAAATGCCCATCAGCATACCAACCTGATTGGAACGCTGCGCCAGTTGTTGATATTCAGCGTCGCCCGCGCCTTTGGCTGCCAGCGTTTGGATCTGACGGCTGAGCAGGGGAGTATAAACGCCATAAGCAATTGCCATTGCCAGCACATATAACCCAATCGCTACCCAAAGGAAGGGCGCAACGGCTTTGCCCATGAGAATCATCAGAACACCCGTCACGCCGCCTGCCAGATAGCAGGGATTGGCAACGTAATCGTCAATGAACTTGACGCCGCGCAAGGCAAAGGGCAGGCTGGCGGTCTCTTTCGAGCCGCGCAAAATCCAGATGACATAACTGGCGTTTAAGCCGACCGCCACCATCGTGGCAAAAATGTGAATGAAAACAAGCAGTGTATAGAGAAAGGGGTTAGCCCCTTCGGGCGGGGTGTGCATATTGCGCCTCCATTGACCAAATGAGAATGATGCGACTATAATCGAGAAAAATCGGACTGCCTATGACAAATCATCCAATTTTCTTTGCCATTCGTCCAAAATGTTCGACACACTCACCCAGGTTTTGAATCTCGCCCGCCTGAAAAGCAGCGTTTATTGCCGTTCCGACCTCGGTTCGCCGTGGGGACTGCACTTTGCCCCGCGCGCCTGCGCGGTGTTTCATGTTCTCTATCGGGGAAACGGCTATTTTCGCCGGCAAGGCGACCCCGCCATTCTTCCGCTGCACGAAGGAGATGCTCTGTTGCTGCCTGGCGGGGAAGAACATTCCCTGTTTGAAACGCCCGACGCGCCGACCTTTAGCAATCTGGAACTCGACCAGTGGGGCGAGTGCGCCCTGATGCGTTGGAGCGAAACCCCCTCCGCCGTGGTGTTGTGCGGCACCTTCGATTTTGAATTTGCCGAAACCGCCGCTTTTCTAAACCGCCTGCCGCGCGTGATTCACCTGCCCCATCAGCCGGAGAGTGCCTTGTGCGCTACGCTGGAGATGATGGCGCGCGAAGCCGAAGCGATGCGCCCCGCCAAAGAAACCGTTTTGCGCCGCCTGGCGGATATTTTGTTCGTGCAGATGATTCAACGCTGGGTGGAAATTCAGGGCGTGGCATACAGCGGCTGGCTGGGCGCGCTGCACGACCCGTTGATTGGCAAAGCGTTGAACCTGATTCACACCCAACCCGAACATCCGTGGACGGTCGCTTCGCTGGCGCGGGCGGTCGCCTGTTCGCGTTCGGCGTTTGCGGCACGCTTCACCGCGCTGACAGGCGAGCCGCCGATGGAATATCTTACCCGCTGGCGGATGCAAATGGCGGCGCGCCTCCTGGCGCAACAGGCAGATTTGCGCGTGGGCGAAGTCGCCGTGCGAGTGGGCTACCGCTCCGAGGCGGCTTTCAGCAAAGCCTTCAAACGGGTGATGGGCAGCACACCGCGCGGCTATCGGCTGGCAGGACAGTCTTAAGTTCAGACAGGGGCAACTATTTTTACTCTCCCATCTTCATTCTGCGCCGCCCTTTTTGGGAGAATCGCAGCATGAAGCCCTCATCGCTTTTGGAATATCTCGCTCAAAGTGCCCCTGGCTCGCCGACCTGCGCGGCACGTTGGACGCCAAAACCCGCCGGAAACTGGTCAATGACATCCGCCTGATCCCTGACCTCGCGGGGCAGGTGCTGGAACGGGAAGCACAGTACGAAGAAGTGGCGCGGGCGCTGATGAACGTGTCCCACTGCCTGTACCTGGCCGGACGGCAACGGCCGGCTGCCCCGCCAATATTGGTCACCTTTGCTGATGTGAAAGTGGCTTCTATTAATAAAGAAGAGGGCAACAGCTGTAGCCTGCCTATCACGCCATCTCCAAAACAAGCTCCCTATCGTCCTGCAGGCGATCATCCATGGAAACGAAACATCTGGCCGACGAAAGAGGCTTGGCGTTGGAACGGCTGAGGAGTTTGTAAATGCCCTCAATCAAGTTTGCGACATCACCTTGACCAATGATTTTTGGTCAGTATCGTCACCGAATGACCTGGCTACTTCATCGCCCCGGAGTCCATCCCTTTTTGCCTATCAGGCAGCGCTTGTCTTGTTGGATGCGCCAGCCTTGTTCTCAAAGATTAAGGTGTCTGATTTATTGGACCCAGCCATTCATGCTAATCGCACGGCCGTAGAGCGTCATCACCTATTCCCGAAAGCTTTTCTGAGCAAGCAAGGCATTACCGCCATTCGTGACACCAACCAGATCGCCAACTACGCCCTTATAGAATGGGGCGATAACGCCGGTATATCAGATCAATCCCCGGCAGTTTACCTGCCTGAGATGAAGGCACGATTTAGCCAACCAGAGCTTGACCGCATGTATCGGTTACACGCTTTACCGCCTAACTGGGAACATCTGACTTATCAGGATTTCCTGGAAAAACGACGAGAACTCATAGCTCAAGTAATAGCCGAGGGCTATGCGACGCTTGTGATAGAGAAAACGGGCGAAGAGTTGCCCACAACACTGTTTGCTCTGGCGCAAATTGTCGCGAATGGTGAATCCGAAGCGGTAGAGTTCAAGTCTACCTTGCGCACTAATTTGCACACTAACAGTAAAGATCCCCGGATGGAGTTGGCAGCGTTAAAGACCTTAGCTGGTTTCTTGAATACCAACGGGGGTACACTTGTTATTGGCGTTGCTGATGATGGTAGCTCTCTAGGCATTCAGGCTGACGGATTTGACAATGAAGATAAGATGAATTTACATTTGGTCAATATCGTCAAGTCTCGCATGGGGATAGTAGCTATTACAAATTTGCATGTGCACTTTGACGATCATGATGATTACCGTGTGATGGTGGTGCGGTGTCATAAAGCGGATACCCCCGTTTTTCTTAAGGATGGTGATATGGAACGGTTCTATATTCGCACAGGGCCATCTACAACGGAATTAAGCGCGAGCCAGACTCAGGAATATATCAAACAGCGATTCAAGGGGTAATCTGGGGCTGAAACATTCCATAAAATTCTTCCCTCATGAATGGTTCCTCGACTTTCGGGATTTTATGGTGTAGACGGCATGTCGGGTGGAGGCGTATAGCCATACGCCCCTACCCCAGAAAACCTGCACCGTTTTGATTTACAATTAGTAACCGTTCAGCTCCTCTGGAGACTTGACAAGTTTTACGCCTGAATTGCGGCAACCGCCTCTGGTAATAAACTTGTCAAGTCTGAACGCTTACCTACAATTATTTCATCTCATCACCACCGGCAAATACACCCTAAACCCACTCCCCTCAACGGCCGTTCCACCCCACTACTTACATGCGCACAATTGGGAGAGAGATCGGCCGTTCCGCATCACTACCTACACGCGCAAATTGGGAGAGAGAACGGCCGTTTACCCTACTTACTCCCTATTTCAGTCAGATAGGTTTGGCAAAAACGGCCGTTGCCTGACTCTTCCCCCTCGGCTTCATCCATTAAAAAGAGACCCTTGCCCTCACTTTGTCTAATAGTGGTAACGCCCTTGCAGAAAATCAACTCTGGCATCTGTAACCCGATAGACAATTCGATGTTCCTGTGTCAATCGCCGTGACCAGGTATTTGCATCAAGATATTTAAGCGGTTCTGGCTTGCCCAAGCCTTCAAATGGGTCACGCATGATCGCTTCAATGAGTTTGAACGCCCGTAAGGCTGTCTTGCGATCTATTTTCACCCAATATTCTAGATCCTCTCGAAACTCCGGGTGAAATACGGCATCACGTTGGCTCATCGGCTAATCCCAGTTCGCTTTTGAGCGATTCAACGGATTGCGGAAGTTCTGAATGAGCGCGAGCGCGTTCTAGTGCGGCTAACAGCCGTTCTGCATTTTGGGGTGAGCGCAATAAATGGGCTGTTTCCAGCAAACTGTTTAGTTCATCGGCCGAAATCATGATAACATCTTCATGTCCGCGTCGTTGAATTACAACGAGTTCGCGGTTATCGGTGACTTGATCTAAATATCGCGTCAAATTAGCCCGAACATTTGTGTAAGTTGTTGTAACCATAAAACTCCTTATTATTTGTACAGGTATACTGTACAAGTTCTAATTTCAGTTGTCAATGAATAAGGCGGAAAAACGGCCGTTCCACCTCACCACCTACACGCGCAAATTGGGAGAGGCAACGGCCGTTCCGCCCCACCACCGACACGCGCAAATTGAGAAGGAAACGGCCGTTCCGCCCCACTACCTACACGCGCAAATTGGGAGAGGGAAACGGCCGTTCCGCCCCACTGCTTACACGCGGAAATTGGGAGGGGCAACGGCCGTTACCACCCAATTCACTCTAACTTGTGTTCCCCGATTGGATAATTTGGTCAAGCACCGCAAAAATATCTACCGGCTGCCCAGGAATCACAGCTGTGCCATCGTGAATATGGTGAGGAAAATTGGGTAGCTTGGGGAAATGAGGTGTGTTATCCCACCGTTTAAGTAGGCGGTTCTCGGCTGTAGCCCACTGGTAACTGTAGGTCACAACCTGGATCTCATCCACCGCCACCTGCACATATTCAGAAAATTCCAGGTAGCTCTCGTCGGTAAAAACCAGACGCGCCCTAATATAACCGTCCACCATTGTGGCCCGCTCCCGCATGACATGGAAAGAAGCAACAACCGGATCGGTGAGCAGCCGCTCCTTGACTGCACGTAAATAGGCGTCAATGCTCATGGGCATGCTCAGTCGTTCGTCAACAGATCAAGCCTTGCCTGCAAATTGTGCGCCATTTGCACCATGGACGCCCATTCAACATAATCCATGCGGTCGTCCGTTTCTCCGGCCTGAAACCGCCGGTAGAACTCTTCAGAAGAGAGATGATACGCTTGCTCAAACTGCCGCATCTTTTCTTGTAACTGGCTCAACTGTTCCTGGCTGAGTTCCGTTTCATAGTGCAGCAGTTTATCCAGAGTGCGCGTCATTACTTCGCTGGCTTGCTGCTGCTGGTACAGTCTGGCTAACTTCTCTAACTGTGCCGCTACGTTGTTATTGGTTACTCCCTGCATCTCACTCATCATGCGCCATCCTTGTTCCGGCTGCTCATCCTGTCACATGTGCCCACTGTAGATAGTATAGCGTTTTTGCGTCCTGTACTCCAAGTTACAACCTACGGCCGTCCTGCCCCACTACCGACACGCGCAAATTGAGAAGGCAACGGCCGTCCCGCCCCACTGCTTACACGCGGAAATTGGGATGGGGAACGGCCGTCCCGCCCCGCCATCTACACGCGGAACATTGGGAGGGACGAACGGCCGTTACCACCCAAAGTCTCATTTATCATTGTACTGGGTACTGGTGGTTAGTTGACAAACATCCCCAATGCTCTAAACTTTCTTCAGGAAAGCCGAGAATTGGAGACAGCATGTTACCTCAGTATAAGCAGCCGCTTCTACCATTGTGGCCTGCGCTAAAAAACATAGCGCAAACACAAGCATCTAATCCCATCACCAACAGCAGCAATGAACTCGATCCGGCAGATCGGCCGTTTCACGACTGGTATCGCTTTGTCCTCTCTTTCCCGCCGCATCTCGTCCGTGATTATCTGCGCGATTTCAATTTGAATGGCAACGACCTTGTGCTTGACCCGTTTTGTGGCACAGGCACAACCCTCGTCGAAGCCAGACTGAACCAAATGAGAGCCATTGGCATCGAAGCCAATCCCTTCCCCCATTTTGCCTCCACGGTAAAAGTAGATTGGCGTATCGCGCCAACAGAGTTATTAGCTTTTATCGAAGAAATCAGCGAGAAAAGCATCCAAACTTTGGCTGCACAGGGAGTTGATGACTTTTCGTTGACAGCAGACCCCAAAATTCCTTTACGGCAATTGCCTGTACAGGCGAAACAAGCCTTGATCGCCAACTCTATCAGCCCGCTGCCGTTGCATAAATCATTGATTTTATTGGAACATCTCCAACAAAATCGAACATCGCCTGCATGTCAATATGGCTTATTGGCTCTAGGCAACGCGCTGGTTAACCATATTGGCAATCTCAAGTTTGGCCCTGAGGTCGGAGTGGGTAAGCCTAAGGTGGACGTGCCTGTGGTGGCGGTATGGAAGCGCGAAGCGCAAAAGATGGTCGCAGACCTGCAAACTGTGCAAGAGCGAGAGTACCCGGAAACAGCCGTTTATCTAGGCGATGCCCGAAATGTCTCACAGATACTCGCCCCCCGCTCCGTTGATGCCGTAATCACCTCTCCGCCTTATCCCAACGAAAAAGATTACACCCGGACTACCCGCCTGGAATCGGTCATCTTAGGCTTTTTCACCGATATGGCTCAATTACGCCTGCACAAACAAAGACTCCTTCGCTCCAACACCAGGGGCGTGTACGTTGTTGACGACGATGACCAATGGATTGCCGCAAATCCACGCATTCAAAAATTAGCTGAATCTATCGAACAGCGCCGCATCGCGCTGGGCAAAACGTCCGGTTTTGAGAAATTGTATGCGCGCGTGACCCGGCTCTATTTTGGGGGGATGGCGCGGCATCTGGCTGAATTAACGGCCGTGCTAAAACCCGGCGCGCAACTGGCTTATGTCGTGGGCGATCAGGCTTCCTATCTGCAAGTTCTCATCAAAACCGGCGAATTATTAGCCGAGATTGCCACTGAATTAGGGTACGAAGTGCAGCGCATTGACCTCTTTAGAACCCGGTTCGCTACCGCCACACAAACGGAATTGCGCGAAGAAGTTATTGTCTTACGCTGGCCTGGTTAGGAGCATGAAGCCACATGGGTAAATACGAGCAAATCATCGAGTGGATTTTTCATCGCAACTACCGATCAGGCGATGTCATTGTTCGTTTTAATCGCAATGAATTGGCACAGGCTTCCGCAGAGCTGGGATTTGCGCGCATCAAAAACCTCGGCGACATACCCTACTCTTTTCGGTTTCGCCGTGAACTGCCCTTGTCGGTTCAGGCAACCGCGCCAACTGGGGCCGAATGGATTATTGTGGGCGCGGGCATTGGCGATTATGCGTTTCGTCTGGCCGCGCCGGGCAAAATTGAGCCAGCTTCCCATTATTATCCAATCAATATCCCCGATGCCACACCGGAAATTGTGCGCCATTACGCGCCGGGCACGGACGAGCAGGCATTGTTAACCCGCGCCCGTTACAATCGCCTCATAGATATTTTCACCGGCCTTACCTGTTACTCGGTGCAAAACCATCTTCGTACCACTGTGCCAGAGATTGGACAAATGGAAGTAGATGAAATTTACGTTGGCCTGAACAAGCGAGGCGCCCATTTTGTGCTGCCTTGTCAGGCCAAATCGCCCGGTGATAGATTTGGCATCGTCCAGGTCATGCAGGACATTGCCCTATGCCAGTTACGTTACCCCATGGCCATATGCCGACCAATCGCGCTGCAATTTACCGGTGAGAACAACGTGGCCTTGCTCGAAATGGCCGTGCGTGAACAAGAGAATGTGCTGATGTTGAATGTGGTGGACGAAAAGCATTATCAATTGATACCCAGAGCCAACATTGCCAATGCAGACCTGACGATTCTGAAAGAAAGAGAAAGTAGCGCCGGTTATTCTGCTTGAAAGTTAGGGTCAAACACAACAGGAGACGGCCGTACCGCCAACGGCAAATAAACCCTAACCCCACTCTCTGATACGGCCGTTATCCCCACAATAATGGAGCAAAACCATGACCCAATCAATTGACGAAAAATATCGCAACATTCGTATGTGGATGGCCGACGGCGGCATTGAGATTGGTTATTGCGACAGCGGCTACACCAATGTCACTGCCCGCGTCGTAGATGACGGCGGCGTTGTGTGGGAAACAGAAGAAACCTTCACTTCGCTAGAAGCGGTTTTAGACGCCATCGAAGCGGCTATCGCCGATTGGTGTAAACAAACCGGCATTGAATGGCGGGATGACTGAACATAGATCAGACGGACGGCGC
>JABFFZ010000125.1 GCA_013112725.1 Chloroflexota bacterium
AGTAGTGCCAGGTGTTGTAAGCCAGGGCGTTACCGCCGGGCAGGGTGTGGCTGGTACCGGGTACGGTGGTGGTGTAGATGATGTTGCTGAAGTTGATGTCGTCGGCCAGTTCCAGGGTGTAGGCGGCAGCGCCGCTGACAGCGTCCCAGCTAAAGTCTGGGGTGGTGGGGATGTTGGTGGCGCCGTTGGCGGGCGTGAGCAGGGTCGGCGCGCCGGGTATACCGTCAAACAGATGCAATTGTAAAGTGGCGGTATGGGTTGGCGTGGGAGTACCGATGCCCACAATATCAACATCATACGCACCCGGCGTAACCGCGCCGATATTCAGCAAACTGAGTTCACTGGTAACCGTAGGCGTCATCACCGGGTTAACGCTGAAGCTGGCAGAGTATCCTCCCGGAACGCCAACAGCGTTTAGGGTTACCGGAGCATCATAGCCTTCAAACCAGCTAAAGTTGACATCTACGGAAGCAGAGTCAGGGGCGCAAATCTCCAGAGTATCCGGGTTGAGCATCATGGAGAAATCTGGCCCGAGGCCGCCGGTACATTCCGGTACCCGGAAAACGCCGACGCGCGTGTTCCAGTTGAAACCGTTATCATTGGTGTCATGATATTCGGTGGTGTACCAGAAGGTACAATTGTCCACCGGGTCAACAGCCAGACCAGAATAATCACCCCAGCGTTCAATACCTGTCTGAACGCCCGCGCCGACCCACATGGAGGCCTCCGCATTGAGGGTGCCCGGGGGATCACTCAGGCGCCGAGTGACATAGCGGATAGAAGGAATGGTGGTGTTGCTGGAAACGCTGTAGCCCAGGGCGATGTTGCCGCTGCCATCCATGGCAATACTGCCCATCCAGCGGGTGTTACTGTCTGGGAAGTGTGTGCCTTCCTGGTGGAGTGAGTAAGTGCTGCCTGTTTTGCGTACTTCAAACCAGCGGATGCCGCCATGGTTAGCGCCATCGCCATCTACCGTGAAATTACCGACCATGGCGGCATAATCGCCAAAGTTGCGGTATTGCAGCCGGTGCATGGGCCACCAGGCAATATCATCCAGTAATTGGGAAGTGCCGGGCTGCTGCACACATTCAACAAAGAAACCACAAAGGGTGTAGTTGAAAGCGGCAATGGGCAGTTCCGCAACCAGGGTATATGTGGAATTGGCCGGGGTAGCCCAGTCTACGTCAAACTCATAGAAGGCCAGTCGTTCCGGGCCGGGTGGGTGCCCGTTACCGCTTGGGTGGAAGAATGTATAGAAGATACCCGGAGCGCCAACTGGCGGAGCCAGCGGCCCGTCTACATCGGCCGGCAACATCAAGTTTGGATTGTTACCAAAGGATTGACGGGTAGCGGGATTGCCGGCCAACATGGCAGCCCGATCAAAGGCATGTGCCCAGTATTGGTTGGGGAAACCGGTGTTGGTGGTGGCAAAGTAGGCATCGGGCCAGATTCCATATTTGGGGTAATCGGGGAAAGCTGGCATGGGGAAGGCGTACAGGTAATAGGTGCCCATGGGGTCGGGTGAGGTGGAGACAGCAATACACAGTGCTTGACCACCCGTAAGCCCCATTTGTGACATGAACCAGCGGTCGGCCATGTCATCATACATGACGATGGGGTCGCCGCTGTTGCTATTCTGGCACACACCGCCAAACCCGGCAAACAAAGCATTGAAGGGGGTGTCCGCCTGTACAATGCTGGGCGGGATGCCGTTGTCCGGGTCGCCCTTGTCCCAGATTTGGAACGAGACGTTTACCATTTGGATATAATGATCGGGGCCAACATCGCCAATGGTATCGGGAGGAGTGAACCCATCGGTGCCCAATCCTTCAAAGGTAAGAAGGGGGTCAGGGGTACGGCCGCTATTCTGGCTAAAAGGGACAAGGGGGTCCAGGCCAATTTTGTTGCTGGATTCGCCAAGGCCTTCACCAAGCCACAGCATGTCAACTTCACGGTTGAGCAGGGGTGGCTGGGAAACAGGCGCCAGGTCGCGGACGGCGGGGCTTAGTTTGGGGTATACCGGCTCGCTGACATCAAAGATGATTTCAGCTTTTGCGGTTGAGGATGTATCTGCATTGATTTGGGCATTCAATACGAAAAATGTACCTAGTACCAAAATAACCAGGATAAACCAGATTTTCCAGGCGAGTTTCATATGAATGTTCCTCCAATTGGTTTTCACAGATGGTGAGGCTTGGGATATGTGGCTGCTACTTATATCTATCCTCTAACCAGGTGTGGGGAAGCCAGTTGTCATGATTTCGCTATATACAATCGTGGAGTTCAGGTTTTTCTATAGGCAGGTTTTCCTTATGGGGTTACATAGAAGATTGAGACATATATATTATATCACCTGACTTGTCGCAAGGCATGTCTGATTTCTGATTCTACGCCGGGCAGTGCCAGGCCAGGGGTTTTGACTGACTAATGCCGTACAGCCCCTTGCCGGGTGCTATGTGTCATTTACCTCATCAAAAAACTGATGAGCATTTGTTTGGCGTTTTCCAGGTCGGGTAGCTCGTCCACCAGTTGTATTTGGATGTTTAATTCATCGGCTAACGGCCGTAAAAACGCAGCCACCTCTTCTGAAGTAGTGCGAATAAAACCGGGGCGCAGCCGCTGCCGGGCTAACGTCAGTCCCACTTTCATGGGCATGGTACCCCACATGTCGTCTATAGATGTTTCGGCAATCATTGTCTCCGAGCCGATGATCATGCCACTGCTAGGCTCTATGATCAGGAGTACATAGGGGAAATACGGCCGTTCCTGTTCTGTTCGTACTGCTGCTGGCGTCCAGAAAAAATCTACATCAATGCGGCCCATGGTCGGCGGCAGGTTCCGCAAAAATTCCATCGCCCGCTTATCAAAATAGATAGAGATAGGCCGAGAGGTTGGCTGCGCGATCGGGCGCTTTTCGTCGCGCCATACCCATCTCTTCCCTTGTTTTGTGGGGATCCGCACCAGATATTCTTCTTCATCTGCGTCCAACAACGTCGGGTCGTCTTCCAGGCGGGCGGCTACTTCTAGCATTTGTTCCAGGGCATGGGCCAGGAAGCGGGCTTCTACGGCCGTGAGATACCAGGGAGCCATACCCGGCGCATAACTCTGGAACTGGGGCCATGCGTTTCTGCCGCGATACTTCAACCCCAACTGCTTAATCACGTTCCGGTCTTTCGGATGCAGCGTGTTCCGGTCTTCAAAAGAGGCTTGCAATTGCGGCGTGTTGAGCAACAGGTCTGGCGTCATATGCGGCCCGGTATATTGCATCCGCCAAAAACCGGCCAACCCTTCCTCGCCCAGGTAGACCGCCACGGCCAGGTGTTCTCCTAAACTGCCCATGACGCTGACAAAACCAAGCTCGCCGGTTTCTGGGTTTTGCACGCCAAAAATATCGGTCTCTTTCACCCATTCCCAGGGCGCCACTTCTTTCACGCGATCCATCAAGGCATACAGGTGACGCCACTCGGCTTCTGTGGGGCTCGTTTCTTTGATCATCTTTCTCCTCGTATAAAAGTGGCTGGCTGCTCCCCCCACCATTGTTGCAGCCGCCGGGCGGCCTCTTCCAGTGTGGATTGTGATTTACAGAAGGCAAATCGCGCCAGCCGCGCTCTGTCGGCCGGGTTGTGATAAAAGGCGCTGGATGGGATGGCGGCTACGCCTACTTCTGTCGTCAGGTAACGGCAAAAGGCGGCATCATCGGCAAAACCCAGGCCGCCAATATCTACCATGACAAAGTAGGTGCCTGCCGGAGGGATGGGCGGTAAACCGGCAGCGGCTAATACTTGCATCAGGAAGTCTCGTTTGCTCTGGTAATCTTGAGCCAACTGCGTGTAAAAATCGGCGCCGGCAGCCAGGGCAATGGCGGCGGCCTCTTGCAGGGGGGCGGCGCCACAGAAAGTCATAAACTGGTGGGTGCGGAAGGCGGCGCGCAGTAAATCGGGGTGGGCGATGGCCCAACCAATTTTCCAGCCGGTGACGCTGAAAGTTTTCCCCAGGCTGGAAATGGTGAGGGTACGGCCGTCCATGCCGGGTAGTTGGGCCAGCAGGTGGTGGCGACGGCCGTCAAACACAATATGCTCATATACCTCATCCGCCAACGCCAATACGTCATGCTCCTGGCACAGATCGGCAATAATGTCCAACTCGTCGCGGCTAAACACTTTGCCGGTGGGGTTGTGTGGTGTGTTCACCACAATGAGCTTTGTCTTGGGGGTGAACAGCGCCGCTAATTCTTCGCGATCAATGCGCCAATCTGGCTGGCGCAGCGTGTAAAAGCGGGGCGTCCCCCCGGCCATCAGCACATCGGGCACATAGGAATCATAAAACGGTTCAAACAGAATAACTTCATCGCCGGGATTTACCAGCCCTAAAATGGCGGCGCACAATGCTTCGGTCGCGCCGTGTGTCACCAGAATCTCGTGGTCGGGATCGGCGTCCAGTCCATAGTGGCGTTTCATTTTGGCGGCAATGGCCTGTTTGAGGGAGGCACGGCCGTAGCTGGGCGCATACTGGTTCACATCGGCAGCAATCGCCTCTCTGGCTGCCTCCTTCAGGAAATCGGGCGCGGCAAAGTCCGGGAACCCCTGCCCCAGGTTGATGGCCTGATGCTGCACGGCCAACGCCGTCATTTCGGCAAAAATGGTGACGCCAAAGTTTTGAATACGATTTGCCAGGTAAGACATAGGGTTGTGTTCAGGAGTTTACGAGATCGCATGATCTCAGAAATACATTAGTACGCAAATTGTGGCTGAGTTACGGCCGTTTGGCAACCCATTGACAAGTAGTGCCAGGTAAGGGGCTGCACAGCATTGGCCAATCGAATTGCTTCTGCTCCTTGCTTGGTACTGCCCGACGACAACTTTGCCTGATACGGTTTATTCTTCTTTAATAGTGTCCCTATGCTCAAACTACTCTTGATTACCATTGGCATCTGGCTGGCAACCATTGTTTTTATCCTGTTTGCCATTGGCGTGACGGCCACTTTGACGGCCGATGCGTCCGCGGCGGGCATGGACATTCCGGTATTGTGCCTGGGCACAGTGGCCGTCTTCACGGTGGCGGCCGATACGTTCTTGTTGGCGCGTACGGCGCAGCGGGTGGAGGATGATGGGCTGCGGCGGCTGTGGATTAGTGCGTTTTTGGTGCTGGAATTGGGTACGGTTTTGTTTTTGATGCTCATGGCGTTGGTTGTGTTGAATCGGTAATCGGGTTTCGCTTTGCGTAGGCGGCTTTTTAGATACAATTCCCCCCTATCTCAATGACCCATTTTTCAATTTAATTTAATAAGGAAGAGACGTTTTTATGAGCAAGAGCAAAACACGCAAACGCCCGGCGCACCAGCCCCATGGTCAGGCAAACAACAAAGGCACGGCCGTCGCCGCCCTCCCCGCCGCCGCCTCACGCACACGAACGCCGTTGATTACGGCCGTGATCATCCTCATCTTTTTACATGGCGCCTTCTTCACGCTGCTGGCCTGGGGCGACCTGCGCACCAATAGCATTGAGGTGCGCTCCCTCTACATGCCCCTGTTGTTCATTACCTCGGTCGCTGACGTCATTGCGGCGGTTGCTCTGTGGTATTGGAAGCGGTGGGGGTTCCAGCTTTATGTCGCCGCCACCCTGGTGATGGCCACCGCCGGTCTGATGAATACCGGCTATATCCTGGTCTTGTTTGCCAGCCTCCTGCCTGCCATCATCGCCGCCTACATTTTCCTACCCAAACAACATTTGTTTGATTGAGTTGCTCAGACCAGACATCCCCTACATGCTCAGCATCTACTACCTGATGGTCTACGAAGGCGGCGAGATTGTGCCTGGTAATGATATGGCCGGTAGTGCCTGGCGTTGGCGGCGGGTAGACGAGTTGTTTGCCAGCAGCGAACCGCTCCACCCTTCGGCCAACGACGCCTGGCTGCTCCGTCGCGCTGTCGAACTGTACCGTTTGTGGCATAATCACCCCGACCAGGAAATAGAATTACAAGAGGTCATCAGTAATCAGTGAACGGTAATCGGTTTAGCACTGCTTACCGATTTACCGATTTACCGATTACCGACAACTGATTACCACGATGAATCCCATCCGCATTGAACTACCCACGCCTTTTGATGTTGGGCCGGTGAATGTGTACCTTTTCACCGAACCGGAGCCTGCGCTGGTAGATACCGGCGTGGATTCAGACGATAGTTGGGCGGCATTGCAGGCCGGGTTGGCGGCGCATGGTCTGGCGGTTGCCGATTTGCAGCGGGTGGTGATCACCCATGCACACGTAGACCATTTGGGCGCGGCGGCGCGCCTGACTGCCCATGGCGACGCCCAAATTTACATTGCCGATCTGGGGTATGAGTGGCTGGTGGCTCCTAAACGAAAGTGGGCGCAGCGGATTGCCTTTTACCGCGACTATTTTCTGGCCCCCTGCGGCCTTTCGCCCCAGGCACAGCAAATGGTCTTGGCGTACATGACCTATGCGGCCGAAAGCTCCAGACCGGTAGACCCGGAACGCATCACCACCTTTACAGTGGGCGAGCAACTGGCGATGGGTGGGCTGGATTGGGAGGTGCTGCATATGCCCGGCCACGCCAGCCACCAGACCTGCTTTTACCAGCCAGCTACGCGCCAGTTCATTTCTGCCGATATGCTGCTGCACAAAGCGCCCACGCCCATTGTGGAAGAGCCGCCGGATGGGGAGACCCGACGGCCGTCGCTCCCCCTCCTCCTCGACTCTTTCACCGTCCTCGAAGAGTTGGACATCGCCATCGCCTACCCTGGCCATGGCCCGCTCATCCACAACGCCGACGAACTCATCCGGCAGCAGCGCCAGCGCCTTCAGTCCCGCAAACAAGAAGCCCTCGACCACATCCGGCAAGGCTGCCAGACCGTCATCGAACTGGTCAACACCATGTACGCCCACTACCCCGAAAACGCCCGCATCGCCGGTCTGTGGATGGTCGTCGGCTATCTCGATTTGCTCAAGGCGGAAGGGGTGGTTGAAGAGCAAGAAATCGGCGGTGTCTGGCGTTATGTTGTAAAAGGCGATTAAGAGATTGGCCAATCTCTTAATCGCTCAACCTCATCTTTGTCATGCACCATTTCTTTATCCCATCCCAAAACCTTACCGACCGGCAGGCTATTCTGACCGGCGAGCAGGCGCGGCAGGTAGCGCTGGTGCTGCGGCTGCGGCCAGGGGAGCGGCTGGTGGCGCTGGACAATACGGGCTGGGAATATGAGGTGCGGCTCACGGCCGTCAGCCGCGATCAGGTAATGGGTGATGTGGTAGACAGGCGCACGGCCGTAGGCGAACCCACTATTCACCTTACCCTGTACATAGCCCTGCTGAAGCGGGAAAAGTTTGAGTGGGTGCTGCAAAAAGGGACGGAAGTGGGTGTCAGCCGCTTTGTGCCGGTGATCACCCAACGCACCCTGGCCCAGGATACGGAAATCAAAGCGGGCAAACAGGAACGCTGGCAGAAAATCCTCACCGAAGCGGCAGAACAATGCCGGCGCGGGCGCATCCCGGCGTTGGCAATGCCCACCAGGCTGGCCGACGCGCTGGCGCAGCACGGGGCAGAAATGGCGCTAATACCCTGGGAAGAAGAAAGGGGTGTTGGTCTGAAAAGCGCCCTCTCCGCTGCACTCCCTGCCTCTATAGCTCTCTTCATCGGCCCTGAAGGTGGTTTTGCGCCAGAGGAAATTGCACTGGCCAGGCAGCATCACGTCCAGCCGGTGACATTGGGTAGACGCATTTTAAGGGCGGAAACGGCCGCGCTGGTGGCGGCTTCACTTCTGATACATGAGGTGGGGGATATGGCATAATACAAAACGCCCGTACTGTGGTAACATGGCGTGGCATTACTGGCTTTTATTTGCAGTTAGCCTGGGCGAAGTGGAAGCTATGATGACCCTGACAATTGATGCTATTTTTGATGGTAAAACTTTTCAACCAACCAAACCGGTCGCGTTGAAGCCAAACAAGCATGTGAAGCTTACGATATTGGCTGAAGATGTAAGGACTCCGCTCTCTTTTCTTGACGTTGCGCTGGCATTAAACCTGGACGGCTCCCCCGACTGGTCTTTGAACCTGGACAAGTATCTTTATGGTGAGGTAGAGGAGAATGGATCGTGAAATCTTTGTGGATACCGCTTACGCTATAGCACTTTCTTCACCAAAGGATTTATTTCACCCACAAGCTGTACGATTTGCCCAGAAACTAAAAGCCGACAAGATAAAGTTGGTGATGACTCGTGCTGTTATGTTGGAGATAGACAATGCACTTTCAAAGCTACAGTATCGCCATGCGTCTGTGCAACTGTGGGACGCCCTAGAAGCAGATCCTCATGTTGGTATCGTACCCCTAGCAGAAACTTTTTTTCCCCAGGCCATGAATTTGTATCGAAATCGGATAGACAAAGAATGGGGATTAGTTGATTGCAATTCATTTGTGGTGATGGAAGAACGGGGAATTGCGGCGGCTCTGACAACAGACCTGCATTTTCAGCAAGCCGGTTTCCAGGTTTTGCTCCGCGAATAAGATGCTTTACCTGGTAGCGACCCCGATTGGGAATCTGGCAGATATGACGCTGCGGGCGTTGGAGACGCTGCGGGCGGTGGATGTTATTGCTGCCGAGGATACACGCAAGACGAGCATTTTGCTGAACTATTACCACATCAGCAAACCGCAGCTTGCCTTCCACGAACACAATGAAGAGCAGGCCGGCCGCAAAATCCTGGATTTATTAATGGCTGGTAAGTCGGTGGCGGTGGTGTCAGAGGCGGGTACACCGGGTATTTCTGACCCCGGTTTTTCCATTGTGCGCCAGGCGGTGGAATCTGGTATAAAAGTGACGGTTATACCGGGGGCTACGGCCGTGACTACGGCTGTAGTCCTTTCTGGCCTACCCGCTCACTCTTTTACGTTCAGGGGATTCCCTCCACGCAAATCAGGCAAGCGTAAAAATTTCCTGGCAGTAGATATCAACTCGCCGCACACCCTGGTCTTTTACGAAAGCCCGCACCGGCTGCGGGCCTTTTTGCAGGATGCGTTTGAGGTGTATGGGGATCGACAAACGGCCGTGTGCAACGAACTGACCAAACTATACGAGACGATTCATCGCGGCCGGCTTTCTGACCACATCGCCCACTTTGCTCAGGAAGAGCCAAGAGGGGAATATGTGGTGGTGATTGCCGGACATGAAGAGAGGTAATTGGGTAACTGGGTAATTATACTGAAAAAGGTCATAAACTGACATTTTCCAAAGTCTGAAAATTAAGCGTAAGCAAGCTGGACAACTGCTCCTTGAACTTGCCTGACACCTCCGCCAAACAGTCTTCAATGGCCTGCTTGAAAT
>JABFFZ010000126.1 GCA_013112725.1 Chloroflexota bacterium
ATTTCAAGCAGGCCATTGAAGACTGTTTGGCGGAGGTGTCAGGCAAGTTCAAGGAGCAGTTGTCCAGCTTGCTTACGCTTAATTTTCAGACTTTGGAAAATGTCAGTTTATGACCTTTTTCAGTATAATTGCTCCAGCGCGTGTAATGTCCACGCGCGTTCGGCCGTTGGCAACTGAGCAAGTACCTCGGCCGCGGCCAGCCGCACCCGCGTGACGCGCCTGTCAATAATTACTTGCCCATTGATAACGCCATTGACGATCTGTAATAGCCTGTCTGCCCTGATGCCTTTTAGTTGATAAGCAATGCCGATAACTCCCTCAAGCACCAATGTCAGCACATCCCGCCCCCGGTCTTCATGGGATGAGAAAAGAATAATGGTTGATAACGTCTCACCGACCACCTATTTTTTTCGTGTCGAATTAGTCACTGCCCTGGTTGGTATCGGAGGCACGGTACAAATTGGTTTTGATTGTAACAACAACAATTCGTTCGACGATCCAGGTGACGACCTTGTACTCAACTATTGGGTGGCTTATGAGGATTACGAACAGTTGAGCGCTGTATGGACATCTACACCTGACGGCATCCTGCTCACAGAGTTTACCGATGCCTACGGGGAAACCGTTGGCAACAATTATGAATTGCGCGCCGATACGGCCGCTTTGTGTCCCTCGAATCGTTTTGGCGTTATATTCAAAGTTGCCTATGGAGCGGATGCGGCCGTGCCCATAACCTATCCCCTACCTGATGTGGCTTTGGTTTTAGACGATGGGGCTTCCGAAGATGGGCTTGGGTACCTCTTTGACTCAAATGCCTTACAGTTCCTTTGGTTAAATCGTTTTACCCCCCCGACAACAGATTTCCCATTTGCCCTGGACAGAGTGAATGTCCAGTGGGTTGCTGAAGGCAGTGGCAGCGCCATAGGTGATGCTGTGGACGTGTATATATGGGAAGACGCTGACGGCGATCCGGCTAATGGCGCATTATTCCGTGGTTCGACCAGTGGCATTGTGCAAACTACCAGTGGTGATTTTTCTACTTATCTGCTCACGCCACCAATCCTGTTTTGTAATCCGACCGATGTGCTTATCGGCGTAGTTGATCGTTTGGTCATCAGCTATACAACAGGGCCAAAATGGCCGGCACGTATTGATACCCATTCTGTTACAAGCAATCGCTCATGGATAGCTACCTATGCGACTGATCCGGGCAGCCCGCCAACTTTGCCTGCCGAAGGGTATGACCCGCTAACCAATGGCACATGGATGATCCGTGGTTATGGGGCAACGGTTCCATTAACTGCCTGTGGCATTCCAGAAGTGACACTCAACTATAACACTGGCGCACCGGGTAGTTTTTTTGAGGTTGCAGGCGCCGGATTTCCGGCAAATGACTCCGCAGCTATTACTGTCAACAATCATGTTTTGGGCAATATAGTGACTGATGGTAATGGCGATTTGTCATTTTTGCTGTCCACAGATAATAGTGACGAGGGCATGTATTTTGTCACAGTGAGTGTCAATCCACAGGCAACAACACATTTCAGTGTTGACCTGGATGCGCCAGTTCGTCCTCAAGCGGGGAATGGGCCGGTTTTTGCTGTCCCAGAAGGTATTGCGCTAACGGAGTTCTCCTTTTTACCGGTATTACATAGATAGCCTGGGGGATCGGGGCAATTGGGGGTTCACTTCATTCTTTTGCGCCCACAGTTGCCACAGGCTGTTTGAGCTTTGATTTTGGAGGTGTGTCATGAAAATGAAATGGGTAGGGCAGAAGTTGGCCGTTCTGGCTGCGGGTATTGCTGCCATTGGGCTGGTTTTGCTGACGCATGGCGTTGGGCGAGGCAATTGCCCACGATGTGGGCATACACGGGAGTTGCATGTTTGTAAACAGAAAAATTGTGGCTGGACGGCTTGCCTGGATTGCTGGCAGCGCCTGGGGAAATATGCCTGTCCTGGCTGTGGGCTTGCACCATAAGAGGGTATTACCATGGGTTTACCAGTTATTGTTGTCACTATAATCGTTTTGATTTTGTTTGCGCTTGTCATTTTTAGGCTTATATTCAGGTCTAATCGTAATTCGACGATGTGGCAGGCGAATGAGTATGGTTCGTTTGAGAAGTGTCCGCATTGTGGGGAAACGTTGGCGCAAGATTTGAAATTTCACGGCCGTTTCACCGCTTCCCATTCAAGGCAAATGCAGGTAAACGGCCGTGACGTTTGCCCAAACTGTAACCAGACAATTACCCGATCTTCAAGGCCCACGTCAACATGAACCCCTTAAAATCATTGGCTTTAATAAATTTGCAGCAGTTCCATAAAATTTTGAGCAAAGAAATCCGCAATATCAGCGAAGAAGAATGGGATGAAGTGTTAATGCGATTCAAGACCGGGTTGAGTGCCGGGCATATCTACCTGCAAGCCGTACCCCACGACGCCGAAGTATCTCAACTTGTAAATAGCATGGAGTATCTCCTGGAAGGGCTAGGCGATATTGAGATATACGGCCGTACTCTGCTTTACTGCGCCCACAGCATTGAGGCGTTGAGTAGTTGCCAACGGGGGCTGAACCAGTTGTCTGCCTTGCCCCCAGGCCACGAGATGGCTGACTTAATGAAAGGCTCTATTCTTGCCATCTTGGAGGAAGAAGCGATTGGTGGATTGCAAACAGCGCTGCAAGTGAAGCCGGACTACACCTGCGCCCAAGAAGCCTTACAATTGGCTCAGGCCATGCTTGCTCAATTACAGGAAAAATAAGATGCGATTGCTATGGCTGTATGCCAGCAATTCTCATTTTGGCCGGCGGCGGCAGATAAATCTACACCAACAAAAGGCAAAGTTGGCCTTCGCCGACTGGTCTTAGCCGACGAAGGTCGGCTTTGCAGCTTGTAGCCGCCATTTTAATCGCCTGGTTTTGCTATCCGGGCTGATTGGTTAACAACTTTAGCGGGGGATAATATTCATAGGGCTGCGGCCAATCGCGCAGCTACCGTTGGTCTCCTCCTCCAGGCATCCGCTCCCATTCGCCCGCAGGAGGGGAACGGCCCCATTTTCGATGTGCCGGCTGGTATTGCGCTAACAGAATTTGTCAATTTGCCGTTGGTGACACGGCCGTAACGCCTCCTCCCCTCCCAATTGAATGCCAGTAGCTAAAAACCGGGTTTCGTCAGGAAACCCGGTTTTTAGTTGTTGCCTTTCGCTGTTAGAATTAGCTGCACCACGACAACAGATATTACCTGGGATGAAATTCATAATTCATCCTTCATCATTCATAATTCTGGAAGGAGTAATACCGATGATAGATACACCCACACAGGAGCGCATATCGCTGACGCCGGAGATGCTGTGGCCGATCAAGTTTTACAAGGAGCGCGACCTGTATTTTTATTTAGAGGCGACACAAGATATTTTGCCCAACGGCCGTGTCAATGTAGAAGGGCACGGCGAGATGATCATGCTCGGCAGCTATTCCTATTTGGGGCTGATTGGGCACCCCAAAATTAACGAGGCGGCCAAAGCGGCCATAGACAAATACGGTACAGGTACACACGGCGTGCGTCTGTTGGCCGGCTCGCTGTCGCTGCACAATGAATTGGAAGCCCGTATTGCCGAATTCAAAGGCACGGCTGGGGCCATCACCTTTTCCAGCGGCTATGTGACCAATCTTTCTACCATTTCTTCGTTGCTGCGCAAAGGAGACACGGTCATCAGCGACAAACTGAACCATGCCAGTATTGTGGATGGCTGTGTGCTGGCCATGGCCCACCACGTCCGGTTTCGGCACAATGATATGGATCATTTGGAACGGAGATTGCGAGATGCGAACCCACACGGCCGTAAGCTGGTCATCGCCGACGCCGTGTTTAGCATGGACGGGGACATCATCAACCTGCCGGAAGTGGTACGCCTGTGCCGCAAATACGACGCCTATCTGATGATTGACGAAGCCCATTCACTGGGTGTGTTGGGTGAACACGGGCACGGTATTGAGGAGCATTTTGACATGCCATCCGACAGTGTAGACATCAAAATGGGCACCCTCAGCAAAACGATCCCCAGCGCCGGCGGCTATGTGGCCGGAAACGAAGAACTGATCACTTTCCTCAAGCACGAGGCGCGTGGGTTCATCTTCTCGGCCGCGTTGCCCCCGGCTTCCACTGCCGCCGCCAAAGCCGCTTTTGATGTGATCGAGGAAGAACCGTGGCGCGTCAAGAAAATTCAAGACAACTACAACCACTTTGCCGACCGGTTACGGGCGGCCGGATTTGACCTGCTTTACACCGAGACAGCCATTGTGCCCGTTATCTGTGGCTCTACGGAGCGGGGCGCACTGTTAGCCCATTATTGCCAGCGGCGGGGTATTTTTGTGCAGGCAGTGGTAGCGCCGGTAGTGCCAGAAGGGTTGGCCCGCCTGCGCGCCTGTGTCTCCGCCGCCCATACCATGGAAGACATTGACTACTGCGCCGACACCATCATCGCCGGCGGCAAGGAATTGGGCATTATTGCATAGCAAAAAGACCTGACAGGTTTTCTGAAACCTGTCAAGTCTGCCTCGTGGGGGTTGCCGATTTACTCGTCCCGGCTGGCAAACTCTTGCCAGGCGGCCAGGTCTTCGGGGCTGAGATTATGGGGGTTGCGGGTTTTAGGGCGCGGGCGGCGTGATGGTTCGGCAGTTGGCTTTTTCGGAGCGGCAGCGGGCGGCTGCTCGTCTTGTTTTTTCTTCGGTTTGGTTTCACCGCCAAACAGGGCCAGCCACTCCGCCAATTCCTTTTCGTTTAGCTGCGGCTCTTCGCGGTTGATAGGGGTGGGCACAATTGCACCAGGCGGCGATCCCTGGTTGCCTGCCGCAGTGGCCGTGACCTCTGGCTCAGGTAGCGGTAAATTGGGCGGTACAGGTTTGGGCCGGTTGCGAATGGCTCGTTCATCCACCGGGCCGAACGCCGCCAACCAGTCGGCCACTTCTGCTTCGCTGATGGCGGGGTCATCGTCCGTGATGGTGGGGCCGGGTGGTGTTTCTTGCCACTGGGCTGCCAGTTGTGCTGCAAATTTGTCGGAGGTAAGATGGGGCATTTTACGGCCGTTGGCCGCCGCGATGATTTGTTGGTCGCTGGTGACGAGCAAAAATTCGGGGGGGTTCTTTACCTTGTTGATGCCTTTGATGAGCAAGGCATCGGCCGTTTGCCCAACAGAAGCAAAAATCACCCGTACCTGTGGCGTGGAAAGCCTGACATCCTTCCCCCCTGGAATACCGCCATCAAAAAACAACGTCACCTGCCGTTTTTTGCTGCGCGCCGCCCAACTGCGCAGCCGTAAAACTAGTTGCACCTCGTCATCCGGATCGTTAAGAGAAATATCCGGCATCCGGGCAATCAGGTTGTGACCGTCTATCAAGTAGTGCATGGTGTTAATTGGGTAATTGAGTAATTGGGTAACTACGCAATTACCCAATTACTCAATTACTTCCAGATTTGCAAAGCTGGCAGCCAACCGTTTGATGCCGTGTTCGGGGAAGGCGACGCTGACTTCTTCGTCGCTGCCGGTAAGTTTGCTTTCAATGACGGTGCCGGTACCAAATTTGACGTGGCGCACTTTTTGGCCGGTTTTGTAGCGGGCGGTTTGTGGGGATGGCTCCCGGTCCTCATCGGCGGGTGTGGCGCGGAGGTATTGGGGCAGGGGCAGGGGTTTTTCGGTTTGAGGCGCGACGGGGGGGGCCGACGGCCGTATCGCTGCCGACGGCCGTACCTCCTTGGCCCAACTCGTGCTGCCGGATGATGACCATTCCCACTTGCTCGCCTGGCTCTTCGTTTGCTGCCGGCGGCTTTTGGCGCTGCCGCCATCTACCAGGTCGTGCGGCAGGTCTTGTAAAAAGCGAGAGGGCACAGAGACATCATAGCCGCCAAAACCCAGGCGGCGGAAGGCGTGGGAGATGTATAACCGGTCCATGGCCCGCGTGATGCCCACGTAGAAAAGTCGCCGCTCCTCGGCCAGCGATTCCACGTCATCCAGCGAGCGGCTGTGCGGCAAAATGCCATCCTCCAACCCGGCCAGAAAAACGACGGGGAATTCCAGCCCTTTGGCGGCGTGCAGCGTCAGCAGTGTGGCCCGGTTGGGTTCTTCTTCCAGGTCATCTACCTCAGAGACGAGGGCAATTTGTTCCAGGAATTCGCTCAGCGGCATCTGATTCCCGGCGGCCACGTTGCGTAATTCCATAACGTTGCCCCAACGGTCTTGGGCTTCTTCATCATCTTTGGCGCTTTCTTCAATGTACCCGCGAAAGTCGGTCTGCTGCAAAATCAGGTCGAGAAGTTCGCCCACGCTGGCCTCGTCGCGGACGGCGCGCCAGGCTTGCAACATCTGGCCGAAATTGTGCAGAGCGTTGAAGGCACGGCCGTTAAACGGATGCTGGCAATCGGGATCAACCGCCAGGCGCACCAGGGCGTCGGCCGGCGACATGAGCAGGGACGCCGCCCACTGCTGCAACTGCTCCTGCGTCTTGCCACCAATGCCCCGCGTGGGCGTGTTGATGATGCGGTTAAAGCTGATGGTATCGGCGCTGTTATGCACCACGCGCAAATAGGCAATCACGTCTTTGATTTCGCGGCGGCGGTAAAAGGCCGTCGCCCCCACCAGCCGGTAGGGGATGCTGGCACGGATAAACGCCTCTTCCAGGGCGCGGGATTGGGCATTGGTGCGGTACATGACGGCCATGTCGCCCGGAGAGTAATCACGCAGTAGCAAATCTTGCACTGTGCTTACTATGCGTTCGGCCTCTTCGTTTTCGTCATACGCCTCGCGCACGGTCACGTTTTCGCCGCCCTGCCGTCTGGTGAAAAGCTGCTTATGCACGCGGTTGCGGTTGTGTTTGATCACAGCCATGGCCGCATCCAGAATGACCTGGGTGGAGCGGTAGTTCTCTTCTAACAAAATCTGGCGGGCGTTGGGAAAATCTTCGCGGAAGCGGTTCAGGTTGCGGTAATCGGCGCCGCGGAACATGTAAATGCTCTGGTCGGCATCGCCGACGGCGAAGATGTTTTGGTGCACGGCCGTGAGCCGTTTCAGCAAACCATATTGGGCTGTATTGGTGTCTTGAAATTCGTCCACCAGAATGTGCTGGAACCGCTTCTGGTACTTTGCCAATAAATCGGGCCGCCGGTCAAACAGCGTGACCACATTCATCAGCAGGTCGTCAAAGTCCATGGCATTGTTGGCTACCAGAATTTGTTGGTAACGGGCGTAGACACGTTTGGTCACTTCGGCCACGTAGTTGGCAGCGGTGTACATTTCCGGCGTAATGAGTTCGTTTTTGGCGCTGCCGATGCCGCTGCGCATTTTGAAGGGGGGGAACTTTTTGTCGTCCAGGTTCAAATCTTTAAGCGTCTGTTTAATGGCGGCTAACTGGTCTTCGGTATCAAAGATGACAAAGTCACGGCCGTATCCCTCCAAATTCTCCACTTCAATGCGCAGGATACGGGCACAGGTGGCGTGGAAGGTGCCCATCATCAGGCCACGCGGCTGCCCATCCAGCACTTTTTCAATGCGGTGGCCCATTTCGCGGGCGGCCTTGTTGGTAAAGGTGACGGCCAAAATATGCCAGGGGGGCACGTGTAATTCGCGGATCAGATAAACAATGCGATGGGTCAAGACGCGGGTTTTGCCGGAACCCGGCCCGGCCAGAACGAGGATAGGGCCGGGGTCGGCGGTCACGGCCGTGTGCTGTGCTTCATTCAATTCATCAAGATAACTGTGCATGGGGGTATTGTAACCCGGCGTGGCGTGTCCGTCATCCGTAATCCGTAGACCGCAATCCGTAATCCGAAGTTCGATGTCGGGCTTCGGATTACCGATTACCGATTACCGGGTATAATCCCGCGAATGCGACCGGCAAAAACTTTCTACTTTGTGTTCTTTGGGGCGGGGGCCTGCCTGATGCCTTTTCTCTCCTTGCATTACCTGGGATTGGGGCTGAGCGGGCAGCAAATTGGCTTCCTGACGGGCATTGTGCCGCTGATTACGATGGTGGCGGCGGCGGCCTGGGGGGCGCTGGCTGACGCCACTCACAAACATCACCTGCTGCTGCTGGTGACGATTGCCGGGTTGTGGTTTGCCATTGCCGCCATGACTCAGGTGACGACGTTTGCCGCGCTTATTCCCGTTGTTTGCCTTTATGCCATCTTCATTGCTCCCATTGTGCCATTGGTGGACAATGCGGTGATGGTGCAATTGGGGGAGCGGCGGGCGGAGTACGGCCGTGTCCGGGTCTGGGGTTCCGTTGGTTGGGGCATCACCGCCCTCATCATTGGTCTCGTCATCGAGGCGCGGGGACTGGACAGTGCTTTCACCGTTTATCTGCTGTTGATGATAGTCCTCTTTCTGGTGGCGGTCTGGCTGCCGGTGCAGGGCGGGCCAGTGGGCGACTCCATGCGGCGCGGGCTGCGGGTGCTGCTGACGAACCGGCACTGGTTGTTGTTCACGGCCGTGGCTCTGGTGGAGGGCATGACGCTGGGCATTTTCCTCAATTATCTCTTCCTTTACCTGGAAGAATTAGGCGCGAGTAACACCATTATGGGACTCTCACTCACCTTTGCCACCATCAGCGAAATTCCCGTCTTTCTCTACTCGCGGCGGCTGCTGGCGCGGTGGGGCGCCCCTTTTGTGTTGATGCTGTCTATGGTGGGCACCGTTATCCGCGCTTTTGCTTATGTCTGGATGACCGCGCCCTGGCAAGTGCTGCCCATCAGCCTGCTGCATGGACCAACCTTTGCCGCCATGTGGGCGGCAGGCGTGGCGTATGCCGACGAAAACGCGCCACCCGGTTTAGGGGCGACGGCGCAGGGCTTGTTTAGCAGCGCCGTTTTTGGCCTGGGGGCGGCATTGGGCGCGTTTACCGGCGGTTATCTGTATGACGCCTACGGCGCGGTGGCTGCGTTTCAGTGGGCCGGTTGGTCCTCGTTGGTTGCCTTGCTGCTGTTCATTGGCGCGAACTGGCGGGTGTTTGCGCGGCAACTGGCGCCGACCTCAGTGGGAGATTAGGAGATTGAGAGATTGGGCAATCTCTCTTATGAAAACGATTTATTTGAAGGAGAACGGGCGGCTGTAAGTTGCAAGTCAATCACCCCTGCCCAAGCCCCGCCTCAATCGCATCCGCCTTCATCCGATGATAATACACCTCCTGCCTTTCC
>JABFFZ010000127.1 GCA_013112725.1 Chloroflexota bacterium
TATTTTGCGACGGCCGTCGCAAAATAAACCGGTCGCCCCTTCTCACAGCCACCGGCCCGGTGCAAGCCAGTTGCAGCCAGCCCGTTTGTCCCGGCTCAATTTGCTCCACACCCAACACCCGTGCCCGCGCCAGCACTTCGCTGGCCCCCACAAAGAGCTTCACTTCCATGTTGTGTGTCAATGGCGTGGCGGCATCTGGCAGATGGCGGTAGGTGGTATCCAGCAAGATGGTGGGGCGCAGTTCGCCAGGCCGGGCGATCACATCGCCCCGTTTGAGTACCTCACGGTCAATGCCTGTCAGGTTGATGGCCACGCGGCTGCCGGGTTGGGCCATATTCAGCTTCGTTTTGTGTGTTTGCAGGCCGCGAATGCGCCCCTTGTGGCCGCCGGGCTGGATCTCCACGGCGTCGCCAACCTGAAAACGGCCGTCCAGCAGTGTCCCCGTGACGACCGTGCCAAAACCGGAAAGGGTGAAGATGCGGTCAATGGGCAGGCGGGCACGGCCGTTGTCTGGGCGGGGGGAGAGGGAGAGCAGGTGTTGGGTGACGGCCGTTTTCAAAGCGGCAATACCCTGGCCCGTTTTAGCCGACACGGGCAGGATGGGCGCATCGGCCAGCGCCGTGCCCGCCAGCACCTCATGTACGTCCAGCGTCACCATTTCCAGCCAGTCGGGGTCATCAGCCACCAGGTCAACTTTGGTCAGAACCACAATCCCATCGCGCGCTTCCAGCAAATCCAGGATCGCCAGGTGTTCCCTGGTCTGCGGCATCACTCCTTCGTCGGCGGCAATGACCAGCAGCGCCAGGTCAATGCCGCCCACGCCCGCCAGCATATTTTCGATAAAGTCGCGGTGTCCGGGCACGTCAATAACGCTTACCTCTTCCTGGTGGCCGGCATCGCCCAGCGTCAGCCAGGCAAAACCGAGGTCAATGGTCATTTTGCGGGCTTTTTCTTCGGCCAGGCGGTCGGGGTCTATGCCGGTGAGGGCTTCTACCAGGGTGGATTTGCCATGGTCTACATGGCCGGCAGTGCCGATGACGTACATGGGAATTATGAATTATGAATTATGGTAACCGTTCAGACCTGACAGGTTTTTTACCAGTTCAACTTGAAACTTTGCAGGCCAAAAACCTGTCAGGTCTCTTGAGGGACTGAACACTTACTGAATTATGAATTATGAAGGGGGTTCCTAATTCATAATTCATAATTTTCTTCCTGAATAGGCACCAGCGCCGGTTGGCGGCGGCGGTTGGGGTTTTGCTCGATGGCTTTTTCCACTTCTTCCAGCCAGATGCGCGGCCACTGTTTGAGGGCGTCGGCCTGGGCATTTTGCACGCGCCACAGTAAATCTTTTTCCTCTTTCAGTTTGCCGAGCGCTTCTTCTAACAGGGTAATCTGTTCACGCATTTCGCGTTCGTGGCGGTTGACGGTGGCCCAGCGTTGTTCGCGGTCTACGTCCTCATTTTTCCAGCGTTTGTCATTTTCCAGGCGGAATTCGTCCCAACGGGCCAACATGCGGTTGGTTTCCACGCGGAGGAGTTCGGCCATTTCGCGCTGTTGTTTTTCAATTTGCTCCTGCCACTGGCTGAGTGTGTCCACGGCCATTTTGGCTTCTTTGTACTGGTCGGAGAAGCGAATCCACTCTTTGTTGAACCGCTCTAGGTTGTCGGCCTGCTCTTCCATGGCCCGCCGCCAGCCTTCTAGCTTTTGGTTACGTTCGTATTCGCCCAGTTGGATTTGCTCCATCCAATTTTTGGTGCTTTGCTGGATGACTTCTTGCCGTTCGGTGATGGCGGGCAGGCTGTTTTCCAGGCGGAGGAGGGCGCTGTTGAGAATATCTAAACGGCCGTACACCCCCTCCCACCGTTTGTTCATTTCCACAATGCTCGTTTGCAGGTCGGCGATGTTGCGGGCGTTGTGTTTTTCTTTTTCGCCCAGGAAGGCGAAGTTGCTGTCGCCCTGTTCCACACGGCTGCGCAAATCGCTCATTTCTGTTTTTTGCATGCCGATCAGGTTGGCCAGGCGGCTTTCCTCGGCCATGCGCATTTCCATATCCGTTTGCAGTTTGCGAATGGGTTCCAGGCTTTTGCGGATTTCGCCCAGTTCACGGGCGTTGCCTTCCTGTTCCACCCGGCGCAGCCGGTCCATTTCGGCTTGCGATTGAATGCGCCGCCGGTCATACTGCTCGATCATTTGCACGATTTCATCTTTGAATTGGGAAAGCTGCAAATCTACCTGCGGGATGCGGGAAAGCTGGGTGGCCATGGCGGCGGTTTGCCGTTCTAATTCCTGGATGCGCTGTTCACGGCTGTCCAGTTCCCGGTCCTTTAGCTCCACCTTTTGTTCCAGTTCGCTAAGACGGCGGATTAGTTTGCGCCGCTCTTCATCCAACCATTCCAGCCGATTTTGCAAATCGTTGGCGGTTTGTTGTTGTAAGGGGGTATTGTTTCCTGCCATAGCTTTCTCCTTGGTGATCCGTAAGTGTTCAGTCCCTCAAGAGACCTGACAGGTTTTTGGCCTGCAAAGTTTCAAGTTGAACTGGTAAAAAACCTGTCGGGTCTGAACGGTTACGGTGATCCGCGAAGGGCGCGAAGTTTTTTGTTCACCGATTACAGATCACGGATGACCGATTACAGATTACGGCCGTGCCGCGCATTATAGCCCGCCCCCCCACCATCTGCCACCTGCCCTCATCTATGCCCAGTTGCTCCCATCCCCCCATTGCGTTACCATTCCCGCCGCATTCTTTTGAGATGAAAAACCGGGTGGCTGGGGGTTAGTGGCTGGTGGTTAATACAAATAACTGGCCATCAGCCGCCAGCCACTATAATGCAGAAGGAAGAGCCTTGTATGGAGTCCAAATTATCCCGTTGGTGTGATGGCCTGATTGAAGCGGGCTGGCTGGCGGCCATTATCACTGCCCCTCTCTTTTTTAATATCCATTCTGATCGGGTATTTGAACCGGACAAATTGACGCTGCTGCGCTCCATTGCCCTGGTGATGGTATCCGCCTGGCTGGTGCGCTTTGTAGATCAACGTGGCTGGCAGGCCAAAAGCCGGTTGAGTTGGCGTGACCCGCAGTCGGTGTGGAAAGCGCCCTTCATCTTGCCGGTGGCACCGCTGGCGTTGGTTTATGTGCTGTCTACCATCTTTTCGGTGACGCCGGCCATCAGTTGGGCCGGTTCTTATCAGCGGTTGCAAGGCACGTATACTACCCTCTCCTACATCACCATTTTCCTGGTGACGATTATGACCATGCGCACGCGGGCGCAGGTGCGGCGGGTGGTCACGGCCGTGATCATCACCAGCATCCCCATCGCCTTTTACGGCTTGTTGCAGCATTTTGACCTGGACCCGCTGCCCTGGGGCGGCGATGTGCAAAAGCGCGTGGCCGGGCACATGGGCAATGCCATCTTCATTGCCGCTTACCTGATCATGGCCGTGCCGCTGACGGTGGCCCGCATCATCTCCTCCTTCAACAACATCCTCAACGACGAAGAGTTGGCCGCCGCCGACATCATACGTTCTTCCATTTACATCTTCACCCTGGCCATTCAACTGATCACCATTTACTGGTCGGGCAGCCGTGGCCCCTGGCTGGGGTTGGGCGTGGGCATGTTTGCCTTTGTGCTGATTGTGCTGGTGTCGCTGCGCAATGCTGCCGAGGATAAGAGCCGTTTTGGCCTGAAAGACGCCGGGCAGGCGCTCTTGCTGGTTCTCGTCGGTTCGGCCATTGCCTACCTGGTGACGTCGCTGCTGCTCAATTTGCTGAGTGGGTCAGGCCGTTTTGCCTCATTGGCCGGGCCGATGGGATCGTTTGTGGCCTTTGTGGTGGCGGTGGGACTGGTGATGCTGGCGATCTTTGTGCTGCTGGCGGCGCGGCGCGGCTGGCGCTGGCTCTGGTTTAGCTGGATGGCGCTATCGGTGCTGCTGGGGGCGTGGATTGTGCTGTTTAACCTGCCGGCCGAGGTGACACGGCCGTATGCCCAAACCCCCGTCGTTGGCAATGTCGTCACCACGTTGGATGAATGGCGCGGGCTGCCGCTCATCGGTCGCCTGGGCACTATCCTGGAATCAGAATCGGGCACGGGCCGCGTGCGTGTACTCATCTGGCAAGGGGCACTGGAGATGTTGCTGCCGCATGAGCCAATTCAGTTCCCGGATGGCAAGAGCGACCCGTTTAATCTGTTACGGCCGTTGATCGGCTACGGCCCGGAAGCGATGTACGTGGCCTATAACCGCTTCTACCCGCCGGAACTGGCGACCATCGAAGCCCGCAATGCCTCACCCGACCGCTCCCACAATGAAACATATGACGCCCTGGTCATCACCGGCCTGTTGGGCTTCCTGGTGTGGCAGTGGCTCTACCTGAGCGTTTTTTACTACGGTTTCAAATGGTTGGGTGTGCTGCGCACCCGGTTTGACGGGTATTTGCTGGTTGGCTTGTGGATTGGTATGGGGTTGTTGGTCACGGCCGTGTTTGCCGTCTGGCGCGGCCCCATCTATTTTGGCGTGGCCCTGCCCTTTGGCTCCATTGGCGGGTTGGTGCTGTACCTGGTCTATTATGCCCTCTTTGCTCGTTTGCCAGAGGGAGAAGAGGTGCAGCCCTTCCGTTGGGATCGCCTGCTCATCACCGCCCTCATTGCCGCCATCATCGCCCATTACGTAGAAATTCACTTTGGCATCGCCATCGCTTCCACCCGCGTCCACTTTTTTGTCTACCTGGGGCTGATGTTTGTGGTGACGCAGCTCATGTCTGCCCAGACTGCCGAAGCAGAACCGGCGCCGGTTTTGCCGGTAGGAAAGGGGCGCAAACGGAGTGCGGCCACTTCAACCAGACCTGGCGCAGGTGTGGCCGCTGCCGCCGGCCAAAGTTATGGCGTCTGGGGGCCGCTGCTGCTGAACGCCTTTATGCTGGCCCTGGTTCTGGGAACGTTGGCCTATTCGTTCATCACCTACAACCAACCGCCGGACGTGAGCAGCGTGACGCAAATTACACCCGGCTCTATTTTCCACCAATCCATGCTGGTCAACGCCAAAAAAGATTTCGCCGATTCGCCGTTTATCTTTCTCATGTTCATCCTCACCTGGGTATTGGGAACGCTGGTGATTGCCAGCGAAATGGTGAAAGAGGGGGAACTGCGCTTCCAGTCGTCTGCCCGTAAGCTGGCGGCCAACCGGCGGCAACTGGCGCTGATCCTTTTTGCGGTGATGGGTGCAGCCAGCTTTGTGGCGCGCCTGCTGTTCCCCTTACCCGATTCGGCCAATGCCACCAGCCTGCTGGGGCAAAGTCTTTATTGGGTGTGGGGTGGGTTGAGCCTGTGGGCCGCTTACCGCTTGTGGCGGGGCGAGGAAGCAGGGCGATTGGCGGCTACGGCCGTGGCCCTGGCCGGATTACTCCTTACCGTCCCCCTCATCATCGCCGGTGGTTGGTTGGGCCTGGGCGTAAGTGTGGTTTGCGCTGTGCTGCTCTACCTGTTGTGGGACAACGCCTGGAATAATTCATTAGGCGCGGTGGGGGTGTTAACGGCCGTGTCCCTGGGCATCGGCCTCATGTACGCTTACTTTCAGGCCTTCCAACTTCGTTACAGCATCCTGTACGGCGTCCTTAATCCCCGCCCCGAAGACCCGGCCCTGTTGCAGCAATTCCTGGTGAACGAAGCTGTTCGTGCCTCGGCGATGCTCACTTTTTACTACCTGTTTGTCTTTGGGCTGCTCATCCTGTCTGCTTTTGCCCTGTCTGGCAGCCGCAAACCGCCCATCCGCCAGAATGGAACCACCCCGGCTTATGCCCTGCTGACGGCGCTGCTGTTGGTGACCAGCATGGCTATCTTTTTCACCAACACCCGCGTCGTCCAGGCCGACATCATCTACAAACGGGGCAAATTCTATGACAATCAGGCTTCGCGCAGCGGCGATACCAGCATGTGGCAAAATGCGATTGCCATTTACGAGGCGGCCATCAACCGTACCCCACGTGAAGACTTTTACTACCTCTTTTTGGGGCGCGCCTACCTGGAATTGGCAACTTTGCTCACCAGTAGCGACCCGGTCAGAGCGGAGCAGCTACTCAATCAGGCGCAAAGTCGCCTGGAAGACGCCCAGGACATCAACCCGCTAAACACCGATCACACGGCCAACCTGGCCCGCCTGAACACACGCGGCATCAGCTTGAGCCAAGACGAAGTTAAACGGCAGCAGCGCATAGACGCCGCCCAGGCATATTATCTGGACGCGCTGGCGCTCAGCCCGCAAAACTCCGTCATTCGCAACGAGTACGGCTCGCTGGAACTGAGCGTGATGCAGGATTGTGGGGCGGCGCTGGCCACGTACCAGGAGTCCTTGGACATTGATCCCTACTACACCGACACCTACTTCCGGCTGGCCGATGCGCTGGTGGCCTGTGGCAATGAAATGGACGAGACGGAACGGGACGCCATGTATGGCGATGCGGTGGGCACGCTGGAAGAAGGATTAGCTATCAATCCTAACAACGCCCGCGCCTGGCTGCGCTTGGGGCAGATTTACCAGCAGCTTGAACAGTACGATGAGGCCGTCACCGCCTTTGGCAATGTGCGCCAGTATGATCCGCAGGGCCGGGTGGCGCCCGCCTGGAATATCAATTTGCTTATTGCCCGCGCCCTCTTCCAAAAGGGCGACTTGGCGCAGGCGGAAACGCTGGCGCAACAAACGTTAGCGACCGCCCCGGAAGAGGCCAAACCGCAGATCCAACAACTGCTCAACCAGATTTTGGGGAAAGATGCCGCCAGCGAGGCGCTGTCGGAAGTGGAGGTGGTGGCAGATTTTGAGTTGGATGGAGCACGGCCGTTGGCCGCCATCCCCCCCGCCGAACGCAACGCTTATTACGACAGCTATCCCCCCTTCGTCATTGACACAACAAAGAATTACGAAGCCATCATTCACACCGAAAAAGGCCCCATGCGCTTCCGCCTCTTTACGGCCGAAGCGCCGCTGACGGTGAACAACTTTGTCTATCTGGCCTCTCAAGGCTTTTATGATGGCACAACCTTCCACCGGGTGCTGGAAAGCTTCATGGCCCAGGGCGGGGACCCCACCGGCACGGGTACCGGCGGCCCTGGCTACAATTTTGCCGACGAGACGGCTAATGACCTGACCTTTAACCGGCGTGGCCTGCTGGCCATGGCCAACGCCGGGCCAAACACCAATGGCAGCCAGTTTTTCATCACCTTTGTGCCCACGCCGCACCTGAACGGGGCGCATACCATCTTCGGCGAACTGCTAGATGGGGATGACGTTCTCAGCAGCCTCACTCTGCGCGACCCCAACGCCGCGCCTACCTTTGCCGGGGATGTGATTGAGCGGGTGGAGATTGTGGAGGCAGCGAGGTAATTGGGTAATCAGGTAATTGAGTAATTACCCAGTTACCAATTACCCAATTACCCAATTACCCAATTACCCAACTACTCCCCCCATGAGCGGCATCCTGGCGATTTTCCTGTTAGCGTTGGCGGTCACGGCCGTGAGCATTCCCTGGGTGCGGCGGCTGGCGCTGCGTACCGGTTTTGTAGACACTCCCTCGCAGCGCAAATTGCACAGTACCCCCATGCCCCTGCTCGGCGGGCTGGCGATTTTTGCCGGCGCTTTTGTGGCCCTCGTTTTTTTCGCCAATGAGACACCCAAGACCGTTGCCGGTGTTTTTCTCTCCTTCACATTGGTCATGTTAATTGGCCTGGCCGATGACCGTTACCATTTGCCAGCTCGTGTCAAACTATTAGGGGAACTGACGGCCGTATGCATTCTCATCTACTTTGGCATCCATGTGCGGCTGCCCCTGCCGTACATCGTGAATTACGCCATCACCGCCCTATGGCTCATCGGCATCACCAATGCCATCAATTTCCTGGATAACATGGACGGACTCAGCGCCGGTATCAGCGGCGTGGCAGCCTCTTTCATGCTGCTATTGGGGCTGGAAAACGGCCAATTTTTGGTGGCCGGCCTGTCGGCGGCGGTGTTGGGCGCTTGTCTGGGTTTTCTGCGTTACAACTTCCCGCCCGCCAAAATTTTCATGGGGGATGTGGGCGCGCTCTTCCTCGGCTTCACCCTGGCAATTTTAGGCTTGCAACTGCGTTTCCCGGCCAACCAGGCCACCGTCACCTGGATGGTGCCCATCTTTATCCTGGCAGTGCCCATTTTTGACACGACCCTGGCCGTTATTTCCCGGCTGCGACGCGGCCTCAGCCCCAACACTGCCGGAAAAGACCACATCAGCCATCGCCTGGTGCGGCTGGGTTTCAGCCAGCGCGAAGCCGTTCTCATCCTCTACCTGCTCACCGGGGCCACCGGCATGATCGCCCTCTACATCACCCAGGCCGATCTCGTCCAGGCCTACATCCTGGCTGTCATTTGCAGCCTGATCGCCCTGTACATCATGTGGTGGCTGGAGAAGAAGTGGCAGTGATGGGAATTATTGGCTATTGGTTATGCAACTAATAGCCAACAATCGTATGTACCAGCGTATTGTCATTAAAATCGGCACCAGCGTCCTCACCAGGGGCACACTGCACCTGGATCAGGCGCATATGGTAGAACTGGTGCGGCAGTGTGCGCATTTGCACCAGGCAGGCAAGGAGGTCATTATCTGCACCTCCGGCGCGATTGCCGTCGGTCGGGCGCGGCTGGACTTTCCTGACCTACCGCCGACGCTAAGCCATAAGCAGATGTTGGCGGCGGTCGGGCAGAGCCGCCTGATGCAGTTTTATGAACGGTTCTTTGAGATTTATGGTATCCACGTGGGCCAAATTTTGCTCACCCGCGCCGATGTGCAAAACCGCCGCCGCTATTTGAACGGCCGTGACACCCTGCTCACCCTCCTCGAACATCACATTGTCCCCATTGTCAACGAAAACGACGCCGTGGCTACCGAGGAGATCAAGGTGGGCGACAATGACAATCTCTCCGCACTGGTGGCTACGTTGGCCGAGGCGGATTTGCTGCTGCTGCTCACCGACCAACCGGGGTTGTTTACGGCCGATCCCCGCGCCCATCCCGACGCTCAACTTATCGCCGAAGTAGAACATATTCGCGCCGCCACAGGCCCACGCGTTGCCCGCCCCGCCAAGACGTTCTACTTCAGCGA
>JABFFZ010000128.1 GCA_013112725.1 Chloroflexota bacterium
GCCCCTCCCTGATTACATCTACTTCTCTCGCCAGAATGAATCGCTGCACACGAGGGTCAATGCAAATTGATTCGGCCTTTAGCCCTGCCTCTGACAAGGGCAGATGGCTAGACGATACAAGGTTTTTGAGGTTCAGTTTTTATGATTCTGGCTCAATTTCGCCAGAGTCCAGTACCCAATTACAAAATCGCTAACTTATTTGCGAACGGATACTTAAGATGCGACGCGGTGGGCGGTGGCTTTTGTTAGGCGTCTTGCTGCTGTGTTTGTCTGGCAGTGAAGGGCGGGCACGGCCGTTGCCCATGCCCATCCTCTCCACCTGTGACCGTTTTGGCCGCCCGCCCAGCGCCCTGGCTGCCGCCACCCACCAACCGGCCACCTTCGCTACCCCCATCACGGCGAAACGTCCCATGTATTATGCCGTCCACACCCTTTTTCTCGATGAATTGACGGCCGCTCATGCCACTGCCATCGGTTTTGATACGATCATTCAGGTATTCCCCTGGCGAGATTTGAACCCCGCCCCCGGCCTCTACGTTTGGGAGGCCAGCGATTACATGGTGCAGGTAGCCCAAGCGGCCGGGCTGCATCTGGTAGTACGGCTGGACATGCCGCCGGAATGGGCGCGGCAGGCGGGGGCGGTGCCTTTTGACCTGGCGGCGTATGCGGATTTTGTCACGGCCGTGGCCCAGCGGTATCGGGGCACCATTGCCGCTTACGTCATCTGGAACGAACCCAATCTAGCCGCCGAGTGGAGCCGCTCTGGCGGCAACCTGGAGGATCATTGGCGTCGGTTTGATGGGCAGGTGGCCGACCCGGCCGATTATGTGGGGGTGTTAGGGGTGGCCTACCAGCGCATCAAAACCCATGACCCGGCTGTTTTGGTGGTGACGGCCGGCCTGGCCCCCACCAATGAAAACTCCCCCCGCGCCCGTGATGACCGCGACTTTTTGCGGGCGATGCTGGCGGCCGGGGCCGCTGACTGTTTTGATGTGCTGGGCGTCCATGCTTATGGTTTTGGGCAACACCCGGAAGCAGCTGAGGCGGTGCAATCTGGTCTGGGCCTGGCCCGCATCGGCGAATGGCAGACGATTCTGGCACAGTATGGCGTGGACAGGCCGATGTGGGTGAAGGAGTTGGGTTACACTATTGGGCAGGGCAGCCAGCCCTGGGTCACGCCAGCGCAGCAGGCGTCCTATCTTTCGGCCGCCCTTGACCGCATCCAGCACGATTGGCCGTCGGTGGAACTGGTGACGGTGTGGAATCTGGTATACGGCCGTGCGCCCGAAGACGAAATGAGCGGCTACAGCCTGCTCAATCCTGACGGCTCACCCCGCCCCGCCTACGAGCGGCTGCGCCAGCAATTGTCCGCTCCCCCCATAAACCACCCCCTGCCCACGCCCCATAAGTTGGGTATCCATTTGTTGCTCGATGACGGCCGTCACGCCTGGCCCGTAAGCATCTGGCGCTCTCACCTGGTGTATGCCCGGCAGGCGGTTGGTGAGTGGGGGTATGTGATCCAATTAGTCCGCATGGATGATCTGGACGTGGACCGCTGGCAGCAGTTTATAGATTTGTGCGCCGAATTGCAGTTAACGCCCATTTTGCGCCTGGCCACGCGCTACGACACAGAAAATAATTGGTGGTTGCCGCCGCCCCCTGATGCCGACAACCATTACCATACGCTTGCCGCCCGCTACGCCCAATTCATTACCTCCCTGCAATGGCCCACAGAGAGACATGGCGTTATTTTGTTGAATGAACCGAATCATGGCGATGAATGGGGCGGCGCTCCGGATCCCGCTGCTTATGCCCGTTTCTTGATAGATGTAGCCGACGCGCTGCGGGCGGCCGACCCGGATGTATTTATTCTCAACGCCGGACTTGACCCCTATACGCCACATACCGGCAGCACTCCCTTCGCCAATGGGCAGTATTATAGGGATGCCGAAAGTTTCATGGATGAAATGGTCGCGGCCTATCCGCACGTTTTCAGCCATCTGGATGGCTGGAACAGTCATTCATATCCACTTGGCCCGTTTACCGAAGGGCCATGGCAACAAGAATTTCAGGTGGACTGGATGCACGATGCGTCTAACCCTCATCACATCCAGCCACCGGCAGGTATTTATAATCGCGGCGTCAATGGCTATGAGTGGGAATTGTTTAAGCTGGCTACCTATGGCCTCCCCGCGCTGCCGGTCTTCATCACCGAAACAGGCTGGCGTCATGCAGAGACCACAGAGCCAGATGCAGGAGATAACGGCCGTGTCCTACCCTCAGCCTTAACAGTGGCCCATTATTTGGACTTGGCCCTCAATGGCAACAACCATCGTTATCCGGCCTGGCCGGAAACAGGATGGACACCCTGGCTCACTGATTCGCGTGTGGTGGCTGTGGCTCCGTTTGCCTTAAACGGCCGTCCTGAGGAGTGGGGTCATACCAACTGGTTGCAGTTGGATAGTGAAGGCCGCATATCAGGCGTATACCCGGCGCTGGAATGGTGGGCAAAATGACGATTGCCGCGCCGGCGCTGGCCAGGTATCCCACCGGGCCGGTATCGGACAGCGACGGCCGTGTAGCATCAGAATTATTCCTGGCTGACTCGTTTGGCCATGAGAATGTCCGGTTTGCCCGGCCCGTTGGCGTCGGGAATGACGCCAACAATGACAAAACCGGCCTTCTGGTAAAACGCAAAGGGGTGCCGGTTCAGGTTTTGGATACGGGACAGGTGCTCCAGCGGATTGGGGTATAGGTCTACGTTGCTGAGGCTGGTCTGGTTATCTTCATCATCCGTGCCCAGGAAAATGGTGACGCCGCCCCGCGCCCGCACCTGTGCCTCCAAATCGGCCACCAGCGCCCGGCCCACACCCTGCCCCTGATAATCGGGATGGACAACGAGGGGGTGTAGTTCCCAGGCACGGCCGTTGTACTCACGGCTCGCCCCCACCCAACCCAACACCGTGCCATCATCCGCCACCGCCACCCGGCAAATCCGCTCCGGATCAAAAAACTCCTCAACCTCCGCCCGCGCCGAAGCCATATCCGGCCAGGCATCGGGATAATGTGCGTGGAAGGCAGTGTGAAGTACGGCCGTCATCTGTTCAACCATCTCCTGGTTAGTAGAAAGCAAATCAATAATGAACATGTTTTAGGGATCAGTCCTACCAGAAGACATCTACAATGCGCCCAAAGCCGACAATCTTTCCGATAGTAGGCTTTTTTCTCTAGCGAAAGAGGGTGTTTTCTGCCGCCCTCTCTTTCGGCAAGAAGTGTCAGATCAACTTCTGCATAGGCCATGATAATTTGTTATTGTTTTTAGCAGGGAGAATCAGGCAGGAACAATCTCCCACGTATAAAGAATTTCTCGTTCGCCCATCCTTTCAGACTATGTTCCGGCAAATTGGAGCATTTTGGCCTGAGCAGACTCTAAAACCCAATCCCGGATAAAGGCGCTGGCATTCAAGATCTCAATGCCAATCAGTTCACCTTTATCATTCAGTTCGGCGGTGATATTGGGGCTAAGTTCAACGCTGCCGCCTTCTGGTTCATCTGAAATGATTAGATGTAATATATCGTCCTACTCGAAATACATAAGATTAGGCTTATTCATATGAGAGCATTAGAATGTTTGGTTGCCAGGCTAAGGTCGATAATTTGCATGGGCATTACGGGGCCGGAGCAAAAATCTTTACTTCTTGTTCCAGACGGCCACGCAAACGGTCTTTTTCCATTTCCAGGTCATACCGCGATTGCAGGTTCAGCCAGAACCGTTCAGAAAGGCCAAAGTAGCGCGACAAACGCAAAGCGGTATCGGCCGAGATAGCCCGTTTGCCCTGCACAATTTCGTTAATGCGGCGTGGCGGCACGCCTATATCCTTCGCCAGCCGGTATTGGCTGATATTCATGGGTTCCAAGAATTCTTCCTGCAGAATTTCACCGGGATGAATAGGTGGTAATAGTTCTTGCTCATTCATATCTTCACCTCAATGATAATCAACAATCTCCACATCAAAGGCATCGCCATCTTGCCACCGAAAGCAGATTCGCCACTGCTTATTGATACAAATACTATGTTGTCCTGTGCGATCACCTGACAGTTTTTCCAGGTGGTTGGATGGTGGTATTCGTAAATCCTCCAAACTTCCGGCGGCATCCAAGATTTCTAGCTTCATTCTGGCTCGCCTTTGGATATCGTGAGGCAATCTGGGAGAATGATGTCGCTGAAAAAGCCGTTCTGTTTCTCTTGATGCAAAACCCCGAATCATAAACAAGATAATAACGCCAGACGTTATTAGAGTCAATTTGCTATGGCAACCAGCTTTTGGAATTACAGGTATAATCCTGCCAGGATACATAAAAGGGGATGGCAACATGACATCAAGCATTGGTTACATTGTGGGCGGAGGGCTGAAGGAAGGGTTCCGCATCCGGCTGACGGTGCCGGCCGACCGGGTGCAGGAAGGCAGCTTTGTGGTGTGTGACAACGGCCGTTACCGCTACTTTGGCCTCGTCACTGACCTGCAATTGGGAGCCACCGACCCCCGCTTCGCCGACGAAAAAACCGACCGCCTGCAACCACCCATCCAGCAAGCCCTCCTCGGCAAAACCCTCTACACCACCTTGATGATGTACCCCACCCTGCTGATGGACAGGGGGCCAGACTTTGGCGACCCGGAGCGGGCCGCCTGGCTGGCGCGGGTGGAAAAGGGGCAAGAGACGCCCGGCCCCAAACCGGTCAAAACCGTACCCGCTCATCACGCCGAAGTCCGCCCCGCGGACGCCGCCGACGTAGCCCAGATTTTTGGCGAAGAGGGCAAAGGCATGTTCGTCGTCGGCCACACCATTGAGCAAGGCTACCCGGTGCGGCTGGACTTGAACCGCTTTGTCAAACGTTCCAGCGGCATTTTTGGGGCCACCGGCACCGGCAAGAGCTTCCTGACGCGCATGATGCTGGCCGGGCTGATGCGCGAAGATGTGGCCGGGGCGCTGGTCTTTGACATGCACAACGAATACGCCTTTGACGACACCGACACCGACCGCATGGTGACGGTGCGCGGCCTGCGCACCCTCTTTGGCAGCAAGGTGCAGGTGGCGGCATTGGGCAAAGGGGCGATGGTGCGCGGTAAACAGCCCGATTTCACCCTGGAAATTGCCCTGTCTGACTTCCAGACAGGTGACATTGAACTGTTGGGCGAGGCGCTCAACCTGACGGATACGGCCGGGGTGACGCTTAATGCCCTCAGCCGCGCTTATGACAAAAACTGGTTTGCCGAATTTATGAAGCTGGAACCGGGCGCGGTGGATATAGACCCAGAGAGCGGCAAAACCTTCCCGGCGGACAACTCGGTGGCGGCGTGGGCACGGCAAAACAATGTGCATGAAAAGGCGGCCGAAGCGCTGCACCGCAAATTGAGCCTGATTTACGATAAACCGTATGTGGTGGAGCGCCCGGCCGTAGACGCAGTGAGGGATATTGTGGATAAACTGGAAAACGGCCGTCATGTCATCCTCAGTTTTGGCGCCTACGACAATGACCTGGATTATCTGCTGGTCTCCAACATCCTCACCCGGCGCATCCGCCAGCATTGGGTGAAACAGACGGAGCAGCACAAAACACACGGCCACGCCGCCCCCCGCCCGCTGCTCATCGCCATTGAAGAAGCGCACAAACTGCTCAACCCACAGCTTGCCAACCAGACCGCCTTTGGCATTATCGCCCGTGAATTGCGCAAGTATTTTGTGACGCTGCTGGTGGTGGACCAACGGCCGTCGGGCATTGACGATGAAGTGATGTCCCAACTCGGCACACGCATCACGGGCTGGCTGGGTGATGAAGATGACATCCGCGCCGTGCTCACCGGGTTGGCCGGGCGCGACCAACTGCGCGGCATGTTAGCCCGCCTGCAAGAAAAAGAAGAGGTGTTGCTGCTCGGTTGGGGCGTGAAAATGCCCATCCCCATCAAATCCCGCCGCTACGACGACACCTTTTACGCCGACATGAAAGCGGTCAGCGCCGCCCCCTCCGGCCTGGACGGCCTCAGCGACGAGCAACTAAATGATGCCCTGTTTGGGTAAATCCTTCGCACCCTTTGCGAATCATCCATTTACCCATAATGCCAACGCCTGACATTTTGTTGTACAATCAGGCCATGTCATCACCTTTTCCGGGCATGGACCCGTACCTGGAGCATCCCTCCCTCTGGCCGGATGTACATAACCGGTTGATTGCTTACATTGCCGATGCTTTGACTCCCAAAGTGGCCCCAAATTACTACGTGCGGCTGGAACGGCGGGCTTATCTGGTGGCCCCGGATGACCTGGCTTTTATTGGACGACCGGATGTATCCGTTATCTCCCCTACCTGGCCCCAAGCCAAGCCAGACATTGCCGCTGGCGGAGGCGGGCGTGGTGAGCATCGTTGTGCCTATGGCCGACGAAGTGGAGGAGACATTTTTAGAAGTCCATGATGTGCGCAGCGGCCTATTGGTGACGGTCATGGAATTGCTCTCTCCGGCCAACAAACTGCATCCCGACGGCCGTGAAGCGTATGAACGCAAACGGCGCTACATTTTTAGCACCCGTACGAATCTGGTGGAGATAGATTTGCTACGCGATGGCGAGCCTCTACCAATGGATGGCAAAAAGGTCGTCAGTGATTACCGCATCATGGTTAGCCGTGGCACGACCCGACCGCGCGCCCAGCTTTATCCCTTCAATTTGCGTCAGCCCATTCCCTCGTTCCATTTGCCACTGCTACCCGGCGACAAGGAGCCTTTGGTAGAGCTAAACGAGATTTTGCATGAGTTGTACGGCCGTGCTCGTTATGACCTCAGCCTCAATTACCAACAGCCACCCTATCCTCCCCTTCCTGAAGAAGACCAGGCCTGGGCGCAAGAGTTGATTGCTGCCTGGGTACCTGACCGCTAAACGGTCTTCAAGGCAGAAACCCGGTCTTAATTTATCACGGCCGTATCAATTCCCTACCACCGCCTGCACAAAAAACTCCACCATCTCGCCGCTGTTCAGCGTCCCGGCAAACCGCCAGGCCGGTTGCAGCAAAATGGTGGGCGCGGATGGAATGCCACCTTCGGCAAACAAGTAGGTGACAAAATACGCCAACTCTACGGTGCCTATGGTCACGCTTTCATAGGCGGGTGGTTCCATTTCTACCAGGCCGCCGGTATCATCGGCGGCCAGTGCGGCGGAGGGCATGGCTTCATCCAACCGCTCCCACTGCAACAGTGGTGGGCCATCGGCGGCGGGCTGGCTGTTCCAGGCGAAGACAAACAGTTCCAGGCCATCCGGTAAGTCGCTTGGAGCGTCTGGCAGTTGGAATGTCTGCCTATCATCGGTATCAAACAGTACCCGGTCGCCCTCACGCCGGACGATACCCTGCCAGGTGAGCGGCTCCTGGCTGGTGGGCGACCAATTGTTGACGGTGACGGTACGGCCGTCATCCCCCATTACCCCCTCGACCATAATCTGCTGCCCGGCGGCCGCGGCCATCTGGTTGATCACTTCTTCATTACCGGCCAGTTGGTAAGGATATAACTGCACCCGCGCCGCACCGCTGCCGCTGGCGGGCAGGAAGGCGTTGGGCCAGCCATACAATTGTACCGTCTGGCCGGGGGCATACGGCCGTTGCCAGGATCGGGCGGTGGAGAGGGGATTGGGAACGGCCGTACCCGCTGCCGGATAGACCGTGCTGGCGATGTTGTTGGCCGTGACCCCACTTTGCAGCCGCGCCCAGGCTTCCGTTGCCGGAATGAGCGGATAATCGCCTACCGTTTCCAGATTGGACATTACCTGGTAGCTGACGTAGCTGACCACCCCCTCCGGGCTAACACCGATGACAATTTCCGGCTGGTTAAGCGGCTTGCCCTCTACCTGCCGCAGTACCAACACATCCCCGCCAAAACCGGGCCGAACAAGGTACGGAAAATCGAGCAGGCCGCGTGACTCCAGGAATTGCACGGCCGTCTGGCTGGCGCTGGCAAAGTCGGGTGGGTTGGCCGGGTCATAAGGGGCGCTGTTGTCCTGGTAATTGGCCGACCAGGGGTCTATGCTAAAGGTACGTGAACCGTCAAAGGTGTAGTAGATGGTGGGCCGGGTGACGGCCGTGTCCCCACTCGCCAGGGAATTTTCCTGATACATCTCACCGCTAAAACCAAATCGCTGGGCAAGCTGCCGGGCGGCCTCGGCCGTCAATTCGCCGGTAGGCGTCTGGCGCAGCGCGGCGGCGGTGGCCGGTTCGGTGGGCAAGGCAGCATTCAGGGTAAAGGTGGTTTGGGCAAAGGGATCGGCAATCACGATGGCCGCCGCCGCACCATCGGCCGGTAGGCTGCCGGGGGCGCTGCCGCCGCTCAGACCACCGCCGCCGGC
>JABFFZ010000129.1 GCA_013112725.1 Chloroflexota bacterium
TCCAGTTTTTGATGTTACTGGATTGTACCTCCTCTGGGCAGTTTGGTGGCCATTTGGCGTATTCGTTTGTCAAGGTGCTATCGAGATGTCGTTATGTCAATAACTTTATGTCACTGCAAAAGCCGTGTAATTACCCTGTTAAATAGCACGGGATCTATCGGTAACAAGAAAAAATGTGTGATGCAAAGATTAATGACAGTAATGGTAGGTGGAGAATCTTATCAGTATGTCCCGTTGGGGGAGTTTGTAGTGCGTGCGCCTGGGGTTTGCGAGGTGATGAATGGGTGATAAATCCGCCGAATGGCTCAAGCAGGCTGAGTATGATATGGATACGGCCGAGGTGCTGCAATGGGTCAAGACGCAGTTATAAAAACAGTCAGGCAGTTTAAGAAGGTCTTGGAATCGTCAAACGTCCAGGTTGAGGAACTCATCTTGTTTGGTTCTCACGCAACGGGGAGTGCGCGTGAGGATAGCGACATTGACCTTATCGTCATCTCGCCCAGTTTTGCCAACAAAAGCTACTGGGAACGCATTGATATTTTAAGTGAGGCTATCTACCAACTTTTTGTTCCTATTGAAGCCTCGGCATTTACACCGGAGGAATGGAAAGCCGGTCAGTCGCTGTTGGTGGACTATGCCCAGAATGGGGTGGTCGTGCAGTGAAACGGCCGTACTCAGAACAATATGCAGGAGAGAATATATGATGACAAGCCTGATAACCGAAACGGTAGGTGGAGAATCTTATCAGTATGTCCCGTTGGGGGAGTATGTGGTGCGCGCGCCTGGGGTTTGTGACGGCCGTCCCACGTTCAAATATACACGCATCGAAATCACGGGGACTTTGGAGCGGTTAGCGGCCGGTGAAACCCTAGATGAGATTGTGGTGGGCTACCGGGGACGTGTCCCGCGAGAAGCTGTCATTGAAGCCACCCTCTTGATTACCAGGCAATTTGTGCAAACACTTCCTCAACTAGAGTTAGCTTGATGATAGTCTTAGACGAGCAACTTTTGGGTAGAGGACTGGAAACCGCTATTGCTCACTGGTATCAAGGCACTGTGTGTTTCATCACCGATTTGCGTCCACATACAGTCATCAAAGACGATGCCATTCCCCGGTTACTCCAGCAAGAAAATCAGCCAACGTTTGTGACCATCAACGAAAGCGACTTCTGGCGCAAGGTGGTTATCAACAACCGGTTTTGTGTCGTCTGCTTTGCTCTGCCAGACTCGCGGGCAAATGAGATTTCTCCTCTTCTGCGGTCATTGTTACGAAATCCCACGTTCAGTACGAAAAAGCGTCGAATGGGCAAAATCATTCGTGTCACCGAACAAAAGATAAGTTGCTATGCGTTTGACGACAGACGGATACGAATAGTCGGGTTTTAAGATGAAGGTGGGGGCGTCCACTGCAAATAAAAAGGGGCGTCAGGTTTTTGAAACCTGACGCCCCTCACCGATTACCGTTTACCGATAACCGATTACCGGCTACGAACCCAGTCGCTTCTTAAATTCCGCCGACAGCGCGGGCAGAATCTTAAACAGATCGCCTACAATGCCATAGTGTGCCAGCTTAAAGATGGGCGCGTCGCCGTCTTTGTTGATGGCCACGATGACTTTTGAGGTGCGCATACCGGCCTGGTGCTGGATGGCGCCGCTGATGCCGCAGGCGATGTACAAATCCGGGCTGACGGTTTTGCCCGTCTGCCCCACCTGATGCTCATACGGAATCCAGCCGGCGTCCACGGCCGCGCGCGAAGCGCCCAACGCCGCCCCCAGCGTATCCGCCAGTTCCTTCACCGGGGCGAACCCTTCCGGGCCACCCACACCGCGCCCACCAGAGACGATGATGCTGGCGTCGGTCAGGCTGACGCCACCTTCTTTGCCCGCAAAACCGACCACTTTGGTGGGGATGCTATCTTCACCGACGACGGCGCTGACCCATTCGGCTGTGCCGCTTTTGCCCATCGGCCCGGCTTTGGGGAAAGCGCGGCTGCGCAGGGTGATAATTTGCAGCCCTTCTTTGACGTTGACATCGGCCAGCAGTTTGCCCGCGTAGACGGGGCGGGTCACTTTGACCACGTTGCCTTCCACTTTCAGGTTAATGCCATCGGCCACGATCCCGGCGTCCAGATCAGCCGCCACCCAGGCAGCCAGGTCACGGCCGTAGGTGCTGCCACCTACCACAAATACCGACGGCTGCCGTTCGCCCATCAGTTTGGCGGCTAACGGCCCGGCAGCTTCCACCCGGAATGGGGCTAACGTAGCATCATCCGCGCCAACCACCGCATCCACGCCCAGGTTAAAAGCAGCCTCGGCCACGCCAGAGACACCTTGCCCCAAGACCAGACCGGTGAGTGGCTGGCCCAACCCATCGGCCACTTGCCGCGCCGCGCCAATTGCTTCTTGAGAAACGGCCGGAATTTGACCATGTTTGTTTTCCACAAATACCCATACGCCGCTCATATCACCTTCTCCTCAAACAGTTTGTCGGCCAGGATGCGCGCCTGCTCTTCGACGGTATCGGCCGTAATCATCTCCACGCTGCCCACGCGCGGCGGGATGGCGTAGATGTTGCTCCAATCCACCTTGCTGGCGGCCGCGCCTGCGCCGCCGGCTACGGCCAGGTCGCCCGCGCCCCAGGTGGGGATTTCAGCGCGGCTGGCTTTGCGAATGCCCATGAGCGAGGGATAACGCGGCTCGTTAATCTCCTTAACCACGCTGATGACCACCGGCAGGTTGGCCGTCACCGTCTCCTTGCCATCGTCCAGCAGCCGTTCCACCGTGATTTTGCCGCCGCCCACTTCTTTGATGGCGGAGACGTAGGTGAGCGGCGTCCAACCCAGTTTGCGGGCGACCTGCATGGGGGTGAGGCCGGTGTCGCCGTCTATGGCCTGTTTGCCAAAAACGGCAATATCCACGCCACCCACTTTGTTGATGGCTGCCGCCAGGATGCGGGCAGTGCCGGTGGTGTCGCTGCCGCTAAAGGCGGCGTCGGAGACCAGGATGGCTGCGGTGCAACCCATGGCCAGGCTGGTTTTGAGCGCTTCCTGGCTTTCTTCTGACCCGGCGGTGAGGACGATGACGTCCGTGGCGCCGTGATTTTCCTTGAGGCGAATGCCTTCTTCCACGGCGTATTCGTCCCAGGGGTTGAGAACGTTGGGTTTGCCGCCGGGATCATCCCATTTGACATTGCCGCCCGTGTCTACGGTGAGTACGGCCGTAGTGCTGGGCGTTTGTTTGATGCAGACTACTACTTTCATGTATGTTCCTCCAAAAACAGTGGGGATTGGAGATTAGAGATTGGAGATTGCTCAATCTCCAATCTCTAATCTCCAATCTCAAATTTCCATTAAATGCGACTCGTTCAATGCCACAAATCGCTGCGCAAATTCTTCATTTTCAAAGGCAAAGGTAGTAGCACGCCAGGAGAAGTTTTCAATGCGGGCGGATTGCAGAATGGCTTTTTTCTCCGGCAGGTAGACCTGGCGTATCTGGCGGCGGAAGATGGCGAAGATGACGGCCGTGACCACCCCACCCATAGCTACCCCGGCTAACAGGCGCACGGCCGTTGCCAATCCCGGCGGCAAGACGATAAAAACGGCAAACAGCGTCACCAAAAAGGCCGCGCCGCCGACCAGGTATTTTAGTTGATTGAGCCGCTCTTCTTCCATTGAATGGCGGCGCAGTTGGGCGGTACAATCGGGGCACACCGGTACATCAATCAGCCGCGTCACCCGTCCCAGCCGCTTGCGAATGGTCATCGCCTGGGGCGCAGGCCGGCCGCAATGCACACAGATACCGGGAAATTGCACACTTTGTTTGGGGCGGACTTTGATTTTGACTTGAGCCATAGGCTTGTGTTGCCTCGCGCATACAATGGGTGGACGAACTCAAAATTTGAGTGCATACTCAGATTGTGCAAATTATAACGATTACAAGGGAGGCTGGCAATACGACGCAGTGCGTTATGAAATTGGGGATTAGAGATTGGAGGTTGTCAACCAAAGGTTGGGCAAATTGAGAAGGCGATGGGGGTTGGTCACGGCCGTGTACCTGTTGACCGCCCTTGTTTTTTACCTGCTGTGGCGGGGGAGGTGGCCCTGTTGTGCGGCGCGGTGGTTGGCGATGACGGCCGTGACCGCTGCCTATTGCCTTTGGGTGGTGTGGCGACATTTGCCGGAGAACCATCGCCCCGGCGAAACGGATTTACTACCCCGTTTTGGCTGGGGCAACCGGCTGACGCTGCTGCGTGGGTTGATGATCAGCCTGGTGGCGGGGTTCTTGTTTTCCCCCTGGCCCGGCGGTTGGTTGGGCTGGCTGCCCGCCCTCCTCTACACCATCGCCGACTTCGCCGACTATGTGGACGGCTACGCGGCGCGCATCACCAATCATGCCACCCGCCTCGGTGAACGGCTGGATATGGAGTTTGATGGGCTGGGGCTGGTGATCGTGACGCTGCTGGCGGTGTGGTATGGGCAGCTTCCCCTGTGGTATTTGCCCATTGGGCTGGCGCGGTACTTCTTTGTGTTTGGCCTGTGGCTGCGGCAAAAGCGGAATTTGCCCGCACGTCCGTTGCCGCATAGCTGGCATCGCCGCATCTTTGCCGGGTTTCAGATGGCCTTTATGAGTGTGGTGCTGTGGCCGATTGTGCCCGCGACGGGGGCGGCGATTGCCGGAACGTTGTTTGGTCTGGCGACATCGGCCAGCTTTTTGCGGGATTGGCTGGTGGTCATTGGCTGGATTGATCCGGCTACGGCCGTATACCGGCAATGGCAGCGGCGCGTGTATGTGGTCATGGCCGTGTACCTGCCCCCACTTTTTCGCCTGATGCTGCTTGTCTCCCTCTGTTATGTTTACATAAACTTTGATACAGGGCAGTGGGCGGCCTTATTCACCGCCTGGCGGCTGCCGGCCCCCACGATATGGGTGCAGTTTTGGTTGGTGGGGGGGGTAGTTACGGCCGTGCTGGTTATCCTGGGTATCATGGGGCGGCTGATGACGCTGCCTTTGCTATTTCCGCTGGGTTTCACGCTGCTGGTGGGAGAGCGTTCGACCGCAGAAGTGCTATTTATGACGGCAACGGCCGTAACCTGCACCATTCTCATCCTGCTCCTGGGCACTGGCGCTCTCTCCATCTGGCGGCCGGAGGAAAAGTGGATGGTGCGGCGGGCAGGGGAATGAATGATGAAGGGGTGGGCGGCCGGAAGGCCGCTCACCCATGACAGATTACCGATAACTGTTTAACGTTCCCGGAAAGGCCAGACAATCTCCATCTTGGCCTCAGGCCCAGGAGCAGTCCACCACACCTCACGGGGAGAATCGGCCATTTCATACCCATTGGCCTGAATCCAATCTAAAGCAGTATCATACGCCTTCAGGATGTGCGGGAAGTCACACATCTCATTATGCACAGTGACACTGGCGGCTTTGGTGGCAGGCAATTCTTTGACCACAATATCGTCCACGGGCGCGATTTTGCCATTCACCGGCCAGCAAATCTCAATTGGGCCGTTTTCTGTCTCGTTAATCGGGCCATGATAAATGCCGAATGGTTCTCCGGCCGTCTGACCATGCTGTGTTTCCACAAACTGGGCTAAGGCCGCCAGACTGTTACGAATGGTGTCATCCAATTCAGCTACGGTGATGTGTTTGCTGATGCTGGCGATCTGCTGCCTATTCAGTTCTTTTACTTCAACTTCAAGTATCATTTGTTGCACCTCGTTTTGTAATTGGGCTATTAATTCATTGGTTGTCCGCCGGACGAGTAAAACGCGCGCTTCATAAGCCTGCCAATATCGGGTCAATAGGGACACGGCCGTATCCCTATCTGCCACCACTAACTCTCGCACCAATGCCAGCGGCACTTCCATTTGCCGCAGCGTCCGAATGAACCGGGCTGTGGACAATTGGCCAGGCTGGTAATACCGGTATCCGGTCTCCGGGTCCAGGTAAACTGGCTGCAAGATGCCCAGCCTGTCATACAGACGGAGCGCTTTGATGGAGAGAAGAGAGGCTTCTGCGAATGGGCCGATTCGCATGAGATGGTCAGGCTTACTCATGCCAGGAGTATACAGCCTACCCTTTGGGGAGGGTCAAGAGGCGGTTTAAGGCCATGGGCACTGCTGTTTGAACAGGGGGCTACATTGATCTGTTTTCCTGGCAGATCTGTTTTCCTGGCAACCACTGCCCTAAAACTTTCGGCAAAATGGGGTATTGGTAGATAATGGGAGTATGGTTCAGGTGATGAAACGGTGGGTCGTGTGGCTCCCCTGGCTGGCGGCTCTTGGTTTATTGGCCTGGGTGGTGCGGGCAGTGCCGTTGACGGCCGTGCTGGAGACGCTGCGGGGTTTGACCTGGTGGCAGATTGGCATTTTGGTTGTGTTGAACGGCGTGGCGCTGGTGTGGCTGATGGGGCGGTGGTGGCTGCTGCTGTGGGGCATGGGTTGGCGGATGCCGTTGGGTATGGCAGTGGGCCACCGGCTGGCAGCGTTCGGCGTCAGCTACTTCACGCCGGGGCCTCATTTTGGCGGCGAGCCTGTGCAGGTGTTACTGGCGGAAAAGGGGCATGGTGTGCCCCGGCGCACGGCCGTGTCCGCTGTGTCGCTCGATAAATCACTGGAATTGCTGGTGAATTTTGCCTTTCTGCTGTTTGGTGTTTTGGTCACGCTGCGTGCCGGGCTGCTGCGGCCAGGTGTGGGGGAAGAAGCCATTGGCGTCAGCGTGGGACTGCTGTTGTTTCCGGTGGGGTATCTGGTGGCGATATGGGGCGGGCGACGGCCGTTGACCGGCGCGTTTGGCCTGATGCAGCCGGTGGGTAAACGATGGGGGTGGTATGGAACGGCCGTAAACGGTCTGGCCGCCAGCGAAAGACAGGCCCACCAACTCTGCCGCCAATCGCCCCGCCTCTTTGCCCTGGCATTGCTGCTGTCTGTTGCCAGTTGGCTGGTGTTGCTGCTGGAATACGGCCTCATGCTCACCTTCCTGGGAGCCAATCTCTCCCCAGTACAGATCATCGTGTCGTTGACGGCGATGCGGCTGGCCTATCTGCTGCCGCTGCCCGGCGGACTGGGTTCGTTGGAAGCCAGCCAGGTTTTTGCCCTGGAACTGATGGGCGCAGACCCGGCCATCGGCCTGAGCGCCAGTCTGCTCATTCGCGGGCGGGATGTGGCGCTGGGGCTGATCGGGTTATGGTGGGGGGCAAAGATGATGGGGTGACGGGGTGTTGTGTGTCAGGTGTCAGGATGGAGTTTTTGCCAGTCTGGGCGACTTCTATTACAGTTGTAATGGCTCACTTACACAGGTGTTTTCACAATTTTATACACAGAGGCCATTGGCTCTGTGAGAAGGAGGAATAGACCATGAATCTATCATTATCTACACGGCAATGGGTGATTACCGGACTGGTGGTGGTGACGGCGCTCATCCATTTGGGGTTGGGTGGTTGGAGCAACCCCCTGTTTATTGCCAACGGTATTGGCTATCTGGTGTTGGTCCTATGCCTTTATTTCTTTCCGCAACTGGCCTCGCAGCGCAGCCTGATTCGGTGGGCGCTGATGGGGTACACGGCCGTGACCTTCATCCTCTATTTTGTCTTCAACTGGCCGGACATCTGGGGCCCCGTTGGCCTGCTGGACAAGGCGGTGGAACTGGTCTTGATCATTCTGCTCTGGCTGGATAGGAATGATAATTAGGGACTGGAGTCTGGCGAAAATGAGGTAAATGGTTATCAAAAGGTTGCCCAGGTAAGATTGAAGTTGCAAAACAAAACCTAAACCTGGAGCAACCTCTTGATAAAACAAATTGTACAACATTCCGCTCAAC
>JABFFZ010000130.1 GCA_013112725.1 Chloroflexota bacterium
CATGGATCAAATTTTGCCGGATTGGTTCCCAACCCCACCAGCGGCCCACGCCATAGAGCGAGGGGTAGGTAAAGCCCTGCCGCGCCGACAGCCAGACATCCGCCGCCAGCTTAAAATCAGACCGCGGAATGTCTACCATCTTTGTGTCTGGGTCAACCAGCAGCCAACGACTCTCTGCCTCTTGCCACACTTCACAAATCCAATGATCCACGTACTTCCCCTTGCGGTCAGACACATATTCGGCAAAACCAACCCGCAAGCGCGCCGGGATGCCATGACGTTTCAGGATGGCAGCCAACAGCAGGGCATGGTTACGGCAGGAAACGATGAGGCGCTGGCGCGACGGCCGTGACATCACCAACCCGGCCTCATTGCGTTTATACAGTGCCGCTAACATCTGGGACACGGCCGTGAACCGGGCATCTTCATTTTGACCACCCGGAGGCAACGCCCCCCGATACTCCTGACGCTGGCTGGGATGGATCAGTTGGTGCTTTACCAGTTCACAAAGCGCCGCTAAAGAATCAGGCAAACCGTCCAGCATCCACCCATATTCACCGGGGTCACTGTTCGGCCCAAAATGCTGATAGAAATCAGGCGTGTTCATCATCAGATTCCCTATACAGGCCGGATTGTACTGCCTATTTATGACACGATGTGTCATATTTAGCTGCCGGGTCATCCAGCCACCAAGTTGCCACTTGGAAAAGTGTGAGGATCTCATTATGATAAACATGCTGGTCAGGGGGAGGCAAATGATAGGAGAGTTTTGAACATGAAATCTAATTGGAGAATTTCACTGTTGTTTGTGGTTTGCCTGATGGCCATGGGGTGGGCGATTAACGACGGCCGTACCCTGACCACATCCTCTATGGCCGGCCGTGGCCCATCTGGCCGTCCACAGCCGGCGGCGGTGCAAGCGGCGGCGCTCGTTGAAGGCCCCCTGGTGACAGAGTCAGCGCCGCCACAGCTCAGCCGCCCGGTGCGGGAGATACCCGTCGCCCAGCCGGAGCCGATTTTGGAGAGAGAACTAAACCCACGCCAGAATCCCTTTGTCAACTTCCCGCTCGATTTTCCCAACGTCAGCGGGCCAATTGACCCCTTATTGCAGATTGAGGCCGCGAATAACGGCCGTACTCCCACGCCCACCCTTACCTTTGAAGGCATAGACAACTTCTGCGCTTGCTCGCCGCCGGATACTATTGGCGATGTAGGCCCTAACCATTATGTGCAAATGGTCAATGCCACCTTATTCAACATCTATGACAAAAACGGCAACCTGCTCACCGGCCCCACCGATTTGAATGATTTGTGGACCAGCGGCGCCTGCTCCACCAGCGACTATGGTGACCCCATTGTGGTCTACGATTCACTGGCCGACCGTTGGCTGCTGGCGCAATTCACACCCAGCAACAGTGTTTGTGTCGCAGTTTCGCAAACGGCCGATCCCACCGGCGCTTACTATGGCTATGAATTCGTTAGCCCGCAATTTCCCGATTACTTCAAAATTTCCGTCTGGCCAGATGCTTATTACATGAGCGCCAACGAAAACAGCTACACCGCCTACGCACTGGAACGACCGGACATGCTCAACGGCCTGGCCGCTTCCTCCGTGCGTTTCACCGGGCAAACCAACTTCTTGATGCCCGCCGACGTGGACGGGCCTACACCGCCGCCAGCAGGCGTCCCTGGCCTGTTTTACACCTTCAAAGACAATTCTTTTCATGGCGGGAACGACCGGCTGGAAATTTTTGAACTGGATGTAGATTGGGTAACGCCCGCCAACTCTACGTTTACCCTGGCCCAAACTCTCAACGTGACCAGTTTCACCTATACCGTCTGTGGTTTCTTTAACCTGAATTGCATTCCGCAATTGGGCACCGCCCAACGGGTTGACGCCGTTTCGGAATGGCCAATGTGGCGGCTGGCATACCGCAACTTTGGCAGCCACGAAACGCTGTTGGCGAACTTTGCCGTAGATGTGGGCGCGGATCGTTCCGGTATTCGCTGGTATGAATTGCGGCGCAGCGGCGGCGCGTGGTCTATTTATCAGGAAGGGACGCACGCTCCGGCCGATGACATCCATCGTTTTATGGGCAGTATTGCCATGGATGGGCAGGGCAACATTGCCCTGGCTTACAGCGCATCCAGCAGCACCATGAATCCGGCTATTCGTTACGCTACCCGTTTGGCGAGTGATCCATTGGGCACATTACAGGCTGAACAAACGCTGTACGCAGGAGCCGGATCACAAACGAGTAGCAACCGCTGGGGGGATTACAGTGCCATCAGCATTGATCCAGCGGATGATTGCACATTCTGGGTGACAAACGAGTATTACCCCATCAACAGCAGCAATAACTGGAATACGCGCATTGGTAAGTTCACCATTCCTGAATGTTTAGCCGCTCCAACACAAACAGACCTTTCTGTTGACAAATCAGCCAGTGCGGGCGCGGTGTTCGTTGGCGATGCCATCACGTATACGGTGAATGTGAGCAATAATGGGCCGATTTCGGCGACCAATGTGGTGGTGACGGATGTGCTGCCAGGGGAGGTGAGTTATGTGTCTAATGATTCTGGTTGCAATGAGAGCGGTGGCACAGTGACCTGCAATTTGGGCACGCTGTTGGATGGGGAGGGGGCGACGATTCAGATTGTGGCTACCGCCGTGACCCCCGGCAGTACCACCAACACGGCCACTGTCACCAGTGACACACCCGATTCTAATCCGGCAAATAACAGTGATGATGCCCTGGTAGTGGTGAATGAACTGCCCACAGCCGACCTGGAAATCAGCAAAACGGCCGTGCTCACCACTGCCCAAACCGGCGACCTGATTACCTACACGCTGGTGATCAGCAATCATGGGCCGGACACGGCGATAGACGTAACCGTCACCGATATACTCCCGACGCAGGTCAGTTATGTATCCAATGATGTAGGTTGTGTGGAAGTGACGAGCGGCACTGTCAATTGCGTGTTTGGCCTGATTCCAGTGGGCAGCAGCGCCACGGTGCAACTGGTGGTGATGGCTACACAGGCGGGTACGGCGAATAACACCGCTACCGTTGATTCTGTATTGGATGACCCGGATGGGAGTAATAACAGCAGCACGGCCGTTGTCACCATCACCGGCGAACCTATCTTGCACCAATTCATCTACCTGCCCATCGTCGTCAAACCATAAGGTAGAGATTGGTTCAATCGTGGAGATTGAAGCAATCTAAAAAAAAAGAACGCGGCGATTGACTATACCAATCGCCGCGTTCTTTTTAAGCAGACTCGCCCCTGTGCTGCCCCAGGAACAGGTGCAGTTGGGCGGCGTGTTCCTGCACATGCCGCAGCGTGTAAATCAATAATTCACCATAGGGCACTTCACCCCAGGGGAACTGGCACAGCCGGTACGCCTGTTCGGTTGTTAGCGTACTGATGGCCTCCTGATACTTTTGGCGGCACTGCTCCAGGTAGTGAAGCAGTTCTTCACGTGTATAGGTGCGCGGCAAGGTTTCGTTGGCCGCCATCTCCACCAGGTCAAAAGGGGTGGGCGGGGCAAAGCCCTCTTCCGCCCCAGTTAAATACAGGTCCAGCCAGAACAGCGTATGGTAGCCCAGATACCAGAATTTCGAAAACCCTTTGGCCACCCATTGATCTGACTCGTCTGGCCATAACGGTGTTTCCCACAGTTCATCCGGGCAATCCCGCAGCGCGTCGCGCAATGAATCAATGGCCACGCTGTATTGCCGCCACAACATCTCATTATCAATAATCAGCATCGTCTTATCCTCCGCGTCCTCAGACCTGACAGGTTTCTAAAAACCTGTCAGGTCTTACAGGTCTTAAATCACTTCAAGGTGTATCGTCACGGTGTCGCCTTCTTCCAGTTTTTCGGCTTTGCGTACCGTTGTTTTGATGGGCACAATATAACCGCCGTTTTTGGGAAACAAGGAGGTCTTAAACTCCGTTTTGCCAATCCGCACTTTCACTGGAATCATGCCCCAGCCATAGGTGACAAACCCTGATACCGCTTTCAGGTCGCCACACTGCTCGGCCGGCACGGTCACAAAATGATGCGGGGCGGGGCCTTTCCAAAACCAGATTATGCCGCTAAATTCGATGATCATAAGTACACCATCCATTCACTGACTCAAGATCACCGCTTGTTGGCGCATCTGCATGATCTGATCGCGCAGGCGGGCCGCCTTTTCAAACTCCAATGTCTGGGCGGCCGCGCGCATGGCGCTTTCCAGTTCGTCCAATTCGGCCAGGATGTCACCCGTGGCATAGAAGGGGGCGGGTTCGGCAATGTGGGGCAACGGCCGTTCCTTCTCCTTGTGTGGCAGCATCTCCCCTTGCGCTTTGATGATGGTCTGGGGGGTGATGCCATACATTTCATTGTACGACTGCTGCACGGCGCGGCGGCGGTTCGTCTCGTCTATCGCCCGCTGCATCGAATTCGTCACCCGGTCGGCATACATAATCACCTGCCCCTGAATATGCCGCGCGGCCCGGCCAATCGTCTGAATCAACGCCGTTTCCGAGCGCAAAAACCCTTCCTTGTCCGCATCCAGAATCGCTACCAGCGATACTTCTGGCAAATCCAGCCCTTCCCGTAGCAAGTTAATGCCCACCACCGCATCATACACCCCGGCGCGTAAATCATGCAAAATCCCCACCCGCTCAAAGGTGTCCACCTCGCTATGTAGATAATGCACCTGCAAGCCCATCTCCTGTAAATAGTCGGCCAGGTCTTCGGCCATGCGTTTGGTGAGTGTGGTAATGAGGGCACGTTGGCCGCGATCAATGCGTTGTTTCACTTCATAAAGCAAATCATCCACCTGCCCCTTCACCGGGCGAATGAGTACTTGCGGGTCGAGCAGCCCGGTGGGGCGAATGATTTGCTGCACGGTGCGTTCGCTGCGTGCCTGTTCATATGGCCCCGGCGTGGCTGAGGTGTAAATCACCTGGTAGGCGCGATCTTCCCATTCGGCAAAGGTCAGTGGGCGGTTGTCTAACGCGCTGGGCAGGCGGAAGCCATAATCCACCAACGTTTGTTTGCGCTGGCGGTCGCCGTTGTACATGGCCCGGATTTGGGGCAGGGTCATGTGGCTTTCGTCAATGACCATCAGGTAGTCATCGGGGAAGTAGTCGAGCAGCGTCCAGGGGGGCAGGTTGGCTTCACGGCCGTAAAAGTGCCGGGCATAATTTTCACTGCCGGAACAGTACCCCAGTTCGCGCAGCATCTCCACGTCATACCGGGTGCGCTGCTCCAATCGCTGCGCTTCCAGCAACTTATTCTCGCCCATCAATTCATCCAGCCGCTCTTCCAATTCCGCTTCAATGCTGGCCACCGCCAGTTCCATTTCGTCCTCGTCGGTGACAAAATGTTTGGCCGGGTGGATGAACAGTTCGTTCATTTCCGCCAGCAATTCCCCCGTCAGCAGATCAATTTCGGTGATGCGCTCCACCTCGTCGCCCCAAAACTGGATGCGGTAGGCGGCTTCGGTGTAGGACGGCCGTATCTCCAACACATCCCCGCGCACCCGGAACGTGCCAATCTTAAAGTCCATATCATTGCGCTCATAGCGAATGCCAATCAGGTGGCGCAGCGTCTTGTTGCGCTGTTTCACCTGCCCCAGGCCAAACTCCAACCGCGCCTGGTTATACTTCTCCGGGTCGCCCAACGAATAGATGGCGCTGACGCTGGCGACCACAATCACATCCCGCCGCGTGGACAATGCCTGCGTGGCTGCCAGCCGCATCATCTCAATTTCGGCGTTGATCTCCGTCGTCTTTTCAATGTAGGTGTCGGTGCGGGGAATGTACGCCTCTGGCTGGTAATAGTCATAATAGCTGACAAAGTAGCTGACTGCGTTGTGGGGGAAGAACTGTTTGAACTCGCTGTAAAGCTGCGCCGCCAGCGTTTTGTTGTGGGCAAAGACAATGGTTGGCCGCTGCGCCTGCTGGATAACGTTGGCAATGGTGAACGTCTTGCCGGTGCCGGTGGCGCCCAGCAGCACTTGCTGGCGCAGCCCGGCGGACAATCCGTCTACCAGCCCGGCAATCGCCGAAGGCTGGTCACCGGTGGGTTGGTAAGGGGAAACAAGTTGAAAGTCAGACATGGCTATCTCCTTTGAAGCCGTATTCTGACTTTCAATTTAACAGGCAAACCTGACATCTTTTGTCAGTTTTATGCAAAGTAGACCTGACAGATTTTTAGTTGATAGTTCACATAACGGCTTTCATATAAGGTCTATTGTCCTGGCTAACCGCCCACTGCTTTCTTCACCAGCGCCTTGATCTTTGCCTCTTCGACGGCCGTTAACCGGATCAGGGCAAAGCTGGCCGCCCACATATTGCCATCATCCAGGTGCGCATCCGGTTGGAAGCCAAACGTGGCATACCGCACGCCGAACTTACTCGCCGCTTGAAAGAAGCAAATAACCTTACCGTCCGCGTTGGCATAGGCCGGCATCCCATACCAGGTTTTGGGCATGAGGTCTGGTGCACTCTCGATGATAATCTCGTGTAGCCGTGCGGCCATGATGCGGTCTGCTTCCGCCATTTGGACAATCGCCGCCGCGACCGCTTTTTCCCCTTCCTCCCGATTCTTGCTCGCCCGCGCTTCGGCTTTCAACTCCTGGGCGCGCGCCTTCATGGCCGCTTTTTCTTCGGCGGAAAAACCTTCACCAGACTCCTTGCTGGACTTTTTTATCTCTGTCTTGGAACTCATGCAAATCAATCTCCTTTTCGGAATTGGGTTATTTTGGTATCTTGCATCTAAACCAGTTTAGTTATACAATAAAGATACTTGATTATCAAGATAATGTCAAGGGTATCACTATGATAACAACGACAAAAGCAGAATTGACGCAACGGGCCTTGCAGGCGGTAGCGGAATACGGCGCACACCTAACAATGTTCCGAAACGCCATGAGTGAGTGGGCAGGCCTCAACGTCACCGATATGGAATGTCTCCGGTTTCTCTTCCTCAAAGGCGTGGCCACGCCAACTGAGCTGGCCCGGCACACGGGTCTCACTTCGGGAGCGGCGACGGCCATGCTGGATCGGCTGGAAAAGGCAGGTTTAATTGAGCGACAACCCAATCCTGATGATCGCCGGGGGATACTGATCACGCCCGTGCCATCGGCGGCCGAAAGAGTGCGGTCATGGTTTGCATCGGCGCGAGACGCCCAGGAGGAATTGATTTCCAGTTACGCGGAAAGTGAACTGGAAATCATTGCGGATGTCTTTGAACGCTTTACACAACTATGGGACCAGGAACGTGAAAAGTTACAAAGAGAGAAGTAGGGGAGGAGAGGGGTACGGCCGTGTGCCAGACCGCATATTGACACCGCGCCACAGTTTCTGACATGTCTAACGGCAAGCGTTAGCGGCGGGCGGGGGAGTTGGCAGATAAATGTCAAAGGTAGAAAACACTCGAAGGGGCAGAATCCCTTTGGGCGGGGCGAAAGCCCACGCCCGTCCGCCTGCACACAATGTTGGGCGGAGTATTTGCCGATGGTAACCGTTCAGGTGTGGTCTGAAAGATGTCAATTGCAAAAAAGACCCATAGCCTGAAAGATGAAAAAGAGGCATACTGCAAGGATGAGCGCCACAGAACCACCCCTCCCCGCGCAGGCGGGGACCA
>JABFFZ010000131.1 GCA_013112725.1 Chloroflexota bacterium
CACCTCGTGAAAAAAATATGGTTTTTGACAATTTTTATTGTGTTGGGCTTTTTCCTGGTACTCTTTCCAACCATTTCAAAAGGGCAGGATATAGCAGAGGCAGAATTGCCAACAACCCCACCCACAGATCAAATCATCATTCAATTTGCCGACCCGGTGGCAGAAGCCAGAATGGTCGGCATGAGCGAAGGGCAGGAACTGCCCGTTCTCAGCCAGGCGGCGGGCGTCACGGTCACCTACGTGCGTCCCATGTCTGGTGATGCTCACGTTTTGAAACTGCCTACGGCCGTATCCCCCAAAGAAGCTGCGGTCATGGCGGCCGAGATGGCAAAGTTAGACGGCGTGGCTTATGCCGAACCCGACCTGATCAAGACGATTGACGGCCGTGCCCAACGCCTGCTCTACACCCCTGAACTAACACCCAATGACACCCAGTTCAACGAGCAATGGCACTACATGTATACGCCAGGCACATCAGAAGGGCTGAACCTGGTCAATGCCTGGAACCTGTACACCGGTTCTAACAGCACCATCGTCGCCGTGTTGGATACCGGCATTTTGAACCACACCGACCTGGCCGGAAAAACCGTAGCCGGTTATGACTTTATTGATGATCCGTTTGTGGGCAATGATGGCGACGGCCGTGACAGCAACCCCGCCGATCCTGGCGATTGGGTTACTGCCAATGAATGTGGTTATGCCCATAGCGCCCAACCAAGTTCCTGGCACGGCACCCACGTGGCCGGCACCATTGCCGCGGCCACCAACAACAATCTGGGCGTGGCCGGCGTCAACTGGAATGCCCGCATCCTGCCGGTGCGCGTCCTCGGCAAGTGTGGCGGTTACACCTCTGACATTGTGGATGGCATCCGCTGGTCGGCCGGCCTGGCCGTCACCGGCGTCCCGGCCAATGCCAACCCGGCCAAAGTCCTCAATCTCAGCCTGGGTGGGCCAGGCAGTTGCTCCACCACCGAGCAAAACGCCGTTAATGCCGCTGTGGCCGCCGGCAGCGTGGTCGTTGTCGCCGCCGGTAACAGCAATGCCAACGCCTCTGGGTTCACCCCGGCTAACTGCAACAACGTCATCACCGTCGCTGCCAATGACCGCACCGGCGACCGTGCCTTCTATAGCAACTACGGCAGCGTGGTTGAGGTAACAGCCCCCGGCGGCGAAACCACCGTCCTGGCCAATGGCATCCTCTCCACCCTGGATACCGGCACAACTACCCCGAACAACAGCAACACCTACGCCTTTTATCAAGGCACCAGCATGGCTACTCCTCACGTCGCCGGTCTCGCCTCCCTGATCGTGGGGTTACGCCCCGCCTACACCCCGGCGCAGGTACTCTCATTGATGCAAAACACGGCCCGTGCCTTTCCTGGTGGCAGTTCCTGCAATACCAGCACTTGTGGTACCGGTATTGTGGATGCTTTCCAGGCTTTAACCCAACTCAATGTAGTTTATGACACGGAGGTATTTCTCCCTGTGGTTCTGAAACCGACCCCGCCACCCCCACCACCTCCGCCACCATCGTCCATCGTCAATCCCGGTTTCGAGAGCGGGCCTACCGGTTGGACGGAATATTCAGCCCAGGGCTGGGATTTGATCCTGAATTCCGGATTTCCCCCAGGAGTAACGGCACATGGTGGCAGTTGGTTAACATGGTTAGGCGGCGACCACAATGAAGTGGCTTACATTCAGCAAAGTGTTACTGTCCCAGCTGCCACACCTTATCTGGCTTACTGGCATTGGATAGCTTCGCAAGATGCTTGTGGTTTTGATTTTGGTAGTGTCCAGGTAAATGGGACTACTGTTAACCAATACAATTTGTGTTCCTCGGCCAATACAGGCGGCTGGGTGAAACATGTGGTAAATCTGGGGGCATACAGTGGGCAGACGGTGACGCTGCGCATTCGGGCCACCACAGACAGTTCACTCAACAGCAATCTGTTTGTAGATGATGTAGCTTTCCAGGCCAGCGCCAGCGCGCCGGAGGTGTTGCCAGCCCCCGGCAGCAATCCGACACAAAGCCGGCAAGAGGTTAATCCGTAATTTGCACAGGTGCGACGCGCTTTTGAAGTGCGTCGCACCTTTCTACTACCGCAGGGTAATCTGCTGCGGCTATTTGCCATCGGCCGCCACTGTCAGTTGCAAACTAGCGGCATTGGCCGGAACCAGAAAATAGTAGCTCACCTCCGTGCTGGTGTTCAGCGTCACCGCCTGTGCCCCATTCACGTCATAACTCACGGCAAACGGTTCGCCGTCGGCCACCACCTGGAACTGCTCTGAGTAGATGCTGACGCCGCTTTGGCCGCCGGTGTTGGTGGCCTTCACTGTCACCATCACAAACAGTTTGCCCAACGGCGCATGAATGTAATAACCACCCGGCTGTGGCCCATCTAGCCAGAGCGAGGCATCTGTGACCTGGTAGAGGATGGATTCGTCGTATTTGTTCAGCCCGGTGGCCTCACCACCCGTCGTCAGCGGTTGAGGTTGGCCGGTGATGGTTTCTGCGCCGGTCAGGGTGATGGTCAAGGCGCCGTTCCCCCACAAACACATCCACTGGCCCCAACAAATAAACGCGCATTTCTGGCTCTGGCACGGCCGTCACTACCAACTGTTCGGTGGCAGATGGCGGCACGGCCGTTGGTACATATTCCGCCACCAGTTGCGCCCAATCGGTAGGCTCATCCGTTGGTAGTGATGGGGGTAGGGCGTGGATGGCAGCCGCTCGCGGCTGGTCTACCGGTGGTACAGGGATGCCCAGGACCGTGCGTCGTGTTTGCACGGCCGTCCACCAGCGCCACATCCCCCAACCCCGTCAGGGCAAAAGCAAGGCCACCCGTTGTACCCATTTGCCGGTGCAGTACCAATGCCTGTTGGTAGTGGACCGCGGCTACGGCCGTCTCCCCCTGGAAATAAGCAATCATCCCCACCGTCAGGTTTTCCTGCGCCGCCGTATACCACCAATCCTGTAACGTCTGGCTGCGTTCCAGATTGGCCTGGGACAATTCCCGCGCCGCGGCATAATTACCGCGCAGCCCCAGAATATCGGCCAGATTACCGCCGGTGTCCAGGCCGGGCAACTGGTGCTGTTGGGTCAATTGGAGCGCTTCCTGGTACAGGCTTTCGGCACGGCCATACTCGCCCCGTTCGTGATACAACAGGCCAAAATTATGCAGCAGCACGGTATGGAAGTAAGGGTCGGGTAAGGTGCGGACAAGAGCCAGTGCCTCGTCGTAACAGGTAATAGCCTGAGGTGCGTCGTGCTGTTCCTGCGCCACCAATGCCATGAGGCTGAGGGCCTGCACAATACCCGGCCGGTAAAAATGGACAGCCGCGGCAAGGTCTGTTGCGCCGGGGCGGGCAGCAGATGAAACGTCCAATCCATCATCGCCCGCAGCGTCTGGTGGCGGGAAAGCTGGCCGGGCGCCTGGCGGCTGAGCAGGGTAAAAGCGTTATCCAGGCGGGCGGCAATGTCGGCGGGGGCAGCAGGGGTACACGGGCGGCGGCCAGTTCAATGGCCAGGGGCAACCCGTCTACACGCTGGCACATGGCGGCCACGGCCATCACATTCTGCTCTGTCAGGGCAAAACCGGGCCGCACGGCCGTAGCTCGCTCTACAAACAGGCGCACGGCGTCAAATTCGGCGGCCTGCGCTGCGGTCAGGGTCGCCGTTGATTCTGGCAGCGCCAGGGGCGCGAGCGGCCATACCTTTTCCCCGTTCAGGCCGGTGGGGTAGAGGCTGGTAAGCAGTACGTGTAGGCGGGGGCAGCGTTGGCGCAGGTGGTGTACCAAAGCGGAGACGGCTGCCAGCAGGTGTTCACAATTGTCGAGAATGAGGAGGAGGCGACGGCCGTGAAGAAACTCAGTCAGCAAATCCAGCAGCGGCTGGTCGCCCGGTTCGCGCACGCCCAGCCGCGCCGCCAGCACGTGGGGCACATAGGCCGCGTCCGTCACCGGGGCCAGATCACACCAGAGGAGACCATCGGCGAAGGTGGGGGAAAGTTCGGCGACGGCGTGTAAGGCCAGGCGGGTTTTGCCACAGCCGGCGGGACCGGTCAGCGTCAGCAGACGGCCGTGTGGCTGCTGCAAATATGTGGTGATGGCCGCCATTTCTGACTGACGGCCGATCAATGGCGTAGTTGGTGGGAATAATTCGGGGGCCGTTAAAAATTCGCGGTTCATGGCTCGCAACTCCTCTAGGATTGTAGCCGAATAACCGGGAAGAGGACAAAGGAACCGCCGGAGGGTTTGCACAAGTCAATCACCCATTTGCTGTAATGACGGCCGTTGCCTCTGGTAACGGTAGCCTTTTTGGTGGCTCTTGGTATAGTAACGAAAAGGATAGTGGCTCTACAGGATTTCATGGGGTTCGGCGTGACATGTGACGAGTGATGCGTGTGGTCTCTCTGGTCACGCGTCACTCGTCACGCATCACGTTTCACATTACCACCAGGAGGAAGGTCATGGGTATGATTGGTTCGGTTATGCGCTGGTTTACGGAGCGTATGGGGCGGAACTATACGCTGGTGCAGTTGGCGGAGAAGTTGGAGAAGTCAGGGCAGACGGTACACGGCCGTATGGAATCCACCAGCAACAGCGAAAGCCACCGAAAAGCGGCCCGGCACATCATTGGCATTGAGCGCTGGAGCCAGAGCCGGCTGCGGGTAGCCCTGGGTGACCCCTTGACGCTGGATGAATACGATGGCTACTGTCCGGACGCGCAACTAGATATGGCTGCCCTGGCGCGCGCCTTTGCTGAGACGCGCCAGGAATCCATCCAGCTGGCGCAGCAGTTAGAAGCAGCCGGTGTGTCACCCATCCAGACCGTGCGCCATAACGAGTTGGGGGATCTCACGATCCGCGGCTGGCTGGTGTACATTGGCAACCATGCCTGGCGCGAGAGTTTTGTGCTGCGATAGGTGGACGATGAAGATTGACGTTTTTCACGACACGGCCTGCCCCTGGTGCCGCATTGGTAAGAAGCATTTGCAGTTGGCGCTGGCCGATTGGCCGGAACCGGCGCCAGTGGCGTACCACACCTTTTTCTTGAACGACGCCATTCCACCAGAAGGGGTTGAATTTCGCCCCTACATGCGGCAGAAGGGGGGCAACCGGATTCCGCTGGAACAGTTTTTTGACGCGCCCCGGCAGCGGGGGGCGGAGGTGGGGCTGGTCTTCAATTTTGAGCAGATTGAAAAAGCGCCAAATACCACGTTGTCCCACCGGTTGATTGCCCTGACGCCGCCGGAGCAGAAAGAGGCGGTGATTGATGCCGTGTATGCGGCGTATTTTGAACACGGCCGTGACATTGGCGATCTGGATGAATTGGTGAGCATTGCCGCAGCCTGTGGTCTGGACGCCGCCGCCATACGCGCCCAATTGCAGGCGGACGATGGGCTGGCGCAGGTATTGGCGGAAGCGGAATGGGCGCGGGCGCAGGGGATTAGTGGAGTGCCGTTTTTTATTGTGAACGGCCGTTACGCCTTCAGCGGCGCTCAGCCACCCCACCTGATCCGCCGGGTGCTGGAGCAAGCTGCTGCCGAACAAGCCACGCTTTGACTTAAACCAGTCGTAGTGCTACCATTCCTCCATGATGAAAATGCGTTTTTTCGGTTATTATTATGGGTATGCTGCCACACGTTTAATGCCGCGACGCCTGTGTGTGGCTGCCCCTGATTAACCGGCAGCCAGCATGACCTGAACCAGACAAGACGCGGCCTGAAATCCGCGTCTTTTTGTTTACTGTAGGGTAGGTTGCTAACCTGCTCACACAAATTGGCAGTTTGCGTTACGAAGCGAAGGAGAATGACACCGTGACCCACAACGCATACGAAGAACTCAAATGGCGTGGTTTTGTGTATGACAATACCGAAGAGGCGCCGGAGGTATTGGCCAAACAAAAGATCACCATTTATAACGGCTTTGACCCCACCGGGGACAGCCTGCACATCGGCCACCTGGTGCCGATGATGGCGTTGGCCCGTTTGCAGCGTTTTGGGCATACGCCCATTGCCCTGGCCGGTGGGGGCACGGGTATGGTGGGCGACCCCAGCGGCCGTTCCGATGAACGCAATTTGCTGACCCGCGCGGAGGTGGAAGCCAATCTGGTGAACATTCAGCAGCAGTTGGCCGGCGTCCTGGATTTTGAGGTGAAGAGCAATCCGGCGCGGATTATGAATAATGCCGACTGGCTGCTACAACTTAATTTATTGGAATTCTTGCGGGACGTGGGCAAACATTTCACGGTCAATTACATGATGGCCAAGGATTCGGTGCGGTCGCGGCTGGCGCGGGAGGATGGCATCTCTTACACCGAGTTTAGCTATATGCTGCTGCAAGCATATGATTTTATGCACCTGTTTACCCATCATCAGTGCGTGATGCAGATGGGCGGCAGTGACCAGTGGGGCAACATTGTGGCCGGCGTGGAACTGATTCGCAAGGTGCAGGGAGCCAGGGCACACGCGCTGGTTTTTCCGCTGATTACGCAGGCGGATGGGACAAAGTTTGGCAAGACGGCTGCCGGTACCAATGCCTGGCTGTCGGCCGAACGCACCTCGCCCTACCGTTTTTACCAGTTCTGGTACAACACGAATGATGCGGATGTGGTCAATTATCTGAAATACTTTACCTGGCGGGATCAACACGAAATTGCGGAACTGGAAAACGCGGTGTTTGAACGACCGGAGCAGCGGGAGGCGCAGCGACGGTTGGCGCAGGATGTGACGCGCATGGTGCATGGGGACACGGCCGTACACAAAGCCGAAAAAGCGACCGCCGTCCTCTTTGGCGGCGACCTGGAAGGTCTGGACGCCAGCGACATCCGTGACATTTTCGCCAACGTGCCTTCCAGCGAAATTGCCCGCGCCGACCTGGGCGGCGACGGGTTGCCGGTGGTGGATTTGCTGGTACACAGTGGGCTGGCGAGTTCAAAGGGCGACGGCCGTCGCGCCATTCAAGGCGGCGGCATTTACCTGAACAATCAGCGGGTAGAAGACCCGGCCCAGATGGTCACGGCCGACCAAAGCATTGACGGCCAATTCCTCATCCTGCGCAAAGGGCGCAAAGCGTACCATCTAGTAAAGTTTTTGCGCTGAGATAAGAGCCTTTTCAAGCCGTACGGACAGGGGGCGTAGCCAGTTTAAGAATCAGGAACTGACACTGGCGCGTTTGTTACAGCTCCTCATCCAAGTGATTAAGCTACCAAAGCTACAACAACAGCACTGGAACAATGATAGCAAGAGGGTATCAGTAGAGTGAATAAACCAGCACTATCGTTGTCATCAAAATAAGCAAGAGTTTGCTAGCCATATGCGGTATCCCCACCTTGTTTTCGTGTAATAGCCCAAAACATCCACAGTTTACCTTATGATTTTGAGAAAGAGCAAACCCTACAGCTGCCGTAAAAGTCGCTAAAAGTATTAAAGCTATAGTTGCGGCCAGTGATGTTAAAAACCCCCTATTAAGCACAGTCCGATCACACATTCCAACCACGGCAAGGTATATGAAAATCAACGGGCCAGGCGTAAGGGCAAAACCTGATGACTTGT
>JABFFZ010000132.1 GCA_013112725.1 Chloroflexota bacterium
AGCCGACTTGCGTATACCATGGCTCTGTTCAACATCTTGGTGCAATGGGATGGCATTCAGGTTGATGAAGATGGTTGTGTGCATTTTTCCATCGCCGAGTTCAGCCTATGAACTAGCACCAAAGGTTAATAACAACCGTATATAACGCCGCCACCACCGTTCACGATGCAAACGTAAAAGTTCCAATGGTTTCCACCTCGCTGCAAAGATATTTCTTGCGATGCCACCTGGTAGTTGATGTCGTCCACTAATGTTTTGTTATTGGACCCGGCAAATGATGGCACCATTTCATAGCCAGTCCCGCTGACCGGATTAGGAACATTTCCGCTAGTTACTGAATTACACGTACCTGCCTTATCGAACCACTCCGCCCCACATCTGGCTTTGAGGATTCCATTTGACCAACTCACTTGCGGGTCTTGTCTGGTCCATACGTTTCTCATCTTCTGCGAATACATCCATTCACGCCCATTTTGCTGGCCCTCCTGATAGTAAAATGTCAGCGTGGCACAAACGCTGCTGGTTGAGTCGCACATATATTTTTGTTCAGTGGCATAAGCCACGTCTGGAAACCAAAACGACTGCTCGTTGGTTAGGGGCAGTGCTGCGCCAAGCATATAACCCGGTATGCCGACTTCATAGGCGATGGCGATAGATGCTTCCGAAGAACCAGATTCTCCAGGTCTGGAATCTTCCTCAAAAGCGATAAGGCGTGGGGCAAGATATGTTTTTTCTCCCGTTTCGAGGTTTTCCAATATCACATAAACATTAATGTTTTTCTCTATACTGTCAAAGGCCATAAAGTGTCATTTTGCCCGGCGAATGGAATTCGCGGCAACACGTGCAAAGACCGCCTGCGCGGTCTGGGGCCCAGTCGGCGAAGGCCGACTTTGCACGTGTAGGCGCGGTTTTAACCGCCGGCTAAAATGTCAGATTATGCCCTTCGTTGGTATATATGCGGAGGGAGTTCAATAGGAGTTGATGGCTGAGCGCCCATGATTGAAGTAACGACAAATAGCAGCATAAACACTATGCTGCCGGAGATCCATAACTTTTTCATCGAAAAATTCCCTTGGTACCTAAAATGAACCTAAACGATTTATTTTAAGCCACCTGATTGATTCATTTTTCTTTGAGGGAGGTTAAGATAGTTGGCTACACTCCTCTAAAATCCGCTACTTACTATAGATGTTAAGAAAAAGATTTGGGTTTTTTTTGGTAATTACCAGAGAAAATTTTGCACCAAAACCCCAAAACGTTATCCCAAGACCTATAATTTGACCCAATCGAAAGCTTCCCACAAGGAACATTTGTGAAATATTGAACAAATGAAATTATTAAGGTAGACTGAATGGCGTGTCAAGTAGGAACAAGTAAAGGGGTGTGCGTCAAGTTTTTGTAGAGGCAGTGGAAGAGGCAGGCTGATACCTGGCTTGGCCAATGGGCGAACGATGCCAGGGATGGTTAGAGGTGGAACCGTAGGGCTTTTGCTGTGGTGACAGGTTTGGGGAAGGGAGAACAGCCACCCCCCTGCTGTGGTCAGTTTTCAAGACCGTGCCACCCCGCCTTCGCACCCGGAGAAAGAAGTGGAGGTCACGGCCGTACTCTCACCCCCAACCAACCAGCAGCAACAGTTTCCATATGTTGAGCCAGCGCTTTTGGCGGCTTGTTCCAGAGTGATAGGAGCCGGTGGGGGCACGGCCGTGGCGGATTATGGGTAAAGTGGGGGTACGGCCGTGCCACCGAACTTCTCTGAAAATCTCAAGAAGGCCGTGTTCTGTCTGGCAGTAGCATGACTTCCATGCTATGATAGCGACATGATTCGGTCATTCAAAAATCAAGGCACAGAGGACATCTTCAACGGTGTTAACTCCAAATTTGCCCGCCGAACTTGTCCTCAATCCATTTGGCGCATTGCTTCACGTAAACTTGATCAACTTGATTCGGCTGAATCACTGTCTGAACTGAGGTTGCCGCCGGGAAATCAATTGGAAGCGCTCAGCGGTGACCGGGCCGGGCAGTATAGCATTTGGGTGAACAACCAGTATCGCATCTGTTTTGTTTGGCGAGAGAATGAGCCAGATGAAGTGGAAATTGTGGATTACCATTAGGCGACATGCCTGAACCGGAGAGAAAAATGGTTCGTGTACCAACTAATCGTGTTCCTACCCATCCAGGAGAAATGTTGCTAGAGGAATTCCTGAACCCCATGGGGCTAAGCCAGCGCGATCTGGCTGATAGCATTCATGTGCCCTATCAACGGATCAATGAAATCATCAACGGCCGGCGTGGCGTGACGCCAGGCACAGCTTTACGTCTGGCAAAGTATTTTGGCACATCGGCTGGCTTTTGGATGAATCTGCAACTGCGGTGGGATTTGTATCATGCGCAGCAATCTGAAGCGCCGTTATTGGAAACCATTCAGCCGTATCAGGTAGCATCAGGTGGTTGAGCAACCGGTCTGGTCCCCCTGCTGTGCCGGTCTTCAAGCCCCGGCCACTCAGCCTTTGCCCGGAGAGAGGAAGTGGAGGTCACGGCCGTACCCCCTCACTCTCACCCCAACCAACCAGCAGCAACAATTTCCGCATGTTGAGCCAGAGCTTTTGGCGGATTGCTCCAGAGTGATAGGAGTGGGTGGGGGTACGGCCGTACCCTCACCTGCTCGTGGCAGCGGATAAACACCAATGACATCAGGGTTGGCGAATCACCACCGGTAGATAGACAGAAGCCTGGCTGGTAAATGGCACATCAGCCATCACTTCCGGCGCACTGCGTCCCGTCGCTTCCCATAAATCGTACAAAATCTGCCCATTGTTGTTGGGGTCGCCTATGTTTGGGTTATTGTCGCGCAGAAACTCAATATACTCTTTGGAAGAAGTCTGGTAGAGCAGACGGACACGGCCGTACACCACCCCATCCGGCAGCACATACACCACCTCATCCCAATACTGCCCATCTGCATACCGCGTTGGGTTGGGCTGCCCATTGGTGCGCGGCTCCGCCCCCACCGCCGCAAACGCCGCATATTCATATCCACGCGGCGGGATGCGGTTGTCCGTCAGGATGATGTTATTCAGCGCAAAGTGGAAGGATTCTCCCGGCGGCAGCCCTAACTGCGCTGCCAGCTCTGGCGTCAGCCCATGTTTGGATTCATAAATCTGGATGTCGGCATCCTGCGTCAATTCCCCTGTTGCCGGATTATATGCGCCAGAGATGTATACCAGATTGCCGTTGGCATCATACCCCTCCACTTGTAGCCACATGCGCCGCCCTTCCACGTAACCGGTGGGCAATTTATGGCCGGAGTTATTAGTGATGCGCACGGTTAATTCGTTAGTGGGGGAGGAGAGTACGGCCGTGACCACCGCCGCATTTTGCAGCATATACCGGGCGCGCTCAATGCCCAGGTTCAGGGCTTCCAGCCGTTTTGGCGCCACCACCGGGTCAATGGTCACATCAAAAGTCTCGCTGAACACCGGGTGTATGGGGATCATTTGCGGCGCCCAGGTATTTGCCCCCGTCAGGTCATGCATGGGCAAATCCGTTCGCACCGGAACGCCGGCAACATCCCGGAAGATAGAACCACCCACCCCGGTCACTTTCCGCATATGGCAATCCTGGCAAGTGGAGACGAATTCGATATTACCGCCGAACTCTGGCGCATAGACCCCTTCTGGTGTGTTGTATTGGCTTAGCTGCCATTCACTGAAGGTGCGCTCAATGGGAAACATCTTGCTCGTATCAGTAAAAGGCTCACCCAATGAATTAAGCGCGTAAGTTTGGCTTGCTTCATCCCATGACAACAGCGGGTTGCTAATATCATGGCAAGTAGCACAAATCAGCGCCTCCCGATGGTAGATGGATTGCAGTGTGCCCTTCGCCCCTTGCGCCACATGCGGGTCCAGCCCAATCGTCTGGGTAATGACGGAAAAATCAAACGGCCCACGTCGGTAATCTTCCGGGTCAAATACCATGGCCGCATTGCCATAGGTGATGGGAATCGTGGTAGTGATGGTTGTCAGTACATAGAAATCGCGCGGATTATTGCCGGCCCCAGGCGTGGGATCAGACAGCCGGTGGCACACTTCACACTGAACCCCCTCCAGATCAATGTGGTTTTGTGTGGGGTCAACAGCCAGCGTGCCGCTGACGATGCGCTCTTCCAGCCAGGCACGGGGCAGGTGGCAGCGCAGGCAAAACTCGCCGCTGAATTGGGCATCGGCCATGGCGATATCCAACGCCGCATAAAAAATGGGATCACGGCCGGCCTGCGCCATCATGCTGCCTTGCCAGCCAGTCCAGGGTTCGTAGTCGGCCGGTTGGGGCACTTCATCACTGTATTCGGCGTGGCAGTGGAAGCAGCCAGACGGGTCGGCAATGCTGTCTATGGTGGAAACGGGCTGCGAGCCAGGCGCAAAAAAGTCAGCCAGAGTACTGGGGACAAGCGCCGACCCCGTATAGCTGTCCGGCAGCGGCGGATAATTATCCGGCAGCGGCGGATGATTATCTGGCAGTGCCCGCGCCGTCTGCGGTCGGGGCGTGAGGGTCATAAACAGGGCGCCGGCAAAGAATAAGGCCATGCCGAGAGGGAACAAGAGTAATGGAATTCGTTTCATATGTTCTCCTGATCTGGAATGTAATAATAAAGAATGTGACGGATTATACCTTGTCTGGTGGCTAAAATTGAATCGGGGCTACGGCCGTTGCTCACCGCCAACCTTACGCCCCTTCTCTGGAAACAACCCGCCCCCAGGCATGAGCCGCAAAAAACAAAACGGCTCCCATTTCCACCAGCCGCCCGACAAACAGCACCCACACCCCCGCACGAAATGTTGTCCCAGCCACCACCAGCCAGATACCCACGTTCAACAGTACAAAGGCGATTCGCGCATACTGTTCACTCGGACGGCGTGGCCGCTGCCAATAACGCGGTAATATCCAAAAAGCCACCCCCAATGTTAACTGCACAATCCAGCCCATCAACAGAAGCTCAATGTGTGCGGGCAGCCAGCCCCACAACAGAGGGTAGAAGGGAATTCCCTTGTGCGCCAACAGCAGTGAGCCAATGGTGATCCCTAACAGCAGGTACACCAATGCGGCGCGGATAATCCATAGGCTCAAGCGTGGCATCTTATCCTCCGCGATATTTTTCTTTCACACGCGGCCAGGCCAGGAAAACGAATAACACAATGCCCACCCATTGCAGCAGCGCCGAAACAACCAACACCCAACCCCAACCTACTTCCGGGCGAACGGCTACCAATGGTTCACCAATCACCCGCAGCAACAGGCCCACATTTAAGCAGATGAAACTGACCCAGCCTAACTGCTCATTACCGCGTGGCTGGGCGCGGGTGATAATGGGAAACATCCAGTAGATAACGCCAAAGATCATTTGTGTGACCCACCCAACCAGGAATAAATGGAAGTACACCGGGTTCATAAAACGCACAAAGAGGGGCAGGTTGATAGAACTGGGCAATGCCAACAACAGTGCCAACAGCAGCGCTGCTGCCAGGTAAACCAGAGCGGATTTGATAAACCATCGCGTCAATGTGGGCATAATTTATAACAGACCTTATTAAGGGTTTGCGAAACCCTTAGGGTCTTGCCTGTACGTGGGATATAATTGCCCGCGTTTGTAAACTCAGCCGAGCATTGTAAAGAGGTTGGCCTGATTTGCCAACATGAAGATTGGAGATAAGAGATTGGAGGTTAGTATCTTGAGACTATTGTTAGCGCAGAGGCGCAAAGGCGCAGAGAAAGAAACAAGGTTTTGCGTTTCCCGGCGTTTTTCGCGGATCGGATTGTTGTTATTGGTGATAATGGGATTGGTGCAGGTGATCACGGCCGTACCCCCTTCCCCTGCCGCCGCCTACATCCCCCCCCAACAAGGGGCGCTCGACCCCCGTTTTGGCGCGATTGAATCCTTTTGGGCGCCGGCCGAGGCTGCCGAACTTGGCGTTGGTTTTGAGCGCATCCTCTTCTACTGGAATGAAATCCAGCCTACCGGCCCCAACGATTGGAATACCTTACATGTGCATGAAGAGTGGCTGGCCGAGGCGCAGGCGCACAACCGGCAGGTGCTGGGCCTGCTCAAAAACACCCCCCAGTGGGCCACCGACGGCGAATTTGCCTCTGGTGTGCCGCGTGGCCTCTATTTGCCCATTGACGACCCCGGCAATTTATGGGCCAACTATGTGCGCCGCGTGGCCCAGTATTACGGGCCGTTGGGGGTGCATAACTGGATTGTGTGGAACGAGCCAGACATTGCCCCACATGTGTACGGCCACGAATTTGCCGGGTCTACCGAAGATTATTACCGCCTGGTTAAAGTGACGTACCAGGTGATGAAACAGGTGGACCCGCAGGCCAAAATCCATATTGGCGGCATGACCCACTGGCATGATACCGGCTATTTGCGCCGCTTTTTGCAGGTGGTGGTGAATGACCCGGAAGCGGCCGAAAATAACTATTTCTTTGATGCCCTCACGTTTCACATTTACTTCCGGCCGGAGACCATTCCCGGTATTGTGGGTAATGCCTTTGCTGTGCAGCAGCAGTTGGGTATCAGCCCTATGAAACAGGTATGGATCAATGAGACCAACGCCCGCCCCAGCCTGGACCCGGAGTGGCCGGTGCAGGTGCAGGCGTTTCACCTGGATCTGGAACAACAGGCGTGGTACATCCCCCAGGCCTATGCCCTGGGGTTTTATGCCGGGGCCAGTCACATTGGTTTTTATAAGCTGGTGGACATCAACATGAATCCGGGGGATGAGAGCTGGGGATTGATACGGCCGTATGACTTTAGCAAGCGCCCCGCCTTTTACGCCTACAAACACACCATCCAATATCTGGCCGGATTCCAATATCCCATTCGCCGCGAACAAAGTAATACCCATTACCTGTTTAGTTTTACCCGGCCACAGGGGGTGACGCGTATTATGTGGGCGCGCACGACCACGCCGGTGGATTTGCGCGTACCGGCGTTGGCTGCCTCTGGTGTGCTGGTTGACCCCATTACTGGGGTGGAAACACCGGTCACCCCTGGCGGTGGTTTTTACAACATTCGTCTGGAGGGGCAGCGTTGTCGCAATGGAGAATGTTTGATAGGGGGGCCGCCGGTTTTCCTGGTGGAAGCGGGTGTAGCCCCGGAGAGCATCCCCAC
>JABFFZ010000133.1 GCA_013112725.1 Chloroflexota bacterium
GGGCATAGTGCCGGCTTTCCGTCTGGTATTCCACATGGCTGATGGCAATGGTAATACCGCGTTCCTTTTCTTCGGGAGCGTTATCAATCTGGTCGAAAGCCGAAAAGTCGGCCAACCCTTTGAGTGATAGTGCTTTGGTAATGGCTGCTGTCAGGGTGGTTTTGCCATGATCCACATGACCGATTGTCCCGATATTGCAGTGGGGCTTTCCCCGTACAAATTTTTCTTTTGCCATCGCTTACAAATCCTTATTCTTAGAAAAATAGTGAGATAACTTTGTGTATACAAAGGCAAATTTGCGCCAGATACACAAACAACTCGCTTAAATGTTGCCAAAACAACGCCTTGTCATCTGATGATAGTATTCAGATAGACAGGACAAAAGCCCACGATGGGATTTGAACCCATGACCTCATTCTTACCAAGAATGTGCTCTGCCTGCTGAGCTACGTGGGCGTCTTTACTGGTAATTGATAATCAACAATCCGTAATCAGTTTACCGGTCACCGATTACGGATTACCGACTAGTGGGCCAGGTAGGACTCGAACCTACGAAGGCTTCTGCCAGCGGATTTACAGTCCGCCCCCTTTGCCGCTCGGGACACTGACCCATGAAATGGTTTAATCAGGAGCCGACGATGGGACTTGAACCCATAACCGATGCTTTACAAGAGCATTGCTCTACCGAATTGAGCTACGTCGGCAATAGTAGCCTGATTTTTGTTAAAGACAGACAAACTAAATTATGAGCAAGCCCAGGCGAGGGGTAAGTATAACATCTGCGATTTTTTCGTCAAATGATAGCAGCCTGAGTTTTGGGGTATAATCAGCGCCGGTATATGTTCGTTGCTGACAACGCTGTGGAGTAGGAAATTATGGACATATCAGTCAGTCAGTTGAACCATCGGTTGGCGCTGCAACTACCGGCGGAACTGCCGCTGGGTTTGGTGTTTGTGACGGGTACGGTTAGAAATTTGGAGAGCGCCGGGGAAATGACCAACGGCCGTGCTCCTTTTACCAGCTTTGACTTAGAACAAAAAGGGCATCATCTACACTGTAGGCTGTCTCCGCGTGAAGCGGAGAAGGTGACATTGCGGGAGGAGTTGGAAGTGCGTTTGGGCGGTCATTTGACTTTTGATCCCCGCCGGGCGGCGTATTCTTTGCTGGCCCGCGATGTGGAGGTAATTGGTGGCCTGGCCGGGCTACAGACTGATCCCCTGGCGCTTGATTTGAGCGGTTTGGTGGAAGATCAGGCCGCTTTTACGGCGGCGTTGGCCGGTATTAAACGCCGGGCAGACGTGTCCCGGCAGTCGCCGGCAGAAGTGCCTGTTTGGGTGCAAAAGATTGCGCCGCCAGAGGTGGCGGAAAGCCAACCGGTAGACAAAGAAGAAGAGGAAGTTGCCACGATCGTAGCGCCATCCCCAGCGCCCCCACCACTGAATGATGAGCTTGTTTCGTATTTGTCGGCGTTGATGGAAAGTGAAGAAGAGGTGGAGTTGACGCCGGATATATTGGCGCAATGGCAAAGTGAACGTCCGGAACCGGCTATTGATTTTCCTGAGGACGAACTGGCGCCAACCACGCCACCCACAGTTCAGTTGGAAGATGAGGTGGCTGGGGATATTGTCACGGCCGTGTCCCCCTATGCGCCCGTCGGTGATGCAGCCCCCAAACCCAGACCGGCGCGGCCCAGACCGCCACAGCTACGCGCGCGCCAGCAGATAGATTGGCCGGTCATCCTTTTGCTGATCGCCATCATCATCTTTACCATCGTCATTTTTTTCGTCCTCATGTCGCTGCGCTAATTTTTGTCACTGTATGTTTAAGGAAACCATATGGAACAACAAGTAACTATTTTATGTCTGGCCAGTTATTGTAAGGGCACCACGTTTCTGACAGCCGCCAAACAGTTGGGCTGCCGTGTGTTATTGGTGACGCGGGAGAAACTGCGCGATGAAGCCTGGCCGCGCCAGGATATTGACGAGATTTATTACATGCCGCGTCTTTCTACGCAGCCGGACATTATTTACGCCATCGGCTACCTGATGCGCTCGGAGACGATTGACCGGATTGTGCCGCTAGATGATTATGATGTGCCTACGGCCGCCTTGCTGCGCGAGCATTTCCGTATCCCCGGCCTGGGCGAAACGGTGACGCGCCATTTCCGCGATAAACTGGCGATGCGCCTGAAAGCGCGCGCCGAAGGGTTTCGCGTGCCGGAATTTACGCCGGTTTTTAACCATGCCCGGCTGGCGGAGTGGATGAACCAGGTGTCCCCGCCCTGGCTGCTGAAGCCGCGCATGGAGGCGGGGGCCATGGGCATTAAGCGGGTCAATTCAGCCGACGAGGTGTGGCGTTGGCTGAATGAGCTGGGCGACCAGCAGTCTTACTTTTTATTGGAGCAGTTTGTGACGGGGGATGTGTTCCATGTGGATACCATCATGTGGCAGGGGAAGGTGGAATTTGCATTGGCGCATGTCTACGGCCGTCCGCCCATCCACGTGGCTCACGATGGCGGCGTTTTTGTCACCCGTACCATGCCTCGCCGCGACAAGGACGCCAAAGCCTTGCTGACCTTTAACGCCAAACTGCTCAAGGCGTTAGGCATGGTCAACGGCGTCTCGCACACCGAATTTATCAAAGGGGCCGATGGTGAATTTTACTTCCTGGAAACGGCCGCGCGGGTAGGTGGGGCTAACATTGAACAGATGGTGGAAGCGGCCGGCGGCGTGAATTTATGGGCGGAATGGGCCAAGATGGAAGTGGCGCAGGTAAGAGGGGAAGCGTATGCCGCGCCGCCTGACGCCGGCAACTATGCGGGGGTACTCATCTGTCTGGCGCAACAGGAGTGGCCGGATTTATCCGGCTATCAGGCTGCGGAGATTGTGTACCGGGTACATAAACAACAGCACGCCGGGCTGATTGTGGCTTCGGAAAGTCAGGCGCGGGTGGAGGAACTCATTGCCGAATACGGGCAGCGTTTCGCCCACGATTTTCTGGCCGTCGCCCCGCCGTTGGACACCGCGCCGGTATAAAAAAGTGAGCAGTGAGTGGTAAGCGGCGGACGCAGCATCCGCGAGCAATTGCGAGAGGAGCGGATATGGAAGCTGTGATTCAGCCAAAAGCCAAGTTTTGGCATCGCTTGAAGAATATCGAAGCGAAGAAGAAGAAACTGCCCACCCTCTACCACGAGATTCAACAGATTGTTGCTGACATGGCGCCTGGGAAAAAGCACATAAGTGGGAAAATCAAAAAGCTTTAGGTTGAAAGCCGGGCTGGTTGAGCAGCTCCATATTTTCGCGGCCAAAACCAATAATGAGAATGCCCTGTTTTTCGGCAAAGGGGATCAGGTTTTCTGGCACGTGTAACGAGGCTATTACGCCAATCGTTTTCCTATCGGCAAATTCTGGGAAGAAATCACGTACTTCAGGCAGGGAATCGGTAAACTCTCGGATTTTTTCGGCCGTTAACGAGCTTTTACTCTCGGCTACCAGCAAATAATCACCACAAACCACAACACCATCAAATTCTCGTTGGCGACTGCGTTCTGTGGCATGGCGACGCACCGGGCGAGGCATCACAGCTTCAATGGTTTCGGCCCGGCAATCCACTGCCTTCTGCAAAATAGCCGGCAGGCTGGGAAGAATCAGATCCTCCACCAAGGTTCCCATCTTGTTAGCCAGTTCGCCCCATTGGCGGTTCATGCGAATGCGTTCCCGGCGCGTTTCGTCTTTGAATTCACGCATTTCGTCTTTGAATTCACGCATTTCGTCTTTGAATTCACGCAGCTCAACAGAAGTCCTGGCCGTTTCACGCAGGAGATCAGCCATCAAGTATTCCAGGTCAGTGACTCGTTCTTCTACCGTTAACTCAGCCATGAGGTCTATTGTAGCGAATGGGCAGGAGGGCGTCTACAGTGTAGAAATCCCGGTTTCTATTCTGGCTAAACCTGGTGCTGCTGGCGGTAGTCGGCGATGAGGGTGCGTAGGGTTTGTTGGCGGGCTACGGCCGTACCCACCGGCTCTTGCAAACTGGCTGCATAGACGCTCTCTACCCCTTTAGCTTTGCTCAGCGCAGCGGTGGTTTTCACCATCAAGTCATCACGCAACGGCCGTACCAACTTCTTGTTCAGCGCGATGTCGTTTTGCTCGTCGCGGGCCAGCCAGACGTCTAACGGCTGCGCCAGGTTGGCGTTCAGGCCGGTGATGGTAGCGGGGGTTTCCAGCAGCAAGGTGGTGATGGATTGCATAATGGTGGTCGCTTTTTCACCAATGCCAAAGGGTAACCACTTTTTGACCCCGGCAAACCACTCATTCACCATTTGCACAAAGGCGCCGGCCGCTTCCACCGCGTCCATCAGCAGGTTTTCAATCTGGTGGAAGTAGCCGTCTAATTTGTTCAGGTGGGCGTCCAGCCAGACACGGCCGTTGGCCAGCACCGGCAAATGGCTTTCCACCTCGGCCAACGCCAGCGTGCCGGCGGCCATGCTGGCTTCCAGGCTGGGGATGTCGTCGAGTAAATTGGTGAGTGCGCCGGACACGGCCGTTAACCCATTATCCAGTGCCGCGCCCAGGTCTACGCCATCTAGCTGCTCGTACAAAGCCACCAACCCGGCCAACACGCTCACCCGTTCATTGGCGGAGGCCAGTTCGGTGCGCAGCGTTTCCTGGGCGGCGATGGCGCTGCTGTCCGGCTGCGATAACGCTTCAATTTGCCGGTTGGCGGCGTCCAGCGCCGCCTGCAAGCGGATGATTTCTGCCTGGGCAGAGGCCAGTTGGCTGAATGATTCCGCGCTGGCATTGGCCGCCAGGGGCGGCAGGGAAACAACCGACGCGGCCGGGGGGGACGTGGTGATGGTGGTGGTGGCGGCTTGCTGTGATCCTTTTAATAAAGCGGCGCCTGCGCCAATGGTGGTGGCGACTACGGCCGTGACCCCCACCCCCACTAAAAATCCTCTACGACTGACTTCTGATTCCTGATACTCTGCCATAATAGACTCCTCCGAAAATTATGAATTATGAAGGATGAAGGATGAATTATGAATTTTCATTCATCACTTCACTGCGTTCAGCGCAAGTTGTGATGGGTTGCTGCCCATGAATTCTCCTCCGGTTTATTTTTGACACTAATTCGCCTCTATTCGTGTTCTTCGCGGATTATACTACGGAAACACAGTACGGCCGTGACCCGTTTCTACCAGACCGTTAACTTCATCTTGTTCTCATCTACATCCATCACCCAGTCAAACTGAGAGCTGCGAACCGGCAACAATGTCAGGAAGCTCACGGCGTCCCTTAATACCTAATTTCTTGTATATGCTAGTCTGGTGATTGCGTACTGTCTGGTAGCTCAAGTTCATCTGGGTGGCTATTTGTCTGGCGTCCATTCCCGTTGCCATGAAAGCGGTAATCTCATACTCCCGTTTTGTCAGCCCATACGTGTTCTCAATTTGGGGCTGAATGAGTGTACTCTCTTGCTGTGCTGCCAGCACATGCTGACTGAAGCATTTTACACCCGACACTACAGCTCTCATTCCTGTTAACCAGCTCGTTATCTCATCCGTTTTGAGGAAGTAACCGGCAACACCAACTTCTATGAGAAGTGGCAAATTGACAGGTATATAACCATTACCCAAGACAACGACGTGCAACTCGGCGAACTGTTTGGATAAGTATAAAAGGTGGTTTTGGGGGGAAGAGGATGTTAATTCTAAAGACAATAGCAAAATGTCTGGTCGGTATTCAAAACAAAGCGAAATTGTTTCATCCCAAGTTCGGGCGTAATCTGGCAACACAACAATGTCGCTCCCTCTGGTTTCATGTGCTAAAGCAATATGTGTAGCAGAGTGAGCGTCAGCAACCAAAATTTGGATCACATGCGACATAAAAGGCTCTCCTGTTTTTCTTTCAGCAACTTCTTCATAATCTGAAAGGGAACTTGTCCACCCAGGTGGATACTGTAGCCAGAAAATCTATCTTGTCAACGCCCGGCGTTAAATTTTGAAATAACATACTCACCCTTCTCATTCGTTTGTACTATCACCCGGTACAACTTGGGTACAACATCCGGTACAGTTTGAGTACAGTTGTAACTGGACATGCGTATTCACCCCATATAATCTTTGCAATGATTTGGGTGTTCTTTGCAAATACGCCTCAGACGGTTATCCCCTCGGCAATGCGTTGGTATGCAACCAGCGCATTAGTGACCTTTACATTTAACCAAGTCTATGGTGGAATGCTAGCCACCTATGGTTATCATCTATATCAAATCAACATATGCCTTGGTACAAATGGTGTTTTAGCCGCAGGTGGAGCAGCTAATGTCCAAAACCACTTGAAGGTACGGTATCGTTAGAAGTGCTTTATAACGCTATGACTTCCTTGATAGACATTGTTTGTCAATAATGCGTAGTGCTTGCCCGGTCAACCTCTATCTGCAAGTTGATTACTGCTTGCAAAGGGTTGACCTTTGCCATTTGACCTTGCTTCAATCACTATTGGACACTATTGATATTCTAATTCACCTCAAAAGGGCTAATAGTAATGTTTATTCACCAAGCTATTCGTGAAGTTGTTCAAAAAGTCAACCATACTGGGCAGAATATATCTTTTTTAAGCAGCTATCTGTTACTTATCACTACATGGAGCATTATCTTCATTCTGCTAGCCGCGTTCACTGAAGGGTGGTTGGCTCCTTGGGACACAAGACCATTTCGACCCCCTGAAGGCACTTGGGAGCGTACTGTCAATGACTTTTTTGAAGGATCCCCTGGCTCATTACTACCAGCCAGTCTAATCGTTACGATGAGTTTAGCTTCATATCTCTATGGGAAGGTTAAGAAGCAAAGTGATGGTGTTAACTTGACCTGGGTTTTTGCAATTCTGAATCTGCTCTTCATTATCCTGATAGTACCCTTAAGTGCTTGGGCGAGGCAATTACCATATAAGTGGCTTCCTCTTATGAAAACGATTTATTTGAAGGAGAACGGGCGGCTGTAAGTTGCAAGTCAATCACCCCTGCCCAAGCCCCGCCTCAATCGCATCCGCCTTCATCCGATGATAATACACCTCCTGCCTTTCCT
>JABFFZ010000134.1 GCA_013112725.1 Chloroflexota bacterium
CGATAGACTTGGTGATTATCACCCATGGGTACACTCCTTTGGTTTGTCCTGAATCAAGAAGTGTACCCTTGCTTTTTCTATTTGGTCACATTTCAAATCGTTCCCTTAAAAGTGTACGGTAGTGAAAGCGCCGCCCCAGGTAACTATACCATTACAGTCACCGGTAACGACGGCGTTACTTCCGGCGATTTGGACGTCGGGTTGAACATTGTAAACAGCGCGCCGTCAGCGCCAACGCTGGTATCGCCCCTCAACGGCGCTTTGGGCGTGAGCACAAGCGCCCAACTTAGTTGGAACGCCATCCCTGCTGCCTCTGGTTACACTGTGGAAGTGGCTACGGATGTAGGCTTTACCAATATCGTCCACAGCAATAATGTGGTCGGAACGAGCGATACCGTAACCGGCCTGTCTGCTTTGACCCAGTATTTCTGGCGGGTGCGGGCGACCAATCCCTGTGGCGCGGGCATAAACTCCCCTGTCTGGGTATTTGTCACCGATGCCCAATACTGCAATACGAGCACTATCAGCATCCCCTCTAGTGGCGTGGCCACGCCCTATCCATCAAACATCGTTGTCAGTGGCGCCGGCAATACGGTGATGGATGCGGACGTGCAGTTAACGGGCTTAAGCCACACCTGGCCTGATGATATTGACATCTTGCTGGTTGGGCCACAGGGCCAAAACTTGATTGTCCTGTCCGACGCCGGTGGTTCGAGCGATGCTGTAAACGCCAATATCATTTTCGATGACAGCGCGGCCGGGACGGTGCCGGACAGCGGGCCGCTGGCAGCAGGTAGCTATCGGCCGACTAATTATGAAGGCATTGACACCTTCCCGTCCCCGGCCCCGGTAGCTTCGGCGGCGACAACACTGTCTACCTTCAACGGCACAGACCCCAACGGCACATGGAGCCTGTATGTGGTAGACGATACCGGCGGTGACAGCGGCAGTATTGGCAGTGGCTGGTGTTTGCAGATAGCCTCGAATCCTGACAACAGCCCACCGAGTACCACTGCTCCTAGCATCACGACGCCCATCAATGAAAATGGCACGGCTGCCGTGAGCGGCACAATCGTTGACCCAGATGCCGGTGATAACTTTACCCTAACGGTCTTGTGGGACGATGGCTCGCTGCCAGAGGTGTTTAACTATGCGGCGGCGCCGGCTGCATTTAGCCATAGCCACCAGTACCTGGACAATGGCTCATATACCGTTGGCCTGTTGCTGCAAGACAGCGCCGGAAATCCTTACTTCGAGTCATTAAGCCTGACCGTGGATAATGTGGACCCCTCGGTCAATGCCGGGGCAGATAGGACGGTAACCATCAGTGAAACCGTTAGCTTTAATGGCTCTTTTACCGATCCTGGCTCTTTGGACACACATACCATTGAGTGGAATTTTGGTGATGGTCACACCGCCAGTGGGTCGCTTACGCCCAGCTACACTTATACGGCAGCCGGCGTCTATACGGTAATTCTAACCGTGACCGATAATGATGGCGGTATTGGCCGAGATGAACTGGTGGTCACGGTAGTAGACGAGTATCTGATCTACCTGCCGGTTATTTTGAAACCGTAAGCTGGCGCCATCAGGTTAACCTGAAATAAGCATGAAAAGGGGTGGTTGATCATCAACCACCCCTTTTTTCTTCTTTGTGTTCATGCACCCAGAGCGCCAGGATGAGGACACCCGCGCCCATCAACACGCCGGCGGCCACTCCATTGGCGCTAAAACCCCAGACGGCAAAAAGCTGCGGCCCCAACCAGGCCCCCAGCACCCGCCCCAGCGCCATCGCCGCAATAACGGCCGACATCACCACCGCCCGCGCCGACGGTACCAGCTCCGTCATCAGCGGCACGCTGCCCACAATCGCCATTTCAAACAGGAAAAAAACGGCAAAATAAGAGACCTGCGCCAGCGGCAGCGTGACGCTGACAAATGGCAGCAGCAGCATGGCCAACGCATTCAACAGGCCGGTGGAAACGACAATGGGTCGCTTGCCAAAGCGATCCACCGCCCAACCGGTACTCAATTCGCCGGTGGCTTCGGCCAGACCGATGACCCCGGCCGAAAAACCAAGCGCCACCAGCCCCAGGCCAAAGGTGCTTTCCATCCAATCGCCAAAGACAATGAGCAGTGTTTCGCTGGCGGTCATGGTCAGGGTGATGTAGGCCATCGCTGCCCAGATGACCTGGTGGCGGCGGATAACGCTGGCTGTTTGCCGCAGCGTGACGGCGCCGCCGGCAGTGGGTGCATGGGTGCGGGTGATGCTGCGCCAGACAACCACAGCGGCCAATAAACCCAGCACCCCCAGCCAGAAAAACGGGGCGCGCCAGCCCTGGCGGACGATGGTCAGGCTGAGCAGCGGCCCACCAATCAGCAGCGCCCCGGCCCAGGCCAGTTCGGTGATGGAGATGGCTTTGCCTCGCTGTGCATAGGGCACTCGTTCGCTGATGTACGATTGCATAGCCGGGTCATAAACGATTTTGGCGATGGAGATGAGCATGAGGGTGATGCCCAGGGTGATGTAGGTGGGCCAGAAAACGACTACCAGGCAGCCGGCCCCAAACAGGAGCATGGAGAAGGTAAGTACGGGCACACGGCCGTACCGCTCCGATAAGGGACTGAATAGTGGGCTGAGAAACCCGGCAAAACTGCGAATAACAATCAGCTGGTAAATGGCTTCGATGGGCACACCCAGGCCGCGCGCAAAAGCGGGCGCAAAGGGGTACACCATACGCAGCCCGGTGTTCAATAAGAGCCGGGCCAGGGCCATGACGCCTAACTGTGCCAGAAGTTTGGTTCGAGGTGATTGAGACATGGGGCGGAAGTGTAGCGGAGCAGTGGTAAGTGGCAAGTGGCAGATTGTGCAATCGGCCACCCCTCACTGTTTCTGAGGAATGGGTAATAGGAGGTTGCCGGGGCACGGCCGTTACTCTACATTCTGCTCATGCGCCCAGATATTGCCGAATTTGCCGATAAAGTTGCCCTACACGCCATGAACCGGCGCATTCCTGCGTCGCTGGAACAGTCATACCAGACGGCGCTCTCTTTTGAGGCGGTGCTTGCCGGTACAGAAGTGGATAGGCTGAAAACGGATATCACCCAACTGGCGGCTCCCGGCATTCACCCCATCTGGCTGAACACCCCCAGCGGTGAAATCGCCTGTCGTGTCAAGGTGCATCTGGCGGCCGACCCGGCCGCGCCGCTGCTCATTTACCATCACGGGCTGGGTGAGTACCCGTATGATAGTTCCTGGCGGCGGCTATTTGGCAACGGCCGTGCCACCCTTCTACCATCCATGCATCGCGTCCTCATCCAGGCCCCATTCCATGCCAACTGGCGCGATCCGTTGGATAAGGGTTTTCAATCGCTGCAAAGTATTTACCAGATGTTGGCCGGTTCGCTGCGCATCATGGAACTGGTACAAGATTTCTTCACCGGCCAGGGGGCGGCGTATACGGTGGTGGCGGGCGTCAGTTGGGGCGGCATTACCAGCCTGTTGTATGAAGGCACTTTTCAGCGCAGCCGGGCGGTCATTCCCATGCTCTCTTCGCCGAATGTGGGGCAGGCGATATGGGATATTGCTGAACTGGTGGCCCGGCCGTTGACCATCTCACACAACGAATTACTGGCACATCTGGACTTTACGGCTTATTACCAGCGCATCGAGCAGGCGGACGTATTTCCGCTGTTGGGGATGCAAGACCTCTTTTTTCGCCAGGAACACCACGCGCCATTGTTTGGGACGCGGCCGTTGCGCCTCATACCCGGCAGCCACATTTCCAACTTGTGGCAAATCAAACCGCTGCGCGATCATCTGTTTGGCGTGTTGTCAGAAGTGTAACCGTTCAGTTCCTCTGGAGACTTGACAAGTTTTTGCGCCTGAATTGCGGCAACCGCCTTTGGTAATAAACTTGTCAAGTCTGAAAGCTAAAAGTTGAACTTCTGGCAACACGCTACTAATAGTTTGCTTATGAGCAATTCAGGTTGAGCTTAGATTCGGCGGCTATCATTTCCCTCAAAGTCGCCAAAAGAAGTGTTCACCCCCGGTTCTCCCTCCTGGCCGGGGGTGAACGCTTTTATGGGACAATTACCTAATTACCCAATTAACCAATTACTTAACATAAACTCTAGGCACACGGGTGTTGATATTCGTCAAAATCTCGTAAGGAATCGTGCCTGCCCAATCCGCCAATTCCTGGCAGGTGATCGCCACTCCCCCTGATTCGCCTAACAAAATCACTTCGTCATTGTTGTAAGCGGAATCCCACTCGATATTAACCATCAGTTGATCCATGCAGATGCGGCCAACCACCGGGTAACGACGGCCGTGAATAATCACCTCCGCCTGCCCGGACATCCGCCGAAAGTAACCGTCGCCATAGCCCACAGGCACCGTCACCACCCGCACCATATGGTCGCTCTGCCAGGCGGAGCCATAACTCACCGGATGGCCGGGCTGCACCACCTTGAAGTAGACCACACGGGACTTCCAACTGAGACACGGCCGTACCGCCACCGTTCGCGCCACCTCCGCCGAAGGATACACGCCATATAGCAAAATGCCCGCCCGCACCATATCCAGATGGCTGCCCGGCAGTTGTAAAATGCCACCCGAATTTGCCATGTGCCGCAGGCGCGGCGGCGGCACCCCCCGCTCCGTGTAAAAGGCCAATACCTGCTCAAACCGGGCCAGTTGCACCTCTGCCGAGGTCAGATCAGCCGCATCCGCATTGGCAAAGTGCGAATAAATGCCTTCCACATCACAATGCTGGCAGTGCAGCGCCGCTTCCAGCAGCGCCGCCGCACTGTAATAATGCACCCCAATGCGCTCCATGCCGGTGTCAATTTTCAGGTGAACCCTGGCACGGACGCCCATTTGCTGCGCGGCCATGTCAATTTGCTGCAATTTTTCCACCGAAGAAGCTGTCAGGGTCAGGTTATACTGCAAAAAGATGGGTATCTGATTGCCGATAATGCCTCCCATCACCAGAATCGGCGTTGGGATACCCGCCTGGCGCAGCATAATCCCCTCCTCTAAAAAAGCAACACCTACATAAGGCACGTCCAGCGAAACCAGATGGCGGGCAATCTCCACCAACCCATGCCCGTAGGCGTTGGCCTTGAGGATGGGCAAGACGGCAGCGGGGGCCACTGCCTGCTGGATAGCACGGTAATTGTGCGTCAACTGCGTCAGGTTAATTTCCAGATAGGTGGGGCGGGCGATGTCACCATTGCTGATGGTGGGTTGGTTGATCGTGGTCATAGGCAGTATGGCGTGATGCGTGACGAGTGAGGCGTGACCAAAGGCCGCTCACGCATCACTCGTCACTCGTCAATTCTCCCCATAATCTCATCCAGCCGCGCCGCTACCTCATGTAGCGAGCTGTACACAGCATCAGCGTGGCTGAAATCCGCACTGACGGTGTGGCCGTTGGGAATGGCAATGACCGCCATGCCCGCCGCCACCGCCGCCTGACTGCCGGGGGCCGAATCTTCCAGCGCCAGACAGTCGGCCGGGTCCATACCCAATCGCGCCGCTGCCAGCAAATAGAGGTCGGGCGCCGGTTTGCCGTGGGTTACCTCATCGCCACAGGCGGTGGCGTACACTGTATCCACCAGTCCCAACTGCGCCAAAATTTCCTGCACGTGGCGGCATCCACTGGACGAAGCCACTGCCCAGGGAATGTTCCGGGCGGCAATGGCGGCTTGCAATTCCGCCAGGCCGGGCATCACCGGCACACCTTGCGCCCGGATGCGGGTATAAATCTCGGCCCGCTGCGCAATGATCTCCGGCACAGACAGGGGAATGGCAAACGCTTCGCGGATGAGGGGGGCGCTCACATCGGCGCGCAGGCCAATGATCTGGCTTTGCATGGCGTCGCTGATCTGGCCGCCATACGGCCGTAAAAATTCATCCCACGCCTGCCGCGACAGCGGTTCACTGTCTACCATCAACCCATCCATATCAAATACAATTGCGCGAAATTGTTTCAAAGTGTCTCCTGGTTGTTGAGTAATTGAGTAATTGGGTAATTGGAGATTGAAAAATCACCCACTCACCTGCTCACCCTCTCCCCCCTCCACCTGCTCGCCAATCCGGGTGCGAAGGGAGACGCGGCCCAATTGAATAAGATCGCCATCGGCCAGAGGGCGGGGGCTGAGGCCCAATCGTTCATGGTTCAGAAAAACGCCGTTTTCGCTGCCTTCGTCGGTGAGCCAATAACGGCCGTTGCGCCAGCGTACCCGTGCATGAAGCGGGGAAACGGAACGGTCGGCCAGTGTGATTTGCCCCACCATTTCCACCCGGCCCACCGTCACCGTGTCAGACTCGATGGCGAATTCCTGCTTGACGGCGGACGTTTCGTCCAGCCACAGCAGCGTTAATGGCAAGGGGTCTGTGGCGGCGGCGCTGTCTTCGTTATCCGCCTGTGCCTGCTGCCAGGCCGCCCGGCGCCCGGCGCGCGCCGTTTCTAGCAGCACCCGTTCCCGGTACTGTTTATAGGTGCGCAACATCACCAGCACCAGCCCTAGCAGCCCCAGGCCCACCAGAACGGTCAGCAGCGTATCTTGCGGCAAGGCGGCCAGTTCACTGGCGACCTGGGCGGCGGGCGGCGGGGTGGGGGAAGGGGCGGTCTCTTATCCA
>JABFFZ010000135.1 GCA_013112725.1 Chloroflexota bacterium
CTTATCAACAACTTTGTTGTCGGATTGGCGCAGAAATTGGGTTACTCCAATCTGGCTTCGGCGCGTCGTTACTTTGATGCTTCCATTGCCAGCCAACTCTTTAGCTGATTTTTACTGAAAAGCCCTGCTTTCTTCATATGTGTACTTGCATTTCTGGAATTATCACCACTCTAAGTTTCAAGTGTAGTATAAGTTTTTGAACCTCACTCTCCCGTCTGCCCCACCCACATCACGGCCGTATCACCCCAACCGCGCCAACACCTCATTCACCCATGCCGGGTCAAATTCCTCCGGGTCGAATTCGCCGCCCAACCAATCGAGCATCTCTTCATGCTCCGGGTTTTCCGGGTCTTTCAGCACCTCCAGCAACTCCTGGTAGCCCCACACGCCGCCACAATCCTCTGGCGGGCAGGCCCGTTTTCCCGCCAAACAGCGCGGGTAAGTCGCCCCCGCTTCCGGCTCTAAAATTTTCTCCAGCACCACTTCATGCTCCCAACTGTCGCCAAAATCATATTCATAGACGAACTTCTGCTCTTCTTCCTCTACAAATGCATCCAGCCAGCTTTTGGCCACATCCCCACCACCGGAGCCGGTTTCTTTCAGGGTGATCCCATCGGTGAGGAGGTATCCGTTCACAGAAAACTGGTGCAAATGGGCATCCTCCCACCCCATCACTCCCTGGATAATGCGGTGCAAATCCAGGAACCGGATGTGGCTGTTCACCTGGAACTGCCGCCAGATGGGCGGGCGAATCCCCTTCAAGGTAATTTTGAACTGGTAAATTTTTGCTTTTGCGGCCATCTTATTCCTCCATAAATAGAACGCCGATTAACGCGGATAACGCGGATAAAAAGTTATCGCCTATTCTATCACCCTTTCACCTTTTCCAACGCCTCACTCCCCCGCCTGCCGCACCCAAATCACGGCCGTATCATCCCGATACACCTCTGCCCATGCCGGCGATTGGGCCAGCCAGGCGGCCAACGGCCGTTCCGGGGGCAAGATCACCCACTGCACATCCCGCGCCGCCAGCCGCTCCTGCCAGCCCGCTTGCGCGTCGGCAATCTGGATGAATTCGCGCGTTAATGCTTCGCCATAAAAGTCGGTCTGGGCATCAATAAACACCTGTTTCTCCGGCCACAGCCGGTGCAGCAAATAACCGCCCCAATGGAATTCGTTGAACATGTTGCCGGCGGGCAAATCGGCCCGAATGGCGTCAACGGCGGTGATGGGGAACTGACGCTCGCTAAAGGTATTGCCCGCCCGGAAAATATCCAGCTTTGCCCCATTCGCCTGCGCCCAGGCCACAGCCAGCACCACCACCACCGCCCACATCCAGCCCCAGGTGGGGCGGGCGGCGGCGTCCGTGCCCGTCAGGAAGTTGCCCAGGCTCGGCCACACCCCGTCCACCCAGCCATCCACCTCCGGTAGCAGCACCACGATAGCGACCAGCGCGTACAAGGGGATGTTCCGCGCCGAGTACAGGGCAAAGGCCGTCCAGATCAGCAGCAGCAGCAGCGGCGTCCAGGCCAGCCGCCGCCCACTCAGCCAGCCAAAACCCAACGACCCCAACAGCAGGGCGGCAAACGGCCAGGCGCTATATTGGTGGAAATTGGGGCTGCGGTATTCGTTGGTCATGCTCACCAGGAAATCTTCCTGCAAATAGGCAAAGCTGTTTTGCAGCAGGGCCACTCCCACCGGATTCAGCAGGGAGACGAGGATAAGCAAGCCAAACGCCGCTAACAGGGTCACGGCCGTAGCCCACGCCCGTTCCAGCAGCGCCCCCAGCGCATAAAACAGCACCAGCATCAACCCGGCAATAAACGCGCCGTGTGTGTTGGTCCACACCAGAAACAGCGGCAGCAGCCAGAGCAGCGTCCGCGCTTTGGGCTGTTGCCGGTACGTTTCCAAAATGAGCAGCGCCAGGGCAAAAAAGAGCAGGGTGAACAGGTGCGGGCGCGTCAGGGTGTGAATGGCCCCCACCATCGAAGCAAACAGACCGCCGGCCAATGCCAGCAGCGCCCGCACGCCCACCCGCTGCAAGGTGATGGTGGTGATGGCATAGGTGGCGGCGATGAGTACGGCCGTGAGCCAGGCAATGCCGTTCAACCCCGCCCCGCCATACGCCAGGGCAAAGCCCAACTGGCTGAGCCATTCATGCGGCACCATGAAACGGCCGTGCATGGTGTGTGAAAAAACATCCGTCGTCGGAATGGCGCGCTGGTCGAGAATATACTGCCCCATCGTCAAATGCCGCCCCAAATCCCCATCCCCATTCAACATCTGCGGCATAAACACCAGGCTGATCCAAAAAACCAGAATAAAAACCAACACACTAACCGAAGGCAAAAACCATTGGCGTTTGGGAGAGGTAGTGTCTTCCATAAAACCGTCCTCAAATGGATACACGGATGGGACGGATGAAACGGATTTTCACGGATCAATCGCTAAAAATCCGTGTCAATCCGTCAAATCCGCGTCGTCCGTGTATCTATTTCTTCCTCCACAAAAGTGGGAAACAGCCCCAAGAAGGCCAGGGTAATCACAAACCCCACATAGTTATCCTGAAAATAGCGGGAGACAAAACCCAGGCTAAAAATAAAGACGCTGGCCGCCAGAAACATGGCGGCCAACGTGCGCTGCCGCCATTGGTAATAGAGGCACAGCGCCAGCACCGGCAGGCCCACCACCACCTGCCACAGCCAGAAGGGGTAATAGTCCAGGTCAGACGCCACCTGTCCAAACAGCACCAGCAGCCGGCCGACGGTATAACCGCGAATGGGGTAGTTGAGGCTGACGGCCGTGCCGCTGGCATAAGCAAAGGTATCATCCATAAACGCGGGCAGGTTCCACAGGGCAAACGGGCCAACGACGACGGCCATGATGAGCGCGATAATGGCTACGGCCGTAGCCGCCTCTCGCCACTTTCTCTCCGGCTGCGCCGCCAGATAAACCGCCAGCAAAAAAAAGGGCACAAATAACCAGGCGCTCTGTTTCATGGTGCAGGCCAGCGCCAGGGGCACGGCCGCCCACAGCTGATGTTTTTTCCACAACAGCAGCCCCATCACCAGCAAACAAAGCACCACGATGATGTCATTCATGCCCCAGGCCACCGGCTGCGCCAGCCAGGGATTGAGGCCAACCCCCACCACCAGCGCCAATTTATACGTCGGTCTGGTGGTAATCGTCGGCAAGAGCAAGATCACCAGCACAAAGGCCAGCAAATAAAACAGCCGTTGATCGTAAAAGCCGAGTACGGCCGTGCCCACCCATTGAAACGGCAGCGATACTAACAGCAGCCCCGGCAGGTAAATCAGATGCTCCGTGGCCGGGTTCACGCCAATCGCCGGGTCCCAGATGCTCATCAACGGATGGTCATACCTGGCCGCATACGGATTCACCCCGTTTTGCAAATGTTCAAGCGCCAGTTCCAGTTGCAGCGCGCCATCATGCAGCCGCAAATAGGCGTCGGTCACATCGCCCTGCCCGGCGTCCGCCTGCAAGCGCAGCTGCACATTCCGGGCAGAAACGGCAATCGGCGCCACCAGCAACATGAGGAAGAGGATGAGCAGCCGCAGCAAAAACACCAGCCGATCCGCGCCAAACCGTTCCGGCAGCGCTGCCAGATCAGACAACGGCCGCCACACGGTCAGCGCCACATACAGCAGCAGCAGTATCACTAAAAAATAATCGCCAAAAGAAAAAAGCGCGATCTGCGCCGGAATGAGGACAAGGAGGAGCAGGAGGTCAATGGGTGGGGGTTGTTTCATGTGGGGTTGAAAAAAGAGATCAGGAGATTGGGGATTGATCAATCTCCCAATCTCCTGATCTCATCTCTTCTCCACCACAAACGTGGGTACGGTCGAGCCGCCGCCGGCCGAGACGTTCAGCAGCGGGTCAGTAGACAGGCGCGTCAGGCAGCCATCCACATAACTGCCGTGAAAGATAAAGGGAGCGGTGTCTAACATGCGGTCGTAAATGTGCAGGCCACCTTCCAGCAGGCTGGGGTACGGCTCGGTGGGGATGGCCACCCGTTCCTGCACAATGTATGGGGTTTGCAGGGCTTCTTGCACGGCCGTTTCCCAGCCGCTCGCATTCGTCTGCCAGCCCAACACAATGCCATGCCCACCATAATCATCATTCGGCTTTAGCACCAACTGGTCTTTGTATTTGTGGATGAAGGGGATCAGGTCAATGGGCAGGCCGCCGTAAGAGGTTTTGCGCTCCTCCACCGTGCGCGTCCAGGGGATGTGGGCGCGAATGGCCGCCGTTTCCACTTCGTCAAAGAGGTGGGCGTTTTGTTCGTCGCTCAGCACCGCCAGGCTCATCTTTTTGTAGAGCATTTTGCAGCGCCAGGGGTTGACCATACAAACCGCGCCATCGCGCACCGCGTTCACCACCGGCTGGTCCAGCCCGCCGCGCTCAATCAGTTCGGTGATGAGGACGCGCTTGTAAATGAGGTCAATGTGGTAATCGCCATGGATGAGACGGCCGTTCCGGTATTCCACCTCCCGCGGATCCACAATCTCACACGTCACCCCCTGCGAACGGAAATAGTGCATAAACAGTTCAAATTCGCTGTACGTGGGCACCTCTTTCCAGTCGAGAATAGCGATGTTTGGTTTGCCGGCGCCGCCCCACTGCCGGTAGGCGCGCATCAACACATGCAGCACGGAATGGCGCGTCGGCAACGGCCGTACCACATATTCCCGCATAAACATGCCCATCACCGGCAGCCCATAAAACACCTCGGTCAGCACATCGCTGTAAGCCGAGGCCGCCGGCACTTCGGCGTTATACTCCGTAAACTTCAGTTCACCCGTATCCGTCACAAAAAAAGCGTCCAGTCTGGTGAGAGGCGTATGGCCCCGGTAGCCGGGATCATGCCGGATCAACTCCTCCTCCCAATCCACCAGCCCAAACTGTTTACGGAACGCCGCATCCTGTACGGCCAGTTCGGAGATTTTGTCAAAGGCGCCCAGCAACGGCCGTATCGCCTTGCGCAAAAAAGTATATTGATCCGGCAGCACAAAACGGGGCCGCAGCACCGTACACAAGGGCCGGTTGCCAAAAAACAGCCCCCGCATCTGCATCTGCTCCGTCAACTGCCCCTGCGACTCCGCCGCCAGCTCCTCCGTCAACAAATCATGGTACGCGCGAATTGCCTCTCTCAACGCCATCTTTCCCTTCCTCTCCTGAGCGGGTGAGCAGGTGGAAGGGTGAGCAGGTGATTCACCCCTTCACCACCACACCCCCTCACCTGCTCAAAACAAACTGCTCCACCTTAACTCGCTCACCTGTGGCCGCGGCTCTTTTGCCAGCCGGATGCACAGGTCGGCCATATGCTCCACGCACCAACGATGAAATTCATAGCCCAACGAATTTACATCCATATCCGGCGCCGGGTTCATAAAATCAATGGCATAGGGCACCCCATCCCGCACCGCCCATTCGGCCGTATTCATGTCATAGCCAAAGGCGCGCACCAGCGTCAAACAGTCCGCATGAATCCGTTCATACAGTTCCGGCAACAGGTCATGGTGCATATAGCGGCGGCTGTTGGGGTCATACTTCATCACCAACACCTCTTCCTGCCCCAGGCACATACAGCGGATGTAATTGTCCCACTTGATAAACTCTTGCAGCACCATCGTCAGCAGCCCAGACTGGTTATAACTGTGCCACAAATCCTGATAGCTGTGGCAAATGTACACCTCTTTCCAGCCGCCGCCGTGGGCATCTTTCAGCACACAGGGAAAACCGCCCACATACTCCACCAACTCCTCCCAGGGGATGGGAAACAGCAGATTGCGCAGGCTTTTCTGGTGGTCAATGCCGGGGATGTAATCCTTATTGGGCAGCGCCACCGTCTTGGGGCTGGCAATGCCCAGCTTTGTCACCAGCGACGCGCCAAAAAATTTGTCATCGGCCGTCCACATAAAGGGGTTATTGATCACGTGTGTCCCCTGCAACAGGGCGTTTTTCAGGTAGGAACGGTAATAAGGCACCTCATGGGAGATGCGGTCAATGATCACCGCATACTCACCCGGCTCATTCATGCGCGTGCCGCCAATTTTCACAAACTCCGCCGTCACTCCCGCCTCTCGTTTATTCACCTCATCAATAAACGCCGGCGGCCAGGACCATTCCATACCCACCAATAAACCAATTTTTTTCGTCATCCCAACCTCCTGTGTGGAATTAGGAATTATGAATTAGGAATTATGAAGGGGAAGCTCTTCTTCATAATTCATAATTCCTAATTCATAATTATTCAATTCGAGTTTAGAAAAATAAGGGTGGTCTACGACAAGTAAACCACCCTTTGGTAAACTGTGTTGTTATGAATGACAATACAGTTACCAAACAGCAGCTTAACAAGTTAATCGAATTTAGGCAACGCTT
>JABFFZ010000136.1 GCA_013112725.1 Chloroflexota bacterium
TTGTTGCCCTGCCGCTGGCGGTGGGTGGGTTGCTGGTAGCCGTATGGTTGCGGCGGCAGTGGCGCAGCAGGGAGACGGCGGCCGGGCCGGCCCGACGGCGGACAGGGTCGCAACCACCGGCCGCGTAGATTAAGTGCATATAAGTCGTGGGGGTGGCCGGTGGTTGGGGGATACGGCCGTCATTATAATCCACCGGTGGAGCGTATAATGATGTGGAACGGATTCCCCAAAAAACGAGGTAACAATGTACACTCGCCCTAAACTTGAAGAAGGTTGGTCAACGCTCATATTGCTCTTGGCTATGATGTTTGTGAGCGCCTACGCCATTAAACAGGCAGACCTGATCAGCGGTCTGCATGTGATTCCTCTGATCGGCACAGCCGCTATTTTAACCGGGACCCTATTGGCAAAAAGCCGGTTTTCGCCTAATACCGCCCACCTGTATGCACTGCTATATGGCGCGTTTGTCATCTTTTTTATGGTGGGGACAACGGATAGTTTTGTGGGCATGGCCTGGCGGGAGCGGATCATTCATCCTGACGATGGCATGATTGCCCGACAGTTGGCCTGGTTTGGCAAACTGGTGGACGGCGGCACCAGCCGGGATGGGCTGATATTTGTCTTTCAAACGGCCGTCATCTTCTGGCTCCTTGGCTATACGGCGGCCTGGTATACCTTCCGTTTCCCCCACGTGTGGCGGGCCATTGTGCCCATGGGTTTGGTGCTGTTGAGTGTGGTTTATTATTATGCCGGGCCACTGCCGTTGCCCTATTACCTGGCTGTTTATGCCTTGTTAGCTGCCCTGTTTGTGGCCCGCACCTATCTGGTGGAGCAGGAAAGGGCATGGCGCAGCACGGCCGTGCGTTACGAAAATAGCATCTGGTTCGCCTTTGCCCGCGCCGGTCTCATTGCTGCCGCTATTGCCCTTATACTGGCCTGGGGACTGCCGCCCCTGTCGGCCAATGCTGCCGTCAGCGATGCCCTGGGCGGCACACGTGGCCCCTGGCGTGAATTCCAGGACAACTGGACGCGCATGTTTTCGGCGCTGCGCACCTATGGCGTGAATACGGCCGACCCGTACCAGGATTCGTTAGTATTGGGTGGGCCGCGCACCGTGGGCAGCACCCCCGTTATGGACATTATCGTGCCCCAGGAGCTTCCTTATGTCTACTGGCAGGCCATTGTCTATGACACCTACGAAGACGAAACCTGGCACAAAGCCAACGATCTGGTCTATGAACATTTTACTGATGATGGGGTGTTGGATATTCCTTTCACCCGCTCCCGTGAGGTTTTGACCCAAACCGTTTATTCCTATTTCCCCAGTTCCAGCCTCATTTATGGGGCACCGGAGATTATTAGCGCCGACCGCCCTTTATTGGTGAGCGCCAGTGAAGATGCCAATGGGGACAAACTGGTGAGCGCCGTGCGCGCCAAATATATTTTGCAGCAGGGGGATCGTTATGAAGTTGTGTCCCGTCTTTCGGTGGCTGACGCTACCAGCTTGCGGGGATCCTCTACGAATTATCCAGACTGGGTTAAAGACACCTATCTGCAACTGCCAGACAGCATTACACCCGAAACCTTGGCATTAGCCGCTGAATTAACAGCCCCTTACAACAATCCGTATGATAAGGCGATGGCGGTGCAAAGCTATTTGCGGGAGACCATTACCTATAACGATCAAATTGCCGCGCCGCCGGATAATGTGGAACCGGTGCATTACACGCTGTTTGTCAGCCAAGAAGGGTACTGCAACTATTATGCTTCGGCGATGGCGGTGATGCTGCGCGCGCAGGGGGTGCCGGCGCGGGTCGTGAGCGGTTACGCTCAGGGCACGTATGATAAGGATGCCCACCTGTATCGGGTGCGCGCCAGTAATGCCCACACCTGGGTAGAGGTCTATTTCCCCTCTTATGGCTGGATTCAGTTTGAACCTACTGCTTCTATTCCGGTTATCACCCGGCCGGAACGGCTGACAGCCGGAGGCAACGACTTGCTCAGTTCCTTCGTCTTCAATGACAACCGGGAAACTGCCAGCATCCCGGAAGAAGATTTACTGGAACCGGAAGACCCGCAAGATTTGATCGCCGGTGAAAACAGAGGCGGGCCGGCTACTCAGCCAGAATCTGAAACACGGCCGTTTCCCATATGGGAAGCTGTGGGCGCGACGATTATTGTGTTGGCGGCGGTGGGCTTCTCCTTTACGGCGAATACGATGAACCGGCGCGTGGAAATGGACGTGGACCGCAGCTATAAACGGCTGGGCAGTTGGGCGCGCTGGTTGGGAGTCCCACAGCCAGAGGAGTATACGCCTTACGAGCGCGCCGATTTGCTGGCTACGGCCGTACCTGAAGGCAAAGACGATATTCGCATCCTCACCCGCCAATACGTACTCAAACAATTTAGCCGTCAGCGGACATATGAGGAGGGGTTTGATCCGTTACCGCACTGGAAAACGTTACGGCCGTTGCTCCTCAAAAAGAGCATCGCTACCCGCATTCACCGCTGGCAGCAAAAAAGCAAACGTCGCCGCCGCTTTCGCCTCTAACTGCCCCCAACACGTGTTTACGTGATCCCCGGATCACGTAAACACGTAGTTACGTAGTTACCTCCCACTTTAGCCAAAATGTAACCAACAAAGTGAAAACTGTTATAATTACCGCGTCAGGGGATTGTAGTGCGCCTATCTCCTGCCATGTTAACTTCATAATTCATCCTTCATCATTCATAATTTCGTAGGAAGAAACCCGGTGGAAGACCCATCAACAACCCAAATTCATACCAACCTCAATGACCTGCGCAAACTCATTGATAACCTGGGCACAGCCGTAAACCAGCAGCAGCAGACCATCATCACCACCCGGCCTGATGTCGCCCATCCCGTTATCACCCGCTCTAGCGATGAAATCACTCGCCAATTGGTGGTGCTCCGCCGCACCGTTGAAGACCTGGAAAGGCGCGTCAAAGCCCAGGAAAAAGAGCGCGAACAACTGCGTGCTCTGCAAGACGTGGGCGCGATGATCAACTCCTCCCTCGATCTGGATCAGGTTCTGGTGGTCGTGATGGATGCCATTATTGACCTGACCAAAGCGGAGCGCTCTATTTTGTTGCTTAAGAGCGAAGACACGGGCGAATTGGATGTGCGTGTGTACCGCAACATGGATCGGGAAACGCTGGAAAAATCCTCCTTTGATTTCAGCCGCAGCATTGTGCGTACCGTGGCTGAAACCGGTGAACCCATCGTCACCATGAACGCCATGTCAGACAGCCGTTTTGCCGCTCAGGAGAGCATCATCAGCTACAATTTGCGCTCCATCCTGTGTGTGCCCCTCAAAATCAAAGAGATGATCATCGGCGTCATCTTCGCCGACAACCGGGTGCAGGCTGGCGTTTTTGGCGATACCGACCGGGATTTGCTGGCCTCCTTTGCCAACCAGGCGGCCGTGGCCATTGAAAACGCCCGCCTCTTCCAACAAATCCGCAACCACCTCACCGAAATCACCGAAATGCGTGACCTGATGGATAATGTCTTTGCTTCCATCACTAGCGGCGTCATCACCATTGATGAAGAAGAGCGCATTGCCCTGTATAACCGCGCCGCCGAGCGCATTTTGGGTTATCCGCAAAACGCCATCATGCACCAGACCTATAAGGCCGCGCTGGAAACACTGGGGCTGGACGTGGAACCACTGGTAGAAGATGTGCGCCACAAAGGAGGCGTACAAAACACCGAAGTAGACCTGGTCATCAGCCGACGCCCCGGCATTACCACCCTGAATCTGACCCTGACACCCTTGCGAGATTACGAACAGGAAACGCTCGGTGTGGCCATGGTGTTGAACGATGTCACCGAAAAGAAAAACCTGGAAAGTGTACGCCGCTATTTGCCACCCGCCCTGGTAGACCAGATACGTGATCTGGATGCGGCGCAACGGCCGCAACACCGCATTATGAGCGTGTTGTTTGCCGATGTACGCGGTTACAGTACCTATAGTGAGCATGTAGACCCCGAAAAATTGATTCAAATTATGAATGGCTACTTCACCATCTTCGTCCGCGCTATTGACAACTTTGAAGGGCTGACCGACAAGTTTATGGGCGATGCGGTGATGGCCCTGTACAACACGCCGCTCAACCCGCAGCGCCGCCACGCCGAACGTGCCGTGCGCACGGCGTTGATGATTCAGGAAAATATGCGCGCCTATTTAGCGGAGATGCCGGAAGACCGCCGCCTGCACTTTGGCGTGGGCGTGCATACCGGCGAAGCGGTGGTAGGCAATGTGGGCAGCAGCCTACGCAAAGATTATTCGGCTATTGGCGACGCCGTGAACCTGGCCAAGCGGGTGCAGGAAAACGCCGGCGGCGACGAAGTGCTGCTCAGCAGCGCCACCTATGAACTGGTGAAAGATTGGGTGGCAGCCGAAGCGATGGAACCCATTCGCGTGAAGGGCCGCCAGACATTGGAGCAGATTTACCGATTGCAAGGCACAAGAACGTAATCCGTGACCCGTTTTTCGGATTACGGCTAACGGATTGCGGATTACGAAAACATGCCCAACCTCCCCAAACAAGATAAAATCCCCGAATTATGGCATTACTCGACGTTGTAAAACTTCCGGCGCCCATTTTGCGCCAGAAAACAAGACCGGTTACTAAATTTGATGATGACCTGCAAACGCTGATTGACAACATGGTGGAAACCATGCGGCAGAGCAACGGCGTGGGGTTGGCGGCGCCGCAAATTGGGCTGCCCATGCAGTTGGCCGTTATTGAAACACTGCCCAGAGAGGACGAGCAGGGCAACGAGATCCCCAATTCACGCGAGTTATTTGTGATTGCCAACCCGGAGATTGTGTGGCAGTCGCGGGAAGTGGTGGATGGGATAGAAGGCTGCCTGTCTATCCCCGGTTATGTAGGTGAGGTGGAGCGGCATGAGGTGGTGCGGGTACGGGCGCAAGACCGGTACGGCCGTAAAGTCAAACTGAAACTCAACGGCTGGACGGCGCGCATTTTCCAACACGAGATTGACCACCTGCACGGTATTCTCTACATTGACCGCCTGACGGCCCCGGAACACCTGTGGACGGACGAGGAGTTTGAAAAGATGCAGGAAGCGGCGAAGAAGCGGCGGGAAGAACAAGCAGTAGTGGGGTAACTTCCACAAAATCAGGAAAATCATCAATGAAAGCAAAAAATCAGTGAACTTTGGAGTAACCGTTCAGTTCCTCTGGAGACTTGACAAGTTTTTGCGCCTGAACTGCGGCATCCGCCTCTGGTAATAAACTCGTCAAGTCTGAACGCTTTTCGAGTTTAGAAAAATAAGGGTGGTCTACGACAAGTAAACCACCCTTTGGTAAACTGTGTTGTTATGAATGACAATACAGTTACCAAACAGCAGCTTAACAAGTTAATCGAATTTAGGCAACG
>JABFFZ010000137.1 GCA_013112725.1 Chloroflexota bacterium
AGGAAAGGCAGGAGGTGTATTATCATCGGATGAAGGCGGATGCGATTGAGGCGGGGCTTGGGCAGGGGTGATTGACTTGCAACTTACAGCCGCCCGTTCTCCTTCAAATAAATCGTTTTCATAAGAGTAATTAAGTAATTGGGTAATTGAGTAATTACCCAATTACCCAGTTACCCGGTTACATCTGGAGTAAAAATGACTATACAACACGACAATTACGGAATGATAGATATTTCCTCAACGGCCGTGTCTACCATCGCCAACCAGGCCATCAACCAATGTTATGGGGTGGTTGGTATGGCCGAAAAGAATGTGGCTTCTGGCATCGCCAAACTACTGAGCCGTGACAATCGCCGGGGGATTGATGTGACCCTGCGCGATGGCGGTATCGTCATTGATGTGTATGTTATTGTGGAATATGGCGTGCGTATTAAAACCGTCGCCGAGAGCATCCAACACACCGTCAAATTTCATCTGGAAAAAGCCCTCAGCCTGCCTGTGCATGAGGTGAATGTGTATGTGCAGGGACTGCGTTTGAGTAGAGAGGAACAGTAATCGGTAATCGGTGAACGGCAATCGGTCTGATTCACCGATTACTGATTACCGTTTACCGATAACCCAAAGCTAATTATCATGCCGACCGCTTTGAGAACTGGCCCCTATCGCATCTACTTCTATTCGTATGACTGTGGTGAACCACGTCATATGCATGTAGATCGGGAAAAGTGGAGCGCTAAATTCTGGCTTGATCCTGATGTGGCCTTAGGAGAGAATCGTGGTTATAACCGCAAGGAGCTGCGGGATATTGAGCGCATTTTGCGTGACAATCTGGAGAACCTGAGAAATGAATGGGATGCCTTCTGCACTGGTTTCACTGGCTAGAATTGTGAACGTGATGGTTAGTGATGATTCTTTATCTGTTGATCTTGAAGACGGCCGTACCGTAACCGTGCCCATCGGATGGTATCCCCGTCTGGCCTATGCCACGCCCGCCGAACGTGCTTATTTTGAAATTAGCGGTGCTGGCTATGGCATCCACTGGCCTGATCTTGACGAGGATATTGGGGTGGAAGGTCTATTGATCGGCAAAAAATCAACCGAAAACCCTGCTTCATTTGCCCGTTGGTTGCAACAACGTAATAAGAACTGATAACCGATTATCATTTTGAAGAGAGAGGAAGAAAACCCACGTGACCCAACCCACAACGGCCGAGATGACGGCCGTGCCCGAAAAATGGCTGCATTGTAACGGCCAACAATACAAAAAAATGGCGCGCGCCGGTCTCATCTGGCTGGAACAAAATCACCAATACGTCAATTCGCTCAACGTCTTTCCCGTGCCCGACGGCGACACGGGCACCAACATGCTCCTGACCATGCGCTCCGCTTACGGCCGTGTCCAGGACAGAGACGACACCCACGTCGGCAAAATGGCCGATACCCTGGCCCAAGGGGCGCTCATGGGCGCGCGCGGCAACTCTGGCGTCATCCTCAGCCAGATATGGCGTGGCCTGGCGCGGGGTCTGAAAGATAAAGAAACGTTTGGCGCCCAAGACCTGGCTAACGCCCTGCAAACCGCCGCCGACACTGCTTACGGCGGCGTGATGCGCCCGGTGGAAGGCACCATCCTCACCGTCATCCGCGAAGGGGCTACCGAAGCGGCCGACGCCGTCACCAAAAGCCTTGACTTGCGCTTTGTGTTGGAGCGTACCCTGGGGCGCTGTAAACAGGCGCTGGAGCGCACGCCCGATCTGCTGCCCATCCTTAAACAAGCCGGTGTGGTGGATTCCGGCGGGCAAGGGCTGGTATATGTGTTGGAAGGGATGTTGCGTTATGTCAACGGGCAGATGGGCAGTCTGGATGAAGTGGCAAAAGCCGTAGTCGCAACACCGCACACCATCACCGCTCAAGAATTGGCGATGCCCCAAGACGGCCATCTGGAAAACCCCTACGATGTGCAGTTCATCCTCATGGGTCAAAATCTCAACGTGGCCGAAGTGCGCGCCCGCATAGACGCCATGGGCGACTCCACCGTCGTCGTCGGCGACGAAACCACCATCAAAGTCCACATTCACGTTAAAGACCCTGGCGAACCCATCTCCTACGGCATCAGCCTGGGGCATATCACCGATGTGGTGGTGGAAAATATGCAGATGCAGATGGAAGAGATCGTGCATGGGGGGCAGATGGCCGACGCCCCCGCGCCCACCATTAAGCCGGGCCAAATTGGCGTGGTGGCCGTGGCCGCGGGCAGCGGGCTGGCAAACATATTCCGCAGCCTGGGCGCGGCCTTTGTGGTCAATGGCGGCCAGACCAATAACCCCAGCACGGAGGAAATTTTCCAGGCCATTCAAGAAGTGCCCACGGACAAAATCATCATCCTGCCCAACAATAAAAACATCATCCTGGCGGCCGAAGCCGCACGGGATTTAAGCCCGAAGGAAGTGGCGGTAGCGCCCACCCTGACTGCGCCTCAGGGTTTCAGCGCCATGCTGGCCTATGACCCCGACGGCGATTTGCAGGAAACGGCCGTGGCCATGACCACCAGCGCCCGTGAAGTAGCCACCGGCGAAATCACCCGCGCCACCCGTTCCGTGAATCTGGATGGGATTGAGGTGAAGGATGGGCAGATGATTGGGTTGGTGAACGGCCGTCTCTGCGCTGCCAGGCCAGACATCACCCAGGTTCTCCAGGACGTGCTGCAAAAAATGGAACTGGATGACCGTGAGTTGCTCTCTCTCTACTACGGTGCGGACGTCACCGCCGCCGACGCCGCCGTCATCGCCGCCCAAATCGAGGCCAGCTACCCGGACATCGAAGTGGAAATCCTGCCCGGCGGCCAGCCGCATTATTACTATATTTTAGGAGCAGAATAAATGTAATTGGGTAATTGGGTAAGTGTGTAATTACCCAACTACTCAATTACTCAATTACCCAATTACCCAATTACCCATGATCAGAATCGTCACCGACAGCGCCATGGACGTCCCCCCGGACATTGTTGAAAAGTACGGCCTTACCGTTATTCCAGTTTATGTCAACATTGGCGAAAAAGGATACCTGGAAGGGGTAGAGCTTTCCCGGCAAGAGTTTTACGACAACCTGGAAAAGTACGAACCATACCCCACTACCGCCGCCCCTTCGCCGGGCACGTTTGCCGAGGTATATGAACGGCTGACGCAAGAAGGAGCCACCCAAATCCTCTCCATCCATCTGGCGGCTGCCCTGAGCGCCACGTATGACAATGCCCGCATCGGCGCGGAAGCGGCCGAAAATAGCTGCCCGGTGCATCTGTTTGACTCGCAGCAAATCACGTTGGGGGGCGGGTTGTTGGTGATGACGGCCGTCGCCGCCCTCGCCGCCGGTAAACCCCTGCCCGACATCATCCAAACACTGAACGAGCGTGTGCCCCGTACCCGCGTCTTTGGCATGATTGACACCATGGAATCACTGCGGCGCGGTGGGCGTGTCAGTTGGGCGCAGTTTGGCATTGGCACCCTGCTGCAAATCAAACCGGTGATGATGATCAGCGCCGGTGAAATCAAGGTCATCGCCAAAGTGCGCACCCGCAAAAAAGCGCTGCCGGAAATGCTGCGGCTGGTGGAGGAGTTTGGCCCGTTTGAGCGCATTGCCATCTTGCATGTGCGCGCCCCGGAAGCGGCCGTGGAGTTACAACAGCAGTCCGCCCATCTCTTTCCGGCCGGCGAACCACCCCTCATCGCGGAAGTCACCCCGGCCATTGGCACCCATCTTGGCCTGGGCGCGGTCGGCTTCGCCGCCATCGCCGCTAGTCAAGAGACCAAATCTTGACCCGGTAACATTCGGATTTGTGCCCAGATACGGTTTGGGCAATGGAGAAATGATGATGACTCAAATTACCATCACGTTATCAGATGATCGGCTGCAAAAACTTAAGGAACTGGCCAGCTATTATCACGTTGACCCGGAAGAATTAGTGCGTGTCAGTGTCGAAGATCTGCTGGCACGACCGGAAGAAGAATTTCAACGCGCCCTAACATATATCCTTAACAAAAATGCGGAGTTTTATCGGCGGCTGGCGTAATGCGCTACTTGACTGTCAATGAGGTGTTGGAGATTTACGGCCGTGTGATGGCCCAATCCGGCGGCACGGTGGGCATACGCGATTTGGGTGGGTTAGAATCCGCAGTGGCCCAACCCCGCATGACCTTTGCAGGAGAAGAACTATACCCTACGATTGCGGAAAAGGCTTCCGCCCTCGGTTTTTCACTTATCCAAAACCACCCTTTTATAGACGGTAACAAACGCAGACGGTAACAAACGCGCTGGTCATGCAGCAATGGAGACATTTCTGGTATTAAATGGCCACCAGATTAGCGCCAGTACAGATGAGCAAGTTTACACTATTCTCCATGTGGCATCAGGCGAAATGGCAAGAGAACTGTTCACGCAATGGCTTCAGGAACATCTTGTGCCAGGCCCATTTAGTCTCGTTTAGGCAAACAATTAACTTGCATTTGAAAATATAATGACGGACCATTTACTGTTGCGAGAGGTGATAGAAGCTGGCCTACCCGTTTTTTATGAGCAGCAGCTAGACCCAGAGGCCACCCAGATGGCCGCTTCGGCCAGAGAACGAGAGGAATTCATGGCCCACTGGCACAATCATGTCCTGGGTAATGAGCGCGTCATCAAGAAAACCATTGTTTTTGATGGGCAGGTGGCCGGTAACATGGTGAGTTTTGAGCAGTTTGGTGAGCGAGAAGTGGGGTACTGGCTGGGCAAGGAATTTTGGGGACAGGGCATTGCCCGTCGAGTGCTGGCCGAATTTTTGAACATTGAGCAGACACGGCCGTTATACGCCCATGTCGCCAAACACAATATCGCCTCTCGCCGGGTGTTGGAAAAGTGCGGCTTTGTGGAAGCGGGTCTGGTTGTGGGCACGATACACGAGGATGGCATAGACGACACCCAACTGATGATTATGGAGTTGGTGTGATCAGCGGCAATAGCCTGTGACCATCAACAAGAACACTGGGAATGAGATGGGAGATTACGCGCGAACTATCCGCGAATGTACACTGGACAGCCTGCATCCGACGCTGGCTGCCAGCCTGTGCGCCCATGTGCAAAAATATGAACTGGGCGATGGGGAAACGGCCGTTTTGATATGTTGTGATTCACTACCGTACACTTTTAAGGGAACGATTTGAAATGTGACCAAATAGAAAAAGCAAGGGTACACTTCTTGATTCAGGACAAACCAAAGGAGTGTACCCATGGGTGATAATCACCAAGTCTATCGT
>JABFFZ010000138.1 GCA_013112725.1 Chloroflexota bacterium
GGCCATGACCCCCACGCCGGCCATTCAGCCATCCAGCACCGCCAGCGCCACACCCACAGACATGCCCACCAATGAACCACCACCGGCTACCCTGACGGCCGTGCCCACCGACACACCAGGTAATACACCGACGGGTACGGCCGTGCCCCCAACCCATACACCCACGCACACCCCATCACCCACCCACACACCAAGCGCTACCCCCACTGGTACGTTCATTCCACCGACGCCAACGTCAACGTTTACCCCTACCCCCACGCCATCACCGACGGCGACGGTAACACCCACATTTACCCCCACGCCCACCTTTACACCGACGTCCACGCCAACCTTTACACCCACCCCTACCGCCACGCCCACCTGGACGCCAACCGTGACGCCATCGCCTACGCCGCTTGCCATCCTGATGATAGTGGGAGATGCCGGCGCTCCTCATCCCGCCGACACAACCGCGGCCAATCGTCTTATGGCTATGGGCCATGTGCCGGTTATGATCAGCGATGAGAACGTCACGCCAGGCAGCGCCGACGGGATGGCGCTGGTCTATATCTCTTCTTCGGCCCTTTCCACCATCGTAGGCGCAGCCATGCGTGATGTGCCCGTTCCGGTACTGGTCAGCGAAAACAATCTGTATGATGACATGGGCATGACCGGCGCCACGTTTGGTGTAGATTATGGGAATACGGATCTCTTGCAAACGGCCGTGAACATCATTAACCCTGGCCATCCCCTCGCCGGTGGTTACAGCGGCCCCGTCACCGTCTACACCGCGCCAAACCAACTGCGTTGGGGCAACCCTAATGGCAATGCCGTCGTGGTGGGTACCACCCTGGATGGCTTTGATCGGGGTGCCTTGTTCGCTTACGAAGCGGGCGCCCCCATGTTTGGCCTCAACGCCCCCGCCCGCCGCATTGGTTTCTTCTTTTCCGTCACCACCGGCGCCAACCTCAGCGGTGACGGATGGGCGCTGTTTGATACGGCCGTGAATTGGGGAACGCAGTAACCTGCAACTTGCCACCTGCCCCCAGCCGAAACATATCTGCTCTAACGGCGACCACAGTACCAGGGTACTATTTTTTTTTTTTGAGAAAGAGGATATATAATCGCGCTCGATTTGATGTCCAGTATTGGTATGGATTGTCGTGAGAAAATCAACAATTCAACAACATCACAATAAACGGGGACTCTTCCGAACTTCGCCGCACATCCTGGTCACACCTCACCACCGCCTCTGAATTTCCCAAGAGTCCACAAGGGGTGGTTGTTTATGCAGGAGTCGTCTCCCCTGGTGCAGGTGGAGCAGGTATGTAAAGTGTATGGGGATGGCGCGGCCCGAAGCCGCTCCAGGCCCGCCGTTTTTGCTCTGGATAATGTTTCCCTGACCATTGCTAAAGGTGAATTTGTGGCCATTTGCGGCCCATCTGGTTCCGGCAAATCCACTTTGCTCAACCTCATTGGCACATTGGATAAACCGACCGACGGCCGTATCATCATTAACGATGTAGACGTCAGTACCCTCAAGGGCAACGCCCTGGCCGACTTCCGCCGCCACACCATCGGCTTTATCTTCCAGCTATTCAACCTGGTACCCAGCCTCACCGCTCTGGAAAACGTCATGCTGCCCCTCATCCCCTACCGGCGCAAGGCGGGTTTTGACGTGCCAGAACGGGCGCGGGAACTGCTGGCCGGCTTGGGGCTGGAAAACCGGCTGCACCACCTGCCCAGCCAGTTGTCTGGCGGTGAGCAACAGCGGGTAGCCATTGCTCGCGCCCTCATCAACCACCCCCAACTGATTCTGGCCGATGAACCCACCGGCAACCTGGATTCGCAAAACGGCAGCGAAATCCTGGCGCTGCTGCAACGGCTGAACCAGGAACAAGGCGTCACCCTGGCCCTGATCACCCACGACCCTGGCATTGCCGCCCAGGCTAACCGGGTGGTGCAGTTGCAGGACGGCAAACTGCCAGGCGAAGAGGTTTAACCCCATGTGGGCCGATCTTTCCCCCTATTTGCTCATCTTTGCCCGCCTGTCTACCGCGTTTATTTTTGCCCTGTCCGCTGCCAACAAGCTGCGTGATTTTCCGGCGTTTACCCAGGCCGTCGCCGGCTTTCAGATTTTGCCCGGCAGGTGGGTAAAACCGGCGGCCGTTTTCCTGGCAACCGCTGAACTGGCCGTTGTCGCTATGATGCTCCTCGGTGGCCCGTTTCTATTGCCCGGCTTTCTTCTGGCGCTGGTATTGCTTTCTCTATTTTCTGCTGCCCTCATGTCAGTCCTGGCGCGCGGGATCCATACTTCCTGCAACTGTTTTAGCGCCTCAGCTACACCCATATCCTCCTTTCACGTCTGGCGGAACATCAGTTTCATCATTTGTATCACGGCTGGTTGTTTGCTGTGGGCGCTGTCCACTGCGCCCATAGAGATGAATTTACTGGAGTTATGCTTGCTGAGCATCGTCGCCGCTACTTTTGTTCTGTTGGTTGATAACCTGGAGGAAATTGTCACGCTGGTTCGCCCTGTTTGATTTTGCTATGGAGGAACATTGGTGGATACCTTTCTGCTTTTCAGTGTAATCTTGCTCTGGATATTAGTGCCGCTCAACATCGTGATGACGATTGGGTTGGCCCGGCGCATCAAGTCCCGGCTGCCCCCACCCATAGAATTCCTGAAAGCCGGGCAGCCCGCGCCCCCATTTACCGCCTGGACATTGGCCGGCACACAGGTAACTGAGCAGGATTATGCCGGACAATCCATAGCCTTCATTTTCCTTATCTCCCCATTGCCAGCCCTGCCGTGAAGAGATTCCTCATCTGGTCGCTCTACATCCACGCGCCAGCCAGGCTGGCATTACCCTGCTGCTATACTGTCAAAGGCCATAAAGTGTCATTTTGCCCGGCGAATGGAATTCGCGGCAACAAGTGCAAAGACCGCCTGCGCGGTCTGGGGCCCAGTCGGCGAAGGCCGACTTTGCACGTGTAGGCGCGGTTTCAACCGCCGGCTAAAATGTCAGATTATGCCCTTTGTTGGTATATATAGATGATGGCTTTCAATTTCAAGAATATAGACAAAACATATATTATTTTTATGGCCCAGACCTACCTATCTCGCAACGCGACCCTGACTGGCAGAACTATCCCATCATAAACTGGCAATATCCAATAAACGGATGGATGTTCTGGCCTCTCATGTTTGCTGGAATTGACCCAGAACAAGAAGCCGCGTTGGTTGGGCTCGACGAAGCTATGTTAGAGGGTAATTATCTAGACAGTGACAGTCAATACAGTACACCCCCATTTTTAATTAATGCCACACCTTATATCAGTATTACCATTCACGCCGCATTAAAGAGTGTAGAAATACCTGTTGAGCTTTCTGACTTGTCAGAAATTATGAAACAAGGGGGAACAGATTATCTGGCGACGCTGCCAGCATATGACACCCTGGTGGAACAAGAAATGAATAGTAACGAGGCATATGAAAAGCTGATTGAGAACTTCAGTTCAGGTGATATTAAGCTAGGCCTCGGGGCTGTCTCGAGGCCTGGTCGTATTCAATATCAAGAAATAACGCCGACAATTGCATTCAACAAACCTGTATTACAGATAATACTTCCAAATGAGGCCCCTGATGCTAGGCCACCTTCATATCGAGCCATCAGCCGTGCAAATGATGAGAGCCAGTTTCGGGAAGCCACGTTTGCCGCCGAAGGTGTATTTAATATTGAAAACATTCCTCGGCCATTGGATGTCAACCGTGTGCCATTAGAGACTTATTTCCCACCATCGGCAACTCTGTATTTTGATGAATCAGGTCAGGCTATAGAACCTCGACCTTTGAGAACGACCGGTCATCCAGCCGACTATATCCAAAGCCCCCCACTGTTGCTAACAACCATCGAGGCTGCTCAGCGTGTTTGTGGTAACGATTGTATTAGCGCGATTAGAGTTCGGGTGGGCGGCATCAACGAACTCACGCCAGCAACACGACGCAAAATTGAAACCATTGCCGGTGAAATAGCGCGGCAAACGGAGCTGGATATAGACATCATGGTGGGGTCTTCGCCCACCCGCATCCTGGTGCATGTACCCGGTGTGGGCTACGTGGAAGAGCAGTGGATTCAGAAAAACGTCACCACCACCTACGCGGAGCGGGTGCAAACGGGTCATCTGTTGCTTTTGGGTACCCTGCTGGGCATTGGCGGTCTGTTTGTGCTGGATCTGGCCTGGGCGGACGTGGTGGCCCGCCGCCGCACCATCGCTCTGCAAAAGGCGTTGGGCTGGCGTTCGGCCACCGTTTTCAGGCAGGTGTTGGGCCAGATTTTGCTGGCCGGTGTGGTGGCCACACTCCTGGGTACACTGGTTGCTGTCGGTATTTCCCGGTTGGCCGGTTGGCCGATGCCTTCTTTCAGCCTGTTGCTGGGGGCGCCGCTGCTGATTGTGGGGCTGTGTCTGGTGGGTGGGGCTTATCCGGCCTGGCTGGCGGCGCGCATCCCGCCCATTGTTGGTTTACAGCAGGGCAACCTGCGCGCTGCCACCGCCAAAAGAGCGCCATTGCCCACCCGCAGCC
>JABFFZ010000139.1 GCA_013112725.1 Chloroflexota bacterium
AGGAAAGGCAGGAGGTGTATTATCATCGGATGAAGGCGGATGCGATTGAGGCGGGGCTTGGGCAGGGGTGATTGACTTGCAACTTACAGCCGCCCGTTCTCCTTCAAATAAATCGTTTTCATAAGAGTAATTGGGTAATTGGGTAATTACCCAATTACATCAATGCCGTATCCGCATCGCCCGCTGCGCGAAAAATTGGGTCAGGGGTGTGGTGTAATCTTCGTTGGTGGCGACGTGAATGCGGTCCACGCTGGCGTTGAGGAACGCCTGCTCTTTACCGGTCGCCAGTTGGCTCATGCGCTGCCGGAACGCCTGCTGCCAGGCGCGGGTTGTAGACCTGTGTGCCTACCAGGTCGGCGGGCAGCAAATCAGGCGTGAACTGGATGCGGGCATATTCGCCCTGAATAGCATCGACGGTGGTTTTTACCAACAGGGTTTTGGCCAGACCGGGCACACCTTCGAGCAGAAGGTGGCCGCCGGCGAGCAAGGCAATGAGCATCCCGTCAACCAGTTTTTGTTGACCGACCATCATTTTGTTGATTTCGGTGCGTAAATCGCGCGCAAAGAGCGCCTCGTGCTCCACGTGCTGGTTGAGTTGACGAACGGTAGTTAAGTCCATGAGTTCTCTCCTTATGAATTCAGTAGGCAGTCAGCAGTGAGCGGTGAGCAGTGCAAACAACTGCTTACTGCCAACCGCTTACTGCCAACTGCTAACCGCTTACTTCTATTTCTGTAAGATGGGGGTAGCTTATCAGGGGGGAACGGTAAGGGCTTTAAGGCAACCTGCGGGTGAGCTTAAGGGGAGTTTAAGGGGGGCAACGGCCGTGAACACTGCAACTGCCAATGACAGAGCGGGGCCGGGCATTCCGGCGGAAATGAACACGGCCGTACCAGGTGGTACGGCCGTATGATTTTGCTCAAGGGGAAAATTCCGATGCGGCTAATTCATCTTGCCCAACAAGGCTGTTTTGGCCCAGGTGGCGGGTAGATAGAGGGGGTCTAGCTTCAAGGCGCTGTCATAACATTGCAGCGCGGTGCGGTAACGCCCCAGGTGTTCATATACCCGGCCCAAATTCATGTAGGGGAACTGGCGCACTTCATAACGGGGTGCGGCAATCGCCTTTTCAAACCAGGCAATCGCCTCTTCCCAACGTTCCTGCTCAATCAGATACACGCCGATATCGTTGTAGGGATTTCCCAAAGTGGGGTCAACCGTGATGGCGTGATAGCACATGTCAATAGCCTCCTCCAACCGCCCCATCATATTATAGGTCCAGCCCAGAAAGGTGTAGGCTTCGGCGGTAGGGTGCGCCTCAATTGACTGCTGGTAAAGATGCGCAGCATGTTGCAGTTCCCCTTGCATTTGGTGACGGAACGCCCTATCAAACAAAATCATAGCTCTCTGTTGTTTAATCTGGTCTTCGGTCATCATGCAAAATAGTTTAGCAAAAGTGCCAGGCGATGTCAGCAGGTCATTGGTAATTCTTACACGATTCATACGCGCCCCAATGATAGAAACTGTCTTATCTTTCAAATTCAGCGATAGCGGCGCGGCCAACCATTTCCAACGCCGTATCCCCGGCAGGTGGCTGCATGGAACCGGCGCGGGCATCGCGGAAGTACCGTTCCAGCGGCAATGCGCGGGTGATGGCCTGGCCGCCGGCAATACGAAGCGCCTTATCGGTCACATCGTTGGCCGTTTCCGTGACCATCGTCTTGGCGGCGGCAATGCGGGCGCTCATGGCCTGGCGGTCTCCATCACGGCCGTGCCAACTCACCGCCACCTCCATCAGCAGGCTGCGGGCGGCCTGCAAAGCCACATCTATCTCCCCAATTTGCCGTTGAATTTTGGGCAGGGTGGCTATCGGTTTTCCCAGGGCGGTGGGCACCCGTTCCAGAGCAAACTGGATGACGGCATTGCGGGCGGCTACGGCCGTGCCCAAATAAATGGCCGACATGATCATGGGAAACCAGACATTAACCGCCACCTGCGGGTCGCCCCGCTCCACCAGATGGTCACGCGGAATCGTCACATCCGAAAAAATGACGTCATGGCTGTCGCTGGCGCGCAAACTGAGTGAATCACTCCACGTCTCTTCCCAGGTAATGCCCGACAAATCCGGTGTGATTAAAACCACGCCTGCTTCCCCCTCCACATTCACGCGCACCAGCATATGGGTAAGATGTTTGCCGCCAGTTGACCAGGTTTTACGGCCGTTTACCAGCCAGCCATCGGGAGTGGGTACGGCCGTCGTCGCCGGCAAACCACCCCGCGACGGGCTGCCCAACACTGGTTCACTCGCCAGCGAATTGAACAACGCCCCCTCTGCCGCCGCCCGGCAGAACCGCTCATACCAGGCCCCATCCCAACTGCGCACCTCCCGCTGATGGCCGAAAATATGCACCTGCATCCCGGCTACCAATGCCGTCGAGGCGCTGCCCTGCGCCAGTTCCATTTGTGCGGCCACACAATCAACCAGAGATAGTCCCTTACCGCCAAATTCAGTAGGCACGCTCAAACCCAAATAACCAGAACGTTTCAGGCTGTCCACATCCGCCTGGGGCAACGCACCCAGCCGGTCCGCTTCCGCCGCCCGTGCTGCAAATTCAGCCGCCAATTGTTGGGCCAGGGGTACGGCCGTTTTTTCATTCATTTTGTACATAGATGTCCTTTGAGAGAGTAGAGATTCGTGATTGGAGATTGGCAATAAGAAATTGCCAATCTCCAATCTCTGCGAGTATTTGCTCTTGCCATTACCGGCCATTCTAGCCACAATTACCGCCACAAACCAGCCAGCACGGAACGATCAGCAACGCAAATTTTTTCTCTGCGCCTTCGCGCCTTTGCGCTACAATTCGTCTCAGGAGAAAACGACATGCACGATTGGAGTAAACGCAAACGATTGGAAGCGGCCATCCATAATGAACCGCCCGACCGCGTACCGGTGGCGCTGTGGCGGCATTGGCCGGGCGACGACCAGGACGCCCGCGCCCTGGCTGCCGTCCATGTGAAATGGCAGCAAGATTGGGATTGGGACTTTCTCAAAGTCGGCCCCGCCAGCAGCTACTCGGTGGTAGATTGGGGTGTGCAAGACCGCTGGATGGGACACATCGAAGGCACCCGTGACTACATCCACCTGCCCATCCAGACCCCAATGGATTGGGACAAACTAGAGCCGCTTGACCCTACTCAGGGGATGCTGTCCAAACAAATTGAGGCGCTGCGGTTGGTGGGTATGGCGCTGGGCGAGGAAACGCCCTTCATTGCCACCATCTTTTCGCCGCTTTCCCAGGCCAAACATCTGGCCGGCAATGAACGTATGCTAAGCCACCTGCGCGCCCACCCGCCACGTTTCCGCCATGCGCTGGAGGTCATCACCGAAAGCACCATACGCTTCGTCGAGGCGGCCAAAAGCACCGGCATTAGCGGCATCTACTATGCCGTGCAGCACGCCCGCTATTCGCAGATGAATAAAGAGGAGTTTTTGCAATACGGCCGTGACTATGACCTGCGCATTCTGGCCGCCGCCTGCGATCTCTGGCTGAACATCGTCCACCTGCACAGCACCGACATCATGTTTGATCTGGCGGGCGAATATCCGGCAGCGGTGGTAAACTGGCATGACCGGGAAACAGGTTGGCGGCTGGCCGATGGGCTACAATGGATTCAAGGCGCTGCCAGCGGTGGCGTAGACCATTGGACACTGCATCAGGAGTCACCAGAAGCCGCCCTGGTGGAAGCCCAAGACGCGCTGATGCAGACTGACGGCCATCGCCTCATCCTAGGTACCGGCTGCGTGATTATGACCACCACCCCGCAGCGCAATATCCGCGCCCTGCGCGAGTTTGTGGAGGATGGCAAGTAGCAGGCGGCAAGTGGCAGGGCTTTTCAGTAAAAATATAGGAGGATGAAAAAACACCTGAACTTGGTAGGATAAGTATGTCAAAACAAACCAACCAAGGCAGGTGAAACATGCAGTGTATCATATTGGCAGCAAAGGAAATAGAAGGAATCGCGTTCAATCTCGCGGATTTGGCCGAAAAACTCAATCAACTGACCGACCCAAGAGACAAGAGGGGAAAAGTGTATGAGTTGGGGACGATCCT
>JABFFZ010000140.1 GCA_013112725.1 Chloroflexota bacterium
GTGGCAGTGCGGGCAGGCCAGCCCGGTGGGCGGCGGCACGTCAATGGCTTTGGCGCCGCACACCTGGCAGAAATAATCCTGCGGCGCCATCTGGCCGTGCCCGTTAGGGCAGATGTGGCCGTATTGGATGCCGGCCACGGCCGCGTCTACAAATATCTCTGCCTTGATGCGCTCAACTTCCTGTTCATGCGCTGCAATCTGGGCAAACACCGCTGCCAGCCGGTCGCAGGCTGCCTTTAGCTCCGGCTGGGCCACCTGTTCTTGCTGGTACAGGGTATAGGCCACCCGCCCCACCTGGGTATACACCTTCTCCGTCTCCTGGTTCAGTGACCGGATTTTGAGTTGTATGGCCTGTGTCCGCCGCAGTTTGTCGGCTTCAAAAGCCGCTTTGCCCGCCCCCGAACGCACCCGATTAAAAAAGTCACTCATAGCATGCCTCCGTTATTCTTTATTTGTCGCTACGTGAAGCATCCAGGGCTGCCCGTCATCATCACGGCAAACGTTGTTCTAAAATGGTCGCCGCACGACGGGTATTCTCTTCAATATCCAGCAGCACCGAAATGCTTTCGCCAATGACCCGCCACAAAATGTATGTAATGGTGGCCCAGATGAGAGCGCCAATTAGTGCGCCCACTGCCGCAAAAAAGGAGTCGGACAGGGCGATAAAAAAGGCGACAATCCCTCCCAGAACGGCCAGACCAGCAAAGATATACGCCAAAAGTCGGCAGAGGGAGGCAATGCCGTGAAGGGCGGCAAATTTGTTTTCGATGCGTACAGGGGGTGGGGCAACGGCCGTGCCTGAAGCTGGCAGATCGGCCGCAAACGCCTTCGGCTCAGGTGATGGAGTCGGCGCAGACGGCCGTTCCAGTTTGCTGCCACACTGCTTACAAAAATTTACCGTCCCCACATTCTCCGCCCCACAGTTCTGACATTGAATTGTAGGCATGAACAACCTCCTATGAATAATGGCAGCTGGTGGCTGATACTGGCCACCAGCTACCAACCACTATGTTGTGCCGATAAATCAGTCATCTGGGTCATTATTGTTTATATCCGCAGATGGGGCAGAATTTGGCCTGAGGGCTTAACTGCGTACCGCAGTTGGCGCAAAAGGCCGTCTGAACTGGCGCTACCTGCGGCGGAGACTGGCTGTTTTTCTGCCGGTAATACCATAACCCGCCGCCCAATCCACCCAATACCAATACGATGAAAAATGTGGCAAAACCTGACCTGCTTTTTTCGGTCAGCACGGCATTCATACGGCCGTTGGCATTCGCCCACTGCACTGTGCCGTTGTTGAGTTTCTCACCATTACTGGAAATAATTTCACCGCCCTGCAGCGTCAACGTATCATTGTTAGCGCCCACCAGATTACGGGATCCGAAATAGGAGAAGTTGATTTGCCGACGACCGTCAACCTCTGTGGCTGTGATCGTGGCGTTATCTTCAAACACGATCTCATTCAGCAGTTCCAGATCTTCACTCTCGACTTCGAACGTGTATATCAGGGTGGCATCTTCGCGGCTGGAGTTCCACTTCACCTGCGCGCCTTCTGCTTCCCATTCAGCCACCTGCTGCGCGATCTCGGCTTCAAGCGATTCGGGCGAGGCGGCCAATAGGGCCACCAGATCAGCCGGAAAGCGAATTTCCATCTCTGCTTTCCAGGCTTCGTCGCGGTAAAACGTGACGCGCCGGTCAATATCCGCACCGCAGCCAACCAGGATAAACGTCACCGCTATTAAAAATAGAGGAAATTAGAGAAGATTGTTTTGGCACGATAACCCTCCTGTACCAATAGTCAATGCCGCCAACCATCCATTCGATTTCTGGTGTCAGGAACAACTACAACCCACCAGCAAGGGTTGGGAATCCTATGGCTGGATGAGGGGAATGACTGTATTGGCAAAGCGCAGTTTACTGAAAATTGCGTTTGTACTCATGTGACCTTTGTCACGTGATTGTAATGATCTAACCTGTACATCAAGGGTAAAGGTCACGGCCGTACCCATCCATTGTGCGCACGGCCGTGACTTTGCTTACTGGCACACATCACCTCCCACTACCCATTATTATCCTACCCCGCGTGCCATTTCTTACATCTGTTTCGACTTCTTTTCATGGGCAGCAGCATCCTCTATAATCTTTGCCATCAGACTACGCACCGGCAAAGGCAATTATGACGAGTTGGGACGAAGAGGCAGTGACAGCGGCGCTGCACCAGGCCATTCAAATAGTAGCTATCCAGAAAGGGGAGGATTTCGCCCACAGCATTACCCCCATCATTCTGGCAAACCTGGATCGAGGGCGCGTGCAGCACTTTCTGGACAATACAGAAAATCGTCGGCCGGAAGAGTATGTCTGGCGGGTGGTGCAATTCCATGAAAAGTGGCAGCCCTATCTCTGGCAAATCCAGCAGGAGCGACGCGCCGACCTGTGGCTGCCCTTGTATGACAAACTCAAACGGTGGGCCTATAACTATCTTTGCCGCCAAAAATCCCCGCCTGCCCACAACGAAAAGCAGGAAATGGCCGCCGATTGCGCCGCTGCCGCCGCCACCCAACTTCTGAATGCCCGCTTTCCTTATGACACCGATTTTGACCCCTGGGCTTACGTTTTGCTGCAAACCGTTACCTTGAAACAGTTACACAGGCGCTATGCGGAAACGGCCGTAGATACACACCAGATAGATGATTGGGATGCCTGGGAAGGGATATGGCCACAGCTATCCATCCCTAGCCCAGAGGATACGGTCGAACTGCGGCACACGTTGTTGACGGCCGTTAACCAGTTAACCTCTGACGCCCGTAAACAGATCATTCTCATGCGCTATTTTGAGCAGATGACGTTTCCCGAAATTGCAGCCGCACTCAACCGGAGCAGCAGCGCCATTCACAAGCTGCATTTTGACGCGCTGCAAAACCTGAGAAAGATTTGGGCTGATTGGCAGGATAAATATGAGTAGAGCAGATAGCGAAGAAGCGGCGTCCGGTTGGATCAGGCAAAAATTGGCTACATTACGGTCGCAGGCCGTGGAACCAGGGCCATGGCCGGTCATGGCTGACCAGTTACTGGCCCTCGTCGCCGGGCAGATGCCATCGCCAGAAACTGACGAAAGTGACATGGAGATGTTTTCATTGGTATTGCATGATGCCCTGATGGGCGTGGATATCAGCGAACGTTACCCCGCATTTTGGGGCAGGATGATGGCCGCCCCCTCCCTGTACCAGACCTTTATTGAGGCGCTGTCCCTGTTGGAAACAGACGGCCGTGACCTCTCGCCGCCCCTCCCCCCTACCACCATCAACGAGCTTGCCTTTTTGCAAAAGAGGCCAGCGCCCCAACCGGAAATTGGACAATCCACCACCGGCAGTTGGCGCGTTACCTGGCAGGTGCTTTTTGACCAGCTACAACAACTGTTGTTCCCCACGCCTGACCTGGTTTACCGTCGTGCCGCCTCTTTGCTGGAAGATGAAAGCATCATTCTCTTGCACGATGAGGTGACGATAGCGGATCAACCGGTGGAAGCGATGCTGGAAGCGGTTCGGCCGGTGGAACAGCCGGAACTGCTGCACCTGCAACTGCTGGTCGCCGCCGAAACACCACTGCCGCCGCTGCAAGCCAGCCTGCATTGGGGCAGTTATGCACACACGGCCGTACTCGACGCCTACGGCCGTGCCCACTTCCCTCCCCTGCGCCTGGATGACATCCTGGACGAAGCCGGACAACTGCGCACCGCCGATTTACGCCTGGTACTGGAAACCCCGCAAAGCTGATACAATAGCCGCATGGAGCAACAACCTTCCGCGGCGGCTTACCTGGCAGAGGCAGAACGGCTTTTTCACGGCCGTCTGCCCCCAGAAAACCTGCCCCATCAGGCCGCGCAACTGCCCCCCCTGGACCGCTCCCTGCTAGAGTACCTGGCCGGCCACGCTGCCCAACTGGCGCTGACGCAGCCCAAACATAGCTGGGCAGTCACGGCCGTAGCCGAAGCCGCTGCCCACACCCATGACCTCTTTCTTCAGGGTTTGGCCGCCTGGCACGTGGCCCGCGCCGCCAACGCCTGG
>JABFFZ010000141.1 GCA_013112725.1 Chloroflexota bacterium
ACCGGCGGGACAAGAAACAGCATAAAAACCGACCCAAACCGGCCTGATTTGTTGCCTTCATTCGATTGTTAATGTTCAGTCAGACGCTGAGTTGCTCTCAGCGCGTTTTCACTTTTCTAAATGCGAAATTACTTTGACAATGTTACATTCGGACGCTGCTGCAAGCGCCGGGGAACGAATTCCCTGGCTAAAATAGGAAGTATGCTGAAGCATACTCTGGCAGCAACGCTCTGATAGTCTGCTTAAGCAGACTTTCTATGGTAGCCGCCGAATTCATTCGGTGGTCTCCAGAGGCGGCTAATCTAACATTGTCAAATTACCCGGTAAGGAGAAAGCGTATGAGAAAAGTCTTGTGTATTTTGGGGCTGATGTTGCTGACAACCATGTGTACCCATAGTCCCAGCGGGGGACCGACAATGGCCGTTGCAGATACGGCCGTTGCACTAGCCACCGACTCCCCTGCTGATCAACAGGTTGACCAACAACAAGTTGGCCAACCGGCCAGCCAACAGGTATGGATAGACCCGGTAGCTGGCGATGACAGCCGAACAGGCGACAGCCGCACTACGGCGCTGCGTACCCTGACGGAAGCATGGAACCGGATTCCGCAGGGTACGCCACTGACAACGGGCTATGAACTGATGTTGATGGCTGGCAATTACCCGGAGAGCAGTCTGCCCAATTATCTGGAATCACGCTACGGTACAGCCGCGGCTCCGATTGTGATCCAGGCTGCCGATGGGGTGGGAACGGCCGTTTTGCAAGGCGACCTCAACATCTACGACACCCGCTACCTGACCTTACAACAGTTCCAGATCATCCCCAATCCGCCAGGTGATGCCTTTCATTGTGAACAATGCCAACATATCACCCTGCGTGGCATGGTTCTCAGTGGCGGCAACCGCGAGGCGCACGAGACAGTTAAAATCAATCAATCCCAATACATCTTCATTGAAGACAGCGACATCTCAGGCGCAGACGATAATGCCATAGATTATGTGGCCGTGCAGTATGGGCATATCATCGGCAGTCGCATTCACAATGCCGGTGACTGGTGTCTTTATGCCAAAGGCGGCTCCGCCTATTTGCGGATCGAAGGGAACGAAGTTTTCAACTGCAGCACAGGCGGCTTTACGGCCGGGCAAGGGGCGGGCCTGGAATTCATGACTTCCCCCTGGCTCCATTACGAAGCATATGACCTCAAATTTATCAACAACCTGGTTCACGACACCGCTGGGGCCGGGATGGGCGTCAATGGGGGGTACAACATCTTGCTGGCCTACAACACGCTCTACCGGGTTGGGCAAAACAGCCACGCCGTGGAAGTGGTATACGGGCTGCGCAGTTGTGATGGCAACACGGCCGTCTGTCAGGCAAATCTTGATCAAGGTGCGTGGGGAACCACTGTCAACATCGCCCAAAGTCAAGGAGAACCTATCCCCGACCAAAATATCGCCATCTTTAACAACCTGATTTACAACCCGGCGGGGTATGCCAGCCAATGGCAGCATTTCGCCATCTATGGGCCGCGCGTGCCATCGGCCGGCTCAAATTTACCCAACCCCGTCCATACCGACATCAATCTGGTCATTCAAGGCAATGTCATTTGGAATGGATCGTCCCAGCTTCCCCTGGGCATTGAAGAGAGCGATCAAGGCTGCCAGCCCAGTAATTCCACCTGCAATGCCACCCAACTCCTTGCCGATAACTGGATTAACCAGTTTGAACCGCAGTTGGTCAACCCGGAGGCCAATAATTTTGCCCCCGCAGCGAATAGCAATTTGTATGGGGCGGCGGCACGGCCGATCCCCGATTTTTCATGGGCTGATGCGCCTGCCCCGCCATTAGCCCCGCCCGGAACGTTAAGCAATGTTGTCCTGTCTGATTTTTACGGCCACACACGGGCGGCGGGTGGTCCGGTCGGTGCGTTTTTAGAGGAAGGGACGGCTAACCTGACGTTCTCCTATCTGCCCTTAGTGGTTACCCATCATACGGCCGTCGTCGGTCGGCCCACAAAATACGTGCCGCACCCTGTTTATTTATCCATGCTTAGCCGGTAAAAGGAGCGATCTCATGTTCAAAAAACCATTTGCCTTATTCGTTGTATTTGTTTTGGCCGCTTTGCCATTTTGGTGGCTGACGGCTGTGGCGGGCACGGCCGTTGCTGCCCCAGGCCACCACCCGTTATGTCGCCCCCGGCGGCGCCAACGGCGCCAATAATTGCGCCGATGCTAACAACCCGTGCGGCAGCGTGGCTTATGCGGCGCTGCAAACTGACGCCGGCGATACGGTATTGGTCGCCGCTAGGCAGTACACCGAAACCGACACCATCCGCGTTTTTCGTGATATGACCATCCGGGGCGAGGGATTGGACAAAACGATCATCGGCGTGGAAACAGACCCGAACATCCATCAGGTATTCCAGGTTTATGGGAATCTGAATGCAACCATTTCCCACCTTTCTATGCACAATGCAGAACGGTCCGGGGTGCAAAATTTGGGCAACCTGACCCTGGCGCATGTGAGCATCTTTAACAACCGGGGAACAACCGGGGGATTGTGGGCGGCGGCGGCATCAACAATACCAGCAATGCGGTGATTACGGTGACGGACAGCATCATCAGCAACAATGGTATTGCCGTGGATGTGGCCGCCGGGATGATGAATTTTGGCGTGACGCGGCTGGAACGGGTGCTGTTTGCTGGTAACAAGGCCAGCAGTTATGGCGGCGGGCTGCACAATCAGGGGACGTTGTGGCTGGAGAATGTGACCTTTAGGGGTATTGGGAGCAAAAGGACGAAAACCTACGCTAAGGTGGGGGTAAAGAGCCAATACACAGGATACGGATAATACTCATTATCAGAAGTTCAACTCCTTTACGTAAGTGTTCAGTCCCTCAAGAGACCTGACAGGTTTTTGGCCTGCAAAGTTTCAAGTTGAACTGGTAAAAAACCTGTCAGGTCTGAACGGTTACTCCTTTACTCGACAGTTGTGAATTTTATCAAAAGGATGAAGTCAAAGAGAAATAGCTTGTTTAGTAAAAAGTAAACGGAAAACACTATCAACCGATTCGCCAGCGCTGAGGAGGTCATGAACCATGAGGATGAGCGGCTGAACCAGAGCTTGCCCTTGTTGACGACAGGCTTCTCCAATGGATTTGAGGGGAAGGGCAGAACCTTTAGCGAATGACAGTTCCAGGCAGTGTAGATGAAGGAAAGAATAAGCTATAAAAACCAGACACCAATGTTTTTGAAAGGCTTCGGCTGTTCGCATGCGATATTCATCCAGCCCCAACTGACCTTTACTGTCCTGATAAAAGGTTTCTATCGGCCAACGACGGAGGTAGGTCTGAATAATGAATTCAGCGCTCCAATCCAAACGGTTGGTGACCAAAATGACAAAGTTACCTTTGAGTTCAGGGTTATCAAAAGAAATGACCAGGCGAACCTTACCCAATGTCGGAATGGTGACATTGCGCGAAAAACACCAATACTTTTTGCCTTCGACTTCAAGAAGTCGAAAGGCGTTTGCCGGAATGAGCGGAACTAAATCTTCCACCTTAATATGTGGGCCAGGTAAGGCCTGGTTAGCTTGACGGCCTGGGCGCCTGAGGTGGATAGTCGAGCTACCTTTGCCCAAAGCACAGTACGCCGCTTTCGCCGTTGGTTGGATAATGAACGTATCGAGGTGCATTCCTTAATATGGACCCCTTATCCAAGAAGCATTGGCCGAATGGGGAACGAACATTCTGTATCTCGCATGGGATACCTCTATGCTATGGGATCAGTATTGTATCATGCGCCTCTGCGTCATTTACCGGGGTCGGGCAATTCCGCTGGTATGGGAGGTCGTCGCCCA
>JABFFZ010000142.1 GCA_013112725.1 Chloroflexota bacterium
TTGCCGCTGTCCGCGCCGGTGGTGGCCACGTAGCGGGTGGTGGCCTGGGGGGCGGCCAGGGTGGTGGCAATCAACCAGAATGGCAGCCCGGCGCAGAGCAGAACGAAAAAAAGAAAGGATATTTTTTTTAGCATCATCAAACTCCATAGAAATTGTTATAACCAGAAGGTCAACTTCTACGCAAAAGTTGACCTTCTTTTTAACTGATCAGGAGACTGCCCGCCGCCGCCGTTGGTAGAAAACGGCCGTTCCACTGACGCCAGCCAGGAGCAGCGCCAACAAACCAATGGGCCACGCGGCCGGGTTCGGGTTGTCTGCGTTAACGGCCGTACTCAACAGGGTAACGGCCGTTGGCCCCACCTCACTACCCACCGCCCAATCAGAAAAGGCCGTGATGCCTGAGCGCGTAACGCTGGAGGGCGTGGTGATTGTGGCGTCACAATCCCAGCCGGCGCCCCCCAGGCCACCCGGATATTTGCAAACTTTAGGATCAGGCAAGTTGCTGTGCGGCAGGGTAAGCGTGACGACAAACCCAGAAGCATCGGTTGATTTGTCACTTTGCAAGCCGCGAATTAGCCAATACCGGCCGGTGGCAATGCCTTTATTGCCCGGCGAACCGGTGGCGTTGGGGTGGTTGATTCCCATTTCATCCACATACAAACAGGCAAGGTCAGGGCCTTGGTTATCCACAATAATTTCTACATTTGATTGGTAGTTAAAGGGATAGACGCCGCTGGTAACGACGCCGCAGACCATCGAACCCGCTTCATAAGCGCCCATATCACACATAGCGAATGAGTCGTCGTCGGCATCCGCCGGGCGCGGCAGGCTGTCAAAATCGGCCGTAGGGCAGCCCATGTTTGTGCCGGTTTCGATGGATGGGGAACCGAAATCGAGCCGCAGATTGTCATCATACGTACCGATGATGTCATCACCGCCGTCCTCATCTATGAACATGGGGTTAAGGTCTATATTGCTGCCGACATCTATGCCGCAGGCTGGATCCCAACCGCCGCCAGAGCCACCGCAGTACTGTATATTGCTGTAGGAAATGTTTACGGTGACAGTGCCGTCATTGAAGATACTGTATCCCACAACACCGGCCGTGTTACCCCACATGATGGTGTTCTTCAATTCAATCGTACCGGTGTCGCCATTGTGCATGGCGCCGCCGCTTACGGCGGCCGTATTGTTGCTAAAGGTTACGTTAACCAGTGCGGGCCAACTGCTCAGGTTACGGAGTGCGCCGCCATTGTTAAAGGCCGTATTGCCACTAAAAACGACGTTAGTCAGAATGGGATCGCTAAAAGAATAGTTATCAATTGCACCGCCATTACCTGCGGCATTCCCCACGAACACGCTATTGGCAATGATGGGATCGCTCGTGTAATTGTAAATCGCGCCGCCGCTGGTATCCGCATAGTTACCGCTAAAGACAAGATTCTGCAATGTAGGTTCGCCATAATTGTTATAAATGCCTCCGGCGCGGTTATCAGGAAAGGTGAGACCATTAGCCTGACCGGCTGTAATAATGAACCCATCCAGGATAGCGCTGTTGTTCGTGCCACTGCCAATGACAACGTGATAGCTGTTGTCCCCCACAATATCGGCAGTTGACTCGGCAATATGGTTGCCGTCGGCGTTGACATCGTTGTTATCAATGTCACCGCTGAGGATGGTGACGTTGGTCTTCCAGTCACGTTCAACCAGAGCCGTTTCCACTCCGGCAAAGCCGCCATACACGGCCACGCCATCTGCAAGGACAAAGGAATCGGTGCGGGCTGCGCCGGGCTGGTACACGCCGGCCGCTACCCAAATTTCTGTACAATTGCTATCAGATAAAGCGGCTGTGAGGTCGGGGTAAGCATCTGCCCATGTGTCGCCATTATTCGCCCCCATCGCAGTGGCATCTACATAGCAAAGTGGCCCAGTGGCCGCCTTCGCCGGTATTACCACTACCAGCGCCAGTATCAAAGACAATAAGAAGATAAACCAGTTGTGCGCACGTTTCATTACCTATCTCCCAAGAAAAATTTACGGGTCTGTGGATAAAGATTTTTATGGATGTTGGCCGCTGGCAATTGATGCTGCCTGCAGCAAAAATAAGCATGACTTACAAACGACAGGGTTAGCGAATGATGAATGGTAAATAAATCGACCATGACGATTGGGGAGTTTGTGCGGTCAGCAGCCACAGTTCACGGCCGTGCGTGCCATCATCGGCCGTGAAAAAGAGACGGCCGTTAACTACTGTCAGGTCTTGGGGAATTGAACCCACATGAGGGTCGGGATTTATATCTTGCACCAACTGCGAACCGGCGACAGTGCCATCGCTCTGCCATAACTCGAGCCCATGGGGGCCATCTTGCAGGGCAAAGTAGAGCGTGTTGCCGAGTACGACCGGCGCCGACTGAACTTCTTCATCGTCGGCGGGAATAATGTCCAAATGTACGGCCGTTTGCCCATCGCTGCACCATAGTTCCAGGAACGAACCTGTATCAAAGCGGCTGCCGCTATAGGTAAAGCAAAAGCCATTGTTGAAAGGTACCGCGCCATAAGAACTGCTATAATTAACCTGGGAGCCAAAATCATGCACCATGCGGGTACCGCTCTCTGTGCCATCTGTCGCCCATAACCGCGCCGGGTTATCGCCCAAAAAGTAAAGCTGCCCATTGAAAACACCGAGAATTTGCACATGCGTACCGATACTGGAACTGACGGCCGCTACGCGCACAGTCCCCGCCGGGGTGCCATCCGTTTGCCACAATTCGCCGCCAAACAGGTTGTCGTTGCCGCTGAAGTAGGCCAGCCCGCCCCACACCACAAAATTACCTAAGGCCCCCACACTTGAAGCATCGGGGTGAATATCTTTCACCATTTGGGTACCGGCGATGGTGCCATCGCTAACCCACGGTTCGATGCCATGGGCGCCGTCGTAGGCAGTGAACAGCAGCTTGTTGCCCAAGGCCACCGGATTTTGAGTGACATAGCTGCTGCCCGGGCCGGGATTGATGTCTTGTACCAGCCAACTGCCGCCGTATGTGCCGTTATTGGCCCACAGTTCCCCACCATAGAGGGGGTCGTTGGCAAAAAAGTAGAGTGTATCCCCCACCACCGTGAGGATGCGGGGATCGTCTACGGGCGCCATGGCCTGTACTGTACCGGCGGCGGTGCCATCGCTCTTCCATATCTGGTGTGACTGGGAGCTGTTGGTTCTGGCCAGGAAGTAAAAATCGCTGTCGTTGGAATAGCCGCCATAGGCCACCATGCCCGCAGGAAGGGAGTGGCCGGGGCCGGGATTGATGTCGGCAACCATGTAGGTGCCGACAGGTGTGCCGTCGCTGCGCCACAATTCAAAACCATGTGCAGCATCGAAAGCGCTAAAGTAGAGGATGCCATTGACGCTAAAAAGATCGTCGGGATCGCTGCCTGAGCCGCCGGGTACGATGTCTTTGATCATTTGCACGGTGACTGAGGGGGACGTGGCCAGGGGGTGAGTGGTAATGGCCGTTACCGAGGCATAACGGATCGTGTTTTGTGAAGCGGCGGTAACAAAACGGCTCGACAAAAGAGGAACCAGAGCACATATAAACATGATGAGAAATAAAGTCACTTTTTTGTACATGAGAAAACTCCTGAGAGGTAATGACGAAGTTCAACTTTTCTCTAAAAGTTGAACTCCTGTATCACTCAACTAAGGGTAAGAAGATCTGCCAGCCGGTTTGGAACAGCCCGTATTGCCCCGATTGGCACAATTCGGCCGTCAGCCAGCCCGTGGTCATGTTGATTTCCGGTGCGGCTGCGCCGCAGGCGGTGGCGGGGGTTTCCCACTGCCCAGCCATGACATTC
>JABFFZ010000143.1 GCA_013112725.1 Chloroflexota bacterium
CGTTTCCCGCTCAGCGCGGACCGCTTCCGCTTTGGCGCGGGTCGCTTCCGCTTCAGCGGCTATCGGCACTAACTGACCATCTTCATCATAAAAACGGAGCCAGGTGGCATAGCGGCCAATGAACAGACCATCCCATGCCCCTAACCATACTTGCAATACGGAACTCCACAAACGGCCGTGTTCATCTGGTTCCAACTCTTCGTACTGGTTTTGCTGCAAATGCCAGCCGATAAGTTCCTGATTGGCAGGGTCATAGCAAAAGTATTCGGCCGTGCGAAAGACTCGTTCATAAAGCTGTTTCTTGGTACTCTTATCGGTTTCGGCCGTTGATGCTGATAGCAATTCAATGATCACATCTGGGTAGCGTCCACCCTCTTCCCAAACGACCCAAGATAACCGCTCATACGAGCCATCTACATCTTTCACCACAAAAAAATCAGGGCCACGGTAATCCTGATTACGAATTTGCTGGCTGCTGAAGTAAAGGAACATATTGCCCCCGGCATAATAATCTTGCCGATCATGCCAGTGATAATCCAACGATTCCAACAACAGGTTGATTTCGGCGCGATGCCAGGGTGTTTCCAAGGGAACTCCATCCTCCGTTGGTAAATTCTCACTTGAGGGCACGGGAATTGGTGGTAGAACTGCCACAAAAAGTTTTTCGTCAATCATAGGTCACACACAATCCTTCGCTTATGCCAGAGTTTACCACAAACTGTCTTGCTTGAGCCATTTAAGGGCAGCCTTGCTGGTGTATGTCATTTCCCCGTTTTGGCTACCCGACGCATTTTACTCAGGGCCATCCACATCGCGCCAAAAGCGGTGAAAAAGGCAATGGCAATTTTGGTGGCATCCACAATCGGTTCCACGCGCACCCCATCCGGGCCGATGATGATGGCGACTACCGGGCGGGCCAACGTGCCGCCGCCCCCACCGCCCCCGCCACCATAACCTACACCGCTTGTCTGGCCCTCCTGGTTGGGGTCGCCGCTGCCGCCGCCACCGCCATACCCTACACCCATGCCCGCCGTCAATTCGGAGGCGGTAATGACAGTGTATTCTCCCTGCGTCACCGGCTGGCTGAAAACCGCTTCCGGTTTGGTAATGTCAAACAACCGTACCATCAACTCATTGGCCGCTTTTTGGTTGGGTACCGACTCAATCACAATTTTCGTCAAATTTTCGCTCATCAGATTCCTCGATTTTCAGGATCTTATGACCTTCTTCTACCTGAAAACAATAGATTAACCAGGAGGCTCAGGCCGAGTATGGCCCAAAGCGCCTGGCGCGTAACATCGGGAATGGGAATGATTTGAGGATCACGGCCCGAAGCGGCTTCGGGTTCGCCGTAACCCTCAACCACTACGCTAACCGGCCGATGCCAGACAAATCCACCGAATGGCAGTTGTACCGCTAACACCTGCGACTGCGGCGTAACCACCCAATCCCCTACCCGCACCGGCTCGCCACGCTTCGTTTCCCACGAAAAAAATTTGTCCATATTCACCTCATCAACCCCATACCCCCGCACCTGTTCACGCCATCATCTGCCGCCGCCGGCACAGGCGCAGGCGCAGGCACAACCAGCGCAGGCGCAGGCGCAACTGCTGCCACCGGATGAAGAGCCGCCGCTGCCACCAGAGCCGGACATGAGCGCCTTAAACACATCACCTGTCACTTTGTCCGCGCCGCTGAGGTTGACAAAACCGCCGGACGCCCCCTTGACCTGCAAGGCGGTGGGCGAAATGGCAGAGGCCAGTTTACCCGCCGTATTTTCCGTCCAGCCAGCAAAACCGGCAGCCACGTTGCTGAACGTGGTTTTTCCGCCAGGCGCAGGTGATGGCGCGGGAATGCTGCCGCCAGATGAGGCAACGGTGCGGGTAGGGACATACGGCCGTGCCCATATGGGATAATACTGGTAATCACGCCGCCGGAAGGAACGATCATATTGATCATCCAGGAAAATCCAGGGCCAGGTCTTGTCCAGGTGTTCTTCCAGTTCCGGGATGTTGCCCATCGTCTGCGCCTGCTGCATGGCGCGGGCAATGATTTTGCGGTAGTAATCCTGCGTATCCGAGAGGTCAAACCCTTTCATACGGCCGGCCACGCTGTTGACCAACGATTTCATAGCCGCGCTGAAGTCCAGACGATGCACTGACAGCCCCTCTTTTTCTTGCAGCACGTCCAGAAAGTGGTGTTCATAGGTGCGCAAGATAATGCCCTGCTGCTGCGCTATCTTGCGGCGCTGGTCGTTACGGGCGGCGCGGTCAGCCTGCATGGCGATATACGGCCGTGCCACCTTCACTTGTAATGGATCATCCCCCACCAACTCCAACGTTCCCTTATCCAACAGCCCAAATAACACCAGCAATAGAACCTTGTTCAACGGCAGTTCCAGTAAAATGGCCGCTTCCGGGGCCGTCAGGCCACGTTTGATGCCGCCACCTTCCACCTGGGCAATGGCGGGCAGATACTTTTCCTTGCGCCCCGACAGGCGATACTCCACCAATCCCACAACCACCAGCGAGACCGGACATAACAGCAGCATAGCCACCGGATTATTCATCATTAACCAGGCCGCCCCACAGCCAAGCAGCGCAAAAATAGAAATACCCGTACCGCCAGAGTAGCGGAAAAATGCCAGCCCTAACAAAACAATCACCGCCAATCCGATGCCAAAGGCCACGCCCGGATTGTCTTCCAGCCACTTCACCGTCAGGTCAAGCAGGCTTTGTTCAATCACCCGCGTCATGCCGGTGGTGGGGAAGGAAGCGCCTACCAGGTAGGCTTTGTTGGCCTGCCCGGCCGGCCAGCGCCAGCCGACAATGGTATGCTCTTCAAACAACGCCTTATCGGTGAAAGGTACATCCTGAAACAACACCGCATCTGGCTCTATGCCGGGCAGTAAATGATAGACCACCCAGATGTCGCTGGTACCATTGATGACGGTAGGGTCAAACCAGGTGGGCGTAATTTGCAAAGAAGCGTAGCCATCTTGGGTCACGTCTTCATACACCATGTCTGGCATGGTAAATTCTACATGCAGCGTACCGGTCTGGTTGGCAGGAATGGCACACCGGCCCAGATGAATCTCCACGCCCACGTCAATATATTCGGATTTACGGATGTCGGTGAGGGTGCAATCGCCTATGGATGCCTTAAAGTTGCTCAGGTTATACCCTTTGTGGGGCGTGCCAATGTCCACAATATCAATCGGGTCAGCCGGGAAACCATTGGCAAAGGTAATGTCATACACAATGCGCACGGAGGCATCCGGGTTGACAAACACCTGCATATACAATTGGGGCACGGAAAAGTTGTAATTCTTCTGCGCCTTTACCGGCGCGGCGGCCACCAGCAACGCCAGCAGAAGGGCAAAGAGGAGGAGGGTACGGCCGTTTCTTGTCATATTTGGTTTCCCTATGAATTAGTAAGCAGTGATCAGTAGGCAGTAGGCAGTAAGCAGTAAAAATACTGCTTACTGCCTACTGCCTACTGATCACTGCTTACTAATTCATAGGGAAACCAAATATGACAAGAAACGG
>JABFFZ010000144.1 GCA_013112725.1 Chloroflexota bacterium
GCTGACCACCTGGTTTCTCGTCTGTCAAGGTACAGAAGTTGTGGAAACCAACAAACGGCGTTGGGTGGATGCCCACTGGTTCCGCGGCAGCAGCTATCTGCAAATAGGCGGGAAATGGGTCAAGCGCGTCCTGGCTGTAGGTTACAAGAAGGGCTACGAATTGATAAGGCAACTCCGGTTATCGCCTTTACCTGACCCAGAACTGGCTATGGCTTCCCGAAAACAAGCCAAAGAGCGGACAAGGCTTCGTTTTTCGGTGTGCTTTGAACAGTTTTCATTTAGTGCAAGTTGATTCCCATGAGTTTTGTCAGTCAATCAGGGTGACATTCGTTACTCCCCGCCACCGGCATTGTTCCTTACGATACGCACATCGTGTGTGAATCAATCCTGCGAACATTCACTTCAGCAGGGTAAAGGAACATCCATTTGGCAGCCGGCGACATTTTTGCAGCGCCAGTAGGCAGCAACTTTCTGTTGTATGCGCCCCTGCATCATGTCTTGGCATTTGTCAACGCACCGGCATACCGGCAAATCCGGCAAGGATTACAGGGAGAAGGGGAGGTAGCGCCGACCATACGGCCGTTGCTCTCCCAACTCGCTGCCCGCCCCCTACCACCACCCACCGCCCGTACCGGCCCCCTACACCCCCCCCTTTTCCTGGGTATTATCCCCACGCGCGGCTGCAATATGGGCTGCCGCTACTGCGGTTTTGCCGCCCCCAAACAAACCGGCCCCGTCATGTCATTAGCGTTGGCGCGCACGGCCGTAGACGCCTACCTGAATCTGCTCACGGCCAGCAACGAACGACACGCCAACATCCACTTCTTTGGCGGCGAACCATTTTTTGCCGCCGACGTGGTGCATTTTGTGGCCAACTATGCCACTGGTCGTGCCGCCCAGGTCGGCATGAGCGTCCACTTTGAAGCCACTAGCAACGGCCTTTACAGCCCCACCCGCTGCCAATGGATTGCCGATCACTTCCACACCGTTGTCCTATCGCTCGATGGCCCCGCCGATATTCAAAACTCACAGCGGCCGGGCATCAACGGGCAGCCGCTTTTTGAAGTTGTCGCCCGTAATGCCAGAATCCTCTCCGGCGGTAGCGCCGAATTGATCATTCGCGCCTGCGTTACCGCAGAGACGGCGCCGCGCCTGCCAGAAATTGCCCATTGGATAGCCGCTGAATTTAGCCCCCGCGCCGTCTGTTTTGAAAGCCTCACCCCCTCCGCCCTGTCAGAAACGGCCGGATTCTACCCGCCAGACCCCTGGCAATTTGCCTGCCACTTCTACCAGGCGGCGCAAATCCTGGATGCTGCCGGTATCCAGACCGTCCTATCTACGGCCGATACCAGCGCCATACGGCACACGTTCTGCCCCGTCGGGCAAGATGCGCTCATTGTCACGCCAGACGGCCGTGTGAATGCCTGTTATTTGTTGGAAGAAGAGTGGCAGCGGCAGGGGCTGGATTTACGGCTGGGACAGTTGGCGGTGGGCGCGGATCAGTTTGACCTGGACATAACGGCCGTGCAGCGCATCCGCCAGATACCCGGCCAACCCAAACCACGCTGCACGTATTGCCTCTGCCGTTACCACTGCGCCGGCGGCTGCCATGTAAACCATGTGGGTGGGCACGGCCGTTACGATGACCTCTGCATCCAGACCCGCCTCGTTACCATTACCACCTTGTTGGCCCAATTGGGCTTGCATGACGTGATCACTGTCTGGCATGCCGACGACCGGCTGTTGCAGCAAACAGCCTGGCAGCCAGATGACCGTTTGCTAATGCAGTCTTGGGATTTGTGATGCGTGAGATTTCTCTAATCACGCATCACGTATCACGCATCACGCAAAAATGAAAACAATGATCACACCAAACCCACCTCAAACCTATTTCTGCCCGCCGCACATCCGCTGGGCATATGACGCTGCCTGCATTTTGGTGGTGAACGAACAAACCAGGCAGGCACACATGTTGGTCGCGGAGGAAGCCGCCATCTGGGATTGGCTTATGTTGGGATATTCATATGCACAGTTAATACAGTTCATTGCCGCTTCGTCAGACCTGCCAACAGTGCAGGCAGAGAACCACTTGCGCCAACAACTGCAAACGTGGCAGGAATCGGGCCTGCTGCAAAAGGTTGCCCATCATGGCTAATCTGGCCATCAGCAACGTTTGTAATCTCAACTGCCCTTACTGTTTTGCGGCTGCGTATATGAGCCAAACGATTGGAACCGCACGGCCGTTCATCACCATCGAGGCTTTCACGCAGCGGCTGGATTTTTTGGAACGCTCCCACATTTCCCAGGTACGGCTGATTGGCGGTGAACCGACGCTGCATCCTCAGTTTACCACCCTGGTACAACTGGCGCGGCAGCGCGGTTTTACCGTTCTCGTTTTTACGCATGGGTTGGTGCGGGCACGGCCGTTGACCTGCCTCACCACCCTCTCTCCGGACGACTGTATGGTGCTGGTCAATATGAATGCCACCCGTTCCGGTTCCGTGCCGGACGCCGCCGAAACTGCCCAACGCGAAGCCGTCATCCGGCAGTTGGGGTCACGCGCCTTATTGGGATTTAACATCTACCGGCCCCAGTTTAACCTGGAACCGCTGCTGGCCCTCATCCAAAAAGCGAACTGTCACCCCGCCATCCGCCTGGGCCTGGCCCAACCCATCCTGGACGGGGCCAATGTCTACCTGCACCCCAAACAATACCCGGCTGTCGGCCGCCAGCTTGCCCAATTTGCCCGGCGCGCCGCCGCAGATGGCGTCCGGTTGGAATTCGACTGCGGTTTTGTGCGCTGCATGTTCAGCGATGAAGAGTTAGCCCTGCTCCAGGAAGCGGGCGCTGACGTGGCCTGGCGCTGCAATCCCATCCTGGACATCAGCCTGGATGAGCGCGCCATCCATTGCTTTCCACTGACAGGACGGGTGGAAACGGCCGTTGCCGCTCAAGACGCCCCTACTCTGCGCCAACAACTCATCGTCCAAACCCAGGTTTACCGACGGGCCGGTATTTACCGGGAATGTTCCTTTTGCCCCCACAAACGACAAGGCACGCCACCAGGCGCCTGTACCGGCGGCTGCCTGGCCCAAACCATGCGCCGCTTTCGCCATCAAAACTTGCGATTCGTGTTACCCGCCCCAACTGTAGGCCAGGGTTGCCAACCTGCCCTACTAGGAGAAATAAGATGACAGATAAAGATGTTGCCCACGAAGAACCAACCGAATTAGAAGAACCTCAGGTATTTGCCGTCAGCCGCACCGGCGATGGCGTCCAGTTTAGCCGGCGTAACTTTATTGAACTGGCAGCCGCTTCCGCCGCCATCGCCACCGTCACCGGCTGCGGTTCTGGCAGCGCCGACGCCACGCCCAGACGGGTGGAAATTGAGGTAACAGCCACGCCCAGCCATATCCCTACGGCTTCCCGCACCCCCAGCCCCACCCGTACCCCCAGCCCTCCCCGCACCCCCCCCC
>JABFFZ010000145.1 GCA_013112725.1 Chloroflexota bacterium
GCCCCTCCCTGATTACATCTACTTCTCTCGCCAGAATGAATCGCTGCACACGAGGGTCAATGCAAATTGATTCGGCCTTTAGCCCTGCCTCTGACAAGGGCAGATGGCTAGACGATACAAGGTTTTTAAGGTTCAGTTTTTATGATTCTGGCTCAATTTCGCCAGAGTCCAGTTAGGGATTAAAGGTAACTGTACAGGTCATTCCTGCGAAGGCAGGAGTCCACGCATCTGGATACCCGCCTACACGGGTATGACAGTCGAGAGATACCCAGTATAAATACGAGTAGAGATTGGAGATTGCTGATCTCGAATCTCCTGCTTGCCGCTTCCCATGGATGCCAACGCTCTGCTGCAACTATTTCGCAACCTGCCGGAAGGCCTGCAAATTGTCCTGGGGCTGTATGGGATTATGTTGGTTATCCGGCTGATTGACTGGATTATCTTTCGGGATGGGATGATCAACCGGTTTGGCCTGCGGGGTATGCGGGCGCCAAAGGGCAACCATTTTCTGGCCTGGATTCTGAATCCGTTTATCCATTTGAACTGGCGGCATTTGTGGAGCAACAGCGTGGGCTGGCTGCCGATGGCGACTATTATTGCCCTGCTTGACACGCAGGAATTTTTGTTGGCTACGGCCGTGATCATCATCATTGGCAATCTGGGGCTGTGGCTGTTTGAAAAGGGGAATGTGGTCACGGCCGGGGCCAGCGGCATGATCACCGGGTATTTTGGATTTCTGCTGCTGCGCGGCTTTTTTACCCGCGATACCACCGCCGTCATTATCGGCTTTGTCATGTTGGCCGTTTATTACAGCCTGCTGCGCCTCATTTTTATTCCACAAAAAGGGAATGTGTCTAATGTGGGGCACTTTTTTGGCTTTCTGGGGGGTGTGGCAGCCGCCTGGCTGTGGTCTTTTATTTTGCCACAGCCATTTCAGTAGAAGGAATGCGCCCTAAGAAGTCAAGCTGGTGGGCGATATAAACCAGCTCGCCGTTTTCGATCTGGGCATGGCGTTGGGCAACCCATTGGTCAAACTGCGCCGCCTCTAATTCTGGATGGCCTTGTAGTGCCTGGTGCATGGTATGGATAATGAAGTGCAAAAAATAGGCTTCATCGGCCGGGTAACGGCCGTGCCGCGCCCACACCACCCAGTCGGAACTACCCGCCGCCAAAATTTCGGCCCCCCGATTCCGCAGGTGGGTAAATAAATGTCGCCCGCTGTAGCTGTCGCCAGACGGCCGTCCGCTCACCACCCGCTCGTCCATCGTCCGGTGGTAAAGCTGCTCCACCAGAACGTCGAACGACGGGTCAGTGGCCGGTTCCAAAATGGTGGCCCCATCAAAATTCAGACTGAAATAGAACAGCCCATCCGGTTTCAACAGCGAAAACAAGACCGGCAGCGCCGCAGGGATGTCTAACAAATCTAATACGGCATGGGCGATCAACACATCCCAGGGCTCACGGCCGTGAACCCGGCGCGCAAAAGCATACAAATCTTCGGCCACCAATTCCAGGCGCAGCGCCGGCGGCAAATGCGCCAACCGTTGGCGAGCAGTGGTAATGTTGGCAGGGTGGTGGTCTACGGCCGTGTACCGCCCCTGCCATATGAACTCTTGTTCAACCAGCCGTTCAACCATCGTGCCAATGCCCGCCCCCACTTCAATAATGGCCGGTTCCGGCGGTAAATGGTCACGCAGCGCCCACCATACCTCCTTGTTGAGCGCCCGGTCATCTACTGTTTTTTTGGCTGCCAGATAGCGCGGGAAGTCCATTGCTCAGTTGTCCTTTGTCATGGGTCATGAAGTAATTGGGTAATTGGAGATTGGGAGACTTATCCTGAGCTTGTCGAAGGATTGGAGATCACCTCATCACCCTACCACCCCATCACCCCTTCACCTGCTCATGCAAAAACGTCTGCACACCTGCCATGCTCTGCGCCCAGGTGGGGTGGGCCAGGAAACGTTGGCGGGCGGATAGGCTCATGGTGGCTAAGACGTCCCGGTTTTGGTGGAGATGGTGCAGATGGCGGGCAAGCACGGCCGTGTCCGCCACCTGCACCACATATCCGTTCACCCCATCACTGATGATCTCCACTGCCGCGCCGCCCGTTGTGCCTATGGCCGGTAAACCAAAACCCATACCTTCCAGATAAACAATGCCAAACCCTTCGTATTGCGAAGGCACAGCTAATACCTGGCTGTGGCGCATCAAGTCGGCCAATATCGCATCCGGCAGTGACCCATGCAATGTCACGGCCGTCGGCAGATTATGTAAAATGCGGCGGGTATAGGCGGGGTTCACGGCCGTATCCCCCACCACGTCCAACCGCCAATCCGGCGCTGGTAATTGACATAACGCACCAATGAGCGTATGCAGCCCTTTACGCGGAATGAGGTTGCCCACAAACAACACCCGCAGCGGCCCTGGTTTGTGGGCACGATGGAGTATCTCGTCTTTGGTGACAGCCGTTGGGAATCGGTCGCCGCCGGGATAGGCTACAACATGTGGTTGCCAGATATCCGATGTCTGGGCGACATCGGATGTCTTCCCCACCAACCTGGCCACTTCTTGGCGAGTCGTCTGGCTGTTAAAGATGAAGGCATCTACGCTGTGCAAATAGCGCCGCTCTACCCAGCGGTACAGCCAGCGTAACGTCGATGAATGTTCTTCACTCTGCCGCAGGTGATGGACGATGCTGAGCAGGGGATACCGCACCTGCCGTTTCAGCCGCCGGTTGAGCCAGAACAGGGAGGGATGGTTCAATTCATCTTGCAGCAGCAGGTCAAAATCGGCGTTTGCCAGCCATTGGCACAGGGAGCGGGAGAAGTTATGCAGAAGTGTACGGCCGTAGCCGACCCAGGGCAGCGACACCACCTCCACCTCATCGCCATAGTCCCGCAACTGCTTAACCAGCATCCGGTCATACAGATACCCGCCGGAAACGGTATTCAGCGAGCCGTAGATGAGGAGGGCGACCTTCATTGAGTTAGCAGTGAGCAGTAGACCTTGCTGCTCACTGCATACTGCTCACTGCTAACTGAAAAGACGCCCAGGCAATCTCATTTTCCCACAACTTCACAGTCACGGCCGTGAGCGTTTCCGCCTGAATACGTTCAGCCAGTTGGCTGCAAAAGATGCGGGCAAAGTGTTCAATGCTGGGATTCAGCCCGGCAAATTCCGGCAGGTCGTTGAGGGTTTTGTCCCGGTAATGGGCCACCAGGGCATTGAGGTGGGTTTCAATGTCCACAATATCCACCAGATAACCATGCCGATCCAGCGTCTCGCCATGCAACTGTACTTCCACCGCATAATGGTGCGAATGCCACTCATTCTCTGCGCCCCAATCCCCACCAATCAAAAAATGCTGCGCCACAAAATCTCGTTTGACGGCTACTGTGTACATAGAGTTCTCCCGAAAGTAGCCAGTAAGC
>JABFFZ010000146.1 GCA_013112725.1 Chloroflexota bacterium
GTTTCCTCACCTGGCGGCTGGAACATGGCAGTCATTATCGCTGGTATGTGCAAGAAAATAGAGTGGATTCAGCCCAACCCGCTGATTCCCTACCGAAATGAGGTGTATTATGTGTGCGTCATCGGTGCGTTTGCTCTCTACCCTTACTCACTATTATATGCCTACTGGAATTGCTTTATGTCAAGCATCTCCGCCGATGGTTGCTGCCTGCTCACTCTTTCTTCTGTTTTTGGCGACTTGACAAAGCTTGTCCGCAGCAATCGGAAGACCTCACCAGAGCAGGCGCAAACCCAGAAGACCTGGCTACAGCAGGGAGTTCGGTTTACGGCCGTTTCAAAAACAAGGCGATGCTGTTTGCTTGACGGCCGTACCCCTTCCATGATGGGGTGAGCAGGTGAGGGGTAACGGCCGTACCCACCACACCACCACGAAAAAGAGCACGGCCGTACCTCAACCGTGATGAGGTGAACAGGTGAGGGGGTGAAGGGGCGACGGCCGTATCCACCCATCCCTCTCCGCCAATTGTAATTCTGGTCTACGGCCGTATCCCTTCCATGATGGGGTGAGCAGGTGATGGGGTGACGGCCGTGCCCCCATCCATTTATCCGCTATCCTGCCTGGGCTGGTACGCCAGGAAACGATACCGGACGAAAAGCAGGGGTACGGCCGTACCCCTACCATGACCACGTCACGGCCGTGCCTCCTTCCTAATTCATCCTTCCTAATTCATAATTACTCGACCCCATCCGTTGCCCGACCTGGTCTGGTGTGCCTGGAAATGATGACGGACGAAAAGCAGGGCAACGGCCGTTGGCAAACAGGCTGGTGACTGGCAGGAAATGTGGCAGTGAAGGTAAGATAGTAGAGGACGGCCCCCTCCTGAACCTGGTACGTTTCCATGCCGCGAATTGTACGCCAACGAACCATGCCTGGCTAAAAGAAAACCCTAACGCCTGGCAAACAGGCGGGTGACGGGCCAATACATGGGGCACGGTCTGGAAGAGCATCCCCTTCGGGCGACGGCCCCAGCGATGGGGGGAGAGGCCGTTGTTGCCGCCGACCACCTGCACACACAAGGAAATGCGGCACAGTGAGGAAACCGGCCGCGGCCCCACAACCATTCAAGAAGACCATGCCCCAGCAGGTGGAACACCGGCCACACCAGACCCGGAAGACCACGCCCCAGCAGGGAGATACCACGTCCGGCTGCCGGCCACCGGGTTGTTGCTGTTGTTTACCAGCAGGCTGGCGCTACCCAGACTTGTCCTGAGCTTGTCGAAGGATGGTCGCTGTAGATATAAACAGGCCATTGTTGCCACAGTGGCACGGACAACTTCTCTTAACGCCACAAATTAGCAGGTGTTTCCAGGCATGTTGTGTTATCTGAGTCCTTAAAGGTTTCGTAAAAAGTCATCACCTCCATTCCTGTTGCTTCTTCCAAAGAAAGATACTCTCTGTTAAAGGCGGATGCGTCTCCTACCACTTGTTCAAATGTCATGTTTAGTCCAGATGGCAGCAATACCAGATATGACACAGGTCGCTCCTGAAGACAGCCTTGAACAAAATCTCCTTGCCTGAACCCATTGACATTAAATGACGCTACAATCCCCTGCTCAGGATAAAACAAAACCGCAAAGAAGGGTAAATCATCATATTCAAAGGCAGCACGGTAGGTACTTACCCATACTTCGGCTGGCGGACCATAAGTAGTCAAAAAGGCAGGCAGGGCATACTGAGTAAGATAACCTTCCGGCAATTCTCCTCTTGAAATTGGCATCTCAATGCTTTCCACGATACCGTTTCGGACACTATAGATATGACCTACTTCATCATACTCGAATAGCTCGCTAGGGAGAGGAATAACCGGCTCATAAATCACATACTCTGAATTAACCGTAAACCTATGAGGAATGCGGTCAAAAATTCTTATAAGTTCGTAGGCTGTATCCCAAGTTGTCTGCCCTGGTGTGATTCCCCACCAACAAGGCAACTGGCAACCATTATTATTCTCTAAAAGCTCAAGAGCCAACTGCCTGAGTTCCGTGTCTGTTAATGTAGGTGTAAGAGTAGGGGTAAGGGTCTCTGTAATCGTTGCTTCCATCGTTGGCGTAGCTGTTGGAATACTGCTCGGGGCCAGGATGGGAGTTTGTGTAACCATCACTGGGGGCGATGTTTGTTCTGCCAGGATACGGGTTGCTGGGACGGTACCAACAGAGGATATAGCTTCTCTGGATATGATAGTCGTCGAAGTATCGGTTGCTGTACATCCTGCCAGGACGATCAAAAAAGTAATAACAAGCAGGTTAAAGACACAGAGAAATTTATCAAACCTCATCGTTACAACCTCCAGTAATCAACGATTAACCGTCATATCCACATACGTAGGCATCATATGATTCATAAAAAGTGACCGTTGGTAACCGTTTATAGTCCCGCTTTCCCACTGACTATAGACCCATCCCAGAAACATATCAGCAAATTCTTCACTGGTTGCACCGTCTCCACTCCGCTGCCATTCCCATTGATCACCGGCAAATCCACAATATTCAGACAGGCACCGTCCGCCTCTATCAGCATATCCAACCCTTTGCAAATTTTCATAATGCGTGAGCGGTAAACTACCACCTGTTGCATTAACAAAAGAATGCCCAAGTTCGTGAACAGCCCAATGTTCATCGCCAATCAACCTGTTGACACCACCGTCATCAACAATATTGGTGTAAACCTCAATACTATTTCTACCTGTGGAACGCCCCCAACAACCACTGTCACAAGCCACCCCCATTTTCATAAAACTGACTGAGCCTCCATATACTAACAAGAAAGCCTCACTCGCCGTAAGATTCCAACCGTGAGTTGCTCTAAGTGTTTCCGCCAGTCTGGTACCTGTAACGGTGGCCGAGGCCAGAATGGTGTCCATTTCCGCTTGAGACCATGTGCAATCCCCGGTACAAGTATCAGCCGCATTAAATGTAATCATCGGGCCGGTTGGGATGGCGGGCAAAGGATTTGATGGTGGTGGAGGTGGCGAGGATGAAGGTAGGTTACATACATTATAATCGCAATCTTCCTCCCGATGGCCTGTAGGGTCAGAGAAGTTGAGGGGGACAACATCTAAATAAAACCCCTATACCGATAGAACATCCGCAGGTTGTGCGGATTATACATCCAAATCATCCGCTGGTGGGACAAACGGCCGTCATCAAACGCATCCTCCCAGCGACCCACCGC
>JABFFZ010000147.1 GCA_013112725.1 Chloroflexota bacterium
GCCCCTCCCTGATTACATCTACTTCTCTCGCCAGAATGAATCGCTGCACACGAGGGTCAATGCAAATTGATTCGGCCTTTAGCCCTGCCTCTGACAAGGGCAGATGGCTAGACGATACAAGGTTTTTAAGGTTCAGTTTTTATGATTCTGGCTCAATTTCGCCAGAGTCCAGTAAATATCGATTTCGGCCATTTTTCGGTAAGTGTTCAGTCCCTCAAGAGACCTGACAGGTTTTTGGCCTGCAAAGTTTCAAGTTGAACTGGTAAAAAACCTGTCAGGTCTGAACGGTTACATTTTTCGGCTGAAAACCTGTTGAAAAACGCCAAAATCATGGGCTTATGAATGCAAAAATCACATGAATCTCGCCGGTAGCTGAATTGAATTGGTTTGCAATCATGAAAATTTGCTGAAACAGCCTAAAAAATGGCTGGCAAGCTGCAAAAATCGGCATTTTGGGGCGAAAAATGGTAAGCGTTCAGACTTGACAAGTTTATTACCAGAGGCAGTTGCCGCTATTCAGGCACAAAAACTTGTCAAGTCTCTAGAGGAACTGAACGGTTACGAAAAATGACCCCAAAATTTAATTATTCAAAAGCATCGTCTTAAGGTGCGGAATGTGGGCTAACGATTCGGGCTATGATTTTTACCATTTTGAGGCGGTAGAGAATCGTACTTATGTCATCGAAACCTATAACATTCAGCGCAGTGGCAATCGGGCCACAGGCATATGGTTGTATAACAGTAGTGGCACACTGATTACCGACGATAGATATGGCGCAGGCGGTATAGGGAACGCCAATGCCCGAATTGTTTACACCTTTTCCACCACCGGCACTGATTACATTTTGGTCAAAGATTGTTATTATCCCTGTATCTGGACAGGCACTTATTCCCTCCGTATCTTACCCCACTATGATGAACCGGGGGCTGAATGGTCCCCCACCAATGACTATAAGCTAAATGATGTATTGCCGCTGGCGAATGCGATTACAGTGGGTGCAGAAAATGCGGTGTCTCGCCAACTGTTCAACCATTCAATTTACATAACTAATGATTCTGACCGTGATTATTACTGGTTTGACGCCCATGAAGGTCAGAGGTATGTCATTGAAACCTTTGGCATTCAGGCAACGGGCCGGGCCACAGAGTTGTGGTTGTACAATGAAACCGGGACGGAACTGGCTAATGACGCTTACGGTAACCATAATACAGGCGAGGCACGCATTGACTTGACATTTGTCACTTCCGGTGATTATTTTATCTTGGTGAAGGATTGTTATTTTCCCTGTACCTGGACGGGCGCGTATTCGGTGCGGGTGTGTGCGGATTCTTGTTTGTAGAAGGTGTATTTGCCGGCTGTGGTACGATAGGTGCGGCGATGACACGGCCGTGACCTAACTCATCACGGCCGTATCCCTTCACCTCTCCCTCACCTCCCCCGCCGCCCGCAGCCCGGAGAGGTACGCGCCATGTACAGTGGCGGGGTGGGCGCGATTGGTGGCTTCCCCGGCAAAAAAGAGCCTTCCTTCCACCGACTGGGCCAACGCCACGTAATCATCACCTGATGCACCAGGCGGGATGAAGGAGTAGGAGCCACAGGCGAAGGGGTCAGAAGCCCAACGGGTGATGAGCCAGGCGTCGGGGTTGGGGATGGTACGGCCGTACATCCCCCGCAGCGCACGCATCATGCCGGCCACAATTTCTTCGTTCGGCAGCGGTTCCAGGGCGCGGCCAAAATGGGCCACATTAAAACCAACCAATACCGGCTGCCCGGTGTAATAAGCGATGTTGAGGAATTCTGCCCACTCCCCTTTGGGCGCAGCCATGCGGCCGATGAGTTCCACATCTTTTTCCCAAAACTGGCGCGGAAAACGCAGATACGTCTTGTTCAGCACCCCCATACGCAGCCGCTCAATGGCCGCCTGTTTCCAGGCGGGCAGCGGCGGCGAAAAGGTGATGCTGCCCTTTTGCAGCACGCCTAACGGTACGGTGATGATGGCCCGGTCGCTGTGAAATGCGCCCTGGTTGGTGGTGATGGTGACGCCCCCGCCCCCATACGCCACCTGGCTGACAATGTGATTCAGCCGTATATCCAACCCGGTCGCCAGCCGATTGACAATCTGGTCATACCCACTGGGAAACAGCACGTCGTATCCAGCCTGTTCCTCGCCCTGGTTCCATTCCCATAGCGACAACTCGTCCACATCGGCCGCATACTCCTGTTCAATGGCGCTGTTGATGACATAGTTGAACTGCACCATTTGGGCAGGCGTCAATTCCTCGTCTTTGGCGGCTGCCGCCAATGGTGTGGCTAAGGGCATGTCAGCGTCGGTTGCCCATTGGGCGTTTGCAATCAGTTCGTTTACGGCCGTCAATACCACCTCCAATTCGGCCATTTCAGCGCGGGAAAGGGCACGGCCGTAGCCATCATACACCTGGTAATTGCCGTAATTGGAACGGGTGGTCTTGATGCCAAACTGTTCGGCCAGGGCCATGATGGGGTTGCCCGTCACGCCATGAATCCAGGCCGCGCCCATGTCCAGCGGGATGTCCGGCCAGGTGTGGTCTGTCCAGACACGGCCGCCAATGCGGCCGCGACCTTCCAACACGGTGACGGCGTAGCCCGCGTCTTGCAGCTGGCGGGCGGCAGCCAAGCCGGCCATGCCCGCGCCGATGATGAGGATATGGGTGGATGGGGGTGTGGTCACGGCCGTTGCCTCCTGCCTGTTCATACACGCTGCGGTGCTGCCCAACAATGAAAGTGTTGCCATTTGCATAAAAAGCCGACGATTAATGGTGAGCATGGCCGAATTATAGCTTGATTGCCTTACTGCGAAACTTTTATAATGGAGCCAACAATCCAATTCTCGGCGCAAACGTATAATCTTTTTTTCCTTTTGCCTCTTTGCTCCTTTGCACCTTTACATGTAATCGTTCAGTTCCTCTGGAGACTTGACAAATTTTTGCGCCTGAATAGCAGCAACAGCCTCTGGTAATAAACTTGTCAAGGCTGAATGCTTACCTGCTTACCGGGTGTAGTAAAAACTCGTTAGGGAAAAAGATGGACAAAATGAGCCTCCTGTGATTTTGTTAAAAGGCGTAAAGCAAAACGAAAACACAAGGAGGCTCAAATGGATTTTAACACGCAACAGGTTCAAGAGGCGGTGGAACAAATAGCCACCATATTAAGCAACCTGGTGGTTGCCGGTGTGCAGG
>JABFFZ010000148.1 GCA_013112725.1 Chloroflexota bacterium
TCCAGTTTTTGATGTTACTGGATTGTACCTCCTCTGGGCAGTTTGGTGGCCATTTGGCGTATTCGTTTGTCAAGGTGCTATCGAGATGTCGTTATGTCAATAACTTTATGTCACTGCAAAAGCCGTGGAGTAAGCGTAAACGCCTTTGCCGAGATGAGAGCAATTCGAACCCCAGAAGGGCCTAATGGCTCATGTTACATTAAAAGCTATACCAGTCCAGCCACAACAATCAATATCATTGGCTGGACATGGTGGCAATGTGATGTCTTGGATAACTGGAACAATTATGTTAGAGGCAGTGGGCCATTGTCCCCAGCTGCACACCCTCCTGCCAGTAGTCGTGATTCCTTATACACTATTTTATTCACAGGTGGGGCCAAAATAAAAACATGGGGCAATCATGACTTCAATCATAATGGCTCACAACCATCACCCTGGCAACCAGGCAACCAGGCTGTCTGGCAATGGAATCACTGAAAAACAGTTTATTCAATTAGGGGGTAAAGGGTAAATAGGCGAGGAGTGGTGGATGCCCCACAAGCATAAAACGGCGCTTTTCACAATGCGCCAGGGGTATATCAAGAGGAGGCGAATGCCTCCTCTTTTTTCCTCCTGCTCCGGCGCGGTCTTCCGCTGATCGCTGCGGCCGGCGTCCCCGCCGCACCGCTTCTGCCTGCTCAACGTGAATAGGGGAATTACACGACCATAGAGAGTAGAGTATGTCAGAGAACAACGCCATGTAGAAGACTGGCATCAAATGGCTCAAAACAGGATGTATATGGTTGTATCTGGTAAGTGATCAGGTGCTCACCGCCAACTCTTCACCGATAACAGATTACCGATTACCGTTTGCTCATACGCAAACGCAACGTTCAAAATCGTCGCTTCTTGTAATGTATTACCAATTAACTGAAGTCCAATTGGCAATCCCTGACTGTCGAAGCCGCAGGGGACGGACAGGCCACAGCTTGCCGACAAGTTGACGGGCAGGGTGAAGATGTCTTGCAAATACATTTGCAGTGGGTCATCCACGATGGCCCCAATTTTGAAGGCGGTCGTGGGAGATGTGGGGGTGGCAATCACATCCACTTTCTCGAAGGCGTTCAGGAAGTCTTGTTTGATGAGGGTGCGCGCTTTGAGGGCACGGCCGTAATACGCCTCATAGTACCCTGCACTCAACGCATACGTGCCCAACATGATGCGCCGTTTCACCTCCGGGCCAAAGAGGGCGCGCGTTTTCTTGACCGAATCAATCATGTCGGCCCCCTCTACGCGCGGGCCAAAACGGATACCATCGTAGCGGGCCAGGTTGGCGCTGGCCTCAGCCGGGGCGATCAGGTAATAGACGGGCAGGGCATAGGCGGTGTGCGGCAGGCTGATTTCCACGATCTCGGTGCCCAATTCGGCCAGTTTGGCAATGGCGTTGCGCACGGCCGTTTCCACTTCCTTATCTATCCCCTCAATAAAATACTCCTGCGGTACACCTACCCTCAAGCCGCGAATATCGCCCGTCAATGCGGCTTCAAAATCGGGCACGGGCACATTGAGCGAGGTGCTATCCATGGGGTCATACCCGGCGGTAGCCTGGAACACGGCCGTACAATCCGCCACCGTGCGCCCAAACGTGCCCACCTGATCCAGCGTCGAGGCAAAAGCAACCACACCCCAGCGGCTCATACGGCCGTAAGTCGGCCGCAAGCCCACCACCCCACAAAACGACGCCGGTTGACGCACACTGCCGCCCGTATCCGTACCTAATGCCCCATAGGCCATGCCGGTGGCTACAGCCGCCGCGCTGCCACCGCTGCTGCCGCCTGCCACCCGCGTCTGGTCATACGGATTGCGCGTGGTGAAAAAGGCCGAATTTTCGGTGGACGACCCCATGGCAAACTCGTCCGTATTTGTCTTACCCAGGATGACAGCCCCGGCCGCCTTCAATTGGCGTACTACAAAGGCATCATACGGCGGCACAAACCCTTCCAGGATTTTGCTGCCGGCCGTCGTTTCCACCCCCTGCGTGCAAATGATGTCCTTGACGGCCACCGGAATGCCCAGCAGCGGCGAATCCTCGCCGTTAGCCCGGCGCTGGTCAGCCTGCTGCGCCTGCTCCAGCGCCATCTCATCCGTAATCGTCAGAAAACTTTGGATGTCATTGTCCCGCGCCACGATGTGGTCTAGCACCGCTTGGGTAGCCGCCACGCTGGTGGTAGCGCCGCTGCGTAAAGCCTGGCGCAGTTGGGTCAAAGTCAACGTCGTTAAGTCCATAAACACTTCCATTCAAACGTATGCGCCGATCATACAGATCATACACCGAAATGCGCCCGGCGCACTACACAAAAAAAGGGCCTGACGGCCCTCTGTATGCAAACATGGTTACGGCCGTGCCCTCATCCCTCATCCAGAACAGTCTGGGCAACAAACTGATTGTTGGCTTGCTTGGGTGCATTTAACAACACAGCATCCATCGGTAAAGATGGCTCCGCCACATCCTCACGCCACACATTCTGCTGCGTCACTGCATGAGCCGTCGGCGATATCCCCTCCAGATTCAATTCATTCAGCCGCGTCGCATAATCCAGAATCGCCGAAAGCTGGCTTTGGTACAGCGCCACCTCCGCCTCCGTCAGCTCCAACCGCGCCAACTGCGCAATTTTTTCTACATCACTCCGCGTCAAAGACATGCCATGTCTCCTTAAAACCAGATGAATAAGATTATAGCCATAGGGAAATTTACAGCAATTCTTAATTCAAGATTTGTGGTAGGGGTGGGACAGGCGGGTAATACTTTTGCCATGAAGAAAAGCGCCAATCCCCACCTGTCTCACCCCGTTTTGGTCGGTTTGGGTGAGACGGCGCGGAGACCAGACTATAAGTTTCTTGCAAATGGAACCCGCGCCG
>JABFFZ010000149.1 GCA_013112725.1 Chloroflexota bacterium
GGGACAACATCTAAATAAAACCCCTATACCGATAGAACATCCGCAGGTTGTGCGGATTATACATCCAAATCATCCGCTGGTGGGACAAACGGCCGTCATCAAACGCATCCTCCCAGCGACCCACCGCCAGCCGGCCCGTTACCTCATCCACCACCCACAGACAGGAACCGTGAACATCCCCCAGGCCTGGGCCATATCGGCGCCGGACACGGCTCGACATGAACTCGCCGACATGGCCGAAAGCCTACCCGCCGCCCCCACCGCTACCGCGCCCATCCCTCTCGTCACCCTCCATACCCTGCTGGCATTGGCTAAACTGGTGCAAACCATGCAAGCCCAAGCACCGGAGGAAACCCATGACCCTACCCCAACTGCCCCTGGCCCCCCTCACCTGGGAGAGCCTGCCCCCGACCCGGCAGCAGGAACTCAGCCACCTGCTGGCCGCCCTGCTGACCCAATATCTGACGGCGCACAAAGCGGCGCACAAACACCAGGCCACCAGCCAACCACCACAGGAGGAAACAACACATGAACGAACACCCCAAAATCCATGACCACCACCGCCAGCGCCTGGCCACCGTCTACATCCGCCAATCCACCCTGCGCCAGGTGGCCGAACACCTCGAATCTCAAGACCTGCAATACCAGCTCGTCGCCCGCGCCCAGGCCTGGGGCTGGCCCGCAGAACGCATCGCCGTCATTGACGAAGACCTGGGCAAATCGGCCGTCAGCAGCCAGGAGCGGTACGGCTTCCAACGCCTTTTCACCGACGTGGGCACCGGCAAAGTGGGCCTGCTGCTGGTCACCGACGTTTCCCGTCTGGCGCGCAACTGCGCCGACTGGTACCAACTGCTCGACCTGGCCGCCCGCAACCACGTCCTGGTCAGCGACAGCGGCGGCGTCTACGACCCCCGCGCCTACGACGACCGCCTGCTGCTGGGCGTCAAGGGTGCCTTTTCCGAAGCGCAGTGGCACCTCATGCGGGCACAAATGCAGGCGGCGCGGCTGAACAAGGCCAAACGGGGCGAACTGGCGCTGCGCCTGCCCATCGGCTACCAGCGGCTGCCCAACGGTCAGGTCATCCTCACCGCCGACGAGCAGGTACAGACCAGCATCCGCCAGGTGTTCCACCTCTTTCGGCGCTTGGGCAGCGCCCATGCCGTGCTGGGCCATCTGCAGCAGACGGGGCTGCGCCTGCCCCGCCAGAGCCGCAATCTGGTCGGGCAGACCATCATCCTCTGGGACAGAGCCAGCTACAGCCAGGTTTACCAGATACTCAAACTGCCCGCCTATGCTGGCGTCTATGCCTATGGCCAGCGGCGGCGGGAAGGGCTGCCCGGCGCGCCGGGCACACGCTATGGCGGGCGGCTGCCCCCGGCCGAATGGCAAGTCTTGCTCAGGGATGCCTTTCCCGGCTATATTACCTGGCAGGAATATATGGAAAACCAGGAGAAACTGGCGCAAAACTGGCAGGCCACCCCCTTTGCCGACCCGGCCAACCCCCAGGTCAATGGCGGTTCGCGGGCACAACCCTTCTCCGCCAAAGGCGCGGCGGGGAAGGGGCGGGCGCTGCTGACCGGCATCGTCATCTGTGCCCGCTGCGGCCGGCCGATGCGGGTGCGCTACCGGGACAAACCGGCCTATGTGTGCGAGGCGACCAAGAGCCAGTTCAATGAACCACGCTGCCAGTTTTTCCCCTACGCCCATGTGGACCAGGCAGTGGTGGCCGCCTTTTTGGAAGCAGCGCAGCCGGCGGCGGTGGTCGCGGCCGTAGCCGCTGTCGCCGAGATGGAGACGCAGCAGCAGGCCTTAACACAGCAATGGGCACAGCAGCTAGAGCGGGCGGCCTATGACGTGGCGCTGGCCCAGGCGCGGTATGAGCAGGTAGACCCGCAACTGCGCCTGGTGGCGGCGGCACTGGAGCAGGCCTGGGAGGCGGCGTTGCAGGCGCAGGCGCATCTGGAACAGGAGTGGGCGCAGGTGCAGGCAGCGCATCGGCACACGCTCTCTGCCGAGGAGGTGGCGTTGGTGCAACAGATGGCCGCCGATTTGCCCGCCTTGTGGGCGGCCGAAAGCACCTCGCTGGCCGACCGCAAACGGCTGTTGCGCACGCTCATTGCCGACGTGACCCTGGACAGTACGCAAGAAGCAGGCGTCACCCATATCGCCGTGCGCTGGCAGACGGGGGCGGTAACACGCCTGACGGCCACCCGTCCCCGGCACGGGCACCCCTCCAACCCGCAGTTGTTGGCGCGCGTCCGCGAGTTGGCGGCAGCGGGCTATGCGGATACGGCCATTGCCGCCACGCTCAACCGCGAAGGGATGGTCAGCAGTTGGCACGTGAAGGATGACCCGGCGTATGTGCCCGGCCAGCCGGTGAGTTATTGGGACAAGGCGCGGGTACAGCATTTGCGCTACAAGCATGACATTGCCGCCAATCCCACGGCTGGCGGTTTTGTGCCAGCGCAAGAGGCGGCAGAGCATTTGGGCGTTTCTATCTCGGTGCTGCTGGACTGGTTTCGGCGCGGTTTGCTGCCGGGACGCCAGGCACAGCCCGGCGCGCCGGTTTACATCCCCCTGGATGCGGCGCTGCTGCACCGCCTCAGTGGCCGCGCCCCCCGTGACCTGCCCGCCCGCAGTGTGCCGGTGATGGTACCGCTGCCCCAGGCAGCCGCCCACTTCCAGCTGGCGCCGGGTGCGTTGTCAGAGGGGGTGAGAGACGGCCGTTTCCTCACCTGGCGGCTGGAACATGGCAGTCATTATCGCTGGTATGTGCAAGAAAATAGAGTGGATTCAGCCCAACCCGCTGATTCCCTACCGAAATGAGGTGTATTATGTGTGCGTCATCGGTG
>JABFFZ010000150.1 GCA_013112725.1 Chloroflexota bacterium
CGGCAACGGCTGTTAACAGCGATGGTGAGCCTGTTGCCCACCGAAGAGGTGACACAAATGGTAGAAAGATTGCTAGAAGAAAGTGAAACATTGTTATTGGACACACCTTACTTGCGGCGGATGCGCGAGTTAGGCCGGCAGGAAGGTCTACAGGAAGGCCTACAGGAGGGCCGGCAGGAAGGCCGGGAAGAAGCGCTGCGAGAGGCGATATTGGAAGCAGCGGCGCGCCGGTTTAACCCGCCTGTGAGTGAATACCAAGAGTTACAGCGCCAGTTGGCGCAGATAGAACAGCCCGATGCTTTGCAACAGATACTGCTGGCTCTATTCGACGCGGCGGGCACGGCCGTTATTTTTACCCTGATAGCCGAAATCCAGAACGAAAGCGGACAGGATAGCTGACCGCAACAACAACACCGGTTGGCTTGCCTTTGATGACGTGCTGCTGATCCGTGTGGGGCAGGAGACGGTGATTGATTAAGCGCAGCAGATATGGCATTGCCGGGCAAACCATTGCCACTCGCGTGACCAATGACCCAGCCAGCGGCAACAACGGGCTGTTTTACATCTACAGCGACCATCCTTCGACAGGCTCAGGACAAGTCTGGGCAGCGCCAGCCTGCTGGTGAACAGCAGCAACAACCCGGCGGCCAGGCAGCGCCCCCACCCAAACCATTACCGACCGTGACTTCGCTGGCCAGCGCGAAAACATGGAGTTGGGCTTACTGTATTACGGCGCAAGATTTTACGTGCCCGGCCTGGGCAGATTTGCCAGCGCGGATAGCATAATTCCCAACCCCGCCAACCCCCAAAGCTATAACCGCTACAGCTACGTACTCAACCGCGCCCTCAACTTCACCGACCCCACCGGCCACCGCGAATGCGCCCATAAAGACCTTGACTGTAGCAACCCTGTGCCCCGTCAGGCAAGAGGTGGCCTGCTGTCCTTCAGCAAAGGCAATACATTTAGTGATGCTGAAAAGGCCACATTTCGGGAAGGAGCGGAACAGGTTGCCCAGGCTCTATTTGAGATTGCTGGTGAGGAATTCAACTCACCGCGAGAAGTATTTAGGGCCGTATACGGTGGGACAGTAGAGATTAGACAGAAAAGCGTAAGTTGTGCAAAGGCTTTTGGAAACAGCGACTACACGTGTTATGCCAGCGCCGCCGCACATCACATCAATATTTACACAAACGCAGCTGGTGATATAGAAGGCAATGTCATGTGGGTCATGCACGAGCTTTTTCATTCCTTTAATGCCAACGCCATACCCGCAGGGGCAAAAGCGGGACAACCTTATCTGGATTTGCAGGCGAACCTTCCGTGGTGAACGCATTACACCAGCATTCGGAGAACCCAGACAACTCAACGGATACAGACCAGGAGGAGATTTTAAGGGTGATCGAACACCATATGTAAATAGTTGGGATGATTATGGAGTAGGAGAAGATTTCGCCGACATGGGTGCAAATTGGGCAGCCAAGAGTTTTGCGTCTAATGAATACGGTGCCGCACGTTACAACTGGATGGATCACAGAATGCAGGGATGGATAGCTCTAGCTGTAGCGCATAATCAGTAAGCTAAGAGGCCTAAAAATGTCGAATTTTCGTTTTCTCAAATTATGCCCATACACCTGGTTTTTGCTCGCGTCAATTTTGGGAGGTACCGGTTGCATCCCTGGTCAAGAACCAGTAGCGATAACGGGTACGCCGATTAGTACTGTACATGCCAGTGCAACACAAGAAGTAGAGGCAACACAAACCAATACTAGCCCCACAGCAGCACCTGATTCGCTACCTGAAACCGCAGGGCAATTCCAAAGTCAGGTAATTGCAGCTAAAGCCAAAGTTAGCCTGGCATCGAAAGCGCGTTGAGCAACCGCCAGATTGCGAAAACCCAATTTGCTCGTTAACCCAATGATGAAATTATTCAAAATAGCCATTGTTTCGGCTCTTCTATTGTCTGTAATACGAGTCGCATCTTCGGCCAGAGTCACATCGCGGCGATAATGCAAGCCATTCTCAATGCCCCAGTATTGTTGTGTCCACTGTAGCAATTGCGCGGCTGATACTCTGCCTGGCGTCAGGCTGGTGATGCCATAAACCGTTTCTTGTGTCTTCTTTTGGGTCGTCTGCTGTGTTACCGTTCGTTCCAATTTGAACACTTGCGCCAGACCGGGCCAATCGAGATAGCCTGTTTCGTCAGGAATGAGGGTCAGCTCTCGTTTCTCAATGCGGCCATGCCCGGCTTGCGTAGTCGTGGCGTGATCCTGGGGCATGGCTGGCGCTTGCCAACCAGGAACGTTGCGGGGCGGTTCAAAGAATTGGGCGACATCAGCTTTCAAGGTGGGCTGATTGTCCTTGACAAACCAAATGTAATCCCCACCTTGGGCCAGTATCTGCACAGAGAGCGTCCGTTGCGTGAACATGGCATCGCCACACACCACCCGACCCTTTAAGTCCAGTACCGCGAGCAACTTCGGCGCCGCCGTAATCTCGTTTTCTTTGTTCTCCACCACCATCTGCATCAAAACCACCCCTTCTTCGGGTAGATAGGCGGCCAGCAAGTGGACGCCTTGTGT
>JABFFZ010000151.1 GCA_013112725.1 Chloroflexota bacterium
GCGCAGCCCCAACGCGCCCGCGTTTGCCTGCCCCGCCTGGACTCTGCTGTGCCGGGCCGCACTGCCGCCGACCAGTGCATCGAGATCGAATGGACGCCCTGGGAACCGGCCGACGCTTACGTGGCAGATAAGGTGGCGCGGCGACAGCGGCAGCTTGCCCGCCTGTTGGCCGAAGCGGAAGCGCAGGGCGCCCGGCCCACCATCGCCGATCTGGCGGCGGCGCTGGACAGCAGCCAACCAACGATTAAGCGCGATCTTGCGGCGCTGCGCCGGTTGTAGCACCCCTTATTCCACAATCACGCCTACTACATGAACGGCCGTAAACCACCAGGTTTCGTAAATTGCCAGGTTTCGGGTTGGCTGTTCGTATGAAGTCATAATGACCTATTTATTCGCTAAATCTCGCAATCTCTGCCAGCCGCGCCAGATAACCACGACGCCGGGTTCATCATCTAAAAACCCACCTGGTTGGGCAATCCACTGTACAGCTTGACGCACGCCAAGCACAGATTATAGTTACCCCCATTGTTAAGACTACGAAACTAGAGTCTAGCGAAAATTGCGCCGACCTCTGGCGCTGTAACGCGATTTGGCAAATCGTGCTACACTGGTGACGGGTAAAAACGCCAGTGTCCAATACAAAATAGGAATTTTTAAGAAGCGTTAACTAAACATAACAATCCGATAATGTAGCAGTTTGTCGGAAAAGTGAGACCCTCCGAACAAAGATGATTTCGGTGTCAAATTGATGATTTTGTGGTTGTTTATGAACCGTAAACCACTTGTTTGGATTCTTTGAAATCGTGATATATCTGTCATTTGGCTATCAGAAAGTATTTTTCCGACAGGCTGCTAGAGTTTTGCATAAAGGCCAACGAAATAAGGAGCAGCCTCGATGAATAACTTTTCCGTACACGCTATGCTGCAACAAATGCCTTATTTTGCCCATGTAGCAGAACCGGCTCTAAGCGAATTAGCACAGCAGGCAGTACACCGCACATTCGCCGCGAATGAGATGATATTGGGGGAGGGCGAGCCGTCTGCGGGATTATGGATTGTAGAAAACGGCCGTGTCAAAGCTTATAAACTCTCCCCCGATGGCCAGGAATACATCCTGCGCTTCTTTGGCCCGGGTGACACATTTAATGATTTAGCCGCTCTTGACGATGCGCCCAATGCCGCCAGCGCCACGGCCGTTACCGCTGTATCGGCTTGGGTTATTCCCACATCCGTGCTCACCGCTGCACTCCAGGCAGATCACCAGCTCGCCTTGGCTGTCTTGCAGGGGGTGGTGGGGCGGGTTCGGGATCTGATTGGCCGAGTAGAAGACCTGGCGCTGCGCCCGGTGACGGCCCGTCTGGCCCGTTTTTTACTGGAACAGGTGGAAAACCCGGCCCTGGCGCACCCGGCCATTACTCGCGCTCTTATCGCCAATCACCTGGCCACCACCCCAGAATCTATCAGCCGCTCGCTGCGAGTCCTGGAAAAAGCTGGCGCCATCCGCTTTGACCGGCATCGCATCATCATTACTCAACCAGACATCCTGCGCCAGCAAGCCCAACTGTAACCGGACTTGATCCAAATCAAAGCCGGTTGCCAGACAACCTGCTACGCTGTGTTTACATCATATGACTGGCGTGAACGGAACGGCCGTTTCTGCACCGTTCCCCCATGACTAAGGAGAATGCCTATGACCCATATTATTACCCGGCTCTGTTTGCGTGATACGGCTTGTGTGGAGGTGTGCCCGGTGGAGTGCATGGTATTGGGCCAGCCGGAAGCTGAATGGCCCTGGTTGTACATTGACCCCGATACCTGCATTGACTGCGGCGCCTGCGTACCCGAATGTCCCTATGAGGCGATTTTCCCCGAAGAAGAGGTGCCTTATGCCTATGAGGCCCCACCGGGCGTCTGGATCAATGGTTTGAAGAAACTATTACCAGACGGCCAACCATTCGAGGGGGAAATTGACGGGAACACTGTCAAGTTGTTGAACGCCAAACAACTTCAGGGCGGCGAAATTCTGGACCTGACGGAAGATATCCAGCCTAATTACGATTTCTTTACCGAGGGACCGGGTTACGACGCGCTGGAAATGTAGTCACTTTTATATGAACCTTTGGTGCTAGTTCATAGGCTGAACTCGGCGATGGAAAAATGCACACAACCATCTTCATCAACCTGAATGCCATCCCATTGCACCAAGATGTTGAACAGAGCCATGGTATACGCAAGTCGGCT
>JABFFZ010000152.1 GCA_013112725.1 Chloroflexota bacterium
TCTATAATCGTCAACGACGACACCCTGCCTTAGGATATGTCAGCCCGCAAGCCTATGAAGCCAGCTATCAGCAACAGGTATTGGCGGTATGACTACTATCTGTGTCCACTAAAATGGGGGAACCCCACCTTGCGAGTTGCTGGAATAGATGGTCCTGTGTTGGATTTGGTTTGGACGACCGACTAGGACTCCCTGTTGAGAGATGGTCCCTGCTGTGGACAAGCTTTGTCGAGTCCCAAAAAGTGGGGACAGGCAGCAGGCAACTGCGGAGTGGCTTGACATAAAGCGAATCCGGTAGACATATAATAACGGATAAGGGTAGAGACCAATTGCACCGTTGTTTACTACACAATCAACTGCACATTAACAGAAAAAAGAACCCGTCTCTATATCTCACGGGCGACGATGCTGGCGAATCTGTTGCAGATGGTAGGTTTCGTCATACAGCTGCTTTCTTTGCCAGAGCGTCCAAATGACGGCCGGCCAGCGATTGGCCAGACAACGATACGCCTGATTCTCCGCCAGGCCGCGGGCTTGGGCCTGGTTAAAATAGGTGGCGGCTCCTGCTCCGGCGCGGTCTTCTTGAACGGCTGGGGCCGATTTTCCAACCGTACCGCCTTGCTGCGGTGAAGTCTTGCGGGTTTGGTGTGGCCGGTGTTCCACACCGCGCCACGTGTGTTTGCCGGTCACCAGTCTGTTTGCCAACGGCCGTAGCCCTGCTTTTCGTTCGGCATCATTTCCTGGCAGGGCAACGGATGGGGAAGCGGATAAACGGATGGAGGGCAACAGCGCATTGGCGTAGAGAGTGAATGTGGGAGCACGGCCGTCATTGCTGACGGCCGTGTTTTTTTGTGGTGGGGGTACGGCCGTACACCCACTCACGGTGGGTACGGCCGTGTTCACTTTCTGTTATAATGACGTCATCATTTTCTGGTGTGAGGTGACAAATGAGTGTAAACGCAATTTTGGCGGCAGTGCAGTTTGTGGTGGATCAGCAAGGGCAACAAACGGCCGTGTTGTTAGACCTGCAAACCTGGGACAGCCTGCGTTATCTTCTGGAAGAACTGGCTGAGGATGAGCGTTTCGGCCAGTTGATGTTGGCGGTGGCAGGTGATGAAAAGTTTGTGCGGGAAACCGCCTGGCAGGAATACCAGGCATACCTGACTGACTCCGAACCATGACCTGGCACATTCAATACACACGCACATTTCTCAAAGAAATGGCTCGTTTACCTGTGCCAGTTCGGGAGCGCGTAGAAGCGATTGCTTTTGGCGAGGCCATCCAACAAGACCCATTTTTGGCAGGCAAGACGCAAAAATTAGTCGGCTACAAGACCTTTTATAAAATTCGTGTTGGTGACTACAGAATCGGGGTACACATTGACACCGCCAATAAAATGGTGGAGTTTCAACGTGTTTTACACCGACGCGAGATTTACCGCGATTTCCCCTGAGTTGCCCAGGTATGGCACGGCGATGACGATAGGATGGGGCAGGGGCAACAGCGAATTGTAGTGGGAAACAAATTTGGCAGTACGGCCGTCAGCAATGACGGCCGTGTTTTTTTGTGGTGGGGGTACGGCCGTCGGCCGGTTTCTGCCTGGCGTAGGAGGTGAATGTGGGGCACGGCCGTCGGCAATGACGGCCGTTCTTTTTTGTGGTGGGGTGTGGTGGGGGTACGGCCGTCACCCCCTCACCGCACCCCATCACAGCGGGGGGAATCGTTCCCCACGCTTCCCGTTTTCTGTTACACTCTGCCCCCATGAGCCAGACAGACAACCCCCTCAAAATGCTGATCACCGACTTTGGGTCGGTGTTTGCTGCCTGGTTGTTGGGCCGGCCGGTGCAATGGGCACGGCCGTTAAACGTGGAATTCCCCGCTCATCCCATCCAGAG
>JABFFZ010000153.1 GCA_013112725.1 Chloroflexota bacterium
GGCCGCATTTTGGATTCGTTATTTTGGCCCGGATTGGGATGATGAAGCAGATCGGCTTGAAGATGAGGCAAGGAAAATAGAAGGTAAGTACAAATCACATTAAATTGTCCTCTGTTGGGACAAAGTCTTCCCGGCTGGTGCAGCCGTTCCTCACACCGTACCACATGTGCCTGCCTTTAGCGGTTTTCCCGGTGTGGCGGCTTTATGACCTTCCGCAATACTTCTAACGGTTACACTCACACCTATGCTGGGGACAAGCTTTGTCAAGTCGCCAAAACAGAAGAAAGAGTGAGCAGGCAGCAGCCACCGGCGGAGATGCTTGTCATAAAGCGATTCCATGTGTGTTTGTCATTGTTCTTTAACATTCTGGCTCTGCTTGCCCTCTCATTTCGCTTGCACTGTCGGTTCCACCTTTCTGCTGGGGCGTGGTCTTCCGGGTTTGGTGTGGCTGGTGTTCCACACCGTGCCACGTGTGTTTGCCGGTCACCAGCCTGTTTGCCGTGCATTTCGGCACGGCTTTTGGCGGTTTCCCCGGTATGACGGTTTTATGAATTCCCGCGATACGGCCGATGACAACACCCACACCTTCAACGTGGAAAATGAACTGGTGAGCGTGAGTAACAACGGCAATACCACCACCTTTGCCTACGATGCGGCCGGAATCCGGGTGAAGACGGTAAGACCAGGCGGCAAAACCAGCTACTTCCCCTTCCCCGGCTACGAAGAGGAAGTCAACGGCAGCACCATTACCCGGCGCATCACCTACAGCATCGCCGGGCAGGCGGTGGCCCTGCGCGTACAGGTGGTGAGCGGCAGCAACACCCTCTACTACCTGCACACCGACCATTTAGGCAGCACCAGCCTGGTCACTACCACCGGCGGCGCGGTGGTGGCTGGCAGCGATGCCCGCTACTACCCCTTCGGCAACTGGCGCACCGAACCGACGGCCGGGTTAACCGACCGCGGCTTCACCGGCCACCTGCACAACAACCTGGGCAACGCCCCGGATGACATTGGCCTTGTTTACATGCAGGCCCGCTGGTATTTGCCCGGCCTGGGCAGATTTGCCAGCGCGGATAGCATAATTCCCAACCCCGCCAACCCCCAAAGCTATAACCGCTACAGCTACGTACTCAACCGCGCCCTCAACTTCACTGATCCCACAGGGCATATAGAGACTCCCTTTACTGAAGGTGGTAGCAGCGGTGATGATGATTTAGACCGTGTAGAAAAATGGCAGAGATGGAATGCATTAACAGGTGAGTTAACTGCTTGGCCTGCAAGCATAGCAAGCCAGGCAACAGTAGTTAAACAAGTAAGAGTACTTGCCCCCATTTCTCAAGGGCCGTTAAATGAAATTAATATTTTACCTCAAGGATCATTTGTAAGGGTCCCCGCCCAAGTGGCCAGAGTGTCTGCGGCAGGTTCATATGGGCTTCCAATAATTTCGGGAACAATAAATCAATATGAAATACGTGAACGTCAGCAAGTAGGCCAAATCACTTCAGCAGAAGCAAACCTTGAAACAGTTACTAATGTTGGCTTTACTACAGCCTCTGTTGGAATAGGTGGGTATGCTCTTCCCGCGGCTGCAAGCGCTGTTGAAGCGCCGGCTGCAGCAGTTGCTCTTGTTGGCGTATCTTTGGCTTATGACCTTACTGTAGCTCAAGGTACTGTTAATAACATGAT
>JABFFZ010000154.1 GCA_013112725.1 Chloroflexota bacterium
AAAGCCACAAAGACACAGTTTCTAATGTTGCGTCCTGGGCCACTGTGCCTTTCTATATCAACTCTGCCAGAGAATATGATTCTTTGCCTCTGGTAGCGTAATCGCTAAATATGGATTACACACCCATGCAATTTTAATAGCTGGCGGGCAATGTGGCGTGTTGCCTCCTGGCGACCTTGTTCCAGTCCTTGTTCCAGCCCTTGTTCCAGCCCCCGTTTAAGCCCCTTTTTCATATCCTATCTGAATGTATTCGTCGGCAATCGTTGCCATCAGTTTCTCTCCTGGCGCACCCTGCGCCAACAATGCCTGTTCCAGTTCTGCACGGCTCACCCGCCCGGTAGCCCTGGCCAGATAATACATAATTGTCCGGAGGTATTCAACGCCTGTCTCTTTCTCATCAGCAATTCGAAATATGGCTTGCGGCGGCAGATAAATCTGCACCTACAAAAGGCAAAGTCGGCCTGCGCCGACTGGTGACTAGCCCACGCAGAGCCTGCCCTGAACCTGTTGAAGGGTGGGTTTTGCTCTCTGTAGGCGCGATTTTAATCGCTGGCTCGTAACCGTTCAGACCTGACAGGTTTTTTGCCAGTTCAACTTGAAACTTTGCAGGCCAAAAACCTGTCAGGTCTCTTGAGGGACTGAACACTTACCGCTGGCTCTTGGTAAATTGAGAATTGTTGTCTTTCTCATGCAGCTCAAAGGCCAGTTCAATGAGCGGCCGCAACTCATGGCGTAACCCAGGGTGGAAAATGGCGCGCAAGACGCTCAGGCAAACCCGCAGCCAGATTTTGCCCTTGATCTCTTCGGCCGACAGGTGGGAAAAGTCACTGAGTTGGTAGTGGAAGTCCAGCAAATACGGCCGTAACCCCTCCGGCGCGCCCAACAGGCTGAAAAAGTCAGTGGGCACATGCCACACCTTTTCACCATGATACACCACCAGGGGGATGATGGGCGCTAAGGGCTGTTTCTGCTTCACCTGCTCTTGCCAGATTGCCAGCAGATAGCCCAGCAGTTGCAGGGCAATCAGCAGTTCCGGCTGGCTCTTGTGTTCAAAGAGGAAGTAGAGGTAGAGGGCACGGCCGTCACCCGGCAACCGGGTCTGGTAGAGCAAGTCTGACTGCTGCTCACGCAAGGTCTCGTCAATGAATGAACCATCTTGCAGGATAAGGGTGTCCAGGTCGAGCAGCGCCAACAGGTCGGCGATCAGGTGCGTTTACCAATAGTTGCGCACGATTTCCGGCCAGCTGAAGCTCTCGCGGAAGAAACGGTCGTGGGGATTGTGGACGCTCATGGCGGAATTATACCATGAGGGGGAGTACGGCCGTACTCTCCCTTTCTCCTTTCGCGCCACAATGGCTGTGTACGGCCGTAGAGGTTTACTGTAGGCAATGCTACACTAACAGCCCGGCGCCAAACGACCGTAAACGCTCTGGTAGCAAGCAAAAGATGTGGGTTTACAAACCTAACCACTGTCTCAAAGAACGATCCAACAGCTCTCTTATGAAAACGATTTATTTGAAGGAGAACGGGCGGCTGCAACTGGCTTGCCACACCAGCCAACCGTCCCATTTCCGCCTTCTTCAACCCCAAACTTTCCCTCAACAGCCGCAATCTATCCGCAAATCCCATAACCCACCTATCTGTTTATCAAATATGTTTGATAAAG
>JABFFZ010000155.1 GCA_013112725.1 Chloroflexota bacterium
GTTGAACATAACGAACCTCCTAGTGAGTAGATTTGGTTAGCTGACACGAACCATTCTACTCTTAGGAGGCCGTCGCCCACCCGCGAGTTCACGAATTGTTGGTTAATATAAGTGGTCCGGCCTGGGCAGATTCGCCAGCGCCGACACCATCATCCCCAACCCCGCCAACCCCCAATCCTATAACCGCTACGCCTATGTAGAAAATCGGCCCCTCAATTTTTCCGACCCGACGGGCCATTGTAAACGGCCAGGCGAGTGTGTGGTAGCTGGCGGCGGTCTTGGTGTCGTTGGCGACGCCGCATATGCCACGTTAATGGCCAAAATCCTGGTGGGGTATGTTCAGACTGACAAAATAATGAAAGCTTCTACCGGTTCAAATGTCGGCATTGAACCCTATCAGGGATCAACGCTGAGTGAAACACTCTGGGAAATATCAGCTCAAGACACTAATGGCATCGTCGCTGCGCATGGTGGAAATGCAGGCGCTGCCTTGAACAGCTATAACACGCTGGACTTCCTGGCGGAGGGAGCAGCCATGACAGCTATGGCATATGGGGCTAACAGCATGGGAGCAGCCCCATTTGGGCAACCGCTGGCACCCAGGAGCATTTATTCGGGTAATTCCTCTTCGACCGTTCTTCCTTCCAGGGTCGTCATGGCGCAATACGACTGTAGTTTCAGCGCCGATACGTTGGTGATGACAGAGGATGGGCTGGTACCGATCAGTGAAGTTACCTTGTCAACGCCGGTGCTGGCCTACAACGAGGAAGCAGAGGAGATTGGTTACTACCCGGTAATCGCTATCTGGTCGCACGAAGACCCGGTGATTGTCTTCCTGACGATTGACGGGGAGACGATTGTGACCACACCCAACCACCCCTTCCTCACCGCTGACGGGGAATGGGAACAAGCCGCCAACCTGCAACCTGGCGACGAAATCCGTAATGCCGCCTGGAACACAGGCACAGTGGAAGCCATCACCTTTACCGCTATCCCGCAGACGATGTACAATTTTACTGTTAGAACTGCACACACTTATTTTGTGGGTGATGAGCAATGGTTGGTTCATAATCAATGCCCACCCGCCATAAGCTCCTATACTGGAAATTCTCGTAGACTTCAACCAGATCCCAATGCCACAGGACCACATACGACTTTTCGCCGAGACGGAACAACTGGTGAGATAAATCATTATGCCACTTGGGCTCCGAATCCACGGAACCCTTCTGGCTTTGATTTGGAACTACGAGTAGACATTTCACTACCGTACACTTTTAAGGGAACGATTTGAAATGTGACCAAATAGAAAAAGCAAGGGTACACTTCTTGATTCAGGACAAACCAAAGGAGTGTACCCATGGGTGATAATCACCAAGTCTATC
>JABFFZ010000156.1 GCA_013112725.1 Chloroflexota bacterium
TGGTATCTGTATCGTCTTGCGTTACTATGTTCATTTGGTAGCCTCCTTGTGGTTGCTGGTTTAGGATTGGTTTCTTTTACCATTATCCACCCGTGGGGCTACCGTCAAAATATCGTTTACACACCCATCCCCAATCGTTGGAAAAGGGGCTGCGCAGCGAACGGGCCTTGAAGTTGGCGTTGGCGGAAATGTATATTCAAGGGGTCTCCACGCGCAAAGTGGCCGCCATTACCGAGAAGTTGTGCGGTTTTGAGGTTTCCTCGACACAAGTTAGTCAGGCAACAGCTATGCTGGATGAACAACTGCAAGCCTGGCGTGAACGGCCGTTAGGCGTTTATCGTTACCTCTACCTGGATGCCCGCTACGAAAGAGTGCGCCAGGAGGGGCAGGTGCGCGATGCCGCTGTTCTGATTGCTGTGGGCGTGAACGAGGCTGGCCAGCGAGAGGTTCTGGGCATTTCCGTGGCCTTGAGTGAACAGGAAGTACATTGGCGAGCCTTCTTACAAAGCCTGGTGACCCGTGGCTTGCGGGGGGTCAAATTGATTGTCAGCGATGCTCATGCTGGTCTCAAGCAAGCGCGTCAGGCGGTCTTTGGCGGTGTCTCCTGGCAACGTTGTCAATTCCACCTCCAGCAAAATGCCCAGGCTTACGTTCCCCGGCAGAGCATGAAGGGGGAGGTGGCCGCCGATATACGCGCCATTTTCAACGTCGCTAACCGTCAGGAGGCCGAGGCGCTGCTGAGCAAAACGGTGCAAAAGTACGCCAAAGCAGCTTCCCGCCTGACCACCTGGATGGAAGAAAATCTGTCCGAAGGTTTCACCGTCTTTGCTTTCCCCGCTCCACAACAGCGTCTGCTGCGCACCACCAATGGCCTGGAACGGTTAAACCGCGAGATTCGCCGTCGTTCGCGTATTGCCGCTATCTTTCCCAACGAAGCCTCCTGCCTGCGACTGGTCACGGCCGTTGTCATGGAAATCAGTGAGGAATGGGTCACCGGTCGCACTTACATCGGCGCCGATGAGGGATTGTAAAGGTTCTGCAGAGACCGGCCGTCGCCGTCGTAGAGGCTGTGGATATGTGGGCAACTTGGAGTTTACGGAAAGTTGTCCACATATCCATCAGCCGTGAAACTTACCAAGCAATTCTTGATGGATACTTTTACAGAAAAAGATTTGCATTACCAATGGGGAACGAACATTCTGTATCTCGCATGGGATACCTCTATGCTATGGGATCAGTATTGTATCATGCGCCTCTGCGTCATTTACCGGGGTCGGGCAATTCCGCTGGTATGGGAGGTCGTCGCCCA
>JABFFZ010000157.1 GCA_013112725.1 Chloroflexota bacterium
AAATACCCAGCGCTCTCAGATAAACTGTCTCCATCCGTTGGCGCACACGGGGGTGAGAGTGATGGATACGTTCGTGATGTAATTGGTTTATGATTTCCGGTGTGAAACTCAGCTTGATCATGTCCTTCTCTAACTCCTCAATAAAAACCGCGGAGTATAGTTTTCTCTTGTTTGCTGCCAAGTGGGTTTCAGATCAGAATGTCAGTTTATGCCCTTTCAAGGTATAGTCATTGTTTTAAGCGCAGGTTGTCAAGAAACCAAACCAGATAATAATACTGATTCACCCAATACAATGGTTTTGTTACCGTCAACAACACCACGATCGGTAACAACACCTGAAGTGTTTGATACATTGGCGCCTGTTATCTCCACCCCTCTAGAAAAAACAACTGTTACACCGGAACTGGGTCACATAACAGTAGTACCAACCGGTACAGTTGCTGTCATTGAGGAGGAATGGCTCAGATATGAAAATGGCGCGTATGGCTTTTCATTTACCTATCCCCCTGGTTGGATGCCTGTTGAATTGCCAAATAGAGTATCTATTACTCACCAAGGCTCGGCCATTGCTTTAAGGATTTGGGTCAAGCAACCGGCCGAAGACGTAACGATAGTGCGCACAGGTGTTCCTGCTGGCGATTTGGTGGAGAGGGGTATGGTCACTTTTCTAGGGCAAGAGTTGATCAAAAATGCCCTGGTTTATCAGGGTAAGGATAAGGCTGTTCTTTATAATAATGCAGGGGAGATCAGTGTTGGTGATCTTATTTTTGCAATTAGCCTGGAAAGCAATCGTTCTGATTATGAGTCTATTGCGATCCCCGAAAATGTTCAAGAACAGGCTGATAAAATTCTGGAATCCTTTGCTCTGACACGATAGTCACTCCTCTACTTTGTACACTATTCTTATCTTAACCACAAGTATAATGGCCTAGTAAAAATCGAACAGAAAAACGAGCGGCTTCAAGGTAGACTTGAAGCCATGAGAAAACAGTATTCACCCACTTTCAAAGCCAAAGTTGTCCTCGAATTGCTGCGCGAAGACAAAACATTAAATGAAGCGGCCACAGTCCATGGTGTGCATGTGAACCA
>JABFFZ010000158.1 GCA_013112725.1 Chloroflexota bacterium
TTGAAGCGATGAGCGATGGGCTGATTCTTAACGATATGGAAACCGGCCTGGTCCTGGAAGCCAATCCCGCCGCCGCCGCCATGCATGGTTACGGCCATCAGAAATTCATCGGCCTGCACCCCACTACCTTTACACACCCAGACAGCCAGCGCCTGTTCCCCGGCTATATCCAGACAGCCCAATCAGGTGGTATATTCCAGGCGGAGGCCGTTCATCTGCGCCGGGATGGCACCCCCTTCCATGTGGAAGTGCGGGGAGTAGCTTTTATCTATCAACAACGGCCGTGCCTCTTGAGCGTCATCCGCGATGTCAGCGCACGGGTGCAAAACGAGCAGCAATTGGCACAGCAGATGGCCGCCCGTATTCGAGAGCAGGCCAGCCAGGCCACCTTGCAAGAACGCCAGCGGCTGGCGCAAAATCTGCACGACGCCGTCAACCAATCCCTCTTTTCCGCCAGCCTGATCGCCGAAGTGCTGCCCCGCCTGTGGGCGCGAGACCCAGAAGAGGCGCAGCAGTCCCTGGAAGACCTGCGCCGGTTGACCCGCGGCGCCATGGCCGAGATGCGCGGCCTTTTGGCGGAACTGCACCCATTGGTCTTAACCGATAGTGACCTGGGCGATTTGCTGCGGCAGTTGGGCGACGCCCTCACCGGTCGCACCAATATCCCGGTTGAGGTGAACCTGATGGGAAAAGGCTCATTACCCACCGATGTGCAGGTGGCCTTCTATCGTGTTTGTCAGGAAGCGCTAAACAATATCGCCAAACATGCCTGGGCTGACCGGGTGGAAATAGACCTGCGCTATGACACGAACGCGGCCGAGTTACATATCGGCGATAACGGCCGTGGCTTTGACCCCACCCACGTACCGGCGGGGCATTATGGTCTCAGCATGATGCACGAGCGGGCTAAAACCATTGGCGCCGAACTAACGGTTGCCAGCCAGCCGGGCCAGGGGGCCGAAATTGTTATCCGCTGGAACAACCACCTGAAAGAAGAACTCTCTATGAACGGGGGTCGCCAAGAACCATGAAATTCCTAATTCCTAATTCATCCTTCCTAATTCC